>NZ_JBPDIH010000039.1:0-579 GCF_052030545.1 Thalassotalea sp. PLHSN55 | reverse complement strand
TAACGCCTCACTAAGAGGCCAATAATAGTTGGTTAAAATTAGCGACGAAGGAGCAAAAACCAACTGTTATTTGTCCTTTTGAGTGACTTGTTATACGCAATTTAATTAATTGAAAACTTAAGGTAAGTCAAATTCTTTATGGAACCTACCTTTAAATATATAATCAAATCGTTCAGATGTATTAATAGATGCAACGCCCGTAACTTGAGAAATATTTTTTATCTCATTTACAATCTCATCAGCACTATCCCAAGAACCTTTAGTAAATATACCTATAGGGGATTTTCTGCCCTTAACCTTCATTGCGATGGATAAAGATTGGGTGCTGGTTGTTCCAGGCTCACTACTTCCACTTGATGCAACGTAAAGTTCTATAGCTTGTAAGTTTGTATACACATTCTTTTTACTAAAAAATATTGAACCGAAGCTTGATTCAATTTTTTGATGAGATAATTTTTGCTCCCAAAACCAAGTAATCATTGCTATGAATGGGGTCAATAAAAGTAAGAACCCGACCAAATCCCCTAAAGAATATTCATAATAATATTCATACTTAAAATAAAATTTTGTAATAATTAC
>NZ_JBPDIH010000038.1:0-617 GCF_052030545.1 Thalassotalea sp. PLHSN55 | reverse complement strand
AAGTGGGAAGAGAAAGTTATTGAACTAGCTGAAGCACTTGATACTTACATTCCAGAGCCAGAGCGTGCAATCGACGGTGCATTCATCATGCCTATCGAAGACGTATTCTCAATCTCAGGTCGTGGTACTGTAGTAACAGGTCGTGTTGAGCGTGGTATCATCAAAGTAGGTGATGAAGTAGAAATCGTTGGTATTCGTGAGACTCAAAAGTCTACTTGTACTGGTGTAGAAATGTTCCGTAAGCTTCTTGACGAAGGTCGTGCTGGTGAGAACTGTGGTATTCTTTTACGTGGTCTTAAGCGTGAAGATGTTGAGCGTGGTCAAGTACTATGTCAACCTGGTTCAATTTCTCCTCACACTAAGTTTGAGTCAGAAGTATACGTACTAAGTAAAGATGAAGGTGGTCGTCATACTCCATTCTTCAAAGGTTACCGTCCACAGTTCTACTTCCGTACAACTGACATCACAGGTGCTGTAGAGCTTCCTGAAGGTGTAGAAATGGTAATGCCTGGCGACAACCTTAAGTTTGTTGTTGAGCTAATCAACCCAGTAGCGATGGACGAAGGTTTACGCTTCGCTATCCGTGAAGGTGGCCGTACTGTAGGTGCTGGTGTTGT
>NZ_JBPDIH010000037.1:0-622 GCF_052030545.1 Thalassotalea sp. PLHSN55 | reverse complement strand
GGCGTTAGGTATTTAGGAGAGTTCGTGAAGTACGGAATACTATTTTTTATCCTCATAAATGTTTTTGTTTTTTATCCACAGCAAGCTTTCTCGGCTGAACAAACTGTTGAAGCTCAAATTCAATTAGCCAAAGACACTTCACCGGAAGACAAAGAATGGCCTTTTTCTGTTATTGGGACAGTAGTTGTAGCTTTAATTGGTCTTATCAGCGGAGCTATCGGTTCTTTATTTGCTCCCTGGATTAACTGGGGAATAGAAAAAAAGCGAAAAGCAATCGAGTATAAACAGTCTCGTATTAAAGATGCCCGTGAATTATTAGATAAGGCCGATTCACTAGAAATAATATTATCTTCTTCAATATGGGGTTTTATCCAAACTAATTTAACTCAGCAAGAAGCTCACTCTGTATCTAGCGGTAGGGTTATTCATGGTACAGATCATAATTGTATGACAGAGCTTCACATGCGTAAGCAGATAATTAGTCGTATGTTAAGTCGCCTTGAAAAAGAGTGGGAGTTATAAATACCTAACAAGTCACTCAAGCAGGACAAAAAACAGTTGGTTTTTGCTCCTTCGTCGCTTATTTTAACCAACTATTTTTTGCCTCTTAGTGGGGCGTTAT
>NZ_JBPDIH010000036.1:0-642 GCF_052030545.1 Thalassotalea sp. PLHSN55 | reverse complement strand
CTATGTCCGATACTCTTTAGAACAGGTCTAAATAACCATTTATCTTTTATTTTTTAAAATAGGGTGGGTTTTAGTACCTGCGCGGGTACTTCGGGAATCTATATTCTCTATCTGATACGTGTTCTAGTAAGTCTCTGAGTCTTTGAATTTCCTCATTCATCGACTCATTTTGGGCTCTTAAAATTTCGCGTTCTCTTTCTATGTATTCATAGTCGACAACAGCTGCTTTTACTGCTTTCGAGGCAGCACCAGTTTTAAATTTTAATTTTAAAATGTTGATTATCGTTTCAAAATAATCGTCATCACATCTAAATTTTATAAGCATTTTCACTCGGTTTTTTAAAAAAATAACGGCTTCCTGTCGCCGTTTTTAAAATTATAACCGATATATATTTGTATGCTTGTATGTTTATCTTGCCGCTTTCATATCCTTAACTGCGTCTTTTAAATGGTTTGTAAAGAGGTAGTTTGCAACGTCTGTCCATTTCACAGTTTTACCAATTGCATGGCTAACGTCTATTGCAGCGCGTTCTAATTGCATTTTTCTATCTTCTCTTACTCTTAGTGAGGTGTATTTCATGTCGTCGTTCATTAAGTTGGCCTTACTGGTATTTTAGTATTCATTTTAAAAATATATTCAAT
>NZ_JBPDIH010000035.1:0-658 GCF_052030545.1 Thalassotalea sp. PLHSN55 | reverse complement strand
ACAAAAAACAGTTGGCTTTTTGCTCCTTCGTCGCTAATTTTAGCCAACTATTTTATTGCCTCTTAACGAGGCGTTATATGCCTAAGGGATAGCATGAGTAGTCAGCAGGATATTTGCACTAAATTTGGAACAGAATTTTCACCATGTGGCGATTCGGATAAGCTAGGATTAGCTATTAAAACTATCGGTAAGTTACCTATAAACGGTTTAAGACAAGTAGCGGAAAATGGTACTTGTGGCTGGTATATATGGTGTGGGGAAGAATGGAGTGACGAACCTGAATTTTTTAAGCCTTTACATGTGAGTCATATTAAAGATTACATCCCACAAATAGAAAAGTATTTAGCTTTACCTGAAGGGTTTAGGTTCTTAGTTGCTGGTGACTATGAAGATGTATGGCAAGACAAAGGTTTAATCGGCATATAACAAGCCAATCAAGTCGGACGCCAAACAGTTGGCTGCGTTCACTTCGTTCACAATTATAGCCAACTATTTTGCGCCGCTTATTGAGGCGTTATGTGCTTTAACTATAAGCTTTTAAAATAAAATTAACTTAGGTGTGTTTCGCCATTATTAGTTCAGCTAGCCTTAATAAGCTTTATTGCTTTTTACGAAAGACATTTGCAATAAAACTATTAATTTATTCTGGCATCGGTTT
>NZ_JBPDIH010000034.1:0-709 GCF_052030545.1 Thalassotalea sp. PLHSN55 | reverse complement strand
AGTCGTAACAAGGTAACCCTAGGGGAACCTGGGGTTGGATCACCTCCTTATCTTGAAGTAAAACAACTTGATGGAAAGCTTATCTTGTATAGGTTTTCACGAGTGTCTACACAAATTACATGATAACAAATTAAAGAATACCCTCGATGGGGCTATAGCTCAGCTGGGAGAGCGCCTGCCTTGCACGCAGGAGGTCAGCAGTTCGATCCTGCTTAGCTCCACCATCATGTATTCTTACTAAAGAAAGAAACCAAACTTAAGGTGTTCACTTGAACAATTTACGTTTGGTTTTTTAAACCAAGTTTTTAACCGAATGCGTGTTAATTACAAGTTCTTTAACAATCTGGAAAGCTGATATAAATACCGATAGTTATTTATAAGCAAAGGGTGTCGCGCTCTTTACTTAATAATAAATAATTATCACCGAATAAACATTCTCCTCGAATTGTTTATTCAACCTGAATAATGATTTTTCCTTATCATTATTCACGATAACAACTTGTTGTTATCAACTCTTATTCAAGCACTTTATTGTGTGCGTGAAAATGTCAGACTTTACAATTGCTGTGGTTTAGTCACCACGGCGTACTAAGTGTTTTACTTGTCGCTTTTAGCTTCAAGCTAAAGACTACTTGGGGTTGTATGGTTAAGTGACTAAGCGTATGTGGTGGATGCCTTGGCAGTTAGAGGCGATGAAAGACGTGTTAAT
>NZ_JBPDIH010000033.1:0-774 GCF_052030545.1 Thalassotalea sp. PLHSN55 | reverse complement strand
ACAAAACCACTTGGGTGTTGTATGGTTAAGCCTCACGGGCAATTAGTATCAGTTAGCTCAAGGCCTCACAACCCTTACACACCTGACCTATCAACGTTGTAGTCTCCAACGACCCTTTAGGGAGATTAAATCTCCAGTGAGAACTCATCTCAAAGCCTGTTTCCCGCTTAGATGCTTTCAGCGGTTATCAGTTCCGAACGTAGCTACCGGGCAATGCTATTGGCATAACAACCCGAACACCAGCGGTTCGTCCACTCCGGTCCTCTCGTACTAGGAGCAGCCCTCTTCAATTCTCAAACGCCCACGGCAGATAGGGACCGAACTGTCTCACGACGTTCTAAACCCAGCTCGCGTACCACTTTAAATGGCGAACAGCCATACCCTTGGGACCGACTTCAGCCCCAGGATGTGATGAGCCGACATCGAGGTGCCAAACACCGCCGTCGATATGAACTCTTGGGCGGTATCAGCCTGTTATCCCCGGAGTACCTTTTATCCGTTGAGCGATGGCCCTTCCATACAGAACCACCGGATCACTATGACCTACTTTCGTACCTGCTCGACGTGTCTGTCTCGCAGTTAAGCTGGCTTATGCCATTGCACTAACCGTACGATGTCCGACCGTACTTAGCCAACCTTCGTGCTCCTCCGTTACTCTTTGGGAGGAGACCGCCCCAGTCAAACTACCCACCAGACAGTGTCCCCAAGCCCGATAAGGGCCCTAGGTTAGAACATCACGCATACAAGGGTGGTATTTCAAGGTTGGCTCCACTC
>NZ_JBPDIH010000032.1:0-878 GCF_052030545.1 Thalassotalea sp. PLHSN55 | reverse complement strand
CTAAAGAGTATCGGACATAGCAAAGGTATGAATTAGTCAGGGTGCTTACCCTGTGTTTTTTGATTATACCTACGAGCTTTTAAAAACCCTAAGCCTACAAAAAGCAAAGCCCAAAAAGTCAAAACATCAACATTGTAATATTCAGGTTTATAAAAACAAATATACAGATTGATAAAAAACATAGACATAGAAGTTAAAAAACCAACGGTTAAAAAACTCATAAACAAATTCCTTTTTAAGTGATCGGGTATAAAAAACCACTGGTAATAATAGACCAAAAAAAACAAAACAATTGTATCAGCTAGCACCGAAGCCGCAGAAAACTACCGAGTTATACCCCGTAATACAGTACGGGGTTTTTGTCGCTTCGCTCCTTTAAAAACAATTAACCACCCCTGAAACAGCCGTTAATCAAAAATTTTAAACAAGTCAGCTAAAAAGCAACAGGCACAAAAAAACCACCCCTGGTGTGGAAGTGGCTAAGCAAAAAATCACGAACACATTGCGCCAAAATACATTTCACAAAAAACACTGTGAAATTATTTCTGTCACTAGGATTATTAGGAATCAGAATTTATCGTTATTGGGTCGTATTGCTTTCTTACCGGATTACAATAAACATCGAGCACCAAATTACCCCGTTTAAGTTTGCTATGGCAATCAGATTGATAAAGCACTTTATAACCAACTAGTTCAGGGTCAACAACTTCACCTTGTTCGTTATTAAAGCAATAATCAAAACGACCATCGGAAACAGTTTGTGAGCAATTAATAAATATCTTACCTAGGTCTGAACCTGCCAACTTGGTAATAGCTTCGCGAACTGGACTATCTTTAGGCTTTGATTCTACTTTTTTAGCCGTAACATTACCGCTTTG
>NZ_JBPDIH010000030.1:0-1393 GCF_052030545.1 Thalassotalea sp. PLHSN55 | reverse complement strand
AACAAACTAATTATGGCTCTGTCTTTTTAAGTTAACCCACGAATGGAGGCTAGCCTCGTGGGGAGTCATTATGTCTAGCCATACTCATCACTCATGGAGTCGGATTTAAAGATGAAAATGTATAAATACATTGGATTGATTTTATTAACATTAATTCAGACTGCATCAGCTAAAGATGAATTGTCGTTTAAAGACTGGCGAAATACTGCTATCAATTCAAATTTTTCAGGTGTTGTGTTGGTTGCTGCAGAGAATAAAGTCTTGTTTAAAGAAGCTTTCGGGTTGGCAAATAGAGAGAAGAATATACCTTTTTCCGAAGATACAATTTTTAATATTGGCTCACTTACAAAACAATTTACAGCAACTGCAATTTTAAAACTGCATGAATCTAATAAACTCTCTGTCAATGATCCGCTCTCTAAGTTTTTTGATAATGTTCCCGATGACAAGAAAAGAATTACAGTACATCACCTATTAACACACACTGCTGGTTTTGTTGCTACCCGAGGAGGGGGTAGTTCAAATTTGTATGATGTTGTGACAAGAAAGGAGTTAATTGAAACTGCTTTAAAATCAAAATTACTTACTCTACCCGGGGAAGAATATAATTACTCAAATATTGGTTATAACCTACTCGCGATAATTATCGAAAAAATCACAGCGGATAACTATGAAAATTTTTATTATGAAAATCTTTTTGAACCAGCAGGTTTAACTGAAACAGGTTATCGTCTACCCAAACGGGCTGAAAATAGAGTCGCTATAAATTACGGTGCAGATCAAACTGCTTATCAACGGCTATTTTCTATTGAAGCAAAAAGTCTCCCTGTCGGAAGCCCTTTTCAGCATTTAAAGGACAAGGAAGGCCCACGCTTTAATATGGAGGGCGCAGGAGGCATGTCATCTACTGTAGGAGACCTATTCTTTTGGTATATGGCTTTGAGTTCAAATTTGATTCTTACTGACGAATCTAAAAAGCAATTATTCTTACCACACAATGCATCGTTAGAGAAAGAGTCCAAATCCCATTATGGTTATGGTTGGGATATTAAGTCTACTGCTAGAGGAACATTACATGCCCAACACAATGGTTCAAATGGGTACTCTTTTGCCGATATGCATTATTTTGTTGATGAAAATATTTTTATCGTGCTAGCGACAAATGACATAGATGTTTATCCACAAGTTGTAATGGACGAGCTTTTATCACTAGTGGAGTCTGGTATGGCTAACAAGAAAATTAACAAGGACTAAAAACAGCGGGCTGTTCACTTCGCTCCATTTTAGCCCACTATCTTTAGCCTATTATTTAGGCCTTGGTATGACTCCCCACGTCAACTTAAAAACACTGATCCCTGCTCAATAAATTAGAGCCATAATCTTTTCTTTTAAA
>NZ_JBPDIH010000002.1:0-656790 GCF_052030545.1 Thalassotalea sp. PLHSN55 | reverse complement strand
TAAGGGTTGTGAGGCCTTGAGCTAACTGATACTAATTGCCCGTGAGGCTTAACCATACAACACCCAAGTGGTTTTGTTGTTTAAGACTGGCTAAATAGTCCGTTACCTTCAGCATAAAAAACTCATGTAGGTAAACTACACGACGTTTTTGAATGCTTTGTTAACGAACGATTTATCTCAGCCCTATGCTAGGGTTGAAGATAAAAATCACGTACATAAGTTTGAATAAGAGCGTCGTTCCTTGGCATCCATGCCAACACGACATTAGTGCATCCATGCACGTCAAGTATTTATAAAGGCTTTCAAGATTGAACTTGTTAAAACATTTACGTAGGTAAATGACATAATGGCGAAGCCGCGAGAATACGAGAAACGGAGTTGAGTTTACTCAATGAGTATCGAAGTGTTTGACGCAATAAAGCCAGTATGAATTTAACAAGAAAAATTTTGTCTAGCGACAATAGCGCTGTGGTACCACCTGACCCCATTCCGAACTCAGAAGTGAAACGCAGTAGCGCCGATGGTAGTGTGGGAGTTCCCATGTGAGAGTAGGACATTGCTAGACTTCTCATTAAAGAAGCCCGATTCGAAAGAGTCGGGCTTTTTACTCAAAGCTTCAATGAGTTAAGCTATTTAATTAAAGTAAATTAACTCATTAAAGTTTTTGTTTAGCGACAATAGCGCTGTGGTACCACCTGACCCCATTCCGAACTCAGAAGTGAAACGCAGTAGCGCCGATGGTAGTGTGGGAGTTCCCATGTGAGAGTAGGACATTGCTAAACTCCTCTTCTAAAAAACCTTGTCTAGTGGCAAGGTTTTTTTTCGTTTAAAATATAGTTAAATTTAATTTTGGTAGTATGTATGACTTGGTCTAGCACGTTAAGCTGGAGGAATGCTCAACAACGAGCAGAACTGCTTTCCTCTATTCGGAGTTACTTTGATAGAAATAGTGTTTTAGAAGTGGAAACTCCACTGCTGTCACAAGGGACTGTAACCGATGTTTATTTAGATGCATTTCATACTCGTTACAACTTCTTGGCAAATTCTGATCAAAAAAATTCTGAGTTATTTTATCTGCAAACATCGCCAGAGTTTGCAATGAAACGCTTGCTCGCTTCTGGCTATCAAGATATTTTTCAACTATGTAAAGCGTTTAGGCATGAGCCCGCAGGTAGTCACCATAATCCTGAATTTACGATATTAGAATGGTATCGTCTTGGATTTGATCATTTTGCTTTAATGGATGACTTAGATGCGTTATTACAAGATGTCTTAAACTGCCTTCCTTCAACAAAGTTAAGCTATCAAGAAGTCTTTCTTAAATTCTTAAATATAGACCCATTAGATACTTCACTAGCGAGTTTATTAAGCGTTATAAAAGAGCAAGGCATACTGAGTGACTGGCTAAGTAAGGAAACTGATATCGATGTGCTATTACAATTTATTTTTGCTGAGGTAATTGAACCACAAATTGGTATTGAGGAGCCTTGTTTTATTTATGGTTTTCCTAGATCTCAAGCGGCTTTAGCCAAAATATCAACCGATGATAATAGGGTTGCCGATCGTTTTGAGTGTTATTTTCGAGGGATCGAACTTGCTAACGGGTTTCATGAGTTAACCTGTGCGGATGAACAAAAAGAGCGCTTTGAGCAAGATAATATAACACGTAAGAGTAAAGGATTAGCAGAAAGAGAAATTGACGAAAACTTTTTGGCAGCATTAAACCATGGCTTACCTGAGTGTTCAGGAGTTGCTTTAGGTATAGATAGATTAGTAATGCTCGCTTTGCATGAGAAGTCGATCAAAAATGTAATTAGTTTCCCAATAGAGCATGCGTAAAGTTAAACTTATGTTATACTATCTCAATTGTGATACTGTATCATTAATTGCGGAAGCGAGTTAAAAACGATAATGCTAGATAGATTGGGAATTACAGCAACGTCTCTGTGTGCTTTACACTGTATATTGTTGCCAGTTATTTTGCCTGCTTTACCTTTATTAGGTTTAAGCTTTCTAGCTGATCACGCTTGGGAACATGTCTTTTTATTGGTCACTGGTATTTTAGGTTCAATCGCCATGTTTTCTGGATTCAAACGTTATCATCGCCGTTTATATCCGTTTTATCTATTAATGATTGGTCTAGTTGTATATTGGCTAAAGCACGACTTTTCTGAACAAGTACAACCGTTGATGATAGTTATTGGCGCTACTTTTATAGTCGCTGCTCATATCATTAATATTCGTTTATGCAATGCTTGTAAAACTTGTACAGATGAAGGCTGCAGCGCAGAATAGCGCTACAGTATTTTATTTCCTTTACTACATTTGTAGATCTTTTAATTTCCTTGTTAACGTATTTCTACCCCAACCAAGTTTTTTAGCTGCTTCTTGTTTATGACCGTTGGTAAATACTAATGCTCTGTTAAGGAGTATTTTTTCAAACTCTGGCAATACTTCATCCAAGATTGCACTCTTTCCTTGTAATAACTGGTCATCCATCCAATTAGAAAGTGATGCTTGCCATGATTGAGAAGACTCAATAACTTTACTGGTACGTTCGGTCAACTCAGCGGGTAAATCTTCAACTAAAATTTCTTGACCACTTGCCATGACTGTAAGAAAGCGGCAAATGTTTTCGAGTTGGCGCACATTTCCTGGCCAATCACATTGTTTTAAATAATTAATCGCTTTTTTATCGAGTGATTTAGGATCAACGCTCAGCTCCTTAGCAGCCTGACTTAAAAAGTGATTAGCAAGTTGCTCAATATCTTCTTTTCGTTCACGCAAGCTTGGAATTTGGATGCGAATGACATTCAGGCGATGGAATAAATCTTCACGAAATTCATTACTAGTAACTCTGTCTTCAAGGTTTTGATGAGTTGCTGCGATAATGCGTACATCAACTTTTATTGGTGAATGACCACCAACACGGTAAAATTGACCGTCCGCTAATACTCTCAGTAAACGAGTTTGAATATCTAATGGCATATCGCCTATTTCATCTAAAAAAAGCGTACCATTGTGAGCTTGTTCAAAGCGTCCTTGTCGCACTGCGTTAGCGCCAGTAAACGCGCCTTTTTCGTGACCAAATAATTCTGACTCGATTAGATCTTTTGGAATCGCCGCCATATTTAATGGGATAAACGGTGCGCTTGCGCGAGGGCTATGCATATGAAGAGCGTGTGCCACGAGCTCTTTACCTGTTCCCGATTCGCCGTTAATGAGTACACTGATACTAGAGCGAGATAGGCGGCCGATTGCCCGAAAAACCTCTTGCATAGCTGGAGCTTCACCGATAATACCAACATCTTGCACTGAGTTCTTTTTGTTATTATTTTGAGCTGCTTGCTCTCTGGCGTGGGTTAGTGCACGTTTGGTCAGTGAAACAGCATCATCAATATCAAATGGTTTGGGGAGATATTCAAAAGCACCACCTTGATATGCATTAACAGCACTGTCTAAATCTGAATGAGCCGTCATAATAATAACAGGTATATTAGGGAAATCTTCGCTAATATTTTTGAGTAAAGTCATACCATCGATGTTAGGCATGCGAATATCTGAAATAATAACTTCGGGTTGATTATGATTTAATGCCGTAAGTAAATCATCGGCATTATCAAATGACGCGGCACTGATATTGGCACCAGACATTGCTTTTTCAAGCACCCAGCGAATAGAACTATCGTCATCGACAATCCAAACTTGTTCAGTGATCATTTTAAACTCTCTTCCGGTAAAGGTAATAATATGGTGAATTCTGTGCGACCAGGGCGACTTTTACATGATAGCTTGCCTTGGTGCTGGTGAATTAGGGTCTGTGAAATTGATAACCCGAGTCCTGTGCCATTATTTCGCCCTGATATCATTGGGTAAAATAGTGTGTCTTGAATATTCACAGGTATGCCTGGGCCATTATCTAAAATTGATATTTCTATACATAACCGCACGCGTTTGCCATTGATGGTTTTATTACTGGCAATGCGCGTTTTAAGGGTAATACTGCCCTCGCCGTTGTCAGGTAGTACTAATACAGCGTTATTGACAATATTAAGAACGGCTTGTTGCAGCTTGTCTTCATCGAAACAAATTTCTGGAATTGAAGGGTCGTAATCTCTACGGATAGTAATTTGTTTAGGATTATTGAAGCTGGTTAGTTTATGAACTTTTTCTAATACAAGATGAATATTTTGATTGATCATGTTGGGTAATTGATTAGGCCCTAGTAACTTATCAACCAAGTTAGTTAAGCGATCAGACTGCTCAATGATCATTTTGGTGTACTCTTGTTGCTCTTGAGAAAGCTCTTTATTTAATAATTGCGCTGCACCTCTTAAGCCACCAAGTGGATTTTTTATTTCATGAGCAAGACCGCGTATTAAATCACGTGCTGCTTCCCATTGCTGCTGTTGATTTGCTTCTTGGCTAATTTGTTTTTGATGATCAATTTGTCTCAATTCAATAAGAATATGAGCCACACCATTAAACTCTGCAGCAGATACATTAACTTCAACAGAAATGCTGCTGCCGTCAAGTAACATAAAAGAAACGTCGCTGTCTGAAAACTCTTGTCCCGTAGCAAGCAATTGCCTAAAACGTTGACCGGTAATGGAACAATTTAGCAATACATCATCGATTAATAGTCCATGTAAATTGTGCAAACTCTTCACGAGTAAAGCTTCTGCAGCCGGATTAATATATTGAACAATTAAATTTTCATCTAATGCGATTACAGCTGTTGTCATTTGATGTGGCAATTGCTGCTGGTATGCTAATTTTAATTGTTGTATTTCACGGCGATCGTGCAAGATATTTCCTTAACGCACTATTATTGTGCGTAGACACCTACTGTAATCTATTTAGATTAGCTGTGCATGCTTAAAATGCTACCTAGCTTGTCTCACAGACGAAGCACGGTGCATATAAAAAGTAACTTCTTGAGAGGATGCAATAACCTTGCCTTTACTATTGGTTAATTGCATTTTAATTTTATGTTCGCCGCGATCGATATTTCTAAGGGCAAACATAGAGTGTGTTTGTGGTTTTCCGTAAGGAGCATCGTCTAAAAGTAACTGTATTTTTAGGCCACGTTTAAAGACAGGTTTAATTCTGCCTGTTACATGTACCGAGCCGGTATTGTCACGTATCGTACTATGGTCTTCAGGTTGGGTTATTTCAACTTGGTATTTTTCTTCGATTTCCTTAGGAGTAATATCAAGTATTGACGTATCAACATTAGATTTAACGACATTACCTGGTTTTACCGATACCTCTTCAGATTCTTCTGCGCCGGGTTTGGGGCTGTCAGAGAAAACTAAAACTCCTTGTTCGTTACGCCATACGTATATCTTAGCCGTGGTAGCTAATGAAGGAAGTGATATCGACAGTATTAATGCCGTTACAATTATACGTATGCTCATGACTTAATTACTTATATCCTGTTCCCTTAGGTATAACACTAATCTAACTAAATTACTTTCTTTAGGCTACAAAAAAAAGCTCACCTAAGTGAGCTTTTTAAAATTATAGCTTAATTAACAAAGAGTAATTGCAAATTAAACGCTGTAGTACATATCAAATTCTACTGGGTGAGTAGTAGAGTTTAATAATTCAACTTCGTCACGCTTAAGGCCAATGTATGCATCAATCATGTCTGCATCCATTACACCACCAGCCATCAAGAATTCTTTATCTGCTTCTAATGCATTTAAAGCTTCTTCTAAAGAAGATGCAACTTGTGGAATTGCTAATGCTTCTTCAGCTGGAAGGTCGTATAAATCTTTATCCATAGCATCGCCAGGGTGGATTTTGTTTTTGATACCGTCAAGGCCAGCCATTAACATTGCAGAGAATGCTAAGTATGGGTTAGCTGAAGGATCTGGGAAACGTACTTCGATACGAGTTGCTTTTGGCGTAGGTACAATTGGAATACGAATCGACGCTGAACGGTTACGTGCAGAGTAAGCAAGCATTACTGGTGCTTCAAAACCAGGAACAAGACGTTTGTATGAGTTAGTAGAAGCGTTAGTGAAAGCGTTTAGTGCTTTAGCATGCTTGATGATACCACCGATGTAGTATAAAGCTGTTTCTGACAATCCGCCGTACTTATCACCAGAGAATAAGTTAACACCGTCTTTTGCTAAAGATTGGTGAACGTGCATCCCAGTACCGTTGTCACCAACTAATGGCTTAGGCATGAAAGTCGCTGTTTTACCGTATGCGTGAGCAACGTTATGAACAACATACTTGTAGATTTGAACTTCATCAGCTTTCTTAACCATAGTATTGAAGCGACAAGCGATTTCGTTTTGACCCGCAGTAGCAACTTCATGGTGATGTGCTTCAACAACTAAGCCCATTTCTTCCATTACTAAACACATTGCTGAACGTAAATCTTGTGATGAATCAACTGGTGCAACTGGGAAGTAACCGCCTTTAACACCTGGACGGTGACCGTGGTTGCCGTCTTCGTAGTCAGTACCTGAGTTCCATGCAGCTTCTTTGTCATCAATTTTGTAGAAAGAACCACTCATGTCAGTGTGGAATTTCACGTCGTCAAATACGAAAAACTCTGGCTCTGGACCAATTAATACTGTGTCAGCAATACCTGTTGAACGTAAGTATTCTTCAGCGCGGTGAGCAACTGAGCGAGGGTCACGGCTGTAACCTTGCATAGTAGCAGGTTCAACGATGTCACAACGGATGTTTAATGTAACCGCTTCTGTGAACGGGTCTAATACAGCAGTTTCAGCATCAGGCATTAATACCATGTCTGATTCGTTAATACCTTTCCAACCAGCGATAGATGAACCATCGAACATTTTACCATCTTCGAAGAAATCTTCGTCGACTTGGTGATGAGGAAGAGATACGTGTTGTTCTTTACCTTTTGAATCAGTGAAACGAAGGTCAACAAATTTTACGTCGTTTTCCTTGATAAGGTCTAATACTGCTTTTGACATTGAAAGTCTCCAGTGTAGTTCATTAATTAAAGTTATAAAATGCGTTGCATTCTGCTTGCGAAAATATGAGCTAAAATCGTGCCAATTATAAAACCCTTATTTAATAAGGCTTTTATTTAATACGCACTCAATATCTGCACCAATATGGTGAATCGTGCGCACTATGTCGGTGCGATGAAAATTTATAGTGAAATACACAATAGCATATGAGTAAGGGGATGAGATAAAAATTTAATAATAAATTGGCCGATTTAGATCAAACTAACAAGATAAAACAGGAACTATTTTCTTTGTCGCTAATACTACTGTATAATTCGCGCCCAATTATAGCCTAATGAGCAAAGCCCAGTGTTAGAGAAATTACGTAATGTAGCGATTATCGCCCACGTTGACCATGGTAAAACGACCTTGGTTGATAAGTTATTAGACCAATCAGGTACTCTTGATGCCCGTAACGGTCTTGAAGAACGAGTCATGGACTCTAATGATATCGAGAAAGAGCGTGGTATCACTATCCTAGCTAAGAATACGGCTATTAATTGGAATGATTACCGTGTAAATATCGTTGATACTCCTGGTCACGCCGATTTCGGTGGTGAAGTAGAGCGTGTTATGTCAATGGTAGACTCAGTACTATTAATTGTTGATGCGCAAGAAGGCCCAATGCCACAAACGCGTTTCGTAACCAAAAAAGCATTTGCTCAAGGTTTGAAGCCAATTGTAGTAATTAACAAAATCGACAAGCCAGGCGCACGTCCTGAGTGGGTAATGGATCAAGTATTTGATTTGTTCGACAACTTAGGTGCAACTGATGACCAGTTAGACTTTCAAGTCGTTTACGCTTCAGCAATTAACGGCTGGGCTTCAATGGAAGAAGGCGTTGAAGGTTCAGACATGACACCATTGTTTGAAACTATCGTTGACCAAGTACCACCACCAAATGCTGATGCTGAAGGTGCATTCCAAATGCAAATTTCTCAGCTTGATTACAGCTCTTATTTAGGTGTTATTGGTGTTGGCCGTATTACCCGTGGTAGCGTTAAACCAAACCAGCAAGTAACTGTTGAAGGTGCTAACGGTAAACTTCATAACGGTAAAGTAGGTAAAGTATTTGGTTACTTAGGTTTAGAGCGTCACGAAACTGAAATTGCTCATGCTGGTGATATTATTGCGATCACCGGTTTAGGTGAGTTGAAAATTTCTGACACGATTTGTTGTCCAAATGAAGTTGACGCTCTACCACCATTATCTGTTGATGAACCTACTATCAACATGACTTTCCAAGTGAATACTTCACCGTTCTCAGGTCAAGAAGGTAAATTTGTTACTTCACGTAATATTAAAGACCGTTTGGAAAAAGAATTAGTTCACAACGTAGCTTTACGTGTTGAGCAGCTAGACGATCCAGACAAGTTCAAAGTATCTGGTCGTGGTGAGCTTCACTTAGGTATTTTAATCGAAAATATGCGTCGTGAAGGTTACGAGCTAGCGGTATCTCGTCCTGAAGTAATCATGCGCGAAGTTGATGGCCAATTAGAAGAACCTTATGAAACAGTGACTATTGATGTTGAAGAAGAGCATCAAGGCACGATTATGGAAAAAATGGGTGTTCGTAAAGCAGAACTTACTGACATGGCACCAGATGGTAAAGGCCGTATTCGTATGGACTTTATTATGCCAAGCCGTGGTTTAATTGGTTTCCAAACTGAATTTATGACGGTTACATCAGGTTCTGGTTTAATCTACCATACCTTCTTACAGTATGGTCCTCATAAAGGTGGTGAAATCGGTCAACGCTTAAACGGTGTAATGATCGCTAACGCAACAGGTAAAGCACTAACTAACGCAATCTTTAACTTACAATCTCGTGGTCGTATGTTAATTGGTCATGGTGTTGATATTTATGAAGGTCAAGTTATTGGTATTCATAGCCGTGATAACGACTTAACAGTTAACGCACTTAAAGGTAAGCAGTTAACTAACGTTCGTTCATCGGGTACCGATGAAGCGCAAACACTGACGCCACCAATTATTATGTCGCTTGAACAAGCATTAGAATTTATTGATAACGATGAGCTAGTCGAAGTAACGCCTGAGAGCATTCGTATTCGTAAGAAATTCTTAAAAGAAAGTGACCGTAAGCGCGAAGGTCGTGCTACCAAAGCATAATTTCGCTAAGAACTCGCTAAAAAACCGCTAACTTCGTTAGCGGTTTTTTTGTTTATAAACTGGATGTTTTTTAATACCTTGCTAGAATGCGAAAATGTGCTTGTGCATTTATTGAACATGATAATAGCTAATTTCCCACAGTTAAAGTCGACTAACTGGGATATGCTTAAACACCAAGATAGGTAAAAATTAAAAGGATTTAGTTTTATGACTAGCGAACAGCTAACTGCGCTTAAAGAACTGAGTGATTGTTTTGAAACGGGTATTGCAAGTACTGCGCAAGTACGGCAACTAAAAGAGTTACTAGCGCAACTGAACCGAAATAGTCAGTCGTTTTTCTTTGAAGATAAAGATGAGCTGCGTTATTAATTGCAGCCCACCTGCTCCAGTATCAGAACCAACTATTGCTTTAAATTTGCAATAAACTGTTTTGAACTGTCAATTGCGACATTCATTTCTTTGATAAGAACCTCAATGTCTTGCTTAATCGATTTATATTCACCTTCTAATGCACCAACGGCTTGAGCGTTTAAATTGTGCTTTAAATAAAGGGTATTATCTTTTAAGGCAGAAAGCACCGGCGCCATACTGCTTTCAGCTTTACGCATTGCACCAATGACTTTCTTGTATTTGCGCACCGTTTCTTTATATTTTCCTTGGCTTTGACGTTTTAAGGTCGCATTAGAAAATTCTTCAATTTCATCAGACCATTCGTCAAATAAAGCCTCGGCAACATCTTCAATAGCGTTAACACGCTGAGATACTTCTTCAGCGGCTTTTTCACTGGCTTCGTACTGATCTTTTGTTGCTTCGTATTGCTCGGCAAGTTCACCGCCGTCAAAATTAATTAAAGCGGTTAACCCTTCAAGTGCACTAGAGAATTGCTCTTGCGCTTCTTCTTGTGATTCGTTAGCGTCTTCAACACGAGAAACTAAAATATCGCGTTTGTGTTGTCCAACTGACTCCATTGCGGAATAGTAAGCTGACTGACAACCACCTAATAAGGTTAAAGAGGAACTAATAAAAAGTAAGGGAATTAATTTTTTCATGAACTCGAACCTTTATATTTCGCTGCGTCGATAATACACCAGATATAAACGATAGGTACTAATAGCCAGCCAACTAATAGGTATACAAGTACCCAAGAAACCGCCATGCCGACAAAGAATAAAATGGCCGCTAATATACGCCCTTGTACAAGCTGACCTAAACCGGGAAGAAAAAAACTACAAATTGCGGCCAAAACATTGCCGCCAGAACCTTGACCTGACATTAAAACCTCATCATTTAGTTGTTACAAAAAAGTTAATTAACGTTATCATAGTATAAAATCTTTCAGTATGAAATTTATCCTTGGCGATGTTATGAAGAAAATTAATCAGCTTAATTATAAAGTGTTAAAAGAAGCTGCCAGCGTTTTTCTCCCTTATTTTTTCAAACGCTTACAGCGAGAACATATTCATGTGGTCGCCGGATATTTATCCTATGTTACCTTGATGTCGTTAGTACCGCTATTGGTGGTAATGCTCTCGGTGATGACAGCGTTTCCTATTTTTGCTGATATTCGTACCATAGTAGAAGAATTTATCTATCATAACTTTGTTCCTGCCGCGAGTGACGTGGTTCAGCAGCACTTATCAGGCTTTGTTGCTAATGCCAGTAAAATGTCGGCAGTGGCGATTTCTTTTTTATTTTTATTTGCACTTTTACTTATTTCTGCGATTGATAAAACCTTAAATAAAATTTGGCAGGTCACCGAAAAAAGACGCATTATTACTGCATTTTCTATGTACTGGATGGTCTTAACGTTAGGGCCAGTGCTAGTCGGTAGCAGTATTGCTGCATCTTCTTATTTAGTCTCTCTGGTATCGTTTGGTGACCCGAATGTTGAAGTCGTGACTAACTTCTTTGTTCGCCTATTACCGTTGCTGTCATCCATTGCCGCATTTTTAATTTTATATTTATTGGTGCCAAATAAAGCGGTGCCAATAAAGTTTGCTTTTGTTGGTGCAATTACCGCAGCAATTTTATTTGAATTTGCTAAAAAAGGCTTTGCGCTTTATGTGACACAGCTACCGTCTTACCAAGCAATATATGGCGCGCTAGCCACTATCCCTATTTTATTTTTATGGGTGTATTTATCGTGGTTAATTGTTCTGGTAGGTGCCGTGCTAACGGTCTCTTTAGAAAATTATCAGAGAATTGTGCAAGCTAAGGATATTTCAAATAAAGCGGACTAAACTTAAGCCATGAACTCCATGGTGAGAAGCTTATGTCACGCACATTATTTCCAAAAATTTCAACTTATGATCAGCAGTGGCTAAAAGTCAGTGAGCAACATCAGTTATATTTAGAACAATCCGGCAATCCGGAAGGCACTCCAGTTTTATATCTTCATGGCGGCCCCGGTGCGGGTAGTAATGAACATTGTCGACGTTTTTTTGATCCAGAAAAGTACCGCATTATTATTTTTGACCAACGTGGCTGCGGGCAGTCAACGCCATCTCCTAGCATAATTGAAAATACCACAGCGCATTTAATTGCCGATATTGAGCTTGTACGAAAGCATCTGGGTATTAGTCAGTGGCTAATTACAGGAGGCTCGTGGGGGGCAACCTTAGCACTGCTTTATGGTATTGCCCATGCCGATAAGGTTTTAGGCTTTATTTTACGCGGTACTTTTTTAGCGACGAACAATGAATATGCTTGGTTGTATAACCGTGGCGGCGCTGAAAAATTTTTTCCTAAATATTACCAAGAATTTGTTAATTGCTTGCCATTTGAACTGAGAAGCTCGCCACTGGCGGGTTATCACAAAGTACTGACTTCTGAGAATGAAGTGGCAGCCATTGCGGCAAGCAAAGCTTGGTTTTTATGGGAACTTAGGCTTTCAAGCATAGAACAGCAGCATGTCGATAAAAGCCATGTGCATGATGCACACCAAGCCCATTGCATGGCGTTAATCTCGAGCCATTACTTCATCAATCATTCCTTTATATCGGGGAATTATATCGTTGATCATCTCGATAAAATTCAATCAATACCGGCGATTATTATTCATGGTCGTTACGATATGGTTTGTCCTTTAACCAGTGTTAATTCGTTAGTGTCGTTGTGGGAAAATGCACAATTGCATATTTTACCGGTTGCCGGGCATAGCGCTTTTGAAAAGCAAACAATTGATGCTTTTTGTAAAGCAACGGACAATATGGCTGACTTTCTTGCTGAAAAAAATCTATAATTGGCGCAAATATTACGATTATTTAAGATGTTATGATTGCGTTATTACAGCGTGTTAGCGAAGCAAGTGTTACTGTTGACAATGAAATTATTGGTGAGATTGATAATGGCTTATTGGTCTTGCTTGCGGTTGAGCCAGAAGATACTTTGGCAAAAGCAAAGCGCCTAGCCGAGCGTGTCGCGGGTTACCGAATTTTTGAAGACGACGCCGGTAAAATGAACTTAAACGTCAAACAAAGTGGTGGCGATATTCTGGTGGTTTCACAATTTACCTTAGCGGCAGATACTTCTCGTGGTATGCGCCCAAGCTTTACTAAAGCGGCAAGCCCTGAGCTTGGTAAAAGTTTATACCAAGCCTTTTGCCAACACCTTCGCAGCTTAGGTTTTGTTGTGCCAACTGGGCAATTTGGTGCAGATATGAAGGTAAGGCTACTAAACGATGGACCTGTTACTATCTCGTTAACTATCTAAACTGTTAATTGTGGATACTGCTGTGATGTCCGTGTTGCCAAAATTTAAGCCATCTTTGCTGTAAACGTTCGGATAGGTAACTGTTGCTGTTAATTATCTCATTAGTATGGGTAAAGTGCTGCGGTAAAATATGCACAATGACATTTTGGTAATGGGGCACATTAAAATAACTTAATGTGTGATTTGACAATTGGCTGGTTAAATCCATTAACAAACGGTTAATGTGCTCGTCTGAAATGTCGACCAAGTTTATCGACAAACAGGCACTGGCTGACAGTTGATTGACCAACTTAAGTAACTGCTTATCACAATAATTTAAGGCGCCATTTTCTGCCCGATAAATATCATATATTAACCATTGATTAGCACGTTTTTGTAAGCGTTTGCTTTGGCTAATATCTTCATCGCTGATAATATTAATCTTGATCGCATCTGGATTAAAAAATTGCTTAAATGCCTCGACTACCCGAGGGGAGCGTTCAATACTGGTAAAGTCGATGCTCTCGTTTAAACCATGCATAAACCTAGCGATATTACCGCCACCTAAGCCAAACTCTAAAAGGCTTTTAGGTTTAAAGAAAATTAACGGTAATAACAATGCGCTATGGTGTGGCAAGGTCAGCTTATTAGGTAATCTTCGGCTCATCACGCTTTGAATAACATTATCAAAGGCTAGCCAACGATAATGATTATTTTGGCTTACCGATAGTTTTTCGTGTTGCTGATCAAAGTACAATAAGCTGCCTTGGTTTAGATGCTGAGTTAAGCGCATATAAGTGAGATAACCTCCAAAAATTAATAAGTAAGGTTAAGCATAGCTAATGATCGAATGTCGAGCACCGATAAGTGAACAAGAGTTGCAGCAATATTATCATTTGCGTTGGCGTATTTTGCGTCAGCCTTGGCAACAGCCCGAAGGTAGTGAACAGGATGAGTTAGAACAGCAAAGTTATCATCGTATCTTGGTTGATGAAAATAATACCATAGTTGCGGTGGCAAGATTGCATTTAGTTAGCCAACACCAAGCGCAAATTAGGTACATGGCGGTTGCTGAACAAGCACAAGGCAAAGGTTTTGGCAGGCAAATACTCATAGCACTTGAACAACTTGCATTAACTTTGGGGTGTTGTGAAATTAGCTTAAATGCGCGAGAAAATGCACTTGGTTTTTATCAATCCTTAGATTATCAAAACCAAGGTTTTTCTCATCAGCTCTATCAGAGCATTAAGCATTTTAAGATGATTAAAACCATCAGCCATTTAAAGCAAAGCTCAAAAGAAGTAGAGCTAGCGAAACAATTGCAAGCTACGTGGCATCAAACTATTTTGATGAGCAAAGCAATGAACGTTGAAGTTTGTCATTTTGACGGTGAAACCATGCAAACTTCTTGTGATCTTGTCTTTAATAAAAACCTGCACAACACCATGTTTGCCGGCAGTATTTATACGTTAGCAACATTAACCGGTTGGGGCTGGGTCTATTGCCAACTTGAACTTGCAGGTTATCAAGGGGATATTGTTTTAGCCGATGCCAACATACGTTATCATGCCCCTTTGCATGGTGTGGCAATCGCAAGAACTTCTGTGAATTTAGTTAAAGGCAGCGCACATGCGTTAGCGAGTTCAAAAAAAGCACGTTTTAATATAACCGTAGAAGTTTTGTGTGGTGAACATGTCGTGGCAACGTTTTCAGGTTTGTACGTGGCATTGGCAAAATAATAGCTTTAAACATTAGGAAAGAAAATGACATCAGAATTAGCGTCAGTCAGCATTATTGGTTGTGGTTGGTTAGGCAAACCTTTAGCAAAATCGCTGCATCAACAAGGCTGTTCTGTTATTGCAACAAGCCAGCGTGTGGAAAACTTTGCCGATATTGAAGCTACCGGGGCTAAAGCACTGCAACTTATTTTACCATTTGATAAGGCTATAGATGCCGCTGATATCGACGCTATTTTTAGCCAACAAAATATCGTGATATGTTTGCCGCCACAAATTAAGCGTGGTAAAACCGATTATCCTGAAAAAATAGCGCAAATTGTTCAACGTGCAGAACAAGCTGTCGCTAAAAAAATTATGCTAATTAGCTCAACCGCTGTCTATGGTGGCTTGTCAGGTTCAGTTGATGAAGAAACCGCGCTCAACTATAGTGCGCCTAAAGTTGAAATACTCGCCGGCGCAGAACAAGCAGCATTGGCGTTTTCAGGTCAAGCAACGGTATTAAGACTTGCAGGCTTGATTGGTCCGAAGCGCCACCCAGGCCGATTTTTAACAATGAAAAAACAACTCGCTAATAGTGAGGTTGCCGTTAATTTAATTCACCTTGACGATGTAATAGGTTTGATCACTGAGTTACTTGGTGATGATGCGCCAACAGGCGTTTTTAACGGTGTTAACGATACTCATGTGAGTAAAAAATCATTTTATCAGCAGGCAGCAACAGCGATGGGATTATCGTTACCTGAATTTTCACCAGCAAGCAGTGAAACCTTGAGTAAAGTTGTTATGGGTCATAAAGCGAAAACCCAGTTAAATTACCAAATGAAACATGACGATTTACTGGCGTGGCTAGCGCTAGGAGAGCAATAATGTTGACCCGTTTTTTCAGCTTTGAAAAAACAAGCTTAATTATTTTTAGCGTTTTCTTTGTTCACATTACTTTATTAGATTTATGTTTAATTGATAAACGCGGTTTAATTTTATTGTGGCAAGACAGCTTTCATTGGCTAACGATTACAGTGCATCTAGCAATATCAATAATAGCTACAGGCTGTTATGTTATCAGTCAACGTTGTTATGTTAAGTTGGCTGGGCGAGCGCATTCGTGATGTTAATAATTGCAGCTAAGCGCATTCAATTTGTTCGCGGGCAAGCAAATAGCTATTCAAGTGCGGTCAGGGTGTTTATAATAACACCTTTGTTTTGTTTGGGTTTTATATAACGATGACTTTTCCAAATGATGATACCGGTATGGTATTGGCCGAAATGCAGGAAGCTGGCATAGATTTAAGCCAAGTACATGAAGTGGTTTTTTTTCAACTGTTTGAAAAAGAACAGCAAGCGCAAGCAATGGCGGCATTTTTAGCTGAGCATAAACCGCAAGTTAAAGTAAATGTTCACCCAGACGAGATCCCAAATGTATGGGACCTAGACTGTACCGTAACGATGCAGCCTAACTATGATGATATTGTTACTAAAGAAACTGAATTTGAGCAAATTGCCGCAAAGTTTGACGGCTATAACGACGGCTGGGGAATTGAAGCTTAATAGCGTTAAGCAATAAGCGGTAAGCTTTAAGCAGTAAGCCGTAAGCAATAAGCAGTAAGCAGTAAGCGATAAGCTGCAAGTGTTAAGCAGTAAGCCGTAAGCAATGAGCTTTAAGTAAAAAGCTTTAAGTAAAAAGCTTTAAGTAAAAAGTAGGAAGCTGTAAGCTATAAGAAATAACTGTTAAGCAATAAACAATAAGCTACTTCAGCTTATTTCTCTTCATCGTCATCAATATGAAAAGCGGGCAATGATACTTTCCAATAAATGCCCGCAAGTCTTAAAATTAACGCGCCAAAAATACCACTCATCACCGCAATGTGCTCGGCTACTCCTAAATATTGAAGGGCAACATAAATTACCCCGCCAAATATTGCTGCTGTTGCGTAAATTTCTTGTCGTAAAATCATTGGGATCACATTACACAATACATCGCGTATCATGCCGCCGGCAACGCCAGTTATTGTTCCCATGACTACCGCAACTAATGCAGGCGTACCTAAAGAAAGCGCCTTTTCGGTGCCTAACACGGCAAATAGTGCCAAGCCAAAGGCATCGGCTATTAGTAAAAAGCGTTTAGGAATACGTTTAGGCTCTCTGATCAACAAAATAGTGAGCAGGGCAGTGATTAAAATTACCAGTAAGTAATAGGGCTTAACGACCCAAAATACGGGGGTTTGCAAAATAACGTCGCGAATCGTACCGCCGCCAATTGCAGTTACTGCGGCTAAGACAACTACGCCAAAAGGATCGAGTTTATATCGACCTGCCATTAATGCACCAGATAAGGCAAAAACAACAATGCCAAAAATATCTAACCAAAAGAGTAGTTGTATCATATTACTTTAATAAATTATTCAGTTACTAAGGGTAAACCTTCGGCTTGCCACGCTTTCATGTCGCCACTTAGGTGACGTATACGGGTAAAACCTTTCTCGGCCAATATGGCTTCTGCAATACCTGCTCTGCGACCTGAACGACAATAAACAACAAGGGTTTTATCTTTAAATTGACTGAGCTTGTGGTATTGCTCAGCCATGTTGTTGTGGCTAATATTAATCGCACCTTTAATATGACCTTGCGCATATTCTTCTGCAGAACGCACATCAAGCACGACTAAGTCGTAAGGTGTTGGTGCATTCATCAAACTGAGTAATTGTGCTTGTGACATGTTTGGTGTTTGTGCAAAACAGGCCGGCATTATAATGGCGAATAGCAAAGCAAATTGTTTAATTTTGTTCATAAAATATCCTTAAATGATGCTTGTTGTTTATTACTTTATGGTGCAACGGTTAGCGCTGCAAATATTGCCAGAAAAAAGCAAATACTTAACAGCACTAAGATGTATTTAATTCGAGACGATGCATGAATAATATCAGTGATCTCAGGTTGTTTTCCTTGATCATTAAAGCTCTTCCTGCGCAGCTTTTCACCTTGGTACATAGCAACACCGCCAAGCCGACAGCCTAATGCTAAGGCTTGTATGTGAAGAACAAAGTCATTATTTAGTTTGAAAAAGTGAGGGCTAACTAACCGCCAATTAAGCACAAAACCTTGGCCTAAGGTACTCAGCAGCAGGCAAAATCCATACACTCTCATTGGCAGCCATTGTAGTAAATAACTAATGGTTTTAGGGCGATCGCCAAATGCAAAAAAACGAGCTTCTTTGGTATTCCAGCTGTAGCTCATCTCTAGAATTATTCGATAGCTTATCGCTGCAAGCGGCCCTAAAAGCAAAAAGAAAAATACCGTTGTAATTAGCTGTTGGCCAATGCGTAATAATTGCATTTCAATGCTGGCTTTGGTTAAGCCTAAGCTTGAAAGCTTTTCTGACTCACGTAATAAAAAAGGCTGCAGGAGTTGTTTCGCGTGGTACTTTTGTTGAGCAGATAAGGCGTTAGCAATTTTTTTGTTTTGGCTGAATAAGTCGACGCCGTCAATCGCAATATAAAGGAGAAATCCTTGCCAGAGCCACAGCACTGCAACGAAAGTTTCAAAGAGCCATAATATCGCCACAAGAGGAGCGAAAGTTATAGCAAAAGCAACAAGGCCAGCAACGGTTTGTTGGCTATGGCTATTTTCAGCCTTGTTAACTTTATTGGCTAAGCTTTGGCAATAGAACTGAAAAAAACGCCAAGGTTGGTGAGCAACCAAGTGAGTTAAAATGGCTTTTATTAAAATAACGGTAAAAGCCATTAACACCGATTGTAGCCAAGAAGGGAGTTCAGCAAAACTTGCCATGATAGTGGCTCTTTTATTGTTTTAAGCTGATATTAGCTTAATGATTTCCCTTGTAAAGCATTTAACATATTCAGCACTAATTGTGACGAATTTACCGAGGCTGTTTCTAAGTAGGCTTCAAAAGAGGTTGGCGATTCTTTTCCGGCAATATCAGACATCGAGCGAATAACGACAAAGGGTACTTTAAATTGATGACAAGTATGGGCAATGGCGGCGCCTTCCATTTCAACAGCTGCCATGGTTGGGAAATTTTTTCTCGCTTTGGCGATATCGTCTTCTGCGGTCATAAAGGTATCACCTGTAGTAATTAAACCCACGAGTGTTTGAATATTTTCAAGTGAACTAATACCTGCTTTTGCCGCCTCCACTAACTGAGGATGCGGAATATAGGCTGGTGGATTTGCAGGAAGTTGACCTACTTCATAACCGAATGCGGTCAAGTCGACATCGTGATACCTTACTTCATCGCTGATAACAATATCACCAACTTTTAATGATTGTTCAAATCCGCCGGCAGAACCTGTATTTACTACATAGTCAGGTGAAAATTTGTCGATCAATAATGCGGTTGCTAATGCCGCTGCAACTTTACCAATGCCTGATTGCACAATAACGACATCGTTACCGTCAAGTTGCCCTTGATAAAACTGGTAACCTGCAATTTCTGAGGTTTCGATATTGGTAAGTTTGCTTTTTAAAATAGCAACTTCTGGCTCCATTGCGCCAATAATGCCTGCTTTCATGATTTTTCCAAGTGAATGCGTTGTAAATATTGCAGGGGATTATAGCGCGGCTAAGCCTAGATTAAAAATTAACTCTGTTGTTAATCAACAACGCTTGCGGCTTGTCATGGGTAATAAAAAAGCCTCAACTGCGAAACAGTTAAGGCTTAGTTTTTATTGTTTTAGTGAGCTAGTGTTTTATTGTTTTAATGTGGCAAAGCAGCCATGTTTGGCTCAGGTGTGCGCACACTAGGCTTACTCGCCAACTGGAGCGCGTTTGCTTTCGCTTTTGCTCTCGCAGCGGTAGGGCTTATTGCACCAATATTTTTTGATCTATCTTTGATCATTGGCGCAGGGATCACCTTACCCTCTACTTTAGGTTTTACCGTAAACTTACCCATTATGCGGCTATGAATGCAGGCGCGAATTTCGGCTACAGTATAATTAGCTTTTACTTTGATGCGCACATGCGGAATTGACGCCGCTTCCAGTGCACCACTGACAAACCAATCTTTCTTGAGTTTGTAGCCACGTCCTTGCGTATCAACTAAATCAATCGCGCCCAATAATTTCATGGTTTCGCGTTCGCAAATAACAAAATCAAGGTACTTATTTTCGGCATTATTAACTGCTGTTTGGCTAGCACGACTTGAAACGCCTTTACGTACAGCAACAATGTCAGATAATTTTACTCGATTAATCACCCGGTATTTAGGGCCGACCGCTTGTTCAACTAATATTTGAAAGTTCTTCTCAGCGGGAGTAAATACACTGGCCTTGCTGTCAAAAGGGAAGGGGAAGCTGTTGTCATTTAGGCGACTGGCTAACATCGCGACCACAACAATCAGGCTGATCATGGCAAATAGAATAAGTTCCATATACATCTCCGGCAGTTCAAATTCTTGACGTTATTGATTAGCGTCATAGTAATAACTTGAATAAGCACTATTTGTGCCAGAGATGTTTTATATAGAAACAGGCTTAATTTTAATGGCTTAGCTAGGGTATTTAGCTTCTAACGCTTGATATAACTGCTGTTGAAAATCTGACGCTGTCACATCAAGGCTGTTCACCAACTTAGCTAATACTTCATTATCTTCTTCACCGTGCCACACTTTAATGTAACTGCCGTCTTTATAACCGTGATCTTGACGGAAGAAGTTTAACGTGTTTTTGCCCACGTATTGTTTAAATAGCTCGTTTAAATCCATATTCATTAAACGCATGCAATCGGCAAGTGCGATAGCGTCAAAGGCTTTATTGCTTACCGCTGCAGATGCCAAGTTTTCTAACGCAATTTTAAAGTCGCTTTCGTCTGAACCTTGGGTAAGTTCAGCGGCTAGCTCATTAGCAATATCTGTTACATCAGCGCCTGTCATTAAGCGTAAGCTTAAACCAAAATGAAAAATATCGACTAATTCAAGTTGCACTTGCGCAACGTCAATTTCTTGATGTTTCCACCATTTCCAACCGTGGTGATCTAACATTTCTGCACATTCAACCCAAATGGCGCGATACCATTCGTAGCCATTGTCGCGCCATGTTTCACTCACGCGTGAATTCATTGCGTCTTGCATGGTTAACATTTGGTTAATTTGATTTAATGCTGTTGAATTTTCGCTCATGGTATTCTCTAAAATTGCGGTAAATATTGAATGGCTGATAGTGTGCCGTACCCCGATAAAAGTAACAAGTAAATTACTGGATAATTGTTGTTGGATACCGTAATTTAATAGTCAGTTGAATATCACTAATCGTAATGAATAAATGAGCGAAAAATCATCAGTTGAAACCCAAAATGAAGCAATGAAAATTGCAAAAGGCACACAGAAAAAAGGCCAGAGTAAAGAGCAAACTAAACTTATTGCCCAAGGCATTGAAAAAGGCATTAGTGAATACAAAAAACAGCAAAAAGCCAAAGCGCGTGAACGAGATAAACTTAGAAAAAAAGAATTAAAAGCAAAGCAAGTTCAAGACATTGACAATGTTGAACAGCCGAAACCAGCCAGCAATTCATTTATCAACAAGCTACCTTGGGTATTGTTGCTGCTGAGCTGGCTTGTTTTTATTGTATTTACCTTAAAGTAAATACAATAAAAACGCATGTAATGGCGTGCGTATATGGCTTAATTTACATTGTGGAGTTAACTGCGCCGCCGTCGAGTAAAATATTCTGGCCAACAATAAAGCCTGCGTGCTCAGAGCATAAAAACGCACAACTTGCGCCAAACTCTGCAGCGGTGCCATAACGCCCAACAGGAATAGTTTCACAGCGTTGTTGTTGGGCTTCGTCTAGGCTGATACTTTGTAATTTGGCTGCGCCGGTATCTAGTGCTGTTGCGCGATCAGTGGCATGAATGCCCGGTTGTAAATTATTGATAGTTACGCCGTGTTTAGCAACCTGACGTGCTGTGCCGGCCACATAACCAGTTAAACCTGCTCGAGCAGAATTAGATAAGCCTAATACAGCAATAGGTGATTTTACCGAAACGCTTGTGATGTTAACTATGCGGCCCCAACCTTTTGCGATCATTGCTGGCAGTATGGCTTTCATCAGCGCGATAGGAGTGAGCATATTGGCATCTATTGCTGCGATAAAATCGTCTCTATCCCAATCGCTCCATATGCCCGGAGGTGGCCCTCCGGCATTAGTCACTAAAATATCTACTTTATCAGCAACCGCTAGTACTTTTTCTTGCCCTGATTCAGTGGTGATGTCGGCTGCAATTGCGATAACTTCGACTTGATAGGTCTCTTTAAGGTATTGCTCGGTTGCTAGTAACGCTTGTTCGCCCCTTGCGTTAATAATCACATTAACACCTTCAGCAGCTAATGCCTCAGCACAACCTCGGCCTAAACCTTTAGACGATGCGCATACCAAAGCCCACTTACCTTTTATTCCCATGTTCATAACATTATCACTTATTCGCTAACACCAAGCAGTAGATATCATTTACTACAGGCTTGGATGACAAAATTGTTATCTTATCATGGTAGTCAACATGCTCTAGTAAGCAACTAACTAAATCAAAAATAGTTTGTTTTCTCTTAACGGGTTATATCTTGTTAGTTAAAAGCTTTTTAAGTGAATAAACTGAATTTTATTAATTAAACTACCATTACCAATTATACAAATGTACAAAAATGTTTTGGGCGGTAAGGGTGTGTAATTTGCTCTTATATTTTACTGCCTTTACGTATACCCTTTCCAATAACATCTATACTTAAACCGAATCTCATTACATAAACCGTAAAAACCTTAAAGTAGCTCTTAAATTTATTTAAGTTGGTGCACAAAAGGTGGTATGTTGTGTTTTGTGGTGTTACATTTTTTTAACAATTTAAAGGTTCTATTATGAAACGTAATCTTATTACGTCGAGCTTGGTTAAATCGGCGTCGAAAAATAGCTTATATTGTCTTATGGTTGCCCTCTTAGCTGCAGGCTCTCAAGCTGTAGCTGGTCAGGATGGTGCAAGCGAACAAGCTCGTAAGCAGTATTCTCCTATGGCGGGTGAAAATTACCCGACTAATGTTTATTTTGGTGACACCCATAACCACACCGCAAACTCGGGTGATGCGTTTATGAATGGTAACCGTTTAGGCCCAGAAGAAGCCTATCGTTTTGCTCGTGGTGAAGAAGTTGTTTCTAATTCAGGTATTCCTGCCAAACTTAACCGTCCGTTAGACTTCTTAGTGGTTGCTGACCACGTTGAAGGCTTAGGTATCATGTATGAAGTCTATAACGGCAACCCTCTATTGATGGATGATGAAACCGTCGTTCGCTGGAGCAAAGCGATGAAAGAAGGTGGACAGGCTGCTGCAGCTGTTACCAATGAAGTTGTTGTTGCTCAAGGTAACGGCACCTTACCTGCCCCATTAACTAACCCTAAAATTGCTGGCCCAGTAATGAAGAGTGTTTGGCAAGAATACACAAAAACTGCTGAGCGCTTTAACGAACCTGGTAAGTTTACTGCGATGATCGGCTACGAGTGGACATCAGTACCAAGTGGTAACAACTTACACCGTAATGTTTTATACCGCGGCGACAAAACTCAAGCGGATCAAATGATGCCGTATACTTCATGGCAAAGCCAAGATCCTGAAAAACTTTGGGATTGGATGGAAAAATACGAGCAAAGCACTGGCGACCAAGTATTAGCTATTCCACACAATGGTAACTTGTCGGGTGCTCGTATGTTCGAACCAACGAAGTTTGACGGTTCACCAATTGATAAAGAATATGCAGAGCGTCGTGCTAAATACGAAGTAATGCAAGAGATGATGCAAACTAAAGGTAACAGTGAAACACATCCAACATTATCTCCAAATGATGAGTTTGCAGATTACGGTTTAGCGGGTTGGGAAGAAGGTAACTTAACCTTAACTGATAAGCCTGAGACTCCAGAGCAGCGCCCATACATGTATTTACGCGGCGGTTTATTACAAGGTTTGAAGTGGGAAGAGAAAGTCGGTGTTAACCCATTTAAATTTGGTTTTGCTGGCGGTACCGATGTTCATAACTCAATGACAGCAATCGAAGAAGACAACTTTTACGGTAAGCATGTTATTCAAGAGCCATCTAAAGACAGATGGAAGCATGTATCTAAAAAAGGTTTTGGTAAAACACGTTACACTTGGCAGTATTCTTCTGCCGGTTTTACCGCCGTGTGGGCAACTGAAAATACCCGTGAAGCGCTTTGGGATTCAATGCATAAAAAAGAAGTTTATGCGACCTCAGGTTCACGTATGACGGTTCGTTTCTTTGGTGGTTGGGATTACGACCAAAAAGATGCTGAAAATCGTTACCTTGCCGAAGCGGGTTATAAGAAAGGTGTACCTATGGGTACAGACTTACCACAACCTGCTGCTGGTAAAGAAGCGCCAACTTTCTTAGTGGCGGCTGTTAAAGATCCTGAAAGTGGTAACCTAGACCGCGTACAAGTTGTTAAAGGTTGGTTAACGGCTGACGGTGAATTAAAAGAGAAAATTTACAACGTTGCCTGGGGTGATGCTGATATTCGTAAGCTAGATAAAGATGGAAACCTACCATCAGTTGGCGATACAGTAAACGTTGAAGAAGCGACTTGGACTAACAGTATTGGCGCAGCTGAGCTTACAACTGCTTGGACAGATCCTGACTTTGACCCAAGCATCAAAGCGTTCTACTACGCACGTGTACTTGAAATTCCTACACCGCGTTGGACAGCTTATGACCAAAAACGCTTAGGCGCAAAAATGTCTGAAGAAGTACCGATGAAGCATCAAGAACGCGCTTGGACTTCACCAATTTGGTATTCTCCAAAATAAACTGTTCTAGCTAAGCTAGTCATTCAAAAGGGCGGTTGCACTGATAATGCAACCGCCCTTTTTTATTGAATGTTAGTAATAACCGATTCACAAAATTTGTTTGCTTTTAGAGTGTGTTGATCTTTCAAGTTTGTTTTTGCAGCAGTTTGTTGGGTATTTATACAAGGCGGTGCTTTTGATGTGTGGTTATTCCACATGATAAAGTACCAACACCGTATAAATGACAACAAACGCTGTCCGAAGGATTCGGCTAAAAGCGTTTTACTCTTTGTTACCTACATGGATGTAGGTACTTAGGTTACGTCTGGAACTTGTAACCTGTGTGAGGTGTTTTGCTTAGATGACTAGGCAACAAACCTCACGCCGCGATTAAAACGCTTTTATCTCGAACAAAATTCAAACAGCAAAGATCAACACGCTCTAGTTATTTGATTCGCAAGCAGGCTTTAAGCCAAATGCTTTAAATACCGTTGCTGCAGGACATAATCCCGTAAAAGAGTACTGCGTCAGGTTTACACCGATAAAAGCGGTTAACCAAATAAAGTTTGGATGTAAAAAATAGGTTAGGGCAACCGATAATAAAACCATGATGCCGGCGAAACGAAATACTGCTTGTTCAATTGTCATGATGTTTTCCTCGTCTATTTAAAATAATAAAGTGAGCGACATTGTTAATAATGCACTCGCATTCTTAGCCAAGCATTGCTGTTGTCTTTATGCTGGGCAAAAAAGGTATGGACTTGTTGACCAAAAAATAAATTTGCGCCCACTGAAAATGAAATATCATCGCTGTAACGATAAGTGATTGACGGTTTGATGTAGCCATCGTTATCAGTAGGAGAATAAAATGCAAACAGGTTATAAAGTACGTTTTGCTGATGTGTCGCATAACGTAAGCGGGTTGTTAATACATGCCGATGCTCTGCCACCGCTTCATCTTTATTTGGATGACTAAGCTGGTAATTATCATAATCTAATGTTTTTTCGAGATAGTATTGTGTACTAACCGTTAGATCTTTAGCTAATTCTTGTTCATAGCCGAGTAAAAAACGAAGTTGAGAATTGGCAATATTGGCTTGGTCACCTTGTGCATCTTCAACACTGTCATAATAAGCAAACTCAGCGTTAAATAAGCCTTTCGCAAATGGTATTATGGCACTTGCGCCCCATGAATTCATTTGTGAAAAATAGGCTTGGCCTTGATGATTAACGCTTACAGGCGTGGTCCAATAACCCTTGTAGCCATAAAGTGCAATTTCAGTATTGTTTATTGTGGTGGCGATGCGTGCTGAATATTGATCATCTTTAGTTTGCTGAACGTTAAAATCTTCTCCGGGCGCAATATTTTCGCCATGAAAAGGGGAGTAGAAAGAAAAACGCTCGCCGGTTAAATAATGATCTGGCGTAAATTGAGGTGTCCATGCAAAATCAAAAGTGATGTCATTGGCATAGGCAGTTAAACGGACACTGTCCGATGGCGCTTTGAGGTATTCGTCGTCACGCCCTGAGAAAAAGGATTGCCAGTCTTTGGCAAATAAGTCGTTTAAAAATACATAGTCACCCGTACCCCAAGTTAATACCTGACGACCTATTTTAACATCGAGCATTGATAGCGGGCTGGCACTGATGCTTAATTCGCGGGTTTGCCACAATGTGTCGTTTAAAACCCCATCAACCAGTAAATCGCCGCTAGCATCAAACTCAAAGACATCATGACTGTAATTGATATCAATGCGGCCACGGGCTTCTTTTAATGACGAGGAAGACTGAACAATATTATTTTGTAAAAAGTGACCGTAACCAAGCTCGCCAAAGCCTGAAATTTGCCAAGCTGAGTCTTGTTGCTCTGACCATGTATCGTCACCCCATTGATCGTCACCCCATTGTTCGTCTGACCACGCATCGTCCCCGTTTTCGTCTGACCATCCGGTATTTTCTTGTTTAGTGGCTTGAGTGTCCGCAACACTGGGTTGCGCTTGCAGCGCTTTTTGTTCAGTCGCATCAGCCAATACCGGCAACGCAGCACTTGCGGCAATAGCAGCTAAAATAAAAGGCAATTGCTCTATTTTCACGTTAAACCTTACCTTAACCAAGCTTTTGGTGGATTACGCAAACTACGCTCGCTGAAAATACTTTCGGGTAGTGCTAAGTTATATTTCACGTTTCTAAATTGCATTTCGGTGTAACTGCCGTCGGTTAAGTCGGTAATTTTTGAATGCAATACCGTATGAAAACCATCAACTTTTTTAGTTTTTAACACCTGCATCTTTCTTATTTTTTCACCGTTTCCATCAAAGTAAATCACTTGCATTGGCAGCATGGTGACTTTGTCTATTTCAATGATGTAATGATCAAACTCAACAGATTCAGGCGTTTTAGGTTGGGCTTTTAAGCGATAAACAGCGTCAGTTGTTGCCAGTAACGTAAAGTTATCTTCTTGTGGGTTACGCCCAGAAACATCTTCATAATAAAAATGCGCGCCAACAAATGAGGTCCGTTTGTCACCTGCTGAAATACGTTTCACTAAATCAAGTGCTGGTAGGTATAACCAACGATTATCGTCAGCTTGTGGACGCTTTTGCACACGAAAAACCGTGCCTTGTACGTCTGTTGGTCTTGCAAAAAATACCAACATTTCTTGATCGCCATAATCTTGATGGTCTTTACGTAAAATGGTGAATTGACGCATTTGCTTATTACCTTTGCGGTCAACAATAATCATGCGTGCTTGTGCGCGGCCGTCCTCACCTTGGTAATAAGAGCTTAAGTTAGCTCGTTTAATAATTTCATCAGCACTGGTTAAAGTCTCACTCGCTGCTAACGTGGAAAATGCCGTTAGTATTAACGCGATAAATAGCTGAATGAATGGTGGTTGTGTCTTGGAAAATTTCATAATAGTTACCTGCTTTCTAGATCAACTTGCTTTAATGACTCGGATCTTCAACTACACATGTTGAAGCTGAATTTTTGTTGAATAAATGCAATAAGCTCGGTAGTAACACTAATGTTACTAAGGCTGATAGCGCCATAATGCTCGCTAAGAAAAAGCCAACCGTGATATACGGCACTAACGGTGATAACAGTAGCGGCGTAAATCCAATAGCAACAACAATAGCGTTGCGGGCAATGGCACGACTGGGTTCTTGAAACATAGCTTGCAGTGCTTTATTTAGGCTTTTAGTGCGTTTTTCTTCTTCGCGAACACGTTGTAAAAAATGAATAGCGAAGTCGATAGATAGCCCTAATGTTAATGCCGACAACACAGCAATTGGCATGTCGTACGCTTTACCAAACCAGCCAATTAATCCGTAGATCATGGTAATGGTAAAGGTCAGCGGTAACATCGCTAAAATGCCATATTTAAGCGAGCGAAAGAGTAATACCATCATGGCAAAAACAATGACAAATGAAGAAAGTAAACTGTCTATCATGCCGCTAACCATTGCATCTTGCCAAACAATGTTCAGGTAAGATTTACCTGCCCAATTAATATCAATTTCTACTGGCGCAGGGTTTGCCTGAATATAACTTTCCACCCAAGCAACTACCTTGCTGGTATGTTGGTTATCACCACTGGTCATTTGCAGCCAAAGTAAACTTTTTTGGTAGTCTTTCGTGACAAAGTGCCATAAATCATCAGGGCGATGTGACGACTGATATTGCAATAACGTTTGTGCAACACCATTAGCTGACGTAGGAATAGCAAAGTCATCGGCTTGGCCTGAATGCAGCTCGCGGTTCACCGTGCGGACAATATCGGCTAAACCATTCGCTTTACCAACCAGCCCTGTTTCAACAAGTTGGCTCTGTAAGTTGGCCATCCATTCTAATACGTGGGGTTGCTGAAACAGTTTATTTTGGTTGTAGGCGTTATCGGCGATTTCAAAAAGTTGTTCGATCCAAGGCTGTATTTCATCACTTTCGCTAAACGCTAAATCATCAATGGCAACAAGTAAGTCTTGAGTAAAAAAGCGATAGCTAGCGTCAGTTTTAGCTAATTGCAGTTGTTTTTTGATTTCAGCGGCTTGTAAGCCATTACTGCTTGCTTGGTCAAACACTTGGCTAAATGCTTCAACGGCTAATTGGTTTTTAGTATTTTTGGCTGAAAATACTAACCATGCGTCATATGTGCCGGCAAAATGTTGGTTTAATGCTTTATCAGCAATACGAATTTGATGGTCGCTTTTAAACCAGTTGATCGGATTGTCGTTGATTTCAATACGACTAACACCTTCAAGACTTAGTACAAATAAGGCAATAAAAGCCACTAAAATAAGCTTACTACGTTTTACCGAGAAAAGGCCTAATCGCTCAAGTACCGTCGATAAACGGCCTTTATTTTCTAGCGCCTTAATCGATACTTGGAGTTTATGAAGTGTTTTCGGACTTAACCTTGCAATATAGGCCGGTAGAAAGGTAATAGTTAACAAAAATGCTAATAAAATGCCTGTGCCGATAAAGGCACCAAATACCTTAACTGGCGGAATTGGTGTTAATAATAATGAGTAAAAACCTATCGCTGATGTGACTGAGGTATAAAGCATTGGCGTAAATAAATGACCCATGACTTTTTTAATCACTGCTTTGGCGTCGTCGCCGGCGCGATAACGATCAGAGAATTCAGACAGTACGTGCACTGAGTCAACCACAGCAATTGGCATTAAGAAAATCGCGATCATCGACGACATAATATGCACAGTAAAACCCATGCCAATTAATGAGCCCATAATAATAATAACGGTTGCCATGGCAACTACCATAGGCGCGATAATTAAGGTGAAATTTCTGAAAAAATACCACAGCAAGAAAAAAATAGCGGCACCTGCCATGGGGGCGGCAACTGCCATTTGCACAAACATTTCATAACCAAATTGGTCTTCTGCAACAGGCAAGCCGGTAATATGGAAATTTAACTCGGACTTTGTTTCGCTAGTAATTTTGCTGGTAATTTCTCGAATTTGTTCAGCGATAAGGTAACTTTGATCTTTACTAATAATAGGAACGTAAATAGCAATGGCTTTGCTGTCGCCAGAAACCAAGGTATTGTCGAGCATTGGCAAACGCTTAACCGATTCTTCAATCGCTAACGCTTGTGTTACGTTAGTAGGTGCTTGCTTCATTAAGTATTCAAAGCGAATTCCACCGCCATTACTTTGGCGGATATTATCGACTTCATTAAGCGATAACAGATCTTTTTTAATAACGCCTTCTAATTGGCTAACTTGTGCGGAAACTTGGTGAATGGTTTGCAAGTTATCCACAGTGAAGATGTTGTCGTTACTAATTGCGCCTAAAACAACCATGTCTCGCATGGTGAATTCATTTTTAGTTTGATTGTGAAAAACGCGGGCAGGGGCGTCAGCGCTCAACATATTTTCCGGATCCGTATCGACTTGTATATTGGGCATCATCGCCATGCTTGCGAGCGTGGCTAAAAGCAATACCAAGTAAACCATCTTAGGTTTATGCAAAACGAAATTGATAATTTTACCGTAGAACAAAATAAATCCTTAGTTGTAACAACAGAGTAAAAAATGTATATTAGCAATATCTAATGTATATATATTAGCATTTTCTAATATAAGTGCAAGCAAATTTTTATTGTTGACGATGAGTAGAGTGAAATGCCTCAAAATCCAGATATCGATATTGCCGAAATGCGCGCTAATGCAACACAAGCAGCAGAGCTGTTGAAAGCGATGAGCAACGAAAATCGGCTCATTATTTTGTGTTATTTGGGCGAACAAGAATTGTCGGTTAGTGAACTAAACGAATATATCGACTTGAGTCAGTCGAGTTTATCGCAGCATTTGGCGCGATTAAGAAAAGATGGCTTAGTAGTGACCCGTCGAGATAAGCAAACCATTTACTACAAGGTGGGTAATCCTGCGGTAGTGAAACTTATTGGCTTTTTGCAAAGTGAGTTTTGTCCGTAAAGGCGGTTGCAAGAGACAAGCATGAAGCTTCAATAGGTAAGCGATAAGCTGCAAGTTAGAAGCTGCAAGTTAGAAGTTGCAAGTTAGAAGTTGCAAGCTAGAAGCTGCAAGTTAGAAGCTGCAAGTTAGAAGCGGCAAGTTAGCAGTTATAAGTGAAAGAGTTATAAAAAAGCCAATAGCGATACTATTGGCTTTGTTTTTTAGATATCTGCTTATAAAAAATTTTAGTGATCAAATATGCTCTATCACAAAACAGCCGGCAGAGTATCCTGCACCAAAAGAGCAAATAATCGCTTTGTCACCGCTCACTAAGTCGCTGTGGTATTTATGAAACGCGATAATTGAGCCAGCAGATGCGGTATTGGCAAATTCGTCTAAAATAATAGGCGCTTCATTATCAACAGGTTCACGCCCTAGTACTTTCTTCGCGACAAAGGTATTCATATTGATATTGGCTTGGTGTAAAAACAAACGCTTTAAGTCGCTTGCTTGAATACCTGCTGCCGCCAATTGATCATCAATAAGTTGATAAACCATAGGTAAAACTTCTTTAAATACTTTGCGTCCTTGTTGCATAAATAGCTTGTCGTTAGCGAAGCGAGTTTCAGGTGTGCCGCGATTAGCGTGGCCAAAATTACTACGAATATTATTTGAAAATGTCGTGATCGGTTGTTGCGATAAAATTCTAAAGGCGTGCTCGGCGCTAGCTGTTTCTTCTTTTTCCACAACAACCGCGGTAGCAACATCACCAAAAATAAAGTGGCTATCGCGATTACCATAGTTTAATTGCGGTGATACAAATTCAGGGCTGATCACTAAAACCGTTTTTGCTGTGCCGGCGATAAGCGCGTTTGACGCATTCATAATGCCAAACGTTGCCGAAGAACATGCGACTAACTGGTCGTACGCCCAACCTTTACAGCCTAATTGTTGTTGAACTTCAATGGCAATCGCAGGGTAGGCGCGTTGCGTATATGAGCAAGCGACAATAATTAAGTCGATATCGTCGGCGGTCTTGTTCGCTGCGGCCATTGCCTCTTTTGCTGCGCCTAATGCCATTTCTGCTTGAATGGAAATGTCGTCATCAGCGCGCTCTGGAAACATTGGCGCCATAACTTCAGGGTCAAGAATGCCGTCTTTAAACATCACGTAACGGTTTTTAATACCAGAGGCTTTTTCGATAAATTCACTAGAAGAAGGTTTTAACTCTTCAAGCTCGCCTTTGTCTATCGCGGCTTGGTTTTTGGCATTGTAGTTAGCCACATACTGATTTAAGGCTTCAACAAGTTCGTCGTTGGAAATTTGATGCGGAGGCGTATATAAGCCAGTACCACTTATCACAATAGACATATTTTTCTCCATCAGCTACTACTGATTTTTATCATTTTAATGTTATACACTCAGGCATTATATCTAACGTTTAGCTTATTTACTGACATTTTTCCCGAAGTTCTTTGCTAAAGTGTAACAAGTTTGCGCAATAACGCGGCGTTGGTAAAGGTTCTGTTAACATTATTCTTGGCTAAATAACTTTTTTCTCACCATGGCGCGATACTCTTTTGGTGTATAGGCTGTGTCGCGCTTAAATAATTGCGTTAAATGACCTTGATCTTGATAGCCGACCAGTAATGAAATTTCTAATATCGATAAATTGCTAGAGGCAAGTAGCTCTTTTGCGGCATCAATGCGCAATTGTTGCCAGTATTTGCTGGCGCTGATCCCTGTCGCTGCTTTAAAACGACGGCTTAAAGTTCGGCTACTCAAACCAAACTGTTCGGCCACTTCGGCTAATGTCATGCTCGAGGGCAGGTTTTTGCTTAACCAAAATTGAATTTGTGAAATTAATTCATCGGGGTGTCTGTCGGCGCTGCCTTCCAAATAACGCTGCTCTTCATAAGGTTTGCGAATTTCATGTGAAAAGTTAAGCTCAACCTGCTGCGCCGTTGCCCGACCATAAATCTGTTCGATTAAATGCACAACAATATCGGCCAAGGCATTTAAGCTGGCAGCGCAGTATATGCGCTCAGATTGAGTGATAAAAAAGTCGGGTTTCAGCTCGACTAAGGGATAATCTCGCTGAAATTGTTTTACATAGTGCCAATGTGTCGTGGCAGGGTGATGGTTTAATAAGCCTGCTTCAGCAAGGAAACAAACCCCCGTGCCACCACCAATTAAACTGGTGCCTTGGTGCCAAATATTGCTTAACCAAGCAATCGTTTTTGGGTGTTTATTAATTATTGGTCGAGGGTTTCGCCATAAACTGGGAATAAAGGCGTAGTCAGGCATTTGCGCATTGGCAATATCTTTTTCTGGCATTAGTTTAATTAACGACCGTGTCGATACGGCTTGGCAAGTTTCTGCGACGAGTTCAATTGCAAGCTTGGCATTATTTTTATCTTTTCTTAATGCGATTGCTTCGCCAGCACGCAACATTTCTACTGGCAAGCTAACGCTTGTTGCCAACATGTGATCATAAATGACTAAGGCAATATTCACTGTTTTTTGTGGTTTTAGGTCAGCCATCTTAATTCGCTAATGTGAAAAAATAGGGTATTAAATGTATTTGTGTCTTTTATACCATAATAATTGTCCTCTATGGCGGAATAATTTACAAAAAATAAACATAGAATGAGAATAATTATGTTTTATCTCTATTTTCAAAGGTCTCTTTAAATGACAGCTTTACCTCTAATTGTCGGCATGGGTGGTATTAATGCCGCAGGACGTACTTCTTTTCACCAAGGCTTTCGCCGCATTGTTATCGAAAAGCTAACAGCTGAAGCGCGTTTAGAAACTTTTGTCGGATTAGCCACATTAATGAACATACTAACCGCCAAAGATGGTCAGTTAGTCGATGCTGATAATAATGTTGTCGCCCTTAGCGATGTTGAAAAACTCTATGGTGAGCAAATTCTTAGCGGTACGCTTATTCGTAAAATTGAAAAGAATCATTTTGATGTTGATGCAACGCCATGGCAACAACGCATGAATGTGCAAGCGGAAGAGCCAATTTGTTTTCAAGTTAAAGCTAAAGAGTTACCAAACCCTGTACCTAGCTCTTGGGGTGTTTCAGACATTGAAAATGGCATGGTAAGTGTTGAAATTCCTGATGTGCTAAGTGTGCGCCATGATACGTTTCGTAATAACCCGATTAAAGCGGCAGGACAATTGCCAACAGGCTTTGAACCAAGCAAGTTATATAACAGCCGTTATCAGCCTCGTGGTTTACAAGCAACAATTTTTGGCGCAGCCGATGCCATTCACTCTACCGGTTTTAGCTGGAAAGAAATTGTAGACCGTATCAGCCCTGATGAAGTCGGTACTTATTCCGCGTCAGTGTTTGGACAAGTTCAAGGCGAGGGTTTAGGCGGCATGTTTCAAAACCGCTTAAAAGGCGATCGCGTTACCACCAAAAATTTAGCGCTTGGCTTAAACTCAATGTCGACTGACTTTATTAATGCCTATGTTACTGGCAGTGTTGGTACGACGTTTTCGTCAACCGGTGCCTGTGCCACTTTCTTATATAACCTAAAATCAGCGGTTAATGACATTCAAGCAGGTCGTATTCGCTTAGCGGTTGTTGGCAGCCATGATTGTGCGTTAACACCAGAAGTGATTGAAGGCTTTGGCAACATGAGCGCGTTAGCCAACGAAGAAGGTTTGAAAAAATTAGATGGTGCAGACACAGTAGATTATCGCAGAACTAGTCGTCCATTTGGTCAGAACTGTGGTTTCACGATTGGTGAAGGTGCTCAGTACATCGTACTAATGGATGATGCCTTAGCCATTGAAATGGGCGCTAAAGTATTAGGTTCAGTGCCTGACGTATTTACCAATGCCGATGGTATTAAAAAGTCGATCACCGCACCTGGTCCGGGTAATTATATCACCATGGCAAAATCGGTTGCCTTAGCGCAAAGCATTGTTGGCGCAGAGTCAGTGCAAAAACGTAGTTTTATTTTAGCGCACGGTTCAAGTACGCCGCAAAACCGTGTCACTGAATCGCAAATTTATGACAAGGTTGCAAATAGCTTCAATATTAATAACTGGCCCGTGGTTGCGCCAAAAGCTTTTGTTGGTCATACCATAGGTCCAGCAAGTGGCGATCAGCTTGCCATGGCGGTAGGCGTATTTTCACATAACATTATGCCGGGTATCACAACAATAGATAAAGTGGCTGATGATGTTTTTGCGGACCGTTTAAATATTGCCACTGATCATTGGCACTGTGATGATATGGACATTGCCTTTATTAACTCAAAAGGCTTTGGCGGCAATAATGCCACCGCGACGCTATTATCACCAAACAAAACCTTAGCTATGCTTGCCAAGCGTTATAGCGCAGAAGAGATGGCGCAGTATCAAGTGAAACTTGAACAAACTGAACTTGCACAGCTTAGCTATCAGCAAAAGGCGGATTTAGCCCAGTTTGATATTATCTACAAATTTGGTGATGGTTTAATAGACGACAGCGAGCTAGAAATTAGCCAAGACGAATTGAATATGCCAACGTTTGAGCAAGCGATCAAGCTACCAAGCACTAACCCGTTTGACGATATGGTTTAGCTTCAGCTGATAATATCTCAATTGAGCAGTTACAATTAATAGCCGTTACTGAATTAGTAGCGGCTTTTTTATTTCTGCTTTTTGTCGGGAAAATACAAAGCTATTGCTTAGTGAAGACTACGTCTTACTGAATACCACGCCTTAGTGAATACTTCGCCTTACTGAATACTTCGGCTTAGTGAATACTGGCGAACTATCACTTTCTGGGATATTCCATTTACGCTTTATTGAGGCCAATTGTCCTGATTGGGCAAGTTGTAAAAAAGCTTGTCGATATTTATTAATAAACGCGGGGTCGCTATTTTTACTCGCGGCAATATAAAGGTAGCTACTTAACTCTGGTACGGTAAGCACTGTTTTAAAATCACTGCTTTGATAACCTAAATCATTTGCGTAGTTGTTAAATATAACGCGGTTACTCAGCACTAACTTCACCCGATTGCTTTTTAGCATTTTGATGCTTTGAAACTCTTTATTAACACTGTGAATTTCAGTGAAGTTCTGCTTAATAAGAAATTGCTCTGCGACATAATTTCGCGCACAAGCAATAGGAATATTCTTTAAGTGGTTTAAGGTCAGATTTTCTGGCATTTCTTGGTGAGGTAGTGACCAAAAAGAAAACTGCGATTTATCGAGTGCGCCAATCCAGTGAAATTTGTTTTCACGCTCCACTGTACGCGTCATTGAATAGATAAGGGTATTGTTGCCTGAACTCGCCATTTCATAAGCGCGTGCCCAAGGTAATACCTTAATTTGATAATTGTCTTGGGTGAGCATAAACAAGGCTTTGATCACGTCAGTTGCGTAGCCATCAATTTGACCATTGGCATGCTGAATTTGATAGGGGGGAAGCGTTTCAGTTACCACACGAATGTGATCTGTTGGTTGATTAGCAGCAGAGTGACTATTTAATGATATAGCAAAAAGCATCACCAGCACTAAGTGATGAAAAAAGCGCATGCTATTTTTGTTTTCAAATATCGCTGATAACATCTTTCACACTTTGATTAATTGATAATTTTACTATAACAAAAACTTAGTATTATTGAATAAAATCACATATTTATTTGTCGCAGAAACAAAAAAGCAACCTTTGCCAGATGGCTTAGGTTGCTTTTTTAGCGCAGTTATTTTGTTGCTATCTTATTTTGATAAAACAAAATCTAAAATACCCATTGCCGCTTTACGGCCTTGGTCTACTGCGGTAACCACTAGGTCTGAACCGAGTACCATGTCACCACCAGCAAAGATGTTTTCTTTTGACGTTTGTAGTGCAAAGTCGCTGTTATCAACAGCTACCACACGGCCACGTGAGTCAACTTCAACACCGGCATCTTTCATCCATTGTGGCGGGCTTGGTAAGAATCCAAACGCGATAACTACAGCGTCAGCTTCCATAATGAACTCGCTGCCTTCAATTGGCTCTGGACTACGACGACCGTTTGCATCTGGCGCGCCAAGTTGGGTTTTAACAAACTTAACACCACAGGCATTGCCGTTAGCATCAACAGCAACATCAAGCGGTTGCAGGTTAAAGGCAAAGTTTACGCCTTCTTCTTTAGCGTTTTGTACTTCACGCGGAGAACCTGGCATGTTGGCTTCGTCACGACGGTATGCACAAGTCACTTCCGTTGCGCCTTGACGTACTGAAGTACGTACACAGTCCATTGCGGTATCACCACCACCTAATACGATCACTTTTTTGTTATCAAAGTTAACGTAAGGTTTAGCATTCTCGGTAATTTCCATGATTTTTTGGGTATTACCAATTAAGAAGTCTAATGCGTTATACACGCCAGGTGCTGATTCATTATCAAAACCACCCGACATATCAGTGTAAGTACCTAAACCTAAAAAGACTGCATCGTATTCTTCGCTTAATGATTCAAAGCTGACATCAGTACCAACATTGGTATTTAAGCGAAACTCAATGCCCATGCCTTCGAAAATTTCACGGCGCTTTTGAATAACGTCTTTTTCCAATTTAAATGACGGAATACCAAAGGTTAATAAGCCACCAATTTGGGCATGACGGTCATACACCACTGCGTCAACACCGTGACGGGTCAATACGTCAGCACAAGCTAAACCTGCAGGGCCTGCGCCAATAACGGCCACACGTTTACCTGTTTTAACCACTTCTGAAAGGTCTGGTTTCCAACCTTGAGCAAAGGCGGTATCGGTAATGTATTTTTCGATATTACCTATGGTTACCGCGCCAAATTCTTCATTTAGCGTACAGGCTGACTCACACAATCTGTCTTGCGGACAAACACGGCCACACATTTCAGGCAAACTGTTAGTTTGGTGACAAAGGTCAGCTGCTTCAAAAATACGACCTTCCGTCACTAGCTCTAACCATTGTGGAATGTAGTTGTGAACTGGACATTTCCACTCACAATACGGGTTACCACATTCTAAACAACGGTCTGCTTGTCCAGCACTTTGATCACTGCTTAATGGGTTATAAATCTCAACAAAATTTATCTTACGGTCTTCAATCGGCTTTTTAGGCGGATCGATACGCTTCACGTCGATAAATTGATATACATTTTTACTCATACTGTTTCTTCCTCAATTCGCGTTCGTGAAAATTATTGCGCTTGAACGCGAAGTTCTGCAGTTGAACGACTACGATGCCCTAATAGCGTTTTCACATCAGTTGCTTTTGGCTTAACTAATTTGAATAACGGTGCATAGTGATCAAAGTTATTTAAAATTTCTTGTGCGCGGCAGCTATCGGTTTCTTCAAAATGATGATTGATAATGCCACGTAAGTGTTCTTGGTGAATCACTAAGTCTTCAATTGGTAAAATTTCAATTGATTCTTTATTTAAACGTACATCTAAGTCGTCTGCTTCATCTAATACGTAAGCAAAACCACCAGTCATACCTGCGCCGAAGTTAACACCCACTTGACCTAAGATAGTCACGATACCACCTGTCATGTATTCACAAGCGTGGTCGCCTGTACCTTCAATAACCGCATGACAACCTGAGTTACGAACCGCAAAACGTTCACCGGCGCGGCCACAGCCGTATAACTTACCGCCAGTGGCACCGTATAAACAGGTATTACCCATGATCATGGTTTCATGGCTTGAGTAATCAACACCTTTTGGTGGCTTAATGGTTAGCTTACCGCCAGCCATGCCTTTACCGACATAATCGTTGGCATCGCCAGTTAAGGTCATTTCTAAACCGCCTGCGTTCCAGACACCAAAACTTTGTCCGGCAGTACCTGACAGGTGTACCTTAATTGGCGTACTCGCCATGCCTTGGTCGCCGTGTTGACGAGCAATTTCACCCGAAAGTGCAGCACCTACTGAACGGTCAGTATTTTGAATGCTAAAGCGGTACTCGCCACCTGTGCTATGCGCCACTGCTTCCGTTGCAGCTGCTAACATATCTTGGTTTAGTTTACCTTCATCAAAAGCGGTGTTTTCTTCGGTTTTGAATAGTGCGGTATTATCACCAGCAACCACTGGCGCGATAATTGGCGATAAATCTAATTTTTGTTGTTTGGCGGTAATGCCTTTAAGCGGTACTAATAAATCAGTACGGCCAATAACGGCTTCTAAAGACTCGACACCTAACTGGGCTAAAATTTCACGTACATCATGGGCAACAAACTTAAAGTAGTTCATCACTTGATCTGGCAAGCCTTTAAAGAATTGTTCACGTAACACATCGTCTTGTGTTGCAACACCTGTCGCACAGTTATTTAAGTGACAAATACGTAGGAATTTACAACCTAATGCCACCATAGGCACAGTGCCAAAACCGAAGCTTTCAGCGCCTAAAATTGCCGCTTTAACAATGTCTAAACCTGTTTTTAAGCCGCCATCTACTTGTAAACGTACTTTATGACGTAAACCGTTTGAAACGAGTGATTGGTGCGCTTCAGCTAAGCCAAGCTCCCAAGGACAACCGGCGTATTTCACTGAAGTTAACGGACTTGCAGCAGTACCGCCATCGTAACCTGAAATGGTAATAAAGTCAGCGTAAGCTTTTGCCACACCTGAGGCGATAGTACCAACGCCAGGGCCTGATACCAGTTTCACTGAAACTACGGCATTTGGGTTAACTTGTTTTAAATCGAAAATGAGCTGAGCTAAATCTTCAATTGAATAAATATCGTGATGCGGCGGTGGTGAAATTAAGGTTACACCCGGCACCGAATAACGAAGTTTAGCAATTAATGGCGATACTTTATCACCCGGTAATTGACCACCTTCACCCGGCTTAGCGCCTTGTGCGACTTTAATTTGTAGAACGTCAGCATTGACTAGGTAATGCGGCGTAACACCAAAGCGACCTGAAGCGATTTGTTTAATGCGTGAATTTTTCACGGTACCAAAACGGCGCTCGTCTTCACCACCTTCACCTGAATTTGAGTAGCCGCCTAAACGGTTCATGGCAATGGCTAAGGCTTCATGTGCTTCTGGGCTTAAGGCACCAATTGACATCGCGGCACTGTCAAAGCGTTTGTAAAGCTCTGTATCAGGTTCAACTTGGTCTAAAGCAATTGAGTCAGTATCTTCTTTAAGGGCTAATAAATCACGTAACATCGCCACAGGACGATTGTTTACTTCATCAGCAAACTTTTTGTAGCTTGAGTATTCGCCATTTTTAACAGCGTCTTGCACATAGTTAACCACATCTGGGTTAAAGGCATGATACTCGCCACCGTGAACGTATTTCAGTAAACCACCGTGGTTAAGTTTTTGATGCGGTAAGAAAGCTTTGCGAGCAAGGTTAATATTGTCTTGTTCGATATCAGCAAAATCAGCGCCTTGAATACGGCTAGGTAAATCAGGGAAACACAGTTTCATGATATTACTGTTTAAGCCGATAACTTCAAACAAACCGGCACAGCGGTAACTGGCGATGGTTGAAATACCCATCTTAGATAAGATTTTTAATAAACCTTTGTTGATACCGTCGCGGTAAGCCATCACCGCTTCACGTGCAGTCGAGTCAATTTGACCTTTCTCTACCATTTGCTCAATGGTTTCAAACGCAAGGTAAGGATAAACCGCGGTTGCACCTAAACCTAGTAACACAGCAAAGTGATGTGAATCACGGGCAGCTGCTGTTTCAACAATAATGTTTGAATCGCAACGAAGGTTTTCATCCACTAAACGTTTTTGTACTGCACCAACCGCCATCGCTGCTGGAATCGGTAACAAACCTTTGTGGATTTGACGATCTGATAAAACCAAAATAACGGTATTTTGATTTTTAACTAAATCAACCGCTTCATCGGCTAAGCGTTTAATTGCCGCTTCTAAGCCTTCTTCAGGATCGTAGTTCAGCGTTAAGGTATCACTGCGGTAATGCTTAGGATCTAATTCTCGTAACTGCTTTAATCCGGTGTACATAAGTACTGGCGTTTCAAATAAGATACGGTCAGCGTGGCCAGTGGTTTCATTGAATACGTTGTGCTCACGGCCAATACAGGTGCCTAAAGACATCACATAACGCTCACGCAATGGATCAATCGGTGGGTTAGTGACTTGGGCAAATTGCTGACGAAAGTAGTCAAATAGCGTTCTTGGTTGGCTAGAAAGTACCGCCATTGGAGTATCGTCACCCATAGAGCCTGTTGCTTCTTGACCATTTTCCGCCAATGTTTTGATCACTTGCTGAATTTCTTCATAGCTGTAATTAAACATTTTGTGGTATTGCAATAACTCAGCATCGTTAAAGACTCGTTGACCAATTAACTCAGCATCAAGTTTATGGAACGGTACTAAACGGCGAATGTTTTTATCTAACCATTCGCGGTACGGATGACGCACTTTTAAGTCGTTATCAATATCATTTGAGCTAAAGATTTTACCGGTGTAGGTATCAATGGCTAGCATTTCACCTGGACCAACACGGCCTTTTTCAACCACTTCATCTTCGCCGTAATCCCAAATACCAACTTCTGAAGCTAAGGTAATGAAGCCATTACGGGTAATGACATAACGTGCAGGACGTAAGCCATTGCGGTCAAGGTTACAAGCCACATGACGACCATTGGTCATTACCACGCCGGCAGGGCCGTCCCATGGTTCCATGTGCATTGAGTTGAATTCATAGAATGCTTTTAAATCATCATCCATTAACGGACTGTTCTGCCATGCTGGTGGCATTAATAAACGCATCGCACGGTATAAATCCATACCGCCAGCTAAAAATAGCTCAAGCATGTTATCTAATGATGATGAGTCTGAACCACTTTCATTAACAAAAGGTGCAGCGTCTAATAAGTCTGGTAATAAAGGTGATTGGAAACGCGTAGTACGCGCACGTGACCACTGACGGTTACCTTTAATGGTATTAATTTCACCATTGTGCGCTAAATAACGGAACGGCTGCGCTAAATGCCATTGCGGCGAGGTATTGGTTGAAAAGCGTTGATGGAAAACACAAATCGCACTTTGCATACGAATATCAGCTAAGTCTAAATAGAAGTTAGGTAAATCTACTGGCATCATTAAGCCTTTGTAGATGGTTACCAAACACGATAAACTTGCAATATAAAACTTTTCATCAGTGATGCGCTTTTCGGCACGGCGACGTGCCATATATAAGCGACGCTCAAGGTCGCGATTACGCCAACCTGCAGGAGCATCAACAAAAATTTGTTCAATAGTTGGTAAATTGCTCGCGGCAATTTCACCCAAAATAGCAACGTTAGTTGGCACTACACGCCAGCCAACTACCGTTAGGGTTTCACGTGTTAGCTCTTCTTCTAAAATCTTTTTAGAAAGCGCTGCTTCAACAGGGTCTGTGTTTAAAAACACCATGCCAACGGCATATTTTCGGCCAAGTTGCCAATTATTTTCTTCAGCAATTGCGCGGAAGAAGCTATCAGGTTTCTGTAAAAGTAATCCACAGCCATCACCTGTTTTACCATCAGCAGCAATCCCGCCACGATGTTGCATACGATCAAGTGCTGCAATAGCTGTTTTGATCAGCTTATGGCTCGTTTCACCTTCTTGATGAGCGATTAAACCAAATCCACAATTGTCTTTTTGAAAGTTGGGATCGTAAAGCTGCATGTTTTCTCTCCTAATAATAATAACGACTTGGTATCAGAGCATATTGAAAAAGAATAAAGTTATGCAAAAAATGCATAAATATACTGAATAGCACCCAAGTGAACCCACTACATTAAACACTTATCTAGAAAAGGTCAATAAAAATAGAGTTTTTGCTCGTAACTAACTTACATATAGTTACATAAAAAAGAATATGCAATAAAAACAGTGATTAACGTGCACGTTAAAGGCAGATTTAAGATTGCTTTTATCGAGTAATTTCAATAATTTGATAAAAGCTATTGCATTATGTTGTATATACCTTCAGAAGTGTAATTTTACTACATTTTTATTGGTTATTTTGTGTGCGAGTGTTTGTTAATGATTTCTATTCACTTTTTATTCATTATTGGTGATTTACACGCATAAAAAAACGCTCTTAAAGAGCGTTTTTTAGAGAAAACAATTTGCCTTAGTTAAGGCTGATAACCACCAGCGATTCCTTTTGTCGCTACACTGACGGCGTCATGTGCATGTAATGATTCAAGGTGGTTGATACGTAGCCAGAAATCATCGTAGTTTTCACCGAGATTCATAGCATGTTGCAAGCGTCTAGCGGCATCTTCACAAAACATTAAATTTTGGCCGTTTAATCGCGCAAACTCTTGCTCGTCTTCGCGCTTAACTGCTGCCTGCACTGGTGTTTGTAGTGCGTTTTCAATTAGGTCTACAATATCCGTGATCGGAAACTGTTCTGTGCTTTGACTTAATTTAACTTTAACTTCAGCGACCGAGCGTTGGCTATGAGGTGTAGCGACAATACCTTCAGTAGTGCCTAACCATTCATGAATCGAATCTAAGTTTGCCGTTTCGTCTTGGGCAAACTTTTCACGAAATGACTGTTGAATTAGCTGACGGGCTAGTGCAGCTGAACATGGACATGTTGATGAGTAGCGAACGTCGATAGAAAGTTCAATGGTTAGTTGCCCTTTATTTAAACGACCTGTTAATACGACAGGGTAAGCTCTCCAGCCTTCTTTACCACTGATCAGCGATTTTCTTCTTAAATGATAATCAAATCTGAATTGCACTTTAGCATTGTCACTTAAATCTTGATGACTAGTGATAAAGTTATCTAATAAGGTAACTAACGATTGATAATTTAACGTACCGCTACCTGATAATTCATCAAGTAATAAATACAACCGCGACATATGAATGCCTTTAGCCGTTGGGTCATTTAAATTAACAAATGCGTCAACGTGAGCTGAGACTAAGCGATCAGTTTCATCCTTTGAAGCGACCATAACGGGCATTTCTATATTACTCATACCCACCCAATCAAGCGTACCTTCAGTTTGCGCTGTGGTATGGTTGGCTATATCAGGCATTGATGTTGGCATTACTTCTCCGCAATTTTGCATGCATTTACTACAGTGAACCTTATATATTGGCACTGTTTACATAATTTCAAGGCCGCATATTCTATCTTAATTTTGACCAAAACTATTACTATTTTTTTTACTTTCTTAAACGGCCGGTAATTTTGACTAAAAGCCATAAAATAAGTAGGGACTTGTCTTGCAGCAAAGGTGTGAGCTTTTTCTATGTAAATATATATAAATTTTGCAGTTATTTTTTATGAAGTTGTTACACTTAGCTCATTATTAATTTGTTGAGAAATGAGCATGAACGATAACAATGCCTTAGATTTTGAACTGCTTAACGGCTATTTAGATAACTTAGGCAAAGAGATGCTAAGAAAAATGTTTGCCCTATATACTCAGCAGGCACCAAAATACATTCAGGCGATATCACAGTCTTTAATAGAAGACTCAAGTGAGCAATGGCAAGAAAGTTGTCACAAAATGAAGGGCGCAGCAAGCAGTACGGGCTTTTTGTTAGTAAGAGAAAAATTGATTGCGATGGAAAAGTCTAATGGCAGCGCCACTGTCAAGCGCGAGCAAATTGAATTATTAAAAGAGATTAATAAAAGAACCGAGCTCGCTTTTAGCCAGTGGCTTGAGTCTTGTTAACGCTATTCAATGGTACCGACAAAACGATAGCCTTCACCATGAATTGTATTAATGAGTTCTGGCGTGTTTGTGTCAGATTCAAAATGCTTACGCAAACGTCTGATGGTTACATCCACTGTCCGATCATTTGAACGTAACTCTCGCCCGGTCATTTCTTTAATTAATTGCTGACGCGAAACAATTTGCCCTATGTTCTCTAACATTAATTTTAAAGCGCGATATTCACCACGAGGGATCGGGATAATTTCGCCACTTGGCGACGTTAATTGTCTTGAGTTACCGTCTAAGGTCCACTGATTAAACTTAATAATGGCGTCGCTACTGTCTGTTTTTACTTGCGACAAACGGGTTAATATGTTTCTGGCACGAATCGTTAATTCGCGTGGATTAAAAGGCTTGGTTAGGTAGTCATCGGCACCAATCTCAAGGCCTAAAACTTTATCAATATCACTATCTCTACCCGTTAAGAAAATTAAACCTAGCTCTCTATTTTGCGTTAATTCACGACCTAATAATAAACCATTTTTGCCGGGTAGATTAATGTCCATTACCACTAAGTTGACGGTTTGCTTTTGCATAGCTTCATCCATAGAGGCACCGTCAAATGCTTCAGACACTTGATACCCTTCTGCCTCGAATAGGCTGCGTAAATTAAATCGAGTAACTTCTTCATCTTCTACAATGAGAATATGAGGCTTTTGCATGTTCATTTTGTCCACAGGTTAATTAATCTTGCGCTATTATCTATTTGTTATTTTAGCAATGTTTTTCAATAACGGCATAAAAGCCTGTTATTAAATTAAGCTTCTTTTACCGGAAAGCTTATTTCAAAATGCACGCCTTGTGCAATGTCGTTTTCTAATTGAATACTACCACCTAGGGCTTGGGTCACCAAATTATAGACTAAATGTAAGCCCAAGCCGCTACCACCTGAACCACGTTTAGTGGTGGTAAAGGGATCAAATACTTTCTTTTGCAGGGCTAAATCTATGCCGCGACCGTCATCGGTATAAGCAATGTTAAGTTGACTGCCCATGTCGGTAACTTCAATATTAATGTTACCTTGTTCTAGATCTTCAAAGCCGTGAATAACCGAGTTCATGATCAGATTGATCATAATCTGATTAATTGGGCCAGGTTTACTAACTACCGTTAAATCTTTCGCACAATCAATGTTTACCTGATAAGGAAGATGATTTAATTTAGGTGCTAAAGAGAGTAGTACCCCTTGCAGTAGTTCATTGACATTAAATGAACGCTCATCTTCACTGGATTGATCAACAGCCACTTTTTTAAAGCTTGAAATTAATGTCGCGGCGCGTTCAAGATTACGATAAATAATACCAACATTTTCTTGGCCGTCATCAAGAAAGCGTTTGAGTTGGCTTGATTTTAAGGTTTTGTTTTCAAACGCCGTTTTAATTTCATTAAGGTTATCTTCTAACAAGGTTGATGCGGTTACGCCCAAACCTATCGGCGTATTAACTTCGTGGGCAACACCGGCCACCATATCGCCAAGTGATGCCATTTTCTCACTTTCAACCAATTGATTTTGAAATTGATGCAGCTTTTCTAATGTGGACAGTAGTTCTTGATTGGATTCTTTTAGTGCGTCGGTTCGGGTAATAACTTTATTTTCTAATGCCGTATTTTGCTGTTCTACCTGTTCTTGTTTTTGCATTTGTTTGGCAATGTGCTTTTGTACACGAGCAAGCAAAATATTGAGGTTTTGCGCTAATATATCAACTTCACGTAGCGGTAAGTGCTTACTGCGTAAACTGAAGTCTTTGCTTTGAGAAACCTCTTGAATTAATTCCATGGTCTTAAAAATAGGCGCGGCTAACTGTTTTTTAAGACGATTAGTGATCACCATCGCAATAAGTGCCATTAACAGTGAAATCAGTACAATAGTGACAACAAACTTTTTCAACAATGAGTTTATTTTTTCAAAACTCACCTGCAAATAGACATAACCAAGGGTTTCATTACTCTCTTTAATTGGAATAATAAACTCGATGTAGTCAGCGGAAATATTAGGCGTTGTTAAATTATCAATTTGCGCAATTTTATCGGGAATTGCGGGGTGGTTTGCACTGCGGTTGTAACTGGTAAAGAAGGTAATACTGTCTAGCTCAGGTGAGTAGCGATAAATATGGATGTAATTAACTTGCGTTAATGCACTTGAACGAATGAGCTTTTGTTCCAGAATATCGTAATCATTGTTTTTAATGTCTTCGATACTCATTAACGCAATAATTTTACCACGCTCAATGGCAACGCGTTGTAGCTGAGATTTTTCCTCGTTAATGAAGATCAGCGATATAATGGTCAGTGAGGTGATCACAGCCACTAAAGTAAAGCTGACAATTGTTGTCAGCAATAATCGATGAAAAGATTGTATTTTGGTATTGGTTTGCATTTAGTTGTAACAAAGCCCTTATAGTTCGCCATACCAACATGAGGATGTCTTATAACAAAAAGCTAGTAAATCAATGATTCAGCTTAACTCTATAGTATTTTATTGTGGGTACAAATCGCCTTAAACGCAACTTATTAACAGATAAAAATAGGCAAAAGTTATTTTAATGTACAACGATAAACACTAAAGCCATTTTTTTGTACAACCGTGCTTACTGGTGCGATCTCACGAGCCATTATTGGTGGGTACTTTAAAAAGCTATTAGCGACAATGGTAACAGACCCTTTTGCATAAAGGTGTCGCTTAATATTTTGCAGAAAAGTTTCTGTTGCTAAATAGTTTGTTTTTACGCCTTGATGAAATGGCGGATTTGATAAAATATGTTGGTACTTTTCACTGACTTCGCTCAAGCTGTTTGACGGTAAATAAGTGGCTGTAGTTACACCGTTTAGGGCTAGCGTTTTTTGTGCTGAATGCAATGCGAGTGCGCTAACGTCAACTAAGGTGAATTCAGTTGTAGGGTATTTTTTACTAACAAAGCTCGCTATAACACCTGCGCCGCAGCCAAAATCGAGCACTTTTCCGGCATAATCTGTGGGTAAATTCTCTAAAAGTACACGTGTGCCTACATCTAAATTATTTTGGCTAAAAACGCCTGGCAGTGACGCTACCTTTAATGCAACGCCGTCGATGGTAAATTGATAAATCTTATACCATTGCTCAATGTCGAAGGTTTTATTTTGCTTAATGTATTGGCCACTGTATAAAGAGCAATGTCTGGCAGAGTCTGCTTTTGAACAAAACTGCAGATAGTCTTTTGATAACTTTTCAACTGACTTAATACCGCTTTTATTCTCACCAATAATTAATACCCTTGCATCGTCGGTTAGCGACTCGTTTAGCATAGCTAATGTAAAGGCAAGTTCAGCTTTGCTTTTTGGAAATGCAATGATCGCCAAATCATGTTTTTTGTCACTGCGGTATTGTGCAGCAAAAAAGCTGTTTACTGATTTGGGTTTGCTTTTTTCGATGAGCTGAAAATATTCAAAGTTGGTGGTGAAGTAATTTAACTGGCATTGTGGATATAGGTTTAAATAGTCATGCATAAATTCATCAGCGGGTAAGTTGATGATTAGTGTCGAGCTTGCTGCTAACAAATTGCTGTTGCGCAGTAATACTTGGGAAAGGTTATGCATAAGGTTATTACCTATAATAAACAAGCTTGTTGGTGCGAGCTCATTTTGATGAAGAAGAAAATGTAAATAAATTTGTCGCTTTAATGCAACTGGCGCGCTTTTCAGCGATAATGGCGGCTCATTTTACGCGAACTATTTTTCTAATCAAGGAGATGATTATCTATACTCGTGTCTTTCAATACCTCGCTATCAAGTGGGTGCTTAGTCGCGTTCGGCAATTACTTTTGACTTTCAAGTGGGTATATCTTCCTAAACTCTTTAAAAAACGCCCTGTCGCTGAAGTGTATTTAGCGTTAAATGACCCGTATAGTTTTATGTTGGTTCAGGTACTGGATGAGCTAAAACAACGTTTTGATTTAAATATTAAACTGTACCTTACCCACGGCGCGTTAATTAGCTTTGTTGAAAATAAAAAGCTCTGGCGCCAATGGGCACTAAAAGATGCAAACAGCATCGCCGACATTTATCAATTAAAAACTATTGAACGTTATCCGAGCTCTCAGGCTTTAGCAACCGGCCAGCAAATGTGGCAACTATTGCCGACCTCAATTGAAAGTGCGCAGCTCATTTTTGAAAAAACTTGGCAAGATGATTTTGATGAGTATTACTTGCCGTCAACGCCGGTGATCACCCATCAAATAAAAAACTTAGCCCGCTTAGTCGACAAAGGGCATGAGCTTACTGCCAGCATATATTGTTTAGGGGAGTGGTTTTGGGGTATCGATAGTCTTGAACACCTTGAAAGGCGATTAAATGCTCACCGTTTTAACCTAACAACGCCTGAATTAAAATATATAAAAGCCAACCTAGAAATCGCACAAACACGACCAGATGAGGTAGCGCCTGTTTTAACGGAACATACACCAGCACAAGATGTGATCACCGCTTATGTCTCGCTAAGAAGCCCTTTCTCTTATTTAGGGTTTATGCAAGCAAAACAACTAAGTCAGCAATACCAAAAACCACTGAAAGTGAAGTTGTTACTACCTTTGTTGATGCGTGGCGTTGAATTATCTACTAACAAGCAGCGTTATTTGTATTTAGATGCTTATCGTGAAGCAAAGCTTCGTAATATCCCGTTTGCAGGGTTTGCTGAACCGTTAGGCGCGGGCATATTAAATAGTTATCAGTTGTTTGCCTATATTGAACAGCAAGGCAAAGCAAATGCCTACATACAGGCGCTCTTTGAAGCGGTATTTTTGAAAAATATTAGTTTAGCCAAGGAAAGTAATTTAAAGAAAATTTGTGTTGAAATTGGCATTGATTATCAACAAGCTAAAACTTATGGCATAGAGCGAAATTGGCAAGCACAGTCGGATTTAAACCAACAGCAATTAACTGAAATGGGCTATTGGGGAGTACCTTGTTTTCACTTCCAAAATCAGCACTGTTGGGGGCAAGACAGACTTTGGCTTATCCAACAGCAATTAGAACATTCTCTGGTAGTCGCTGATACTAAAGAGTCATGCTCACACTAGTGACTTACATTGCTTGTTATCGTGATTAATGCTTTAATAGCGCCATGCTGATTTTGTTTCACGATGGATATCGTGTATTAACAAAAAAGCGAGAAGAGGAGCGCTAACTAGGTAGTTATCAAGAGGAGATCAAACTCCAATGACAGATAATGAGGGAGATTAGCGCCGAGGTAGCACTATTTTTGATGGTAGTGTTATCGGTTGTACAAGTTGAATCTTGGCAACTGTCACCAGTTTATTCGGTGGAGAGCTTCAGGTAATTTAATACCCTTTCTGTAATTCATGCAGTATTTGTTAAATTTGCCTTAAGCACTTCGAATTGTACGAGTTCGAGAAAATGACAAAAAATAATTTAACCAATAATATTCCCCAATGTTCACTATGGACAGCCTTGATCACGCCTTTTACAGAACAAGGTGACATTGACTTCCCTAGCTTAGCGCAAGCGGCGCAGCGTCAAGCCAGCGCTGGTAATGGTATTTTGTTGCTAGGTAGCACAGGCGAAGGTTTAGCACTGTCTGCACAAGAGCAACTAAGTATCGTTGAGTACATCTGCCAATTAGCGCTTGATACGCCATTAATGGTGGCTGTTGGCGGGTATAATTTGGCCGAGCAGTTGCAATGGATTGAACGTTGCAATGAATTACCAATTCATGCTTATTTATTAGGCACGCCTATTTACGCAAAACCAGGCCCAGTTGGGCAAACGTTATGGTTTTCTTCACTGCTTGATGCCGCCAAATTCCCTTGCATGCTTTACAACGTGCCGTCGCGTAGCGGTGTTGAAATTCCATTAACGACTATGGTGGCAGTGCAAGATCATCCAAATTGTTGGGCAATGAAAGAAGCCAGTGGTGATTTAAACAAGTTTCTCGCTTATCGTGAGCAATGCCCTGATATTGCACTATTTAGTGGCGAAGATGCGATGATGCCATATTTGGCCAGTGCAGGCGCTCAAGGGTTAGTATCGGTATGTTCAAATGCTTGGCCAGCGCCTACACATCGTTACGTTGAGCTTTGTTTATCAGGACAAAATCAAGGGCTATTCCCATTATGGCAAAATGCGGTCGACGGCTTATTTCAGGTAGCAAACCCCATTCCGGTAAAAGTGCTAATGGCATTGCAAGGGGAGATTAGCTCGCCACAATTACGTGCGCCGTTAACACATTTAGAACTGGCGGCTAATCATGGCTTGCTCGATTTTAATCAATCAATTAACCAATGGTATGCACAGCAGTTATCTGATCATGTTATGGGCGAATAATAACTCAATATGAAAAATACCTTCACCAAAGAGCATTTAAGCGTCGCCTCAAACGCATCCGGGCGAAAAATGCACGTGCCTATTTATCGATTTAAAGGGCAACAAGCAGGGCCTAAAGTTTATATTCAAAGCTCAATTCATGGCGCCGAAGTGCAAGGCAACGTGGTAATTTACCACTTAATTGAATACTTTAAGCGCCATGCTATTTGTGGTGAAGTGGTGTTGGTGCCTAATTGTAATCCGGTTGGCACTAATATTAAATCAGGTGAATATACGCTAGGGCGTTTTGATCCCGTCAACGGTCAAAATTGGAATCGTGGTTATTACTATAAAGATGCGCTGATCCAAGATTTTGTCGACTCACTTGCTACTGCTGAGAGTTTTGACGAGATCAAGCTCGCTTTTCGCGGACAAGTTAAACAAGCCATCGATAACGAGCTAAATAAAGAGTGGGGCATTGGTCTTGCGTCACGTTTAAATTTGCAGCTGCAAGCACTCGCTTTTGATGCCGACATTGTTATTGATATTCATAATGGCCCTGTGGCAACTCGGCATATTTACGTGCCAGAATACGCCAAAGCTTCGGCCAATTACTTTAATATTCCACACGCGATTTTTATTCCAAACGAATTTAATGGTGCGTTAGATGAAGCCACGTTTTGTCATTGGTGGAGCTTAGCACAACAGTTAAACAAAAAATTTCCTCACAGGCAGTGGCCAATTCCTGTTGAGGCTTTTACCTTGGAAATGGGCAGCCAAGAAGTGATCGATTTTGACTCAGGGGAATATGACGCAAAAGGGATATTAACTTACCTTAGTCATAAAAATTGTTTAGGTGAAAAAACGTTATTGCCCGAAAAAATTGACCGATACGGAGTTACGCTCGATGACTATAAAATACTCTATACCCAAGAAGGTGGCGTGGTTGAGTATTGTGTAAAACCCGGTCAGCATGTCAAAAAAGGCGATGTTTTAGCGAAAGTATTAAATGTAGACGAACTAGAAAACAGCAATGCAGTTAGTTACATTTATGCGCCAGCAGATTTGATAGCGATCCTACACTTTCCTTCCGCGTCAGTGCTGTGCGGTACCCAGCTGTACAAATGCTTTACCAATTATTATTCACTAAGTTCAAGATAAAAACGCTTTATATCTAACTTATCGCGGTGGTAGTGGTGACGCTAAGTTCACGATTATCATTGATTAGAAAACTTAACATACTCGCCAGACTGCGGGCATGTTAAGTTTTTTCATTATCGCACTATACTTTGATACCTACTATATTTTGACACGCACTATATTTTGACACCCAACTGCAATGCGCCGCCAATATTGTCTTCATCTCCGGTAAAGGCTGCTATGTCAATTGACACAACATCCCAAGGTGAAATACCAATACCTGCAGTATAAAGGTCAGCTTCATTATCATTTAAGTCGTTGCGCAGACCTAAACGAAATTGCATATGTTCGTATACTCTTAGCTCGATACCTATGGCTGCATATTTTGACGCGGTTAACTCTTTAAAATGTTCGCGCTCGGTTAAGTCAACCTCGGTGGCAACGGTTAGCCAATCGTTTTGATAACTTAGGCCTGCCGTTATTGTGGTATCAAGGTTAAAGGTTAAGTCTTGTTCAATTAAACTCACTTGTTGGTCAAGCAGGTTATTTGCCACTAAGGCGAAGTGCCACTGACGCTCATCCCCCCATACGGTGTACATACCAATATCAACATTCGTGCCGTCGTCGTCAGTTAAATATTCATCGTCGGTTAAATCAAATTCATCATCGTCAAAATTGGCAATGTTAATGCGGTTGTAAAACAAATCTAAGCGTTGGTATTTTAATTTGGTGCCAATACTTAATTCATAATTGGCATGATTGATTGCTTGATAGCCAAGCATAAAACCCGCTTCGGTGACTGAGTAACCAACACCTAACGCTTGTGACTGTAACTCGTCAGCATTGAACTCGCCATTTAATATCGCAGAGCGCATAATTTGCTCATCATTTTGGTCATAATCAGCAGCAATGCCGATTCGTCCATATTGATTAGCAAACATGCCAAAACTTAGATATTGATTCGGCACGATAATTTGCGCATTAATACCACCGTTACCTTTTACTATTTTATTGTCGATGGTATTTAGGTCGTTAACAATACCGTCAATTTGTTGATTCAATTGTTCAACATATTCCGGTAAGTCGCCAACGGGAATCTCATCAATTGCGTTAATGCCATCTTCTAGTGTATCTAGGTTATCGGCGATGTTTTCACTTGTATCGATAACATCGTGTTCATCAGCCCCAAGAATGCCGATGTTAAGGGCAAAATAGACATCATCGTCGTTATCATATTTTGTCAATAAGGCTGGGTTGCTAATCGAAGCGGTAAAGTCTTGGGTGATAGCGGTAAAGCCTTGGCCTGCGCGTTTGGCAGAGAAGTTGTCAGCTTGGGCTGGCAGTGAGCAAGCGAGTAGAATAAGTGTAATTTTATTGAAAGTGCATTTCATTTGTTATATCCCTTTATACTTTTTAAACCTTTTAACAAAAGGTTAGCGGCAGTATCACTTGTTAAAATTAATTTTCAAGCGCAGATAGTTAAGAGTAACTGACACGTGGCAGGCGTAGGGATTGTTTTAAATGTGTAACTGGCGTTGTGATAAAAATACTTTTGTTATATTATCACGCTCCATGAATAGAGATAGCCACTTGCGTAACCTATCTAGTGTAGGTCAGCACATCGTTAATAGAAAAACAGCACTTATGATGCTGTTTTTGTGGTTGTCGCTTGTTTTTACACATACACTTCATGCCGATAAGCTGGAAAATCAAGTAGAGCATTATCAATGTCAATTGTGTCAAAGTAACATTGATCTGCCAACGCTTACTCTTGAACCGTTAGTACAAACTAAAATTGTTAATTTTTTGTATAAAGTTAATGATATTTATGTAGTTTTTTCAGCCGATAAATTTCACACGCCGCCGCTTAGAGCCCCACCGATTTTCTAATTTTTTAACGTTAAATGCCTTAGGCATAAATCTCTTTAAATTTTTGGAAAATAAAACATGAAACTAAATAAAATATCTACGGCTGTAGGTATCAGTCTTTGCTGCTCAACTTTTTTAATTGCCGGTAACGCTGTTGCCCAAAATATTTCGGGCCAAGTGGTCAACCCAATGGGCTCTCCTATCGCCAATGCTGTGGTTAAAGTCGCGAATAAAAAGCGCCAAGCAATAACCGACGAGCAAGGTAACTTTATGCTTGAAAACTTGCCTGCTGGTGAGTTTGAACTTCATTTAAGTGCAAACAACTTTAGCCACAATAATTTTGACGTAAATGTAGGTGAAGACAATGTTGAAGGCTTGTCTTTAGTGCTTAAACCAACAGTACTTGAAATTTTAGACGTTTACGCAACGCCATTGCATTCATCTACTATTGAGTCGGCTATCCCTGTTAATGTTTTGTCGGGTGATGATTTAAAATTAAAACATGCATCCACTTTAGGTGAAACCTTAAAAAATGAAGTGGGCGTGCATTCTACTTATTACGGCCCGGTAGCCAGTAGCCCAATCATTCGTGGTTTAGATGGTCCGCGCGTACTAATAACGCAAAATGGTTTAGATGTTGGCGACGCTTCTCGTGTTGGCTCTGATCACTCAGTATCTACTGAAACAAGTACTGCAACCCAAGTTGAAGTATTAAGAGGCCCTGCGACATTATTTTACGGCAGCGGCGCGATTGGTGGTGTAGTAAACGTGGTTGATGAGCGTGTACCAACATCAACCGAGAATCAATTTGACTATGTTTTACAGCATAATAGCGTTGCTAATGAAAATGAAGCATCGTTTAACCTTAATACAGGTGCTGGCAAGGTTGCCTTTCATTTAGATGGTTTTTGGCGTGACGCCGACGACTACAGCATTCCTGGTTATGCAAGTGTTGAAGATGAAGACCATCATGATGAAGATGACCACGAGGAAGATCACGAAGAAGAGCACCATGAAGAAAAAGGTACACTAGCTAATAGTGCGTCAAAATCGTCTGGTTTTACTGTCGGTAGTAGCTACTTACTTGATAATGGTTATGTTGGTTTTTCTTACGGGCTACTTAAACGTGAATATGGCGTACCAGGGCATGAACACGCTGATGACGAGCATGAACATGATTTACATGAAGGTGATGATGATCATGAAGAGGAAGAAGAAGCCGTTTACGCCGATCTTACCCAACAACGTTTTCAAATATTAAGTGATTTAACCTTTGAAGATCAGTTTATCAACCGACTGGCAACTAAATTAGCGTATACCGATTATCAGCACAAAGAAATTGAGCATGGCGTGGTTGGCACTGAGTTCAACAACGATATGCTGGAAGTGCGTGCCGATGCATACCATAAAAATTACATGGGCTGGAAAGGCGCGTGGAGTTTACATTTTAAAGAAAGTGACTTTGAAGCGATTGGCGCAGAAGCGTTCACGCCGCCGTCAACTACTACTGCATTAGCGCTCGCGTGGTTAGAAGAAAAGCACTACGGTGATGTATTGCTGCAACTTGGTGCACGTATTGAAGACGTTGAATTAAGTGCTAAAGAACTTTCTGTTGACGAACACGACCATGACCACGAGCATGAAGAGCATGCATTAGAAACGTTATCGTTTACCCCTATTAGTGCTTCTGTTGGCGCTGTTTGGGATTACCAAGAAGGCTACAATTTGGGTCTGTCATTTGCATTTTCACAGCGCGCACCTTCAGCGAGTGAGCTGTTTTCAAATGGCGAGCACATCGGTACCAATAGTTATGAAATTGGCGCTATCTACCAAATTCATGGTGAAGGCGAAGATGCACACCTTGAGTTAAATGAGCAATTACCTGAAATCGAAAGTTCTTATAATGTTGATTTAACATGGCGTAAATTTGAAGGTGACTTTGGTTTTGTGATCAGTGCTTTTTATAACCGCATTAACGATTACTATTATCAAGAAAATACTGGGCTATTTTTCGAAGGTGATCACGGCCATGAACACGGTCTTACCGACGAAGAGCATGGTTTACCTGTCTATATTTATCAACAAGCAGATGCACGTTTATACGGGTTTGAAGCTGAGTTTGCCTATCAAGTATCGACATCTTTAAAAACGTCGGTTTTTGCTGACTATATAAACGCTGAACTCGTTGATGGTGACAGTTTACCGCGCACACCGCCAATGCGTTTAGGCGCCGAGCTTGAATATGTAGGTAACAATTACTCAGGCCAATTAAGTGTTAGCCACTATTTCGACCAAGATGACATTGCCAGTTACGAAACAGAAACCGACGGTTATAGCCTAGTGGATGTTAACTTTAATTATTATCTTGATGGAATTGGTAACGACTTTGTTGTGTTTATGAAAGCTGAAAACCTGCTTGATACAGAAGCGAGAGTACACTCGTCTTTCTTAAAAGACGATGCACCGTTACCAGGGCGAAACTTTAGCTTAGGTGTACGAGGCAGCTTTTAAGAAACACTAAGGCTTGTTAATATCAAACGGTTAACAACCTTAAATAAAACCCAAACAAAGCACCATTTTATGGTGCTTTGTTCTATTATTTACTAAAAGGTGTTATTAACAACGCTTTTGAGAAGTAAATAACATTAAGGGGGCAGAATTTGACTAATTTTTTTCGACAGATGAAATTGATTAGCTTCTTTTGGGTGTGTAATAGCATTATATTTACTGCGTATGCCCAACAATCGATTGTCGTTTTAGTCCCTAACTTCCCGCCATATACCGAAAAAAAATCAGATAAAATTGTTGGCATAGGTATTGAACTAGCAAATCAAGTTTTTGAAAAAGCGGGTATAGCAGTCAATTACCACATTTACCCTAACTACGCTAAAGTCGTTGATGAAATTAAGCGAGATAAAGGCTCAGCATTTTTGCTTGCTAGCCAAAATGCTGAGCGGGATAAAATTGCTGTCTTCAGTGAGCCTTTGTTTATCAATCGTTGGTGTTGGTATACCTTAAAGAATTCATCGTTAACACCATTGCAAGAGCACTTTAAATTGCGGGCAAAAGTGAGCACGCACTTCAATGCCAATACGCACAAATGGCTGATTAGTAATGACTACTTTGTGCAACCGGTTATGGAAACAAAAAAACTGCCTGAAATGCTAGCGCGACGTTACATTGACGCCGCATTTATTGCGGAACTTGTGTTTGAAGATGCGATAAAAGAGGCAGGCATTGCCCCTAATAAATTTAAGAAGTTTGTTGAATTAGAAAAAGATTTTGGTATTTATATTAGTAAACGCTATTTAGCTAAATATCCAGAGACATTAATAAAAGTCAACCAAGCCATAGCTGACATTATGTCAAAGAAGATTATCAATGACTAAGTTGCCAATCTTTAATTAAATTCAAGACAAGTTAATTTAGGCGAATGCCGCCTTTTTCAATTTTAACTTTGCCTTTTTTGAGTAAGTTACCCACAGTTGCTTTAAAGGTTTTTTTACTCACCCCTAAAGTTCGTTTAATGAGCTCTGGCGAGCTTTTATCATGTAATGGACTAAAGCCATTGTTTTCTTCTAAATGACTGATAAGTTTATCACTAAAATCAATCACTTTACCTTTGCCGCCACGCGTTAAAATTAAATCAATGCGGCCGTCTTCACGCATTTTTTTAATATAGCCAGTGACTTTTTTACCGATGCGCAATGGTTGAAAAATTTCACTGTCGTATAACAAACCCCAATGCTTATCGTTAATAATAGCTTTAAAGCCTAAGTCGGTTTTACCACCAATAATAAGCTCAACTTTGTCTCCTTCATTATAGTCGGCCGGCCAAATATCAATAAATTTATCAATTTTGCTTGAACCAACAATACGCTCGGTGCGCTCATCAAGGTAAATTCTCACCAAGTAATATTTACCGACTTCCATTTTACTGTGCTGTTGGTTGTATGGGACGAGTAAGTCTTTTTTCAAACCCCAATCTAAAAAGGCGCCCATTTTATTGACTTGCGCCACTTTTAGCGAGGCAAACTGATCAACCTGCGCAAAAGGCTGCTCTGTGGTGGCAACTAAACGGTCGGCAGAATCCGCATAGATAAATACCTTAACCTGTTGGTCAACATCACAATCTTGCGGCACGTAGCGATTTGGCAACAGTATTTCGCCTAATTCGCCTGCGTCTAAATAGGCACCGTTATCGGTTATTGCGATAATTGAAAGGGTATTGAATTTGCCAATATCAGCCATGAATTACTCTAAAAGGGTGGTTTTGAAATAAGGCGCAATTATATCGCACAATTGCTTTTTGTTCTGTTACTTTATTCTCTTTTATTGGCATAACCAATAATCAGTCACTTTGATGGCTAATTGCTTGTGTTTTAGTGGCGATATATTCGCTGTGGCGCAGGTGAAGTAAGTCGGCAATTCGGCGTATGGTATGTTCTTCAATGCTCGCAATTTTGCCGTCTGCCAGCGCTATTTTCCACAGTAATTCAACAATGGTCATGCGCTGTGAAATACTATAGTGACTATTAATTTTTGAGGTGAATTGATAAAAGTCAGTTGCTTGTTCGCTATGTTCAAAGGCTTGTTCGATGATTTCTTTCACTTCACTTGCTTGCAAAGAAAAATGCTGACTAATAAGTGTTTGTAGCATTTTTTGCTCGCTATCACTTAAATGATCGTCTGCTCGCATCACTTCGCATAACAACACAGTACAAGCGACTTCCAGTGAAAACTTTTCGTCTTCATCAGAATTTTCTTGATTCAAGTTTTGCAAAAATTGACTGATCTTACTTAGCATAAAAGCTCCTTGGTTAACATGATTGTGTCGGGCATGTGCGCGGAACTCAAGTAATTCAATCGAATAAATCATAACAAAATGTGTTTGTTGTTTACATTGGCGACTATTTAGTTGAACCGGAGTTTTTGACAGCGCTGTCTTTTTGTTGGGTGATAGTTTATTATGCGGATTAAATCACCAAAAGTTAGGTTAAAAATATGCCGCAATTAGCTTCATCGTCATCAAATAAAAAACGGTTGTTATCCATCGACGCACTTCGTGGATTTGATATGTTTTGGATTCTAGGTGCCGAAGGCGTATTTGCCGCACTTTATTTGATCACTGGCTGGGGATTTTTAACTGTCTTTGCCGAGCAGATGCAGCATACCAGCTGGCATGGTTTTACTGCCTATGATTTGATTTTCCCACTGTTTATATTTTTATCGGGTGTCAGCATAGGGTTGGCAGCAAAACCTATGTCTGCCTATTCGCCAATTCAAGGTAAACAAAAGTTAAGGCATGCCCACAAGCGATTGGCGTTATTAGTTTTACTCGGGATTGTTTACAACCATGGCTGGGGCGGCGGAATGCCTGCAAGCATTGATGAAATTCGCTTTGCAAGTGTGCTTGGCCGAATTGGTCTTGCCTGGTATGTGGCGGTGATGTTGGTATGGTATACCAGTATTCGTAGCCAATGGTGGGTAGCCATAGGGTTATTACTTGGTTATTGGTTAATACAAACTACAGTAACTTTGGGCAGTTATGGTGGTGGTGATTTCAGCGCAAACGGAGCAATTAATGCGTGGTTCGATCAAACTTTATTACCGGGCATTACCTATCAAAACACGCTAATTGACCCCGAAGGACTGCTGTCGAACCTAGGCTCTATAGTTAATGCACTTGCCGGTGTTTTTGTTGGCCGACATTTAATTAAATATCAGCAACAACCTAAAAAATTACTATCGCACTTAGTTGGCAGTGCCCTTATTTTATTGCTACTAGCTTATGGTTGGGGAGTCGTTTTACCGATCAATAAAACGCTATGGTCCAGTTCATTTGTGCTGCTAACTTGTGGCTATAGTATTTTATTGCTGGCACTGTTTTATTGGATAATTGATGTGCTCAATATTACTCGGTGGGCATGGGTTTTCGCCGTCATTGGCACCAACTCAATTGTTGCCTATTTAGGTACTAGCCTTATCGACTGGAAATTTAGTGCCAACAGCTTATTTGGTGGTGTGATCACAGCGATGCCAACTCAATTTCAGCCATTAGCACATATTGTTGCCATTTTGCTCATTCAATGGCTTATATTATATTGGCTATATAGCCGAAAAATTTTTATAAAAGTATAAAAAGTGGCGAAAAAAACCAACTGACTTTCTGTCGGTTGATTCAACTTTTTGTTGTTTCAAAAAATACCTAATTTAATTTATATCTCATCTCATTGTTTTATAAAGAATAAACGTGGCTTCACTAACGTTTTTTCTTTACTTTGGTGAAGTCGGTGTGAATTTTGTAATAAGCATTTACAACTTTGTTGATTATCGATACATATTTTTGGTTATCCTATGTAGTAATTGACAAGATGTTACAAAAATCACATCCATTCCATTGAGGACAGAACTGTGTCACGGAAAAAACAAATAATAGTACCTATTGTAATCCTCGCTGCCGGTGTCGTTTCATTTATTGGCTTTCAAAGCCTGAAGAAACCACCTGAAGAAAAAGCTCCTGTAGATAATACCCCTATTGTTGCGGTTGAAACTATTTCAGTTGAACCTATGGTGTTAGAAGTTGAGTCGTATGGCTTAGTAAAACCGAAATATGAAACTGAATTAGTCGCGCAAATTAGCGGTCAAGTAGTTGAACTGTCAGACACTTTTGTCCGTGGTGGTTTTATCAAAAAAGACCAGCTGTTAGCACGCATAGATCCTAACGATTACGAAGCCGCATTAATTGATGCACAAGCAAACATGGCGTCAGCGCGCGCGGCATTAGAAACAGAGCGTGCGCAAGGTAAGGTTGCCGAGCGTGAATGGGAGCGCATTTCACATTCATCACCGACAGAATTAAGTTTACGTAAACCGCAATTAGCACAAGAAATAGCGCGAGTAAAAGCAGCGCAAGCTTCAGTTTTACGCGCCAAACGCAATTTAGAACGCACTGAAATTAGAGCGCCTTATGACGCGATGATCGAAAGCAGAAATGTCGGGTTAGGCTCTTTTGTCGCCATTGGCAGCCCTATCGGTAAAGTACTAGGTACCTCGATTGCTGAAGTGCGACTACCTGTTGCAGATAAGCAACTTAAGTTTTTAATTGACCAAGGTAAAGACTCGCAAGTTTTACTTAATGGCACTTATGCGGGCGAAAAAATGCAGTGGTCTGCGCATATTGCGCGCGGTGAAGGTGTTGTAGATAACCAAAGCAGAATGAGTTATTTGGTTGCGCAAGTTGACGATCCTTACCGTTTGCAAGCATCTGAAAATTCAGTAACTCCGTTACGTTTTGGTTCATATGTTACCGCAGATATTCTTGGCCAACGATTAGACCAAGCTGCCATTATCCCTCGTCATTTGGTGGTCAATAATGCTGTGGCTATATTGGACAGTGAGCTTAAATTAAAGTACATGCCAATTGAAATTGTTCGCCAAGATGGTGCTAATGTGATCGTCTCTAACGGACTTGCTGAAGGTGACCAATTAATCATTTCTGCCTTAGATTATCCAATAGAAGGTATGCAGTTAGCGTTGCCAAGCGATGACGCTATTGAAAGCGATTTAGAATCTGTCGAAACTCAGCTTGCCGCAACGATTGAGGATTAAGCGATGGACGATACTAATAAAGGTTTAATCGCATGGTTTGCACGCAACAGTGTTGCGGCAAATTTATTAATGATTTTCATTTTAGTGGCGGGCTTTTTAACCGCGCAAACGATCAACAAACAAATGTTTCCGCAGGTAAAAAGTAATTGGATTTCTTTTGCTGCGCCATATCCGGGTGCTGCGCCACAAGAAGTGGAAGAAGGCATTACCATTAAAATCGAAGAAGCGTTAGAGTCAGTTCAAGGCTTAGAGCGCGTTATTACCTATTCAAACCGTGGTTACTCAAATGGTTGGTTTCGTGTTGATGAAGCCTACGACCCGCAAATTGTCTTAGAAGAAGTCAAAACACAAATCGACTCGATTCCAACCTTTCCTGATGGTATGGAACGTTTAAAAGTTGAACGTGAACAATACCGTCAAGAAGTTATGTATATCAGCCTTTATGGCGATATGGATAATGTTGAGCTGAAAGAATTAGGCCGCAGAATTCATGATGAAATTCAGCAATTACCGCTGATTAATGTCTCTGAATTTTTCAGTGGTTTAGGCTATGAAATCTCAGTTGAAGTTAGTAAAGATAAACTACGCGAGTTCAACCTAAGTTTTAATGACGTTGCCAACGCGGTACGCAATTATTCACGCAATATGTCAGCAGGACAAATTCGCGCTGAAAATGGCTATATTAATTTACGTGTTGAAAATCAAGCCTATCGTGGCCATGAATTTGAACGTATTCCAGTTATTACCTTAGCGGATGGCAGTAAAATACTGTTAGGTGAAATTGCAACCATTAATGACGGCTTTGAAGAAGGCTTACAGTATTCAAAATTTAACGGCAAAAACTCCGTCACACTTTTTATTGGCGCGGCTGACAATCAAAGCATGACCGATGTTGCCAATGTCATCAATAAATATGTGGCAGAAAAAAATGCGGCCTTACCTGAGGGCGTACAATTAGAAAACTGGGTGGATTTTACCTACTACGTTGAAGGTCGATTGAACATGATGATCGACAACATGATCAGTGGTGGTTTATTAGTGTTCTTAATGCTGGCGTTGTTCTTACGCATTCGCTTAGCATTTTGGGTAATGATGGGCTTGCCAGTGTGTTTCCTTGGGACATTACTGATGATGCCAATGGAATTTGTTAACGTCACCATTAATGTGACCAGCTTATTTGCCTTTATTTTAGTACTCGGCATTGTCGTTGATGATGCCATCGTCATGGGGGAAAGTGCCCACGATGAAATTGAAGAGCATGGTCACAGTACCGAAAATGTTATTCGCGGGGTAAAACGTGTTGCTATGCCAGCGACCTTTGGCGTACTGACAACAATCGCCGTATTTGTACCGCTAGCGTTAGATGACGGGCCTTCCTCGGCCTTTGGTCAGTCAATTGGTTTTGTCGTCATTTTTTGTCTGATCTTTTCATTAATTGAATCAAAGCTTATTCTGCCAGCGCATTTGGCAAATATGAAAGTGAAAAAGTTTAATGCTAATAACCCACTTGACCGATTACGCGCTGCGGTAGATCGAGGCTTAAAACACGTTATCGAAAATGTCTATCGCCCTTCATTAGAAGTGTGTATTAAGTATCGATACGGTGTCTTGATGTTTTTTATTAGCATCATGTTATTAAGTGCCGGCTTATTCAGCGGAGGTTTAATTCGTTTTGTTGGTCAGCCTAAAATTCCCCACGATTTTCCACGTGTCAGTATTGAAATGAATGTCGATGCGTCCGAGCAATCAACCTTAGATACTGTGCTAACGGTAGAGAAAATTTTATATCAAGTCGATAAAGACATAGTGCAAGAGCATGGCAAACCTATGATCGCTGATATGCAGGTAGATCTACGCAGTCGCACTAGTGCACGTATTATGGTGAAACTTGTTGAACCTGAAGTGCGTGCGATGGACACCTTTGCATTAGCTGATTTATGGCGTAAAGCGATCCCAACATTACCTGGGGTGAAATCGTTTTCTATCGACGACAACTTGTTTGGTGGTGGCCGTGAAGATGGTGATATTGCTTTTCGTTTAGAAAGTAAAAATGACGCTCAGCTGCTAGCGGCGGCTAAAGAATTGAAAGCCAAGCTTAATACCTTGAAAGGTGTCGGCGATGTGAATGATAGTCGTCAAACCAGTGCCAAAGAAGTGCAGTTTGAACTAAAACCTTTGGCGTATAGTTTAGGGTTGACCTTGGCTGATGTTGCCTCGCAAGTTAACCACAGCTTTTATGGGCTAGAAGCACAACGCATTTTACGTGATACCGAAGAAATTAAAGTGATGGTGCGTTATCCTGAAGGGCAACGCAGCTCGATTGGCCATGTTGACGAAGTGATGATCCAAGCGCCAAATGGTGCTGAATTACCCTTGTCTGAACTGGCGAATATTCACTTAACCGATGGCGTAACTCGTATTCGCCGAGAAAATGGTAATCGTACTATTAACGTTTGGGCAAGTGTCGACGCAGACCAAGTTGAGCCATTTGAAGTAGCCAAAGATATTCGCGATAACTTTATTCCTGAGTTGTTACGTCAATATCCGCTAGTGAAAAGTGAGGTTTCTGGTCGTATTCAAGAAGAGCTTGATAGTGCCAATGATCAGTTAAGAGATTTTGCCATCTCGTTAATGGTTATTTTCTCACTCTTGGCGATACCGTTAAAATCGTATTCACAAGCGATGATGATCATGGTGGTTATTCCGTTTGGTGTCATTGGCGCCGTGTTTGGGCATTTGATCTTAGGTATGGATTTAAACGCCTTATCAGTCTTTGGTATTTTAGCTGCCGCAGGTGTGGTGGTGAACGACTCGCTGGTGATGGTGGACTATGTTAACAACGCCAGAAAAGCAGGCATACCGCTCAAAAAAGCGGTGGTATATGCAGGTACTAAACGCTTTAGAGCGATCATGTTAACGTCTATTACAACCTTTATGGGCTTAGTACCTATTGTATTTTTTGAAACCAGCATGCAGGCTAAAATCGTTATTCCTATGGCGGTATCTTTAGCTTTTGGCGTGTTATTTGCGACCATTGTGACTTTAGGCTTGATCCCAAGTTTATATGTGATTATTGAAGATATTAAAAAGCAAATGCGACGTTTAATTAATGCAATTAAAGGATTTTTTGGTCACAAAGTGGTGACTGAACAAAAAGCTTAATAATGAAATGTTAAGCGCAATAAAAAGCCATCAATTTTGATGGCTTTTTCATTTTCAACTTGGTAAAACGTGTGATTTAAATACTTTAACTTATTTGACGCCTAATTCTTTTAGTCGCTCTAATAAGTAACTCGCTTGGGTGTGTTTTTCAGATAACACCACTTCACTTCTTGGATGCAAAAATAGCGGCAGTGAAATTCTTGGTTTTTTTGCTGCGTCGCCAGTCGGGTTCATCACTCTGTGTGATGTCGATGGAAAGTAGCCACCAGATGCTTCTTGTAACATGTCACCAATATTAATAATTAAATGACCAAAATCAGCTGGCACATCGAGCCATGAACCGTCAGGTGCTTGAACTTGTAAACCGGGTTCGTTAGCCGCGGGTAAGATAGTCAGTAAATTAATATCTTCATGGGCAGCAGCTCGAATAGCACCTGGCTCTTCTTCGCCGGTCAGTGGCGGATAATGCAATACGCGCAACAGCGTATTTGGTGTGTTTTTTATCATATTAGCTAACGGCTCTGAATAGCCAATGGCAACATCGGCAGGGCTATGCGCTTCAACCCAAGTTAGCAGTTCTTGCGCTAGCTCTGAGGCAAGTTGGTAATAAGATAAAATATCGTCGCTTAACTCGTCAGGAATACGGCCCCAGGGGTAAACATGATAATACTCTTTAATGTCTTTAACTTGATGACCTTTTGCCGTTTCTGATATTTGACAGGAAAAAAAACCGTCTTGCTTTTCAACGTCAAAGGCATAGTCATGTTTACTTTCTCGGTGAAAAAATGTGTACCAATCTCGATAGATCGAATCTACTAGGTTTTGCGGAATAGGGTGGTTAATAAGCACACCAAAGCCTGAACTTTTTAAACTTTCAACAAAGCGTTTGGGTGCGTCTTGGGCTAAATAATCGACAACGTGAACTTTCATGGTAAGCCTGAATTCTTTTTATGGTTCTGTCACTGCCACTAATTTTAGTCGGTAAAATTGAATTAGCAAAATGCGCTCAAAGAAAAGGCTTATAAATTACAGCGATAAAGTTTAAAAGAACAAAAACTAAAGCTATCGCCTAAGCTTTTACCTCGTTATAATCGAGAAATAAAGGAAATGATAAATAATATAAGTGACTCTATGAAACCTCTCCTATTTGTATCTCTATGTTCAGCTATCACGCTTTCTGGTTGTGCTTTAAAAGAAGACCCTTGTGAAAATGTAACTGTTGCCGCCGAAGAATTGCAGCAATGTAAAATACTTAAAAGACAAATGGAACAAGCTCGTGGCAATATTGTTATACGAAGTGAGCTTGAACGACGTTATCAAAAAGACTGCGTTGAATTACGTTACTACCGTGACGCTAAGCAAGATTTAGTGTGTGGCAATAAAGCAAAAGTTGAAGAAAAAGAACGTCAAAGAAAAGAACGACTTAGTGAGCAGTAATCACTATGGTGTTGTAAATTTGTTCAATAAACTTATTCTAAATACGAGCATTTTACTTTATAGTTAAATGCTCATCTGCGTATTATTTTACTATTTATTTTAAATAAAAATTTTTTAATTAGCTGTTTTATAAGGAGTTGTTGGTTTTTTGCCTATGAAGTCACCTTTAAAAGATATTATTAGTGAAAATAAGAGTCAACACGCTTTTGATCCCAACAGTAGTTTGTCTTTAGCAGAAAAATATCAAAGCCTACAAGATCGCTATACCGCACTTTTTAAATTAAACCAGTTATCGAACAGTTGTGCAGATTTAAATGCTTTTTTTGCACAGGTGCATGGTGTAATTTGCTCCTTAATGGTGGCGGAAAATTTTTATATCGTCATGTACGATCAAACCTTATCTACGCTTGAATTTGTATATCATGTTGACCAAAAAGATGAAAAACCAGACGGTATTTTTTCTTATCACGACTTTGATGGCTCATTAACTCACCTTATTATTGAGTCAGCACAACCACTGTTAGCCACCCCATCGTTAATCGATTTACTGCATCAAAAAGAGTTAATTTCCGGCATAGGCACTCAAGGTACTGATTGGTTAGGCGTGCCGTTAATGAACGACGGCTTTGTGATTGGCGTGATGGCGGTGCAAAGCTATGACGATAATAATCGTTACAACGATCAAGATTTAGAGCTGCTTACCTACACCGCCCAGCATATCGTCACAGCGATGGTTAGGCTACAAGACCGAGACCGTTTGCAAAAAGCGGTCGATGCTAGAACGCGCGAATTAATGCAGCAAATTCGAGATCGAGAAAAGTCAGAATTGTTGCAAGAATCTTTGTATCGCATCTCAGAGCTCACCAACGATGCAGCTATAAATATCGATGAATTTTATCGACAGGTTCACAACATCGTTGGTCAGCTTATTAATGCTGCTAACTTTTTCATTGTGAAATTTAGTCCAGACAAAAAAATGTTGTCTTATGTCTATTATGTCGATCAAAATGCACTTGAAACACCACAAGACTACGCGCCGCGTAAGTTTGGCAATAGCTTTTCTGATCTTGTCATAAGAAAAGGCAAAACCCTGCTGTTGTCCTACGAAGAGATGTTTGCGTTATACGAGCAAGGTGAGGCGCACTTGCCACAGCCTGAAACGAACTCATGGATTGGGGTACCGCTTCGACAAGGGGACGACACTATCGGTGCTATGGTCATTCAAAGCTACCGAAAAGACATAAGCTATAATGTACAAGATGCTGAGTTGCTTAACTTTGTTGCTCATCATGTGGCTATTGCGATTAAACGACGCGATGCGCTTGATGTAGAGCGCCGCTCTCATGATTTACTTGAGCAGCAGGTTAAATACCGAACAGCAGCACTTGAAGAAGAAATTAAACAAAGAAAGCAGGCGGAAGAGCAATTAAAACACGCGGCTTCACATGATAGTTTAACCGGCTTACCTAACCGTACGATTTTCCTCGATTTATTAGATCATGCCATAGCATGTCGACGCAGAAAGCCAGAATTCAATTTTGCGGTATTATTTTTAGATCTTGATCGCTTTAAGGTGGTTAATGATAGCTTAGGACATCACGCTGGCGATCAACTTTTGCGTATCGTATCGCGAGAGTTAACAAAAATAGTGCGAGATAAAGATACCGTTGCCCGTTTAGGGGGAGACGAGTTTGTTATTTTAATTGAAGATTTAGAGTCAAAGCGCGAAGCTTTTGATGTTGCCCAGCGTATTACTGAGCTTTTACAAACGCCATTTGATGTCGAAAAGCAGTCGGTATTTATTGGTACCAGTATCGGTTTGTTATTTAGTGACGACCGTTATAATTCAGCCGATATTATGCTGCGTGATGCCGATACCGCGATGTATCATGCTAAAGATAAAGGCAAAGGGCGTTATGAAGTTTTTGATTCGAGTATGCATAAAAAAGTGCAAAATGCGTTAAAACTCGAAACCGACTTACGTGAAGCAATCGCTCTACAAGAATTTATCCCGTATTTTCAGCCAATTATCAATCTTACCAACCAAAGAGCGGTTGGTTTTGAAGCGTTAGCGCGTTGGAATAGCAGCAAACGCGGCTTTGTATATCCGAATGAGTTTATTCCATTAGCGGAAGAGACCGGCCTAGTGATGGCAATTGATATGCAAATATTAGAAAAGTCTTGTTTGCAGCTAAAGCACTGGCAAGAAAGCCTTGGGCGTCACGACTTATACGTGAGTTGTAATTTATTTTGTAATCACTTTTTTAGTTCATCCTTAGTCGAAGATGTTAAAGCGATAATTGAAAAAACCGGTGTTTCCGCCAGTAATCTTCGAGTTGAACTAACTGAACGTGCTTTACTTGAAAATAGCGAAATGGTACTGAAAAACATGCAAGCACTGAAAAAGCTTGGCGTTAAAATTCTGTTGGATGACTTTGGTACCGGCTATTCAAGTTTAAGTTATTTACATCGCTTTCCGATTGATGTGCTCAAAATAGACCGCTCATTTATCAATAATATTAATCAAGATCGCAGTCACCGCGCCATTATAAAAACCATTGTCGATTTAGCGACTAACTTGCAAATGGCCACGATTGGTGAAGGCATAGAAAACTTAGACGATGCTCAGTTTTTAACACGTATGGATTGTATTTACGGGCAAGGTTACTATTTTGCTAAACCTATGCCGGCCAAAGATACTGACGATTATTTGTTATTATCGCAAAGATAAAAATTAGCGTTTTAAAAGCTAAAAGCTAAAAGCTAAAAGCTAAAAGCTAAAAGTGAAAAGCTAAAAGTGAAAAGCTATAAGTGAAAAGTTAAAAGCTACAAGTTAAAAGATTGGCTAAAAAATAAAAAAACGAGCAATTTATTGCTCGTTTTTTGTTTTTAAAGTGATGTTCGTCGTTTGCTAACTAACATTCGACTCCATTGTCATTAGTGAGGCATTACCACCCGCTGCTGTTGTATCTATGGTAATGGTTTTCTCTGTCGTTAAACGCTCAAATAAATCCTGCTTATTAATGTTTGTTAATAGAGGCAAAATTGCACCGCTGCGCGCGGCAATAAGCTCGCCAGAAAAACGTTTAAATGGGCTGGTTTGCTCAATAATGGTACCAGCTAAACTTGGCGCGTTTAGAACATGCTCGATATTATTAAGCCCAGTGACTTGGAATACACCTTCAGGCAACCCTAATTCTTTCAATAAATTGGCAATGGTTTGCGTTTCTTGTGCAAAAGCTTTATCCACCACAGCAATTAAGCAATTGCCGCTTGCTAGCGCTGAAAAGAGTGCGTTTAGCCAAAAGCTGAAGCTGGTTTGCTGACAACGAATACAGGCTAATGTGCCACGAGACTCTAAATATAAAATATTAGACTCGCCTGTCGGCCCTGGCAGTACTTTTGGTGTTGCTAGTGTTTTTTCAATCACTAATAACTGACTACGCACTTCTTGCAGCACTTGTGGTAACTGCGCTTCTTGAGCAATAACCACTTTATTTGAAGCTAAACTCGCTAACAATTGACGCAAAATAGACAGCTTATTATTTAGCGGTACAAAAGACCACGGTACTTCGCTTTGTTTGGCTAAGCTTGCTGTCGTATTAATCGTTGCACTATTGCCTTTTGCTTGTTCAATATCCGCTAACAATTGACTATGCTCTGCTTCAGACAATGGTGTATCTTGATAGCTAGTTTTCTCTTTAACAAGCGTCGTTAAATATTGTGGCCCACCAGCTTTTGGACCGGTACCAGAAAGCCCTCGACCACCAAAAGGTTGCACCCCAACAACTGCGCCAATCATATTGCGGTTAACATAGACATTACCGGCACGCGAACGAGCGGCTAAGTATCGGCTTTTTTCTTCAATACGGGTATGAATACCCATAGTTAAACCAAAACCGGTGCCATTAACTTGTTCGATAACTTGCTCAAGTTGGTTGGCTTGATAACGTACGATATGCACAATCGGACCAAACACTTCTTTTTTCAATAATGACAAGTGCTCAATTTCATAAAGGCGTGGCGCAAAGAAGTTATGAGCATCGCCCTTGATGGTGGAAGTATCACAGCTGTAATGCAAAATCGCTTTATCGTTTAAATAGTCAACATGTTGGTTTAAAGCATTGAGGGCTTTTTTATCAATCACGGGGCCAACATCGCTGGTTAACCACGCTGGGTCACCAACGGTTAGCTCTTGCATCGCGCCTTTGATCATCGTGATGATTTTATCGGCGACATCGTCTTGTAAAAATAATACCCGTAATGCCGAGCAGCGTTGACCCGCACTTTGAAAGCCAGAAGTGATAACATCGTCAACCACTTGCTCGGGTAGGGCGGTAGAGTCAACTATCATACAGTTTTGACCACCGGTTTCGGCAATTAGCGGCACAGGCTCACCTTGACGCTGGGCAAGTTTTTGCGAAATCCAACTGCCTGTCTCGGTAGAACCGGTAAACATAACGGCTTGAATGCGTTCATCAGGCACTATGGTTTCGCCCACTAATTTACCACGAGCGATAACGGCATTAACTACGCCTTTAGGTAAACCAACTTGCTGCATTAATTCGATGGTACGTAAAGCAACTAAACTGGTTTGCTCTGCCGGCTTTGCAATGACGGTATTGCCGGTAACAATTGCAGCAGAGACTTGGCCTAAGAAAATCGCTAGTGGAAAATTCCAAGGGCTAATGCACAAGACAACACCACGAGAAGCTATTTCGCTGGTATGAAAAAGCGCTTGTGCTCTGGCGGCATAATAACGGCAAAAATCGACAGCTTCTCTAATTTCCGCAACACTATCACCAACAGACTTGCCGGCTTCTTTAATGCACAAGCCGATTAATTCATCGCGATGTGCTTCTAACGCATCTGCAGTTTTTAGTAGTATGTTTGCACGCTCGCCCACCGGTGTATTTGACCAAGTATCAAAGGCTTGTTCTGCGCTATCAACTAACGCTGTCATTTGACTTGCTGAGATATGCTCAATATAACCAACTACTTCATCGGTATTAGCAGGGTTGGTTACCGCTTCAATATTGTCTTTTTCTGGCTTATCAATCGACTCTAATTGATGTTTTTCAATGGTAACGCGCATTTCACTAATATCGTCAATATCGGTTAAGTCGATACCTTTTGAGTTTTTACGTTCACTACCATAGATGTCAATTGACTGAGGAATGTTCGGGTTGTATTTATTTTGCCACGCTTGCACCACTTCAACTGGGTCAGCAAGTAAGGATTCAACCGGAATGTTTTCATCAACAATGTTGTTAACAAACGAAGAGTTGGCGCCGTTTTCTAGTAGCCTGCGTACTAAATAAGCAAGTAAATCGGAATGTTTACCAACAGGTGCATAGACGCGACAAGGCACTTTTTTACCGGTTACGACTTGATCGTATAACGACTCGCCCATGCCGTGTAAGCGCTGGAATTCAAAACCTGTGGTGGTGTCTGCCATTTCGATAATTGTTGCCACTGTATAAGCGTTATGTGTGGCAAACTGTGGGTAAATGCTATCGCGATATTCAAGTAAACGCTTAGCACAGGCTTGATACGAAACATCCGTTGAGGGCTTGCGGGTAAATACCGGGAAGTCGGCGAAACCTTCAACTTGGCTTTCTTTAATTTCGCTATCCCAATAGGCGCCTTTAACCAAACGCACCATCATTTTACGATTGGTTTTTAAGGTTAAGTCGCGGATCCATTCGATAACCTGCAGTGCTCGTTTTTGGTAGGCTTGTACAGCGATACCAAAACCATGCCAGCCATCTAAATCTGAGTCGGTAAATACTGCTTCAATAATATCTAACGATAAGTCTAAGCGGTTAGCTTCTTCGGCATCAACCGTAAAACCTATGTCGTATGCTTTAGCGGCATAAGCAAGCTTTTTCAAGCGCGGAATAAGTTCTTCGATGACACGTTCGCGGTGAGAAAATTCATACCTAGGGTGGATCGCTGAAAGCTTAATGGAGATACCTGGACTTTGTTGTGGTCCTTTATTGTTAGCCGCGTTACCAATAGCTTTTATTGCACTCATGTAGCTATTAAAGTAACGGTCGGCATCAGCCATGGTGCGAGCACCTTCACCTAACATATCATAAGAATAGGTGTAACCTTTGGCTTCAGTTTCTTGGGCACGTTCAATAGCGCTATCTATGGTGTGGCCCATGACAAATTGTGTGCCCATAATTTTCATAGCGTAACGCACTGCTTTACGAATAACGGGTTCGCCTAATCGACCAACGGTTTTCTTTAACAAACCAAATTGTTCGGTTTTCTTTGTGTCAGAGTAGTTAACTAGTTTACCGGTTAACAACAAGCCCCATGATGAAGCGTTAACAAATATAGAATCACTATTACCTATATGTGCGCCCCAGTCTCCGTCGGCAAGTTTGTCGCGAATTAAGCTATCTGCAGTGCTCTTATCAGGCACGCGTAATAAGGCTTCAGCAAGACACATTAATACTACGCCTTCTTCGGTAGATAACGAAAATTCATTTAAAAGTGCGTCAACACCACCTTTACCTACTTGGTCTTTACGAATATTAACCACTAATTGGCGAGCAAATTCCCATGCTCTCGATTTGGCATCGACACCAATTTCAGCAATAGGTAACAGCTCATCTAATATTGTATTTTCGTCGGCGCGGTAATTATCACGAATCGCCTGACGGATTGGGTTAGATGTTTTTAATGAACCGTTAAATAACATAAGGACACCTTTTTTCTTAATCAACAAAATAAATTAGTGCTGAATTTTATCTAAGCTGTAACAAAATGTGCTGGCGTTATTCTTATTTTTGCCGTAGCTTATTTGGTTAAATTAAACTTTAGCCATAAAAAATACTGAATATGTCTCAGGATAAATCAAGAGCATTAGATCGTATTGATCTAACAATTTTAGACGCTTTGCAAAAAGATGGTCGAATTTCAAATGTTGAATTAGCTAAAAAAGTTAATTTAAGCGCCAGTCCGTGTTTAGATAGAGTGAAGCGCTTAGAAAAAGAAGGTTATATTAACCGCTATGGTGCTTTTTTAAATGCTGCTAAATTAAAGTACGGCATGTCGGCTTTTATTCAAGTGACCCTTGACAGAACCACCAGTGATGTTTTTAGTCGTTTTCAAAATGAAGTTGTCGCGATTAAAGAAGTGGCAGAGTGCCACATGGTTGCCGGCGGTTTTGACTATTTACTAAAGCTTAGATTTGAAAATATGGAAGCCTATCGTGAAGTTCTTGGTGTGATTGTTGAACTACCTGCTGTTGCCCAGACACATACCTATGTTGTTATGGAGAATGTTTTTAATGATCGCGGTGTGCCTATTTTAGAATAGCTAGAGTGAAAGGCAAAAGAACAAAAAGCGTTAACACGCTACACTTATTAAAAAGGTAAACGAATAAACTAACGTTATACCGGTTGGTTTACCGCTAATAAAAATACAAGAGAGAAGATAAAATATGAATGCTCATGATTATGCTCTGCGGGCAAATGGCTCTTTCGCATTACCTGATGCTTGTTTTAAAGTGAAAGCGTTAATGGACGATGAAAACTCGGCCATTGCTGATTTTGCCGATGTTATTAGCATCGACCCGTCGATGACCTCGCGTTTATTGCAAATTGCCAATAGCGCTATTTATAGCTTTCCTGGAGAAATTAGCACCATTTCTCGCGCTATCACCATAATTGGCACGCAATCGATATATAACATGATGTTGGTTGATGTCGCTGCATCAGCGTTTAAACACTTCTCTAATCAAGCGATTGATTTAAAACGCTATTGGCGGATGAGCGTGTTTACGGGCTTAGCGGCAAAAAATTTGGCCATTAAAGCTAATATTAAAGATATTGAGCGTTTGTTTGTGGCTGGCTTATTGCAAAATTTTGGCGAATTATTGGTGGCAAAAATTACCCCTGAAATTGCTCAGCAATGTGAAAAATATTCACCTGAGCAGTTGCCATGGGATCTGCAGCAGCAAGAGTTAGGTTTTACTTATACTGATATTTCGGCCGAACTACTCAGTATTTGGCAGATCCCAGAAAAAATTATTTTGCCGATTCGTCATTATAATCAAGCAAAAACTATTCAAATTAATAAAGATATAAAGGTGTTGTATTTAGCGTCACGCTTAGCCTTGGTTGATTCTCACCCTGACGAGTTTAGCTATGATCAGGCGGTTGATGAACAATTATGTAACAGCCTTAACATTAGTACTGATGATCTTAATGAAGCGGCAGAATTTGCCTCAGCAGAAGCGCAAAATATTTTGTCAATTATGAATTCTGGCTTGTACAGCAAGAAGAAAGCATAAAGCGAGTTTTGAGTTACAAATGGAGTGATTATCATACACTTTGGCGCTTATTGAGACAGAGTCAAACAAGACTTTGCGAAAAAAGCTTGCTAGCATCAGCTAATTAAAAAAGAGTTATCATAATTAAGAGGAAAAATATGAGCGCAGCAAGAGAACACTTTAGTTCTAAAATTGGATTTATTTTAGCCGCAGCAGGATCTGCTGTTGGTATTGGTAACTTAGTGGGTTTTCCTGTTAATGCCGCAAAAAATGGCGGTGGTGCATTTCTCTTAGTTTATGCCTTGTTTGTATTTTTAGTTTGTTTGCCAGTGATGATCGCCGAAATGGCACTGGGTCGTAAAACAGAAAAAGAGCCTGTTGGCGCTTATAAATCACTAAGTGGTGGTAGTAAGCTTTGGAGCGTAGCCGGTTTATTTGGTGTATTAACACCATTTATGATCGCAGTATTTTACATGGTTTTAACGGTATGGATTTTTGCTTATATCGCCTTAACCGTGACGGGTAATCTAGACTACTTAGCTAGCCCCGCAGGATTTGGCGAAATTATTAATAGTCCCTATATCTTTCTAGCCATGGCAGGTGTAGCTGCAATTGTTAACTTTATCTTGGTTGCCGGCGTTAAAGACGGTATTGAAAAGGCGGCTAAAACCTTAATGCCAACACTGTTTGTAATGTTAGTGCTGATGGTTATTTTTGTGTTAACCCTAGATAATGCGATGGCAGGACTAAAGTTTTTCATCATTCCAGATTTTTCTAAAATTACACCAACAGTGATCAATGGCGCTTTGTCACAAGCATTCTTTTCATTGTCGCTGGGTATGGGGATTTTAATTACTTACGGCTCGTACATTAATCGTCAAACCAATATTGCTAACTCGGCTAAATTGGTTGCCATTACCGATACCGCCGTTGCTTTTACTGCCGGCTTAATGATTTTACCGGCGGTATTCTCGTTTGACCCAGCAATTGATACTTCAACATTAAGTGATAGTTCGGTATCACTTATATTTACTTTCTTGCCAAAAATATTTTTAGCCTTACAAGCATCTATTGGCTACATTGGCGCGAGTGTTGTGGCGACATTTTTCTTTGTTTTAGTTTTCTTTGCGGCAATTACTTCACTGGTGTCTATTTTAGAAGTACCTGTGTCTTACTTAGTGACAGAGAAAAAGCACAGTCGTAAAAAAGCCTTGTTTATTCTATTAATTACAGCAGGTTTATTAACTATTTTTGCTACGGTATCGTTTGGTATGGTGAGCTTTTTCACTGAATTTACCAGTTACGCAGGCGGTACTCGATCGTTTTTTGACGTAGTGTACGATATTTTCTACGACACTATCTTGCCGTTAAACGGATTCTTATTATGTATTTTTGTTAGCTACCGCTGGAAAAAAGCAAAATTGTCTGAAGAACTCAGTATTGGCAGTGAATCGTATAAAGGTTCATGGGTGGAAAAATACATCAACTTCTCGTTAAGTACTTTCATTCCTGCCATTATTTTAGTGGTATTTATTAATACGGTTGCGCAAAAGTTCTTTGCGGTTAGTTTGTTTGGTTTATAGGCTCTAGCTAAAAGCTAAAAGCTAAAAGCTAAAAGCTAAAAGCTAAAAGCTAAAAGCTAAAAGCTAAAAGCTAAAAGCTAAAAGGTCATTGAGGTTAATCTTCAATGGCCTTTTTTAATGGTTGGAGTTTTATATCCACTTTCCACTTTCCACTTTCCACTTTCCACTTTCCATTTTCCATTTTCCATTTTTATTTTGAACATTTGTTCATTACCATCGTTTGTTAATTTGTGTTATTTATGGTATATATGTGTAATATTGGAATTGGTTAATTGAACCTATTGAACATTTGAGACCCTGTACTATGAATACTTGTACTAAGAAAAAGTTAACAATCGCTAAGCTCGCGCTTGCCTGTTCATTCTCTATCGGCAGTGTTTTCAATGCCTATGCGTTGATCAACCAAACTGTGTATTTATCGGCTGCGGGTAATAACGCCAACGATGGCTTGACGCCTGAAACGGCGTGGCAAACGGTCAGTGCGTTAGATAATCAAGAGTTTGGCCCCGGTGCATCGATACTGTTTAATCGAGGTGACAGTTTTTCAGGCGCAGCAACCTTGTTAGGTAGCGGCAGTGAAGGACAGGTGATCTACGTTGGCGATTATGGTGATGAAACCAAAGCCAAGCCAGTATTAACCGGTGATACAAATCGTGCAGAGATATTTTTACTCAATACAGGGAATGAGTTTTATCACTTTGACAATTTACAGCTGAGCAACTTTAATACCACCAATTTAGCAATTGATGAGCGTTATGGTATTAATGTTTACGCGCCAAGTGGTGCAGGCGAGGTAAATCATTTGCATTTTACTCATCTAGATTTTTTTGATATTCAAGCTGCGCCTAAAGATGATCACGATGTTGTTAATGAAAAAGGTGAAATTATAGGTCATGAGGATGCGCATCGCTCAACCGCTATTCATATGCTTACCGAAGATGATGACAGCCAAGGTATTCGCTTTAACGATATTTTGATTGAACATAATACTTTTTCAAATATTGAAGGTTTAGGTGTGCTGCTAAAAGATTTGTCGCGAGATATTAGTGATGAACGAAAAGGTAACAGCGAAGTTTCCTTCCAAACAGAAAATTTTGTTTTTCAAAATAATAAAGGCTTAAACATTTATCGAAATATGCTGATGATACGCGGCGCCAAAGGTGCACTGGTACAGCATAATGAAATGGATACAACCACTGAGGGCAGTGCCTTTTGGGCATTTGCAGTCGAAGACACGTTAGTGCAGTTTAATATTTTTAAACACTTACGTGCGGAAGACGCCGACGCGTATGTTTGCCACTTTGATTACAATAATAAAAACACCATTATGCAGTACAACATCGGTTACGATGTTGAAGGTGGTTTGATTGAATACATTGTTAACTCTGAGTGGGTGAATGCTTTTCAAGAAGGTGGTATTGGCCGCTACAACATAGGTATTGATGTTGGCTTTCGTGATAACGACGTCGGTAATGGTGCCGGTATTTTTTTAACGGGTCGAGTCACCGGTGGTCAGTTTTATAACAATACCATTATTCAATTAACTAAGCCGATGGCACACGGCATTTCGTTTAATAACTGGGGCGGCGCTTGGCCACTAAATAACGAAATATATAACAATATTTTTTATGCTGCTGGCGACCATGTGGTACCGCATAATAAACCGGCAAAATTTGATGATTTAGGCAATGTGGTTAGCCATAATTTATATCACGGTAATATTTCAGCACCAGCGACTTGGGACGGCATAGTGACTGATGTTAACCCAATAACGGGTGAGCCAAGTTTTGTTGATGCAGCAGGGCTAACGGCTGAAGATTTTATGATAACGGCTGAGTCAGAGATTATTTCTGCGGGTTTAGTGATCGCTAATAACGGCGGGCGCGACTATTTTAATAACCCGGTATCCGCAACTGAAGCACCCTCTATTGGCGCGCATCAATATACGGAAATTGAGCCCGAGCCGCCGACTGAACCAGAACAGCCGACTGAACCAGAGCAACCGACTGAACCTCAGCCACCGATAGCGCCTGAAGCGCCGTCAACGCCTGAGCAGCCATCAGATCCTGATACGCCATCAGCTCCTCAAAAACCTGCCGAACCAGAAACACCAATCGAGCCGTCAACACCTGCGCAGCCTGAACAACCTGCACAGCCGGAGCAGCCAATTGAGCAAGCTGAGTCGTCAGGTGGTGCAATAAGCTATTTGTGGTTATTAGGACTGTTTGGACTAGCGATACGCTCTGTTATACGTAGAAAATAGTAGATTCGAATACCGGGCATGAATTTACTGGTGGCTATTAACAATTTATAGCCACCACCGAGGCGCTAAGCCGTTTTAATTATGGCAAAAGGTTTTGACTAGGGTAGGTATTTAAATCGCAATACCTTTAAACCTTTGCCCTGATGCGCTTCTTTAAATACCGCTGGCGGAGTTATTTTTTCTTGAAATTTACATTCAGGGCAATGTTCAATAACTTGTTCGAAAATAAAGTCATCGCTTAAGTCAGGCGAGTTTAAACAAAGCAGTATTTCGCCGCCAGGCTTTAACCATTGCGGAATCTTTTTGATGATTTTTTTATAATCGCGTTCAATGTTTACACTGCCAAATTGTAAGGTTGGCGGATCTGAAATAATAATATCGTACGGGCCATATTTTTTAATACGGCCATTGGATTTAAAAATATCGACCCCTGCAAATTTTACCTTCTCTAACGGGTGTTTATTTAAGCGGTGATTATCGCGGCCTTTGCTTAACGACGACTTACTAATATCAATATTAACCACTTGCTTAGCACCACCTTCTATTGCGGCAATTGAAAACGGGCAAGTATAGGCAAACAGGTTTAATACGTTTTTGTCTTTGGCATTATCTAATAACCACTTCCTGCCATTGGCCATGTCGAGAAATAAGCCCGAATTTTGGGCTTTGCCTAAGCTGATGTTGTATTTTAAGCCGTGCTCAGTGGCGATAGTATGCTCGATGGTTTCACCGAGTAATACTTCGGTGGGTGCCATTTTACGACAACGGTATTGAACCTGAACAGAAGTGCAGGCACTGACTAACTCGTTAAGTTTTTGTGCTGTTTTCTCTAACCACGATGGCTCAACTTCTTGATAAAGGGTGATCAAAATAACCGGTGCTAACCAGTCAACGTTGACGTGAGCAAGATCAGGGTAGGCGTGGCCACGACCATGAAATAATCGTTGGCTTGATGAAAAGTCGGTCGCGGTAATGTATTGCAGCATAGGTGATATTCATTCACTCAAAGTAAAAACGGCGCGATTATACCTAACTATCACACTATTTAATATGTTGTTCTTTCTCTGACAAAACTGGCAAATTTAGGGATGCCTCGTTGAGTTGTACCGAAATACTTATAGGTAATAGTTGAACCTATTTTAGGCGGGTTTTTACGTACGTCATTGCTAAAACCTGAGCCTATTTTAAATTGCATACCTTGTGGTGTTTCTACTAATATTGCCCCTAACATACCTTGAAACTTCCCTTTGCCATCGTAGTGTTGTATCACTTTAGCTTCCGCGTCTTGGTGCTTTTTTAGCTTCATAATGTTTTTGCTACGACCAATGTGATAAAACGCATCTTTATGGTGTAGCATCAGCCCTTCACCTTTATCGGCTACTACGCTATCTAAGTAGCGATATAAGTCATTTTCATTACTGATTTTTTGCTGATTAACCATAGACAAGTATGGCGCAGCCTTGCTGCGGGTTAACTTTTTCATGGCAATAATGCGCTCTGTAAAAGTGCCTTTATCGCTTGGTAAATCAAATACCATAAAGCGAATGTCTTGCCAGCAGTTGCTTGGCTCTTTACGTAAAACGCAGCTAGCAACTTGTTCAAAACGATTACGTGCGATCCATAGCTCGCCGTCAAGTGGTGTACTTGGCCAGTTTTTAATGAACCAGCTTGGAGCATGTAAGGTATTACCTTGTCGGGTTAATAGTTGTTTTCCGTTCCAATAGCCGCGTATGCCGTCGAGCTTTTCACTGATCCAATAGTCACTAATATTAGTGTTTGTCTGATAGTTAGTGGCGAGCTGTACCGGTGGTTTTGAAACTGTAGTTGTGGCAGCGTAAGTTGAGCTGAGTAGCAATATTGTGCCAATTAGGCTGAGTAATTTAATCTTCATCTATCTTCCTTGATAGTGGTTTGGTTATGCGTTTATGGTTAAAAATTCAATGGTGTAAACACAATAAGATAAGTGCAAGTGTAGTTGCAAATGAGTACTTATAAAAATTAATTCAATTATAGTCTACACTGATTTGATGGACAAAATATCAAGGATAGATATGCACGCTTTCATTACATTCATCATGTTATTGATGCTCGTTTTTTATGTGCCATTGGGCTTTGCCGGCAAAAAACACTGCCAAAGCTACCGCGCTAAGTTAGACAATATTCAATCGCAGCAACGCCATGGTTATTCCAATAAAAAAGGTTTGTCGTTACAGCAACGAGAACAAAAAGCACGTGACAAATGGTGGCAATGTGAAACAGGTAAGTTAAAACCTAAAAAGAAAAATAAAAGCGCTAAAAAAGCCAAAGATAAAAAAACTCAGCAATCTACCTATGCTAAAGAACACGCATTATCGAAAAAAGATATTACGACTGCCAAAGCGCCATTTTCACAAACGAATCAACTGGTTTTTAAACAAAGGTACCAAGGCAAGCAATTACAGCAATGGCTAAGTTTTTATCAAGCGCCTAAAGGCTGCTCTAAGCCCAAAAGCATGAAAAAATTTACTGAGTGTGTTGAAGATAAACAGCGACAACAGTTGGCGTTTGAGCAAAACGTTTTACCTGACTAATGAATAAATAGCTAATGACTAAAGGCTAATTGTGCAGGGTAGTTATTGTTAGACGATAAAAAAGAGACAATCGTTAGCCCTTATTCAGGATACAGGGCTAACGTGACGGGTTATAAATTATGAGGCAATCGCTAATTGTTCGCGATATTGCACTTTTTTCTGGTGATAGTCGCTAACGATAGTGTCGATAGTTTCTTGGCAGTATGCGCGTAGGCCACTAAGTACCATGTACTTTTTACCATGACCAATTACTTCACCGTTTGACATTAAATCAAATTCTAAACAGGCTTGGCCGCGTTTACCTTCAACCGTTAACGTGGTGTCAGATACTTGTAAGCTCACTTCTTCAACATCAACCGTGTCCAAGTGAATTGACATGCTTTCATACATCACCATAGGGCGAGCTGGATTGATCATCACTTGCTTGTCAGCCATTAATTTAATCAACATATCTGGGAAAGTGTGGCCGGAAAATTCAACGTACGAGCGAATTAATGACTCAATGGTTGACGCTTTGGTGGTTTTTTCACCATTGGTTGAAACCGTCATGTATTCCTTGCCATTGTCGTCAACAATCGCCGCGCTTTCGTTAATTTCTGACGGGAACGTTAAAATGCTTTCGTCTGTTACCATGCCAGAAAAAGTAAAACTCATATTTTGTTGTAAGCCAGATTTCGTTAACACTAAAGCAAACAACAGATCACCAGGTACGCAAAAACGTTTTGCAGTTACATCGTGTAAAGGGTTGAAATCATCAGCGATTTGTTTGGCAAAATTACTTGCTTGCTCGCGTGCAAAGCTGATTTTTTCATCATTGATATTGTAAAATTTATCTAAAAACATATGACCCTTTTTACGGTACTGGATTAAAAAACGAGGCATTCTATCAGGTAAATGTACAAAAATCGAAGCTTTAAACTCTTGTCAGACCAGAAAAAACAATGGCTTGAGTAGACACTTGTACTGATTTGCTAGCGCTGCGCTAAGTATTTTTTTACGAGTGCTTCTTTTTCTTTCTTGGTGAGTTTTTTTAGCTGGTATTCTCGTTGGCTTGCGCTTGAGCGATCACTTGCTTGTTCAAGGTAAGCTAGCGTTACCGGTCGGCGTACACGTGTATATTTTGCGCCTAAACGATTCGAATGATTATGTTCATTCAGACGTCTGTCGATATCGGTTGTTATGCCAGCATATAGACTATTGTCTGCACAACGCAGTAAATAAATAGACCAACAGTTCGATTGCAAAGTGAGTTTTCCGTTTGATTTAGTGCTAGCGAATATAAAGATTTTTTCTTAAGATGTCAGTCATTACTTTGGTTAAGAGCACACGAATGCAAGAAATAATTAATGCACCACTTCACAAAATGACCGCGCAATTAGATGAAAATGGTCAGGTACAATATCAACTCCCGATGGGGGAACAAAGCCTTGCGTTAAATCCTTTGTTAGGTAAGCAATTAAAACTGGTTTATTCAGAGCATATTGCTTGCAAACACTGCGGGAAAAAAACTAAGAAGAGTTATTCACAGGGTTACTGTTTTCCTTGTATGCAAAAATTAGCACAGTGCGATATGTGCATTATGAAGCCTGAAACCTGTCATTTTCATTTAGGTACCTGTCGTGAGCCAGAGTGGGGCGAGAAAAACTGTTTTACGCCGCATTATGTCTATTTAGCGAATACGTCAGGTTTAAAAGTGGGTATTACTCGTGAAAGCCAAATTCCAACCCGTTGGATAGATCAAGGCGCAACGCAAGCCATGCCTATTTTTAAGGTGCAGTCACGTATTCAGTCAGGCTTAGTGGAAATTGCCTTAGCTGAGTTTATTAATGACAAAACCAATTGGCGTGCGATGTTAAAAGGCAGCAATGAACCTATTGATTTAGCGATGCAGGCAAATGAGTTAATCGCAAAAATAGCAGATAAGCTGGCAAGTATCCAAGCGGATTTACCTGAAGGAAGCATTGAACGATTATCTACGCCAAGTATTGATATTCATTACCCCGTGCTTGAATATCCAACTAAGGTATCGTCATTTAATTTTGACAAAACCCCGACAGTTGAAGGCACACTGCTAGGCATTAAAGGTCAGTATTTGATTTTTGATACTGGCGTAATAAATATTCGCAAATTTACTTCATATTATATCCATGCTGAGTGCGAAAACAGCTAAGTGCTGTTGATTTTTCAGCCTATACTTGAGATCAAAATGAAGGCTCGACAGCCGCTAATATCTGCTTGAGAAAGCTTACTATTTTTAATTTTGAGGCTATACTGAAAATGTACTGGGTTATATATGTTCCAGGTTGTAATATTTGCCCGATAAGCTTAACAATATAGGGTGTGCATGTTATGAATGCGATTGAATATGCTGAACAAGCACAAGAGTTTTTTGTGCTTTCAGACTCCTTTCTTAGGATCAAACAACTCATTGATGATGAACAGTCAACCATGGATGATATTGCTGACGTAGTATTACTGGACCCTGCGTTGTCCGGAACTATTTTAAAGCTAGCAAACAGTTCACTTTATAATTACCAAGGAAAGATTGATACCGTTTCTAAAGCGATTTTAGTGTTAGGTATAACAGAAGTTTATAATTTAGTTATTGCCAATACCGCAAAAGAAACCTTTAAAAATATTGATGCTGATAACGAGTATCTCGATAATTTTTGGAGCTATACCGTTGATTGCGGGCTCATTATAAAGTTTCTTGGCACGGAACTTAGAGCGCCTAATGCCGAGCGCTTATTCGTGTTAGGTTTATTGCACAATTTAGGTGAGCTCGTTGTTAAGCAGTTAACGCCAGACAAGGTAACTGCTTGTCATCAAACTGCCCGTAATTTATTGCCATGGCAGCAGCAGCAAGAAACCTTGGGGTTTACCTTTGCTAACTGCACGGCAGAGTTATTAAAGTTATGGCAGTTTCCGTTTAGCTTAGTTGGGCCAATTAGAGAACAAGATAATAGTGCATTTGACTTATCGACGTTAGAAACGCGGTTATTGTATATTGCCAAACGTATTGCGTACCTAATGCATTGTTCAGATAAATATCAACTAAGTGATGTGTTAACCGCTGAGCAGCTTGCCAGTGAAAATATTACTGAGCAAATGGTCACCTCAGCACGACATTACTGTGATATGGAACGCTTAGGCATCTTGGCAATTTTAAGCCCTAAAGCGGTGATTATTTATTAAATCTCGCGCACACAAGCAACACACTACTGGCTAACCTGTTTTAGCTGTTAGTGTGTTCGCTACTGTGCTCATGTTTTTCTCTGCGATGCTCGGCAATACTGCTCATTCTTGCGCCCACTAAACTTGCCACTAATATCGCCAAATAAAATTGACCAACAATCGCTTCTAAATACACTAGAGTGCGTGAAAGCGGCATGGTTGGCGCGATATCGCCAAAGCCTAAAGTGGTAATAGTAACAAAAGAAAAATACACAAAATCAGGAAATAGAACAAACCATTCTGTTGAACTAATGTTGCTAAACGAATGGCTCAATGACAGCTGCATTAAGGTATACAAAATCGCCCAAATAAGCCCCATTAACAGGTACAAACAAATTGCGCCTAAAATTTTATTACCGTTAATATCGCCAGTAAACATCACCTGTCTGCTGGTTTGAATGCTAGTTAAAATAAAAAATAGCAGTAATAAAAATAAGTGCAGGTGATCATAACCTGAGCTTGCCAACCAATAGCCCAGATAGGCGATAATGATGATAGCAACAGGAAATAAAAATGCCTGTCGTAATAAAACGTTTTTAGAGTCGACTCCCCAAACAGCGACCACAAGAGTAAGCACCATGGTAGACTGCATAAGTTGCTGCATTGAATGATCAAAAAATTGCTGCGCTAATGCTGTGCCCACTAACAACAGTACTAAGGCAAACGTTAAATAGACAAAGTTATCATCTTGACTTATTTGCTTCACAACAATTTTCCTTTAATTATAAATAGCTAAGCGTAAACAAACTCATTTAAGGCTTTCAGTCTAACTGTTTTTAATTGGGCATAAAAGGTAGATTCAAACGATTGTGGTGCACATTATTTCCCCGTTATTTTAATGCACCATATAAAACCATCAAAAAATTATCATTGCCCTATTTTGGTGCGTAAAAATGTGCTAAATATCACTAAAAACAGATAACTTATTGATATATTTTGTTTTATTTTTTCTGGCACAGCCTTTGTATTAGTCATATCAAACAATAACAGGGGTAAATAATGAAATTAGTTAACGCAATTATTAAACCGTTCAAATTAGATGATGTGCGTGAAGCCATCTCTGAAATTGGCGTAGAAGGCATCACAGTTAGTGAAGTAAAAGGTTTTGGTCGTCAAAAAGGCCATACTGAATTATACCGTGGCGCAGAGTACCAAGTAGACTTCCTTCCAAAAGTTAAATTAGAAATCGCGGTAAATGACGACGTTGTTGAACGCCTAGTTGAAGCGATTACTAAAGCGGCTTACACCGGTAAAATCGGTGACGGTAAGATTTTTGTTCTTGATTTACAACAAGCTGTTCGTATTCGTACGGGCGAGCAAGATGTTGAAGCAATTTAAGGGGTAAACAATGGAACAAAATATTTTTCAACTTCAGTATGCAATGGACACATTTTACTTTTTAATATGTGGTGCATTGGTTATGTGGATGGCTGCTGGTTTCTCTATGTTAGAAGCGGGCTTAGTACGTGCTAAAAATACCACAGAAATTTTGACTAAAAACGTCGCGCTATATGCTATTTCTTGCATTATGTACTTAGTTATCGGTTACGATATTATGTACGGTGGCGGTGTGTTCTTAAACAATATCGCACTTGACGGTGCTGAAAGTGCTGATGCATTAGTTGGTGCAGTATTAGCTGAATCTGCTGAAGCAGGTTTTGAAGGCGGTTCTGTTTATTCAAACGCTTCAGACTTCTTCTTCCAAGTAGTTTTCGTAGCTACAGCGATGTCAATTGTATCGGGTGCAGTTGCTGAGCGTATGAAGCTTTGGGCTTTCTTAGCATTTACTGTTGTATTAACTGGTTTTATCTACCCAATGGAAGGTAGCTGGACTTGGAACGGCGACGCGGTATTTGGTTTATATACTTTAGGTGACCTTGGATTCTCTGACTTTGCTGGTTCTGGTATTGTTCACATGGCCGGTGCAGCAGCTGCATTAGCGGGTGTGTTATTACTTGGCGCTCGTAAGGGTAAATACACTGAAGACGGTCGCATTAACGCAATCCCTGGTGCTAACTTACCAATGGCTACATTAGGTACATTCATTTTATGGATGGGTTGGTTTGGTTTTAACGGTGGTTCTGTATTAAAACTTGCTGACGTAAACAGTGCTAACTCTGTTGCTATGGTATTTTTAAACACTAATGCAGCAGCAGCAGCGGGTGCAGTAACAGCGTTAATTTTTGCTAAAATCTTATTCAAGAAAGCTGATTTAACCATGACATTAAATGGTGCATTAGCCGGCTTAGTTGCTATTACGGCTGAACCTTCTACACCATCGCCAATTCAAGCGACAATGTTTGGTGCAATTGCTGGTGTGATTGTTGTACTTTCAATCCTAGCGTTAGATAAAATTAAAATTGATGATCCAGTGGGTGCGATTTCAGTTCACGGTGTGGTTGGTTTCTTTGGTCTAATGATTGTGCCATTAACTAACGACGGTTCATCTTTCTCTGGTCAATTAATTGGTGCGGCAACTATCTTTGTATGGGTATTTGTAACTAGCTTCATCGTTTGGTCAATCTTGAAAGCGGTTATCGGTATTCGTATCAGTGAAGAAGAAGAATACGAAGGTTGTGATAAGTCAGATTGTGGTATGGAAGCATACCCTGAATTTACTAAATAATTCAGTTCGCTTTTTACACTAATGGATTAAAGCCTCGCTAAATGCGGGGCTTTTTTATGTTAGGTCAAAAATTTAGTGGGATTGTGGAATCAATTGCTGTGAAAGTTAATTTTTTGTGTAAAATTACCAGCAAGAGTCAACAATACTTAGCAGTGGAAAGGAAAGCTAATGGCAAGAGAACAATTTGGTATTTGTGCAGAACCTAGTTTGCATGGTTACTATTTATTATTTAATGCGCTAGAAGATAAAGACAATTATTTGCGCCAAGCGCTAACTCGTTTGCCCGCTTTATTTGCTCATTACGCTGACCAATTCTCCGAGTCAAACTTAACTGGTGTTGTTGGTATTGGTGCAAACTACTGGGATGAGTTTTATCCTCAAGCACGTCCAAAGCAGCTTAAACCTTTTGTTGCTATGCAAAATGAAGACAGAGTTGCCCCGTCGGTTAGTTACGATTTATACATCGAAATTCGCAGTGACCGCGGTGATGTTAACCATATTGTTAGTTCAAAAGTGTGTGAACTACTTGCCGACAGTGTGGAACTTGTTGAGCAGGTACGTGCCTTTAGATACTTAGACGGACGTGATTTAACAGGCTTTGTTGATGGCACCGAAAATCCTCAAGGGCGTCATCGCCGTGAAGTCGCTTTAATCTCTGATGAAGAAGATCAAGCATTTGCTGGTGGCAGTTATTTGCATATTCAACGGTATCGCCATAATTTACCGCTGTGGAATAGTTTGGAAGAAAAAGAACAGGAAGATGTTTTTGGTCGCACCAAAGTTGACAACATTGAATATGAAAGTGAGGCAAAGCCATTAACTTCTCATATTAAACGTACCAATTTGAAAGATGATGACGGCAAAAGCATTGAAATTGTTAGACAAAGCATGCCTTATGGCGATATGAAATTACAAGGCTTATTCTTTGTTGCCTATTGTCGCAGTCCTGAACCGTTTGAATTAATGTTACATAGCATGATCCACGGTGAAGGGCCTCACTTTGATCACATGCTCAAATATACCCAAGCTGAAACGGGCGCGGCATTTTTTGTACCGAGCTTGAACTTACTCGAAAGTTTGGCAGAGTAGGCCCTTAAACAATTAAGCAAGATTTCGAGAAAATAACACTTCAAGCTTTTTGATGGTGTTATCAATTTCATTGACATTGGTCGGCGCGATAAAAATAGTATCGTCGCCGGCAATTGTACCTAATACGCCATCGCTTTTACTTAAACTATCTAATAAACGCGCAATTAACTGCGCAGCACCTGGGCTGGTTCTAATGATGATCATTACATCATTATGTTCAATATCAATCACCAGTTGCTTAAGTGGGCTTTGAGCCGTTGGTACACCTAATTCCGCTGGTAAGCAGTAGACCATGTCTTGACGCGCATTACGGGTGCGAACCGCACCATACTTACTTAACATGCGTGATACTTTTGACTGACTGATGTTGTCAAAGCCTTGTGCTTTTAACGCCTCAACAATTTCTCCCTGTGAGCCAAATTGCTCTTGCTTTAATAACTCTTTAAAGGCTTGAATAAGTGCTTCTTGCTTTTGTTGAACCGTCATAGAAAATCGCTACTGTGAATATTATTAATTATTTTGACTCAATTGTTTAATGAGGTAAATCATTCTGCTAAATGATGTAAATTACTGAGGGAAATACTGCCACAAAATGAATCATTTTGCTGCTTAAAACCCCAAATTTGCAGCATTTGTTTCATTTTATAATACCTAAGTATAATTTCGCAAAAATTATTATACGGTATCATGCCCTGAATGCTTAATATTAATTGTCTTTTGGCGATCAATACTATATCTTTTGGTTACCAAATTTTACGTAATTACTCAAATTCGGAGACATTCCATGAAAGTTGCTGTTCTAGGCGCAGCTGGCGGTATCGGCCAAGCGTTATCTTTACTTCTTAAAACTCAATTACCAGCAGGTTCTGAGTTATCTTTATATGACGTTGCACCAGTAGTTCCAGGTGTTGCTGTTGACTTATCACACATCCCTACAGCAGTTAAAGTTGAAGGTTTTGGTGCTGATGACTTAGCAAGCGCTTTATCAGGTGCTGATATTGTTATTATTCCAGCAGGTATGCCGCGTAAGCCGGGTATGGATCGTGCTGACTTATTTGCAGTGAATGCTGGCATTATCAAAACATTAGCAGAAGGCATTGTTGCTAACTGTCCAAAAGCACTCGTGGGTATTATTACTAACCCAGTAAATGGCACTGTGCCAATTGTTGCTGAAGTATTCAAAAAAGCAGGTACTTACGACAAGAATCGCGTATTTGGTGTAACAACACTTGACGTTATTCGCTCTGAAGCATTTATCGCTGAATTAAAAGGCTTAGATGTTTCTGAAGTTAAAATTCCAGTTATTGGTGGTCACTCAGGTACAACAATTTTACCACTTCTTTCACAAGTTGAAGGCGTAACTTTCTCAGACGAAGAAGTTGCCAGCCTAACACCACGCATTCAAAACGCGGGTACTGAAGTTGTAAATGCTAAAGCCGGTGGCGGTAGTGCAACATTATCAATGGGTGCAGCAGCAGCTCGTTTTTGTTTATCTTTAGTGAAAGGTCTACAAGGCGAAGAAGTTGTAGATTACGCTTACGTTGATGTTGAAGGTGGCGATGCTGCTTACTTTGCACACCCTGTACGTTTAGGTAAAGGTGGTGTTGAAGAGATTTTATCTTACGGTGAATTATCAGCGTTTGAAGAACAAGCAAAAAATGACATGTTAGCAACGCTTAATAAAGACATCCAAGAAGGTGTTGATTTTATTAACGGCTAATTGTTGTTATAAAAAGATCATTAAAAAGCCAGTCAAGAGACTGGCTTTTTTGTGTATCTTTTACGTTAACTCAGAGCTTAGGTGACTTAGCAAGTTGCTATTATTTCGCTGTTAAGACTTAACTGCACTATGGCTAAGTTGATTGGCAAGCAAAGACAGTAAGCAATAGCCAGTAAAGTAGTAAAAACCGGCTCCTACAGCTGAAAGGGTTTCGCTACTAATCAGTAAGTCCAGTTTAAAGCTAAAAATCTTCAGTGTTTGCTGTGAGGCTGTTTCTGCATGATTGGTGGACAATACTGCTAGAAAAACCGCCACCACAAAAACATCTGCCATCGACCATTTACCAATTTTACCGATAAAGGCGATAATTTTTTCTTCTATCTGTGTTTTTTGTTTGGCATAAGCAACAATGACCAACAAGGTTTTTAGCAGCGGAATGCAAATCGAAAAGGCAAAGATTAATGCTGCCACCAATAATCGTTGGTCTTGCCACAACTCTTCCACTGTTGCGATAAGTGAGAGTTCTTTATTCACTAACTCAGAAGATAAACCTGAGCCGGCAATATTTGCGGTAACTGCCATGTCCAATGAAAACATCGGTAAAAAGATCCCAGGAACAAAAAGTGCTAGTGCCGCAATATTAAGGATGAAACCTAAATGTCTTTTCATACATTTATTACCTATGCAGTGCGCTTAGCTGCGATATGAGCTAAAGCAATTAATGCTTGCTTGTGTTCCGATTCAGGTAGTACTGAAAGCGCGCTAATTGCTTTATCAGCTTCTTGTTCGGCAATTTTTTGGGTATAAGTTAAGGATCCTGTTTGCGCCATCGCGTCGAGGATCGCATCTAAATGATCCATGCCATTGCAATGTTCAATTGCGTCACGAATAAGCTGTTTTTGCTCGGCATTGCCATGTGCCATCGCATATAACAATGGTAAGGTAGGTTTGCCTTCGGCTAAATCATCGCCAACATTCTTGCCCATTTCTTTAGCATCAGCGGTGTAGTCCATAATATCGTCGACGAGTTGGAATGCGGTACCTAAGTGTTTACCGTAGTCTTGCATTGCACGCTCTGTTTGCTCATCTTGACCCGATACAACCGCCGCTAAACGTGTTGCCGCTTCAAACAACTTGGCGGTTTTACAATAGATCACTTCCATGTAACTTTCTTCAGTAGTGTCAGGATCGTTACAATTCATTAACTGTAGTACTTCACCTTCAGCAACAATATTGGTGGCATCAGATAATATTTCCATGATGCGCATATCATTGAGTTTCACCATCATTTGAAATGAACGTGTATAAAGGAAGTCACCTACTAAGACACTGGCGCTATTACCAAATAAGGCGTTAGCTGTTTCTCTACCGCGGCGCATGTTTGATTCATCAACAACATCATCATGTAATAATGTGGCGGTATGGATAAACTCAATGATCGCTGCGATCGACAAATGATCCTTGCCTTGATAATTAAATGCACGAGAGGCTAACACAGTTAACATTGGGCGCATTCGTTTACCGCCCGCATTAACAATATAGACACCAAGTTGGTTAATTAAGGCTACATCCGAATGTAATTGACTGAAAATTAGGTCATTTACGGCGGTCATGTCATCGTGTGCTAAGGCTAGTATATTTTTAAGATCCATAAAGCTTTGTGCTTACCCTTGTGTCAACAGCTAAGAGATTTATTTTGCGTGCAATTTTACACGAATTTCAGCGCTATAGAAGATATCTAAAGGCTTTATCTGCATTGATGCAAAAAAACTTAACTTTGTTCTAATTTATACTTGCGGTAACAGTATTCTTCCAGTAGAATTCGCGCCCTATATTTTTTAAATTAATGCGTCTTAAATAGTGGCGCAGTACGGAGTAGCTATGTACGCGGTATTCCAAAGTGGCGGTAAACAGCACCGTGTGACTGAAGGTCAGACCGTTCGCCTAGAAAAGCTTGAGCTTGAAGTAGGTGCAACAGTAGAATTCGATAACGTTTTAATGATCGCCAATGGCGAAGACATCAATGTAGGCGCGCCTTACATTGCTGGAAGTAAAGTTGTAGCTGAGGTTGTAAACCAAGGTCGCGCTGATAAAGTTAAAATTGTTAAATTTAAACGTCGTAAGCATTCACGCAAACAAGCGGGCCATCGTCAATGGTTCACTGAAGTGAAAATTACTGGCATCAACGGCTAATTTAGGAGCGATTCAAAATGGCACATAAGAAGGCAGCGGGTAGTACACGAAATGGTCGCGATTCTGAAGCTAAACGCCTAGGTGTTAAGCGCTTTGGTGGCGAAACTGTTTTAGCTGGTAACATTATTGTTCGTCAACGTGGTACTAAATTCCACGCTGGAACAAACATGGGTATCGGTAAAGACCACACTTTATTTGCTTTAACTGATGGTAAAGTACAATTTGAAGTGAAAGGTCCTCAAAACCGCAAGTTTGTAAGTATTGTTGCTGAGTAATAATACTTAACTGATTGAAAAACCCTGCTGTTTGGCAGGGTTTTTTTTTGGTGATGATTTGATCTTGGTCTGTGATCATTACCTAGAGTTGAAGGATCTAAGATCCGATGATCAATTCTAAACAAAGAAAGAATGACATTGTTTTTTGTAAGTGAGCAAAATCACTTATAATGTAAGCATTAGTTTAGGTTTAGTCATTACACTGGAGTTGTAAAACACCATGAAATTCGTAGATGAAGTAGAAATAAGAGTCGAAGCTGGCGATGGCGGCAACGGCTGCGTTAGTTTTCGTAAAGAGAAATACATTGAATTTGGTGGCCCTAACGGTGGTGATGGCGGAGATGGTGGTGACGTATATCTTGTTGCCGACGAAAGCCTAAACACGCTAATAGATTACCGCTTTGAGCGTTTTCATCGTGCTAAACGTGGTGAAAACGGTCGTAGCCGCGATTGTACCGGTAAAAGCTCAGAAGCGCTTATGCTAAAAGTACCTGTAGGTACTCGCGCGGTTGATGTTGACACCGGCGAGCAACTGGGTGATTTAACCGAACATAAGCAAAAACTTTTGGTCGCCAAAGGTGGCTGGCATGGTTTAGGTAATACTCGATTTAAAAGTAGTACCAACCGCGCACCTCGCCAAAAAACAGATGGCACACCGGGTGAAATTCGTAACCTCAAGCTTGAATTATTATTGCTTGCTGATGTGGGGTTATTAGGTTTACCTAATGCCGGTAAATCAACCTTTATTCGTAGCGTTTCAGCTGCAAAACCCAAAGTGGCTGATTACCCATTTACCACACTAGTACCTAACTTAGGTGTGGTGCGTTTAGACAGCCAACGTAGTTTTGTTGTTGCTGATATTCCAGGTTTAATTGAAGGTGCCGCAGATGGCGCAGGTCTTGGTACACAATTTCTTAAGCATTTAGAGCGTTGTCGTATTCTTATTCACATTGTTGATGTTATGCCTGTCGACGGCTCTTCACCGCTAGAAAATGCGCAAACTATTATTAATGAACTTGAAGTTCATTCACCTAAATTGGCAGACAAGCCGCGCTGGTTAATTTTTAATAAACTTGATTTATTATTAGAAGAAGAAGCTAAAGAGCTGACTGATGAAATCGTCAAGGGCTTAGATTGGCAAGGCGAAGTGTTTAGTATTTCTGCGTTTAATAAAATGGGCACAGAAGAGCTTTGCGGTAAATTAATGGACTTTATTGATACCTTACCTGATGAACTTGAAGAAGCGACTGATGAAGAAAAAGCGGTCGAGTTTAAATGGGATACGTACCATGACGAAGCGATGTCGGATCTTGATGACGATCTTGACGATGAAGACTGGGATGAAGACGATTACGACGTAGAAGTTGAATATCGCCAGTAATTTTCATTAGCTAAAACCATACCGATAAAAGCCCAAGGCATTAATTAATGCTTTGGGCTTTTTTATGATTTTTATCTTTAATATCAACATAATTAATATGTAGTTAACCTAAACTTGGTTTAATAAATACTTCTCTAGCAACTATTTTCACTTACTTCCGCGTTAAATTTACTTGCAATACGCCCACATGGATGTGGAAGGTAGAGCGACGTACGAACCAAAGCCGTGACCAGCTATTGGCGCGTAAATTTGCCTTGAATTAAGTAAAACTAGCAAGCCAGAGGTTAACATAAAAATATGGTCTTATATTTCAATTGGTTAAATATATCTTAAACCGAGTTCAGGTTAGGCAAAAAAAATCCGATAACTAAACAGCTATCGGATTTGCGACCATAAAATAAAAGTTAAACCACTTTTCACAATGGTTTAACTTTTTTGGAAGGTCCGCCAGGGAGCCTTTACATGAGCTTTAATTTGTGAATTTAAGCGCCGTTGAACTATGGGTAATATCAACGTTCAACGGCTATCTATCCCCTAAAATTCGTAACTTGCGTTAAGGTACATTTGTCGACCTAAACCAGCGCCAGGGTAAGCTGAGGTGTTATACCAAGGTGCTTGGTGATACAAGTAACTGTCATCACTTGGTGCTTTTGCGTTATGTAAGTTGTTAACGGTAAAGCTTACGCGCCAATTGTCTCCGTAATACGACGCGGTTAAGTTAGCAACTACGTATGCATCTAGTCGACTTTGCGATGTTCTTGCTTGGCCGACAGTGGCAATTGCGTTGCCATCAACGTCAACCATGATGCCGCTTTCAGGATCTTCGATATAAGGGATGGTATTACCGGCTTCATCAAAGTATTGAACATTACCAAATTCATCACGCACTAAATCAGGCGAACGTGGGCCAATTGGTGCACTGTAACGTACGCTGTAAGTAATGCTGTAATCTTCATTTACATAAGTTAATGCTGCGGTTAATCTGTCTTGTGCTTCCATACTGTAAATACTGTTAGAAAACTCAATTGGTTGCTCGTCATCACCAGCGATATTGTCATATTTGGTTGACAATATTTTGGTGTGCGACAAGCGAGCACTAAATTGACCTGGAATCCAGTCTTCTAACTCAAAACGGTAAGCTAATTTGGTATCAAAGCCACTTTGTGAGTACATCGCTAGGTTAAATGGTGAAGTATCAATGTCTGAAATTTCAGTACCTTGACCATTTAAACCATCAGAATCAATGCGGTTAATCAGCTCATTTACCTTGTCACAACCATAGGTGATAATTTGATCGTTTGGCTCGTAAGCACAAACAAATTCTTCCCATAACAGGTTGCCTACGCTTGCTGTTTGTACTTGGTCGTTAATTTCAACGCTAAAGTAATCCCAAGTAACATCTAAACCGTCAATGGGTTCCCAAAATAAACCAATACCGTAAGACTCACCGGTTTCATTTTTTAGCTCGTCACTTGGTACGATATCAATATTAAACTGGGTACTACGACATGATGATAAATAACGGGCTGAGTCTGGACCATTTGCAAATTCCTCTGGCGTTACGCCTTGGCTAGCAAATTGCTCATAACAAGCGATGTAATCGCGACCTGACGAATAGCCATTACTGGTGGTGAATACCGACTGCATATCAGGTGCTTTAAATATTTTTGAATAACTGGCGCGCGCTAAGATATTGTCAGCAGGGCGATATTCAATGCTTGCTGCCGGTGTAAACTGACCTGATGAGCTTGAGGTACCGCTGTCGTAAGTATCGTAACGCAGGGCAAAGGTTGCATTAACTTGCTCAGAAATTGGAATATATAATTCAGCTGCAGCTGATTGGCGTGCTCGTTCACCGTTACCGGCAACAGCACCTAATCCGCGCCACGTGTTTCCTTGACCATCAAGCTTATTCTGCGCTCGTTGATCAGGAATATAGTCAAAGGTTTCATTGACGTATTCAGCAACAAATGCCGCTTGAATATCACCTGCTGGTAAGGTGTAAATAGAGCCTGTTAATTCAGCTGACAAAACAGTCGTACTGGTTTGGTTTTTGTTAGTCGCGTAACCAAACATGCTGTTAACTGCGCTTGGCGGCATTACGTCAAATACAGATAATGCACCGGTACCGTCGTAAACTTTTTCACCTAATAAGGTGGTGCCTGTGTCTTGACCTAAGTACAAAGCTTGCGCTTGTTCTTCTTTGATCCATAAACGTTTTCCTTCAAGCTCATAACGACTTTCAGTGGCATTTAGCTTCCACATAAATTCGCCAATTTCGCCTTCAAGGCCAGCATTGAAGCTCATTAAACGTTCATCAGTAGTGTTGGCGGTATCACCAATTTCATCGTTGGTAAAAATACGTTGAATTACGTGGTAGTCAGGGTATTTTAAGAAACTACCGTTAAAACCTTTAAATGGTAAAATATTAGGCTCTGAATATTTTGGCATTACCGCGCCAGATAGTGATAAATAACCGCGGTCACTTTTACCGGTAGTATCGGTTAGCATTAAGGTACCAAAGGCAGTAACATCTGAGCCAATATCGTAGTTACCGGTAACGATTAATGCCGCTTTGTCTTTCTCGTTTTGCAAGGTGGCATATTCAGCGGTATTTAAACCACAATAATTACCCCATGAGCCAGGAGCTGTACCTTCAACAGGTAAACGCTCTTTGTATTCCATATTCGGAATGTTGTCACAAGCTTCTTGGCCAGGATCAGTATAGCTAGGTAAATCGCTACCTAACATGTCGTAACCGTAACGACGCCACATGTCTAATTCGATAGCACCACCCAATAAATAAGGGATGCGACCACCAGAGTCACTCATGTCAATGTAAGGGTAATCGTTAGCATGGTCAAAAGCTTCACGATCTCTACCAAACACGGCTTCTTGTTTGAAAACCTCAGCCATCACGGTAATGTTACCGTCGCCTAAGTCAAAACCTGTGGTTAACTGCACACGACCCGACTCTAAATTGCCAGTATCTTCCGAGCCACCAATCATGGCTGAAACGGTCGTTTCTTCGATATTATCTTTTAAAATAATGTTAACAACACCGGCAACTGCGTCTGAACCGTAAATGGCAGAGGCACCTGTGGTAAGAATTTCAATTTGCTTTACTGCCGCGGCAGGAATGGTATCAACATTGAGTACCGTTGAAGAACCGCCATAAGGTTGTGGGTAACTTGCTAGGCGCTGGCCATTAATAAGCACTAAGGTGTATTGTGGACCAAAGCCACGCAAATTAAGTACTTTGGCATTAGGCGTAAAGCTTGCAGTATTTTCATCACCGCCAACAAGACCGGAGTTTTGCGATAAATCGGCTAAGGCATCAAAAACGGTAATATTACCGGCTGCCATCATATCTTCAGCTGAAATGATGGTGATTGGGTTAGCACTCTCTAAATCTGCTTTGTGAATGCGAGTACCAGTAGTAACAATGCGTTCAATTTCTTCTTCAGCTTCTTGTTGAGTGGTTGCTTCTGCCTGTTGTTGCTCAGAAGAGTTTAGTTTTCTTTCTATTTCAGCGGTTTGGTCCGCCCATGCTAGGCTTGGAACCGCTAGCACAGACAGCAAAGATGCACGTACCGCCAAGCTTAAAATATTTCGTTGAAATTTCATGTGATACAACCCTGGTTTCTTCATTTTTATTACTGGCTCTGGATAAAACCAATGCCCAGTTTGAACTTGCTACAGATTATGCGAACGAACAAAAAGAAAATGTGAAAAAGTGTTAACTATGTAACCAGTTGGTGAGGGGAGACTGTAGACGGTAGAGGGTAGCGTAGATGTTTATATAATCCTTTATTAACAATTAGTTAAATTTGATATGTTCTGCATTTACCTTTTGTGTGAATTGATAAGTGTAATTGGATTGTTAATACTTTAAGTGTTTGCATTGCTAGTTAAAGAATGGTTTAAAGCACACGAATGCTCAATATTACTTAATATCAATTTTTAATCCTATTCGCATATTAAGTAAAAAATATGGATAAATTATTATGTTTTCGATAAAAAAACGTGTTGCTCTAACACTTCTTGCTTCACAGCTTGCCGTTGGTTGTAGTTTAACCAGTGAATATATTGCTAGCCAAGGCCCTGTTGCAGCATCGCCTGTTTCAAGTGAATTAACGTATGTTAGAACGGTTGAAGGCATTGAAGAGTACCAATTAGCCAATGGCTTAAAAGTGTTATTATTTCCCGACCCTTCGCAATCAAAAAGCTTAGTGAATATTACTTACCGTGTTGGTTCAGTGCATGAAAAATATGGTGAAACCGGCATGGCGCACTTGCTAGAGCACATGTTGTTTAAAGGCAGTACCGCATACCCTGATGTAAATACGCAGTTTAAAAAACGCGGTATGCAAACCAATGCCACTACCTGGTCAGACAGAACTAACTACTTTGAATTATTCGATGCTAACCCTGAAACCCTTGCTTGGGCGTTAGGCATGGAAGCGGATCGTATGGTAAACGCTACCTTTACCGAGCCGCAGTTAAAAAGTGAAATGACGGTTGTACGCAACGAAATGGAACGTGGGGAAAATAACCCAACACGCATTATGCTTGCGCGTTTAAATTCGATGGGTTTTTTATGGCATAATTATGCTAACTCAACCATAGGCGCGCGCTCTGATGTCGAAAACTTCCCGTTTGAAAAACTTCGCGCGTTTTATAATACCCATTATCGTCCTGATAATGCGGTGTTAACTGTTGCTGGTCGTTTTGACAAAGAACAAACCAAAGCATTGATCGAAAAAGAGTTTGGCAAATTAGTTAAACCAAACACGCCAATTGAGCAATTATACACAGCTGAACCAACACAAGACGGTGAGCGCTCGGTGACCATTCGTCGAAATGGCGATTTGCCGGTAGCGGCGCTGATGTATCATTTGCCGTCGGCAACGCACCAAGATACGGCTGCAGTTGATGTGCTTAATCTTATTTTCTCAGATCGTGCCCGCGGTCGACTTCGTTCAAAACTTGTAGAAACGGGTGTTGCTGCGAGTGCCTTTTCATTCCCAATTTTGCTAAAAGACAGCTCACAGTTTTACTTTTTTGCTAACGGGCAAAATGCTGATAGCGATATTGAAAGTATTCAACAGCAACTTATTACCATGGTTGAAGGCATAAGCGAAGAACCGGTGACCGAAGAAGAAGTACAACGTGCCATTCGTACTTGGTTATCAAACAGTGAACAGCAGTTTACTGACGTTGCCCAAATTGGTATGGAACTGTCGGAATACATCGCCAAAGGCGATTATCGTTACATGTTTTACCACAGAGACTTAGTTGAAAAAGTCACCGCCGAGCAAGTTCAGCAAGTGGCGCAAAAATACCTTATTCAAAGTAACCGTACCTCAGGACTATTTATTCCAACAAAAACGCCAAAGCGTGCTGAGTTAGAAGCACCTAAATCGTTAAATGACGTTTTAGCTGGTTACAAAGGCAAAGAACAAGTGGTTGCCGGTGAAGTGTACGACAATACCGTTGCCAATATTGAAGCGAGACTAAAACAGACGACTTTAGCTAATGGCGCAAAAGTCAGTATTTATCCAAAGCAACTGCGCGGTGATCTAATTCACGTTAGCATGAACTTTCCGTTTGGTAACCTAGCCTCACTATCGTCGCAAGAAACGGCGATGAACTTTATGGCCAGCCAATTGTTATCAGGTACCAATAACTTAACTAAAGAAGCAATTGCCGATAAACTGGATGCGTTAAACACCCGTTTAATGATTTCAGCAAGCCGCGGCGAACTTAACGTTGGTTTTAAAGTTAAAAAACAGCACTTAAACGAAACGCTTGATTTACTAAATGAATTATTAACTCAAGCAAGTTTTCCAGAGCAAGAATTAGCAATTGCAAAACGTGCCTCGGTGTCAGCATTAGAAGCAAAACGTAACGACCCTGGTGCTGTTGCACAAGCTAATTTTATGAAAACCATTCGTAACTACAAAAAGGATCATCCAAAAGCCTTTTTAACGACCGATGAAAAAATTGCCGCCATTAACGCGGTAACGCGCCAAGACATGCAAGCCATAATGCAAAATCAAATAACCACAGCTCATGGAAAAATCGCCATTGTTGGTCATGTTGATAGCGAAGAAATCGTGGCTAAGTTAAATAAAGCGCTAGTGGCAATTGACTCAGATGTGCCGTACCAATACTTAACGATGTCGGTTAACGATGTAACAGGCAAAGTGGTAAGTACGCATATTCCAGACAAAGCCAATGCATCGTTTTACAGTATTCATTTGGTGGGTTTAAACACAGAACACCCTGATTATCCGGCCCTTAAAATTGCCACGTCTATTTTTGGTGGCGGTAGCTTTAATTCACGTATAGGTGAACGTATACGCGTGAAAGAAGGCTACAGTTATTCGGTTGGTGCAGGGCTTTCTTTGTCAGATAAAGACGATAAAGGTTTGTATTGGGCTTATGCGATTGCGGCACCAGAAAATATGGACAAAGCCATCGCCGCCTACCGTGAAGAGTTAGAAAAGGTTAAAGCACAAGGCTTTACTGAAGAAGAATTACAGCAAGCTATTGCTGGTCATATCGCTTCGGTAAATCGCAGTTGGGCTAACGATGCGAGTATGCCAAGCGTCTTGTTAACCGCGACGGATAAAGCACAAGGTTTAGCGTATTTTAATCAGCAAACACAGGCGATTAAATCGCTTGATTTAGCGACGGTTAATGCTGCGTTTAACAAATACATCGCCAATAAAGAAATGAACATCTTTAAAGCGGGTACTTTTGAGTAACAAAAAGCATTAAAACCCCACTAAGGCGCAGTTTATGCGCCTTTTTTTTCTTCCAAATTTAGTTAAAGCCATTGTCACTCCTGCGGTTTAACATTTTTTCACAATCTTTAACTCTTAGTTGTATTAACGTAGTTACTGGGAATAAATCTGGCTGCTTTTTTTAAAGCGAAAGTAATTATAACAAGAGATATAAGTTGTTATTTATGAAGATAACTAAAGTATTAGGGCTATGTGCCTCCGCACTCTATGCTGCTGGTATCTGCACTGCAGTTGCTAATAGTCATACTGGGCAGGAAACAGTAATTGAAGCGGTAAACCCACTCGGTTTACCATCTAATTCACCATGGGATACTGCACCATCGATATTGCCAGAGTCATTACAAAACCGTAGTGAGTTTGAACAAGTCGACGTGCTTCCTGCAATGTCAGCAAATAAACCTGTTTATACAAGCCGTATTACTGGCATGTACGACGATCAAAGCAAGGTTAACAAAACAGTTAACAAGCGTGCGAAGTTTATTGAAGAGCAAGACATTAGCGGCGAAAACGACTATTTTGTTGTTTTATCAGAGCCTGCTATTCCAGCGTACCAAGGTGGAGTAAAAGGATATTTAGCCACTAATCCTAAAGCATTCTTACAAGAGCAAGAAGCTGCAGCAGGTGTTAAATCAGTTCTTAGCAGCAACAGTAGTGTTAAAGGCAATACCTTAAAACGTTTGCTTAGCACTAGTGACTATAAAAGCCGTGTAGATGCGTATCAAAGTTATCTATTAAGTCAACAAGACAGTTTTGTGCAAGCCGCACGCACTGCCGGTGTTTCAATTACAGCGAAGCTGAATTTAACACATGCGTTAAATGCGATTACCGCCAGTATGACGCAAGAGCAAGCACGTACCTTGTCTCAACTATCTCAAGTACAATTTATTGAACGTGTTAAAACTTTCCAGCCACAAACGGTAGAAGTCAATAACAGCGGTAACATCTTAAAAAATGCACCGTCTGGCAATAACCATATCAAAGCTGACGAAATGTGGGCTGCTGGTTTTAAAGGTGAAGGTATTATTGTTGGTGTTGCGGATACCGGTATTAACACTGACCACCCGTCGTTCCATGATTTTGGTGGTGAACTTACTTATACCGACGACTCAGGCGTTGAGTGGACGACTGCCGATCCTTACAATTTTACCAACCCGATGGGTCAAGGTGTATACGTAGGTGATTGTCAAAAGGCAACCTTATCGCATTTGTGTAACGACAAGCTCATCGGTGTGCGTTCATACAAATCAATTACTTCAGTGTTAAATCAAGCTGAGTTAATTGAAATGGCCGTTGAAAGAGGCGCTGATATTAATGTTTATACTGGTACCTTAGGTGAAGGCCGCGGTGAAGATTATAATGGCCATGGTTCACATACTGCAGGTACTTCTGCAGGTAATGCCATCGCCAATGTCGATTATTTATTTAGACAATACAAAGAAGGCCCAGGTGTTGTTGGTTCAAAACAGCCTTTAGGTGATGCAAGTGGTGTTGCACCACGCGCTAATATTATTTCTTATCAAGTCTGTATTCCATCCACTATTTGGGGCGGCTGTTTAGCTGATGCCATGGTGCAATCAGTTGAAGATGGCATGCAAGATGGCGTTGACGTGATGAACTTCTCCCTTGGCGGTGGTCCGTTTGACCCGTACCAAAGTGCATTTGCACTAGCGATGTTAAATGCGCGTGAAGTGGGTATGCATTCTATTGCGGCCTCGGGTAACGCGGGTGTTAACAACACAAGTTACGGCGCACCTTGGATCTTAAGTGTTGGCGCAAGTAGCCTAGGTCGTCATGAATTTATTGAAAATAATGACGATCTTCGCAGTGGCGCTAAAATTGAAGCGATGCGAGATGGTGTTGAATATGACTTGTTAGATATATTCGGTTACGCGACAAGCATTTCAGGCACTGTTGAAGATGACAATGGCGAGCCTGTATTAACATCTATTATTCTTGCCGCCAATCATGGTGCTTGTATTGTTGGTGATTGTTCACTTCAACCGACCTGTGAACTTGGTGACGAGCTTATCGATGGCTACTGTTATCAAATGTGTAGTGATGAAGAGTTCAGAGATCCAGTATCACTTGAGTGTTTATCGTTAGACGGTCCAGATCCAGAGCGTGATCCTGAAACCACCGGTTGTAAATTTGGTGAAATATTAGAAAACGATAAATGTGTATACGATGATGAAACGATTAACGCGATTGAGTCTATTTGTGAAGGCAAAGAATACGGCATTTATGATGAACAATTTGAAGAAGACAATAACGGTTTAAACCACTACGCCTGTGAAGGTGTAACGCAAGCGGTTAGTCAATGTGTGAGCACGCATATTGGTAAATCAGGCGCTTCTGCAGGTTTATGTTGTTCGTACGGTGTTTACCCTGAAGTTGCCAGTGGTATTGTTGATAGAGCCGGTGAAATTGAAGATCCAATCGCAGGCGCTTGTTGTGCAGAAGGTAACTGTAACTACGTTTCAAACCAAACGCCTATCGCGATCGAAGAAGCCGGTGACGAATTTACCTCTAACTCGGTAAGCTCTGCTGCAGCGACTAGTAAAGAAACAAACAGTGCATCGACGCCAGTATCAACAAGTTCTACGGGTTCTTTTGCTGCTGAGCCAATTCTTTCGCGCTACGAAAATGATTACTACTGTGAAAACCTAGAAAACTGGCAAACATATAATGAAGCCACAGGTGAAATTGAAGATTTCTCATTTAACGGCAAAATCATCATGTGTGCACGTGGCAATGGTGGCGGCTTAAACATTTATGAAAAAATGTATAACGTTGCTGGTGCTTGTGACGTTATGCCAAGTGAAGACGAGATAGAAGAAGGTGTTAAGCCAAGCGAATGTGCAGCAGGGGCTATTTTATACAACGATGACAGGGAATACAGTGGTAACAATTTATATACTGTAGCTGCTCCAATTCCTTACATGCACATCAATAACACAACTTGGGTTTCGAAATTTAAACCATTTATGGAAGAAGGTGAAAACCATCAAATTATAATGCCAAGCACGTATCGTTTGATTGGTTCTGATCCATCTATGTTAGATCATATGGCTGGTTTTAGTTCATACGGTCCACATTGGTATAACCCTAATATCATGTCACCTATGGTTACTGCGCCGGGTATGAATATCTATGCTCCTTGGTCAGATCAAGCTTACTTTGGTATCGGCAGTCAATCGTCAGATTGGACTTTTGAAACGGGTACTTCAATGGCTGCGCCTCATGTAACGGGTGCTATGGCATTAATGGTTCAAGCGCGTCCAGATTGGTCAGCTACTATGCGTGACTCGGCAATGATTTTAACGGCCCGTCGTGCGCAATGGGGATTTGTTTCAATCTCTGAAGCTGAATATGACCCAAATAACCCAAATCACTTTAGGTCTGAAAGAGATAACATCTTGGCGTACGATATTGTTACGGGTAAACCAATTCGTGATGACAATGAAAACTATGAGAGCACTGGCTTTAGCTTTTATATGAAACGTGTACCAACCGATTATAACCACGGTGGTGCTGGTATAATTGACGTTGATGCAGCGTCAAAAGCGAGCTTAGTGTTGGATGAGTCAGTTGAAAATATGCGCAACGCAGACCCAGCAGCGGGTGCCGATGTATCTCAGCTAAACGTTCCATATTTATTTAATGCTGAATGTCCTGCAGAATGTCACTTTGTTCGTACTTTTACTGCAACAGTTGATGGTACTTGGCAGGTAAGTACTAGCACAGGTGAACTTTCAGTTGAGTTAGAATCGTCAGTCAGTGAATTCTCACTAAAAGCGGGTGAAACTCAAACGATATTCTTTACTGGTCGTGTCGATCGCTCTGTAAGCAAAGATACCGACGGTGGTGGCTTTGTTTTTGGTGAAGTTCAAATCATTCCACAAATGCCGAACACGCCGGAGATGAAGTTAGCAGTAGGTTTATCATTAGCAGACCCTGCAATTCCAGCGGTAACGGTAGGTAAAGCCAATACCAATATCGGTCAATTTCCTGTGACCATCGCTTCTGATATTGATGCGGATGAATTAGACGCAAGATTGTACCGTTCAAGTAACTTATCGTATGTTGAAACGGTTTCTGGCAGCGAAGTATCGCAAGGTCGACATGGTATTGTTGAATTAGCGAATACCAATGCGGGTGGTACTTGGGTTGGTCAAGCAAAGTTAGCCCTTAACGATACTTACAACTATAGCTTAGTTTCTGGTGATGATTTATCTAAAGCCACTTCAGTTAAGCTGCTTTGGGTAGATGTGCCAGAAGGTACAAAAGTATTAACCGCTGACGTATTAGAGCGAGTATTTTCAAGCCACAGTGATGAAGGTACGCCGCAAGGCAGTATGTTTAACGGCATGATGCACGTTATTATCGGGCGAGATATCAACTCAGATATGTTGCCAGACTTTTCTAGTGAAGGTATGTGTTGGTCGGGTTCAGAAGCGGGTAATAACTTCTGTCACATACACGATCCTAAGCCGGGTAAATACTGGGTATTTTTAGAAAACGTGAATCGCGTAGGTGAAACCTTTAATGCGGGTCAGTACGACATCCACAATTATGCTATTTCAGTAATACCAGAAGACTCTGCAACGGATATGGTGTTAAGTGCACCAAGCTCGGTAGACGGTATTTATGAAAGCACTTGGGATGTAGTTTACGATGTTGATTTAAATAACGGCGACGCTACTTTCGCTTACATGGAAGTGGGTTCTCGTGAAAACGAATCTGATATTGGCACTATGGTATTAAGGTTAGATAGAGCAAGCGATATTGTTACTATCACGCCACATAGAAGCAATATGGCTGCCGGCGGTTTTGTTTATCTAGACATCGAACTTGCTGCTAACCATACCGGTTACGGTCGTGACTTCGAAATAAAAGTCAGTGCCGATGAAGATGGTTTATATCAATATGCAACGGGCACACTCGGTGGTGACGGTCGTTTTATTCAATACGCCGATGTAACCTACGATAGCTTTGTTATTGGTGGTGTTCAGCCAAACACTTATCGCTGGGCAAAACGTTATGACATGACAACTAACCTGACACAAGAAATGTTGCCAGAAGATGTTGACTATCAAAGCCACCCACTAGCGAATACTTACGACCCATACTGTCGTACCCACATTAATAGCCAATATTATGATGGTGAATCAAGTAACTATGGTTATTTAGATATTGCACGAGTACCGAACTCATGGGGCTTAGTGAATTATGGTGCCCAGTATGGTTCTGAAAGTGAATTAGGTATGGGCCGTTGGAGCGAAAAAGTCTATATGGATACGCAAAAGGCGTTTGCATTTGCCGCCGATGCTGACTTCAACACCCTTAACGCACCAGCAAGCTTTACCGAACTACGCTTTAGTCAGTTAGGTTTTGTTGACGCCGGCTTAGATGCTTTCAACGGGCAAGCGTCAATTAATATGGCAGGTTACTTTGGCCCTAACTTCCAAACATGGCCTGAAATACGCCTTGCGCCATTACATAAAGCATCGCTTGACCATCAATTACGAGTGATTAAAAAAGATCCTGAAAACTTCACCGATTTAACCAAGCCTGAGTTGTACCAAGGTATGACAGTAACTGGCTTTAGTGGTCAATATAACCGACTCATTTTAATGGAATGGGACAATGCGTATACCTTAAAAGGTAATACTTTCTTGGAAGGCAGCGAAGGTGTTCGCGCAGATGATTCATACGATTTCCAAGTATGGATTGATCTTGAATACAACAACTTCCTTGGTCATAAAGAAATTGTGTACGCTTACGACAATTTAGACATGTTAGACGGCAGAGGTAGTGTTGGTGTTCACGGCTTTAGTGACTATCGCGCGCGTATGGGACCAATTGGTGGTTATTACAACCAATCAGCTTTATTCAATAACCTTGATGAAGGGTTAGTTGACGGTTTGTTAATTTGTTTTGATTATGTTGGTCCAGAGTACAGTGAAACTCAATTTAATACTTGGGTGAAATTAACTGAAAAATCTGCAGGTCAAACCGTTGATATAAAAGTAGATGTTAGCATCGATGGTGTGACTCAACAGTACATAGTACCGATTGAAGTTAGTGAGAACATTAATGCGCCACAAACGTCAACGATTACCTTAAAACAAGGTGAAACGAAAACGGTACCTTTAGCATATTCAGATTTATCGAATACTGCTAATGAAGTTTTCATTGAAAGCCCAGACGTTAAAGTAACCGCCTTAGGTACACAACCGGGTGATGACTTAGTTATTAATGCGACGTGTTCAAACTTCCAAGGTTCAACACAAGCAAAAATTCGTATTCAAGATAGCAAGTACTCAACTGATGCAGCTGAGCAAATTTTAAATATTGAAGTGTTGCCAGTAGAAGGTTTTGTACCGCAAAACTGTCCATCAGAAGAAGTTGCAAACGAGCCACAAGAGAAGGCAAGTTCAGACTCTAGCGGCGGTTCAGCGGGTATTTTCTTACTATTAATGTTAATTGCTTTAGTTACTGGTCGCCATTTGGCGAGCAGTAACTCGCTTCGCCACATTAATAAATAGTATCGAACTTTTTCAAGGGTTTAACATGACAATGAATCATTTTATTAAAAAATCAAGTGTCGCTGCTATTGCGCTCGCCCTTACTGCCTGTGGCAGTGATGGCGGCACCAAAGATAATGCGCCGACCGTATCAAACAATCCTGTGCCTAGCGCACAGGAAATGGAATTCTTTGAATATCGTGTTCGTGCGATTGACATTGACCAACAAAATTTAAGCTTTTCTGTATCAGGTTTACCTGAATGGGCTTATTCAAAAACCGAAGTGGTTGCCGCTTCTAGTGATGACAGTAGCAGTAGTGCTACGCCAAATACGGCTACCGAATTAGTCATTTACGGCACACCTAGCTATGATGATGCCGGTGTTGCAACCGTTTTTGTTAGTGTTTCAGATGGTGTTAATGAAACGCATGCTGATCCTATTCGTATTGAAATTGAAAATACTAATAGAGCGCCAGAGCTTAACCCTATCGCCAATGTTTTATTTGACGAATTATCACAGGTGTCAGTGGATATTTCTGCAGTCGATGCCGATGGTGACGATGTAGATCTTTACGTCTATGGCTTGCCAGAGTGGCTGTCTTTTGACGCAGAAACTCAAACAATATCTGGGTATGCTAATTGTGAAGCCTCTGGGCGCTTAGATGAAATTATCGTGCAAATGTACGATGGCCATGAAATTGTCGAAGACGATACGGTATTTCTTAATATCCAAGACACAGTGCAAGAAAGTCGTTGTTTTTCAGGCAAGGTACTTGGCAAAAGCTACCTAAGTAACGCACTCGTTTATCTTGATGCTAACAACAATGGCATTGCAGACGAAGATGAACCTTCAACTCGCTCAGAAGAAAATGGCAGCTATACCTTAGTTGTTAATGATTCTTATATTATTGAAATGGAGCGTCCGGGGGAAGATACATCTGAAGAAGATGAAGACGAGGAAAACACCAATACTCAAATCTACGACAACTACGTTAAGTACCCGAATATTCGCGTTTATTTAGACAGTAATACACAAGATACTTATCAAGCCGGTGCAGATGAATCTTACCAAGCACCAGACTTTTTTGTATCGCCAGTGACACTAACTGCAGATCCTATCATGACGGTTCCCCATGTAAGGCACCCTCAAACCAATGTTTGGATCCCAAAAGTGACGGTGGTTGGTTATAACATTTCACCCTACACAGACGCGAGCTACCAAATTTTTACGGCAAAACAAGCGGCTAATGATGCAGCTAATGAAGCCAAATTAGCGGTAGATCCTGAAGCCGAATATTACGATCTACCTCTTGTTGGGGCGTTAAGTGAAAGTCGCACAGAAATGCTAGATAACTTCCTGACATTGTCTGAGACTCGTGACGATATTGATCTGGTCACTAAAAGCGATATGGACGCGATGTCAACTGGCTCATTGCGTGGTTATGAAGAAGTAATACGTGCAATGTATGGCGATTATATTGCGCGTACCCATCCACTTGTTCTATCACATTACCCTACACAAGTAGGGAACGAAATTTATCATTCAATTCAACAAGCTGGCCATGTTGTTGTTTCGAATAAAGATTCGTTAGCCGCTTCACAAGCAAATGATAACTCAGGAAATTAGGGTTAAAAATATGAGTATAAATAAAATTGAATTTGCTCGTCGCACACTACTTTCAAGTGTTATCTTGACCGCATTAGCGGGCTGTGGAGGCGACGATCCAGAAAAAAATCTAGAACCTACAATAACGGGTTCGCCGACAGAAATGGTATATGAAGGGCAAGAGTATAGCTTTGTACCGACATTATTTGACTATGAAGGTTCATCGTTAACAGTAAGCACAACTGCTGACTTACCGTCATGGTTAAGTTTAAATAGCTCGACTGGTGAGCTAAGTGGTACGCCAGGTTATGCTGATGCAGGTCTTACTGAAAATATTGTTTTAACCGTATCAGATGGCGAACTAGAAACCAGCTTAAAAGCGTTTAATTTAACGGTAGTTGACGTAAATCGCCCGCCATTTGTTAACGAAGAAAAAGATTACAACTTTTTTGTTGATGACGGTGAAGTATTTGAGCTTTTCCTGTCTGACACCGTTGAAAATTTTGTACAAGATCTTGATGGCGACGAAATTACCTTTAGCGTTAACCAGTTGCCAAGCTGGGCGCATTTTGATGAAACAACCGGTGCCATAACGTCTTACGACCCACAAAATTATGATGCTGAAAACATAACAGCTGACGATGTTGCTAGTAGTGATTTGTTATTCGAAACCACGGCAATAAAAATGTACGTGAGTGATGGCAAAAGCAGCAAAGTATTAATTACTAATATCAATATTGCAACGCGAAAGTCAGTTACAGTAAACGGCTCATTAGTCACTGATGCGCCATTTGCCGGTGTAGAAGTTTATTTTGATTTAAACAATAACCTTCGTCATGACTATCAAGAACCTGCTGGCATTACTGATGCAAATGGAGAGTTTAGCTTTGTTGTTCAGGGCAAAGATGCCATGACAGCACCACGCGCAATTTTTAGAGCCGATTTTGACCAAGGTTCAATCGAGTGGCCTAACTCAGCAACGTTTGAACAAGCTAATGTCACTTTATTGTCTTTACCATTTTTGGATACAACTATAGAGGATGGTTCATTCACGGCCAAAGCCTTGATCACGCCATACACTAATTATATTGCAAACGAGAATGCCGCCTACCTGCGCAGCTTTTACCTTGGTGCTATGGATCAAGATGCGTTGGTCGAAAGTAACAATGAAGTTTTAGATGAATACCTAACCAGTATTGATGAAATATATGCTTTTGAACGCAAAGGTTCACAAGACTTATCGAAAGTTCGAGCAGCATTATTAGCGAACTTTCTTGATCAAGAGACGACGGAAATTAGTGATACAGAAGCTGAGCTACTGTTAAATGAAGCACGTTACCTCATCAGTCAACTTCAAATGGAAACTGATACTCGCGATACCAACGGCGATGGCATTAAAAACTTTGAAGATGATGATATGGACGGCGACGGCGTTAAAAACGACGACGATGAATTACCGTTAGATCCAACCGATCATGAAGACTTTGACCGTGACAACATCGGCAACGCGACAGACGAAGACGATGATAACGATGGTACACCTGACACTGAAGATGCTTACCCATTAAACCCTAAACGTACGGTATTAGATACCGATGGCGACGGCTACGCTGACGATGATGAAATAGATAACGGTACCGATCCGCTTGATGCTGAAAGCGTGCCAGCTGATTTAGATGGTGACTGGATTTCTGACTTAAACGATGATGATATTGACGGTGACGGTACACTTAATGCTGACGATGCTTTCCCTCGTGATCCTACGGAATGGCAAGATTCGGATAACGATGGCATCGGTAATAATGCCGACCTTGATGATGATAATGACGGCGTGCTTGACGAAGATGACCCATATCCATTCAACGGCGAAACTTATGCTAAGTTCATGCTAAACACCAAGGCATTGCCTGAAGCTTATACCGCATGTTTTGCAGATTACAGCGGTGAAAGTGATGTTGATTTAAGTGAAGAGCAAGCTAACCCGGTGTTAAGTTGTATTGATATCAACGGTGAGCTTACTCAAGCAGTAACCTATAACTATATCTCTGAAACTGATATACCTTTTGAGCACGATGCACAAATTGGCTATGACTTTTTTGGCGGAAGTGAATGTGTATTACAAAATGATGCTATTCGCTGTTACAGCGGTGATTTGTATGCAAATGGTGGTCAAGATGACTGGGCAACTCGAGAGCCGGTTGTTAGCCAACCTAAACTCATTGACGTTGCGCAATTTAGGTTATGTTTTGCTGATTTAGGTGGGGTTAAGTGTTTGGGTAACGATGAAATCACTTCAAATTACTTAAGCGAGACCAATATGACCAATGCTAAATATTTAGGGTCAGGTCCTCAACATACCTGTGCACTAGCTGGCAGTGAAGTGCGCTGTGACGGTCTTGACACACCATATAATTTAGATGAAGTGCCTAATAGCATTAGCTTTAATAACCCTATTGATATGTTCACTAATGCAAATTTCACTTGTGTATTAGATGAAGATGGCTTGCAGTGTTGGGGCTCTGAATATGCTTTTGCTCATTGTAAGGATATTGATGGTTCAGGCAACGTTTATAGTATGCAATGTATGGGAGATAGCAGTTTCTTTGATGATGATGGCTATATTATCGAACACGGTGATGAGCGTCCTATCAAAACGATAGCAATGGAAGACGTTACCGCTATTGATATGAACTATGAAACCGGTTGTTTAGCAAATACAGAAAACGGACTTACTTGTTTTGGTAAAGGTTTTGACGTACCTCTTGAAAACCTGACAGAAGAAGCACCAGAGCCAGTTTTATATACAATGCCAACATTAACCAATGTTACTGATATTGTTGTTAATCGTTTTGATATATGTGCACTAGCTGATGAAGGGCTAGTATGTTTTGGTAACAATTCCACCAACTCTTCAACATTAGGTCTAGGCAAAGTATTTAATCTAAGCCGAAATGACAGCATGTTATGTGCGCATGCTGAAAATGGTACCTATTGTATGTCTGATACTTACCAAGGTTTTATCGAAGACCTATTACCTGAAGAAGAATAAACTGGTGACAAGTTTAATACAGAAATAAAAGTAGGAACAAAGGGAAAAAAAGGTGTCGGTGACATTAGTTTGAAACTTCAATTAAGGCGACAAGATTGCGGTTTTATTTGAAAATATGTCACCACCCCTTTCAACTTTATTAGCGTAAAAGGCCGACAGGAAACTGTCGGCCTTTTTGTTTTTAGGTAAAGTAACAAAAGGGGTCGGTGACATTGGTTTGAAGCTTTAATTAAGGTGGCAAGATTACGGTTTTATTTGGATATATGTCACCGACCCCAATAAATGTTGGAGTTTGAATAGGGGGCAGTTTAACAAAAGGGGTCGGTAACAAAAGGGGGCGGTGACATTAGTTTGAAGCTTTAATTAAGGTGGCAAGACTACGGTTTTATTTGGATATATGTCACCGACCCCGATTAGTGCTTTAACTTGTAATCTCGTTCAATTCATCGTCTGTTAATTCACGATTAAATAGCGCTTGATAAGCGAAATGACGCTGATTTTCATCACTAGCTAGGCTTTGATAAAGTGGATGTGGTGATAAGTTTTTTCGAGGCTTAATTCCTGCATTTACGCCGTAGCTTGACCATAAATAATCACCGGGTGTCGCAACCATATTAGCGCGCACCGGATTAAGTTCAATATAACGGTAACAGCTAAGAAGATAGCGCTCAGCATCAATAATACGGGCTTTAAATCGGCCTTCCCATAACGTACCTGTGCGCTGGTAAGTTTTATTAAAATAGTAGACATAACGACGGCCAATTGATTGCATGACTTTAGAAATACCCTGCTTACAACTTGGGGTAAATAATAAATGCACGTGATTAGTCATTAACACGTAGGCATGCAATGCGACGTTATGTTTCAAGCAAGCTTCATTGAGGCACTTTAGATAAAACAAATAATCATTGTAATTAATAAAACAATCTTGGCGGTTATTGCCTCTGCTTATTACATGGCAGGGCACGCCAGCTTGAAACATCCTTGCTTGTCTTGGCATTGTTGAGTCCTTCAACAAAAAATGTCTTTAAATTATAGATGAACAAAAGGGGTTTAAACAAAAGGGGGCGATAATAAACAAAAGGGGTCGGTGACATTAGTTTTAAATTTCAATTAAGGCGCAAGATCGATGTTTTATTTGCAAAAGTGTCACCGACCCCAATTCAGGTTTAAATTGAACAAAAGGGGTCGGTGACGCTAGATATAAAATTTCAATTGAGGTGGCAAGATCGACGTTTTAATTGGAAAAGTGTCACCGACCCCTTAGAAGAAAAGAACAGGTTCGGAGCTACTTCAGTTTTTTTGGCCAGCTAAAGCTGACTTTTGCGCCGTTTAGGGTTGGGCATTTAGTAATGCTAATGTTGCCTTGATACCACTTGGCGATCATTTTAATAATCGCTAAACCTAAGCCAAAACCGTCTTTACTACTATCTTCTTGATAATACGGTTTAAGGGCTTTTTCTGCTTCTTTAAAGCCATCACCATCGTCGCAAACGTCTAAGGTAAAGTGTTGTTCATGTTCGATAATTCTAACGTTTATTTGGCTATTGCAGTGCTTTAAGGCATTGCCAATTAAGTTTTGACTCATACGCATAAACGAGGTTTTATCAATAAATACTTTTAAATTATCGTCGATGTCGAGCTTTATTTGATGACGTGTCGTGCGCTGAAAACGCGCAACTAAGTCGCTGATCAAAGGTTTAATTTCAACTAAAGATAAAGGCAGTTGCGCTTGGGTATATTCAAGTTTGGCAATATTTAAAAACTCTTCGGTTAACGCGGCAATTTCGTCAATATCTTCTTGAATAGAGCTTAACTCTTCTTTGTGCTCTTCGTCATCTATGGTCGCTAATGAGAACTGCGTGCGCGCTAGCGGCGTGCGTATTTCATGGCCGATCATGCGAGAAATGCCTTTGTACTGCTCGACCAATTCTTCAATCCGCTGCCCCATTTGATTAAACACTTCTACCACCGGAAAAATAGGAGATGATTGACGAATGCTAAAGGCTTGCCAATGGGCGGTTTTGCTAAATTCGAGTGCTTTTTTCGACAACAGTCTGAGTTCTAAAAACAGTGGTCTAAACCAAAATAGCAAAATAACAATCACGCCAATAAAATACAGCGAAGTTAAATAGCGTTGATTGTTTATCGCGCTGTTATCCATTTGAATTGGGCCAAGAATTTCGACGTTTCCATCACGATAGTTGTAAAAATAGACGTTGTTTTTACCGTCAATAAATTGAATTTGTTGACCCGCTTTTATTTGCTCGAACATCGCTTTAGGTAGCTGAATAACGTCTTCAGGTATGCTTTTAAACAGCTGCTGCTCTTTATTCGCATGCAACTTAAAAGCCTGCTCTACGGTAATAATGGGTTTTGCGGGTGCAAAGGTTTCCCAAATAGTCGACAGCAGCCAAGAATAGGCAAATAACGCTAACAACAGCGTAAATGATAAACGAAGAAATTGAATGTTCATTACAACTATTTAAAGCACGCTATTAAGCACATAGCCCTTGCCCCAAACCGTATCAATTTGATAATGGTTATCTGGTATAGCATTGAATTTTTTACGTAATTTACTCACGTAAACATCTGCGGTGCGGTCAAACCCATCATACTCTTTATTCAGTACAACCTGGTAAATAGCATCGCGTGTTACCTTATGATTCACGTTGGCAGTCAGAATATACAGTATTGAAAATTCTTGGCGGGTCAGTGGTAAAATATTGCCTTTTACATTCGCTTGCGATGATTTAGGGTCGAGCGAATATCCGTCTAAACTAATTGGTGTGGTGGTATCGGTAGTTTCGGCTTCTTTTGAGGTATGAGAGCGTCTTAAATTAGCTTTAATGCGCGCCAGTAATACATCAGGTTGAAATGGCTTAACAATGTAATCGTCGGCGCCTAATTCTAAGCCGGCAATTTGGCGTTCGCAGTCGGTAAACGCGGTAATGAAAATAAAGGCGCCGTTGTATTGTTCGCGCCATTGCGTGCAAATATCAAAGCCAGACATATCAGGCAAGTCGATATCACATAAAATCACATCAAAACCACTGACTTTCGATTCAACACCAATTAATGAGCCACCACGCAGCCAGTCAACTTGGCAGTCATTTTTCTCAAGAAAGCGTTTAATTTTTAAGCCCAGTTTATGGTCGTCTTCAATTAGCAGTACGTTAATCATTTTTGCCGACATTAGAATACTCTCCAAGGAACGTAGCGGTTATATAAGTTCAATTTACTCGGCTTAAGCATAGTAACCGAGGTGTGAGCGACTTGCTCACCAGAGAGCGCATTTTTAAGATAAAAATTCACATCAGTATTTAATAGGGCGACGACTTCATAACCGACAAGGTTTTTGTCAAAGCAGTCGAGCTTAATATCTTCTTGGTATAAACAAATTTCACTGTGATAACTGTTGAACGACCAGTCAAAATTTAATATCACTGAACAAGCAGATTGTTCGGTATCGAGCACACATTGTGAAGGGGTTACTTTAAAAAAGTTGAGCGTGTTGATGTCACTTGCATTTGCGCAAGTAACGGATAAGCTAAAAATAACTGAACTTGTTATCTTAGTTAGCACTCACTCACCATTTTACCACTTCCAAGTGACTCCAACAAAATAGGTGTCTAAATAGTCATCGTCGACAATTTCACTACTTCTGATTGCGTCTGATAAATATTCTCGGCTAAAGTTAGCAACAAGTAGCCAGTTGGCATCAAGTTGATAACCCATATCAATGCGGAATTGGCTTGATACTTGGTCACCCTGAAGAGGGTCACCGTAATAATAATTCAGTAAATCGTACGACTTATAGCGCAGCATAATTTCAGACGCTAATTTAAAGCGACGATCGATCCATTTGTGGGTCCAAGAAAATTCAAATTGCTGGCCATTGTGTTGACCTGATACATCGGTATATATACCTGCGGTGATCAATTCTTTGTCGTTATTTAGTAGCTGTGTATAACGAATGCCGCCCATGTATGACAAGTTAGGCTCTTCAGGTGCGATAAATTCAGGCTCATTAGGATGAGGGCTAATAACCAAAGGTGGTATAAAACCTTTACTAGAATCTAAATGATACAAACCATCGATATTAAATTTACCTACCGCTTCAATAATCGAGTTATCAAACGAAGCAAGCAAATAACCCATTTCAAAGTTATCGAAATAAAAATTCTTGTTATTGGTCCAAAATATTTTTGGGTAAACCGGTATTTTTAAATCGTCTTTATAATTAATCGGGTTTTGATAATGACCAAGGCCTGCAGAAATTCCAAAACGAAAAGTCGAACTGGTTTGAGATACAGCGTTTGTTTTAGGTGCAGAGGTATTTTCGGCAGCGACAGAAGTCGAACTTAGCGATAGTGCAAAGATAAAGGAGATGCTGCGTAAAATATTAACTTTCATTGATTTTTCTATTCCATGTTAATAACAAAAAAAGTTTAGCTATTAATTTGTTTGGAATATGTAAACTTTTGTTAAAAATACTCGAATTTGGATAATAATGTTAATTGAACATAAATACAATATATTTAACGGGGAAAGGCGTTTTTACTGGCTTTGTAAAGATTTTTGGTAACAATTGGCTTGTTAAATAGTTGATTTTAACAAGTTTTAACATTTTTACTTTTCTGTGTTTTTTATAGTCGTAGCTAAGGAAGAAAAATAGTTGCAATTATATAGCTTCTTTTTGAAGCGTTTTTCTTCAATTTTGCACTGTCAAATTCTTCCCAAAAAGCAAGATAAAATAAAAAATTAACGGAGTATCAAACATGAGTAACAAAACAAGAATTGCACTTGTTGTAGCGGCAGCGCTTACAACGGCTGCATGTGGTAGTGATACCAAAGAAGTAGAAAAAATTGTCGAAGTGCCGGGTCCTATAGTTGACAATACCCAAAACAGTGCGCCAAGTATTTCTGGTGTAGTAACTGTAGCAACAGTAGGTACTGAATTTACTTTTACCCCAAAAGCGGTTGATGCCGACGAAGATACTCTGTCGTTTAGTGTAACAGGTTTACCAGCAGGTTTAGCTATTGATGCTGCAACGGGCGTTGTGAGTGGTACTCCAGAAGCGGGCACTGACGGTTCACACGATGTTGTTGTAAGTGTAACTGATGGCGAAGCGACAACTACGATGAGCTTTGCTTTAATCGTAAACGGCGTTCAAGCGAAAACATCTCCAACTGCGCCAGCGCTTATGCTTTCTGGTGCTGAAGATGATGATTTAAGTATTACCTTATCGGCTACCGATGAAGACGGCGATGTGGTATCAGTAATGCTTGACGACCCAAGTGCTTTACCTAGCTGGGCAACTTACTATCCAGATACATCTATTATTTCAGGTACTCCAGGTTTTAGTGATGCGACAGCTGAAGATATCGTATTAGCGGTAACCGCATCAGACGGTGAAACAGACGTAGCAGGAACACTTACTATTAGTGTTGCAGATACAAACCGCGCGCCAACTGCACCATCAAATGAATACTGTGACCGCGTTAATGTAGTTGATGCAGATACATCTATGGCAATCATTTGTAAAAACGCTATGAACACTTCAGTAAGAGATAGTGATTCTGGTGAAACGATTACGATTGATAATTTAGTGATCACTGATGCTGAAGGCAATGCTGCATTAGACGGTTGGGATTACGACGGTCAGACAATTACAGCATCTTCTACTGCAATGCCTTTCCCACTATATGATGGTGAAGAATATGCTGCAGAAGCAGTTTATACGTTCACTTTCGACGCAAGCGACGGAAAAGACACTTCAACAGGTTTGTCTTTTGACTTTGTTGTAAGAGGTAATTCTACAAGTTCAGACTACGATTTAGATAATGTACCTAATCATTTAGATGCTATGCCTGAAGACTCTGATGATTTTTCAATTGATATTGCAGCACGTGGTAATGAAAACTTAGAAGCTAACATTGCTAAAGTTGATTCAATTGTCGAAGCGGCGCTTAGCGATGATTCATTTGAACCAGTGATTAGCAAGCTAACTTCAAACGATGGCGGTGTTTGTGTGACAATAGAAGGTTACGGCGCACCTGTATGTCAATCAGCAGGTAACCTTGGTAAAGTTAAAGATGGGACTGTTTATGGTTTTGCTGGTTTATTAGATACAGCTGCAGTAACTGAAAATGTTACGAACGCAGCTATTGGTGACAATCATGCTTGTTGGAAAGCTGATGGTGAAATTACATGTTCAACTTTTGAAGGGACTGTTGTAACAGAACTTAGCGGTGTATACACAGCATATACAAGTATGCCATTTTATAATAATTATGTTCATGCGGTTGTTGACGGCCAAAATAATGATTTGTACGCATCTGGCAGTGATACATTTTGTACGGCTAAATTTGGAAATATTCCAGGGTTGAGTACTTCAGGTGGTACAAGTGTTGTTTGTGATGGTGAAATGTCAGGTTCAATAGAAGTGGCTCCAGATACTATTGATGATATGGGAACAATACAAGCAGATGACGACGTTTACACATTTAATATGTTAGTCGCATTAGCAGTCTCTGATAATAAAGTTTGTTATAACTTAGCTCAGTATGTTGGAACAATGGCTGGCGGTACATATACCCAGTCACCTATGTGTTATAGCTATGAAGATGGAGGCTTTGTTGAGTCTGCAACTGTTTTAGCTACTTCTGATGGTTTTGACCATGAGACTTTTGCGCATGAAATGACTGCTGCTGATGCTGCGTATTCAGTGATGGATGCGGAAGGTGACAATATTTGTTACGCTGAAAATAGACGCAACATGGTATTTTGTAATAATGTTGATATTGCAACGACAGGCCCAATAGAAGAGTACACTTATACAGACTTAGCCGTAGGAGATGCTCACGCTTGTGGTTTATATTCAAGAAATGTAGATGGTGAAACTGTAAGCATGGTTGATTGTTGGGGTGATAACTCATATGGCCAAACTGTTGTTCCTACATTAGTAAATCCTACTCAAATAACGTCTAGTAATGACTTTACCTGTGCAATAGATAATGTAATTGCTGATGGAGAAGTAGATTCTACCCAAATAGTAAAATGTTGGGGTGCCGTTGAAAACACCAGTTCATTTTCTATTGGTTTTTAAAATTATTTAAACCTAAACAATAAAAACCAAAACCCCAAGCTTGCTTGGGGTTTTTTTTACATTTTTTAACGTCAAACCTATCGCGCTTTTATCGTAAATCCGCCAAAGTATCCTCGGGCTAGTTTTGCTACAGGCTTGTGATTTTTTCGCAGCTTTGTCGCTAACCCGATTCATTTAAAAACACACTATCGAGGAATGCTATGCGTTTTATTAAACGTCGTTTATTGGTGCTTGCCAGTGCTTTGTCATTAGCCGCTTTATTACCTGCGAGTGCAGAAACGGCTACAGATGCCGATATTATTAACAAACTAAAAGGCTTAGGCTTAACCGCGAGTGAAGTTAGCGATACGCCAATTGCGAATATTAAAGAAGTGATCACCGATAAAGGTGTCTTTTATGTCACTTCAGATAATCGTTACTTTTTCCAAGGGCGTTTGTTTGATATGAACAATAAGTTTGAAAATTTAACCGAAAATACCCAGTCAGAATTGCGCGCCAATGGTATTGATGCCTTTAAAGATTCAATGATCAGCTTTCCTGCCAAAAACGAGCAATATCAAGTTACGGTATTTACCGACCCAACCTGTGGTTATTGTCGTAAATTGCATAATGAAATGGACGAATATAACGCACTAGGTATTAGTGTAAATTATTTAGCGTTCCCACGTGGCGGTATTAATAGCGCCTCGTATCGCGATATAAAGTCGGTGTGGTGTGCCGACGATCAAAAGCTTGCGATGGACGCCGCTAAAAGCACAGGCGATGTTAAAAATGCCAGCTGTAGTGCCCCGATTAAAGCGCACTTTGACTTAGGTCGCTCGTTTGGTATCACCGGTACACCGGCGATTATTTTTGCCGATGGTACTATGGTGCCGGGTTATAAGTCGCCAAAAGACTTATTAAAAGCATTGAAAAAAACAGATAAGCCATAAGTTTTAAGCTGCAAGCTACAAGACATAAGCCGTAAGTTTTAAGCTACAAGACGTAAGCCATAAGATTTGAGCCACAAGCTACAAGCATTAAACTTGCGGCTTGTGGCTTTTTCTTTTAACTCTTTTTTCTTGCCGCTTGCAGCTTTTTACTTCTCGCTCTTTTCTTACAGCTTGTAGCTTTTTACTTCTCGCTTATCGCTTTCTTCTTACCGCTTTTAGCTTTCCACTTCTAGCTTATCGCTTTTGTCTTACCGCTTTTAGCTTTCCACTTCTAGCTTTCCACTTGTAGCTTGTAGCTGTTCACTTCCAGCTTTCTTCTTACCGCAAATATCATTAACAACAGTAACAAGCCATTTACGCTACCACCACTGCTTTCGCTTTTTTGCGCGAGTTTCACCGTTATACTTTCGCTGCGGCTATATTCACCATCGGTAACGTTGACGGTAATGCTCGCCTGTTCAATGCTAGTATTGCTCGCTACAACCGTTATTTGATGTTGATTAACCGATTCAATAGTTATGCCTTGCGATAATGTCCAGCTATAGCTTAATTCACTGTCATCGTCGTCTGCATTGGCGCTATAGGTTGTTGCTTGTTGGTATTGCAGCGTGCTTGGCCCAGAAATACTGATATTTTCTGGTGGGTTGTTAAGCGCTTCCACATAAAAATTAAGCGTTTTTGTTGTGCTGGTATTATTATCGCTTACCGTGACAGACAGTGTTTTAGCGGCTGCACTTTGATAACTTGGAATAACCACGTCAATGGCACTATTCGTTAAGCTATTTGCTTGAAAGTCTTCAGGAATTTGCCATTGGTAACTTAGCTCTCCCGAGGCATTGTCTACTTCTGTGGTAAAGGTCACGCTAGATTTATCAGCAATCAGGTTAGGTGCTTTTATGTTAACTGCTAATGGCTCGCCAATGGTAAGGTTGACTTGTGCGCTTGAGCTTTGATTAAAGCTATTAGTGACTTGATAATTAAAGCTGCTATATCCACTGAAATCTTCATCGGGCGTGAAAGTGATGGTGCCATCGTTATTAATCACTGCATTGCCATTTTCGGGCGTTGTCAGTAGCGTTAACGACGCGGGGTTGAGTTGCGCGCTTTGGCCAAAATACAAATCCGTTGTTACCGATTTTCCACCAACACTACCAATAAGCACGGCGTTTTTATCACTGACTAAATCATTGGCTAATACGCTAATGTTAACCGGCGTATTTATTTGGGTATTAATGTTGTCGGTAACGGCAAACTCGCTATTTTCAATAGGACTTGTTTGTATATCTAAACTGAGTGTTCCGGCATTAATAAAACTCAGCGCAAGGCTAAGATCGTTAACGATATTAATGCTACCACTGTCGTCGTACCAAAAACTTTTGCCTATGGTGCCGTTTTCGTTTTCAACACCTACGGTGAAGTAGTTCGGTAGCTCTGGAATATCGATATAGTTGAACCAGATGTTGTCGGTATTTTCTTGTAAAATTAACTGAAAAGTAAAACTGAGGTTTTCATCACTTATCCCCCAATATTCTGCGCTGTAGCCCAAAATATCGTCTACCCAAATTTGCGCGTTATGCCATTGGATCACTAAATAATTTTCACCTTGGTATTGATGATGAAAATAAAGTATTTCACCGCCACCGGTATCAAGCGGATCGTTGGCATCTTTTAAATCAAAGTCGATCCAAAACGGCGCGATGATACCGTCTGGGGATTGTGAGTTTGGCAGGCTTAAATTATTTACTAGTGTATTTGGGTCAACGTATTGTTTGCCTGCAAAAGCCAAACCGTTGTCTGAAATACTGAGGCCAGTATAACTTTTGCCAAAATAATTAAAGTTAAAATCGACCGGGAAGTTAAAGCCATCGCAGCCGTCAAGGCAAGTTGCTCGCTGATAATTGTCTTGCTCGCTAACATCTAACTCGAACGGCAAACTGTTTTCATCAACCAGTATTTGCGCGGCAGGCATAGCGCTAGTAAAACTTAGCTTTTGCTCTTGCCACAATACATCTGTAATCGGCACGCCGGTGCTTGAAGATAGCGTGGTTGGCTTAAAGGTCGCTGCGCCAATAAGCTCAAATTGAAAGTCTAACAACTCTTGCTCTGTGGTATTAGTGGCACTGACAGCAAATGTTTTATTTACTTCACTTGGGTTATTAATACTAATGGTGAGTAAATCGCTATTGTTGTGATCTGCCTCGGCAACTAGCGCTTGTCGAATCGTTTGTCCAAGCTGATTTTGCCAAATAATTTCACCAAAATACCATTGCTCTTGTGGCTGATAAGGCAGTTGAACTGAAACAGTAAACGTTGCGCTTTGGTTGGCGCTGTTAAAGGTGATGTTATTCGGTGATAAGTTTGCCGCAACACCATTATCGACAAAACTAATTTTCCCTTGCCAGTTTTGTGCTTGGTCACTAATTGAGGTTAGGGTGTTTTGTTTTTCACAGCGACTACCACAACGAGCAAGCACCATATTGGCATTTTTAGCATAAGCGGGTAACGCCATACTTGCGGCAATATTTAGTCGGCCAGCACCCGTTTCAAAAGGCGTTGCTTGGCTATGTTGATAACTTTGAATATTGCCGTCTGCACCATTAATTAAAAGCGATTTTATTTGCTTGGCTGTTAACTGCGGTTGCTGTTGTTTGATAATAGCAGCGGCACCTGAAACCATTGGCGCTGCCATGCTAGTGCCACTGAGTTCACTGTAATAATCGTCGTTTTCCTGTGCACTGGTTTGATTGGCAGCAGAGAGTATTGCTTGTCCAGGTGCGGCCAGGTCGGGTTTTAAGATGGTGCTATCGCCATTGGGGCCTAACGAGCTAAAGGCAGCAACAAAATCTTTGGCATAAGGTGAATTAGAGACACTAGCTTCATTGTCCATACTAAGCTCTGGCGTTGCAGCGCTTTCGATATAATCAACTAACGCTTCACCGTCGCTCATGGCAATAAAGGTGCTAGGTAATGAGCTGCTTTCCATGATCATTTGAATATTAGCGCCCACTTGATCGTTAATTATCACCATTGCGCTCGCCCCCGCATTTAATGCGTATTGCGCTTTTACTGAAAATAAACAATCCCCGCGATAAATCACCGCCACTTTATTAATGAAGGTATCGTCTGCAAATGCTTGGCAGCCATTAGCGTTTGTCTCAGGTGCTAAGCTTGCAAGTGTTGCATCAAAGCCTTGGCTTGAAATTAAATTATCACCCGGTGTTGATAATATTTGTTGTTGGTTGAAATTAAGAAAATGGCCGGTCGATTTTGTCGTGGTGGTAGCTGCAACGGCAATGCCCGCTTCAACACATGCCGGGCAATTTATACTTTGCTCACCATATTCACCTTCATTGCCAGCAGCTGATACGAGTACTACGCCACCGGCTTCAAGCTCGGTAAAAAGTTCTTTATACAAGGTACTGATAGGATCTGCGCCAATGTCGCCACCCCAAGAATTATTAATAATATCGGCGCCATCTAAATAGGCATCTTCTAATGCTTTAATAAGCTCGATATCGGTTGATATCCCGTCTTGTCCCCACAATGCTTTATAGACCATTAACATCGCGCCGGGAGCAACACCTGAAAATGACTCACCATTAGCGGTAGTGACTTCTCGGCCGGTGGCAATGCCTGCCACATGAATACCGTGTAAATAGGTGGCGTAGGGGGAGTCAACTTCCTCGTTGGCGGCAAAGTTGTAGTTAGCGGGTGGGTAATGTCTGGCCAGTATTAATTTATTATTACAAAAACTGGCGTCTTGGCTTTGACAGTAATCAGCAGAATTTAGCGACATTGCAGGCGCTTGGGCAAAACCGGTATCTGCAAACATTGGGTGCTCTGGCATTATGCCTGAGTCAATAATGGCTATTTTTATGCCTTGACCGGCATTATCGTTACCGCCCACTAATTGCCATGCATCATCAGCGCTAATAATAGGTAATGCTGCGGCAAGCTTTGCTCGATAAGTATTAACTGGGTAAACCGCTTTTACATCGGGATATTGTTTAAGTTCATCAATCGATAATGCTGAATTTATGCCAACGCCATTAAAAAGTTGCGAGTACTCAGTAACCTTTGCAGTTAAGCTTCTGCGTTTTTGCAACGTATTAATAAAATTGTTGCGCACTAGCTGTTGCGAGCTTGCGGTTGCACTAAGCGATGATACCGCTTGTACTTGCTTAGCGCTAAGAGAGGATTCTAGGCGACGCACAGTGGCGAGTGCTTTATCGTTAAAAACAACAATATATTGTTGCTCAGCAAGCCCCGATTTGTCGGTAATTGTTTTTTTGCCGTTGGCAAAAGCAGTATTTGCTCCGCTAAAAAGAACTACTGTTAAAAGCCAGAAAGTCGCAAGTCGAAACCAAGTCATAATTATTCTCAAAAATGTAATCAATACTGCTGATGAATTTAGCCTTTTATGGCGATTTCACTATATAAAACGGGGGATGTAGCAGTTGTTAAAAGATGTTAAAGTCAGCGACTAACTTTAATGGTGCAAGATGGGCGCATGCAGTAGAATAGAGCCGCTCAACATTGAGCAACAAACAACCCTAGTTATTGAGGCAAACTTTGTTTGATAGTTTGTCATTAAGATTAAAAAGCGGATAACACCATGACCATTCTTTCGATGATAGTCGCCCATGCAAAAAATCGCATTATTGGCAAAGACAATGATATGCCTTGGCATTTGCCAGCAGATTTAGCCTATTTTAAAAAAACAACCTTAGGCAAACCTGTGATCATGGGGCGAAAAACCTATGAATCTATTGGTCGCCCATTGCCGGGCCGACAAAACATTGTTATTTCACGTGATGCGAATTATCACGCTGATGGCATAGAAACCGTTACCTCCGTTGAGCAAGCACTTGCCTTAGCCGGTGACGTTGAAGAAATTATGGTGATTGGCGGTGGCGCAATTTACCAACATTGTTTACCCGCTGCGCAGCGACTTTATATTACCCATATCGATGCGGCTATTGACGGTGATACCCAATTTCCTGCCTATGAAAATGAGTGGCAAAAAGTGAGTAGCGATGTGCGCGGTGCTGATGAAAAAAATCTATACGAATTAGATTTTTGCATTTACGAGCGTAAGGCATAAAGCCTATTGATCTTGGGTGTATATTTTTACAACCGTTAAGATTTGAACGAAATTTATACCACAAAAGTCAATATGCTCTAGTTAATTTAACTCTTTAGTAGGTAGTGATATGTACCCTTTGTCTTATATTGAACCTGTCTTTCGTCCGCCAAGTGAATGGAAAAGTTTAATTTTACAAGTCACCAATGGCTGCTCGTGGAACAAATGTACTTTCTGCGATATGTATACCAGCGAGTCGAAAAAGTTTCGCCCGAAAAAGCCTGAGGTTATTGAGCAAGAGCTATTAGCGATTAAACAATCTGGGCTACCAGTGAGCCGTGTTTTTCTTGCTGACGGTGATGCGATGATGTTGCCGTTCAATCGCCTAAAAGAAATAATGCTGCTGATCCAAAAATATTTTCCAAACAATGTGCGAGTATCAAGTTATTGCTTGCCTCGTAACTTAGGGAATAAAACCGTGGAACAGCTAGCAGAGCTTAAAAGTTTAGGTTTAAAAATTCTCTATGTTGGCTGCGAAAGTGGCGACGATGAAGTATTAACTTTAATCAACAAAGGTGAAAGTTACCAAAGCTCGCTACAAGCGTTACAGAAAATAAAAGCAGCCGGCTTAAAAAGTTCAGTGATGATTTTAAATGGCTTAGGCGGACCTAAATATTCTCAGCAACATGCAATTAATTCCGCCAAATTAATGAATGAAGCCCAGCCTGATTATTTAGCGACGTTAGTGGTTTCGTTTCCGTTAGGAGAAGAGCGTTTTGCGAAACCTTTTAATGGCGATTTTCGACAACTCAATCAGCGTGAGTTGTTTGAAGAAATGGAAACTTTGTTAACCACACTTGAGCTAGATAAAACAATTTTCCGCTCTGATCACGCTTCGAATTATTTAGTGCTTAAAGGTATTCTGGGGCAAGATAAAGAAAAGTTGTTAGCACAAGTTCAACAAGCCTTGCATCAACCACAGCAAGTGAATTTGCGCCAAGAGTGGCAACGAGGCTTATAGTTTTAACTATTAGCTTTTTACTTTTTGAATGAGTGGCTGTTTTCTTACGGGTAAGTCTTTATTTACTTACCCGTGAGTGATTTTTCTGCATAGCTAATGCGCGGCAGTTTAGGTGGGGTAGCTAACGTGCGATAGCTAAGGTAGTTAAGGCGCGATAGCTTTTTCAATCGTTACCGGCACATCTAACTGAATATTTTGACGATAAATCTTAAAGGTCAACACTGTGTTAGGTCGTGTTTCTGCAATAATATCTAATGCGTGAGTCATGCCGGTAATTGGCGTCTGTTCAATTTGATAAATAATATCGCCTTTTCGCAAGCCTGCTTTTTGTGCTGGACTGTTGTCGGTGATCTGGTCAATCACAATGCCTTTGAAACTATCGATATATGTTCTTGCAGAAATGCCTAAATAACCACGAACCACTTCACCATTTTCAATAATTTTTTGCATGATCTTATAGGCCAGCTGATAGGGCACTGAAAAGAAAATACCTTGAATATTAAGTTGCGGATTACTCTGGGTGAACTTTCTTGAATTAATGCCAACTAGCTCACCGTTGGTATTCACTAATGCGCCACCTGAGTTACCATCGTTAATGGCGGCGTCCATCTGTAAAAACTCTAAATGGCTAGTATTACTTAAGCCATTTCGCCCAGTAGCACTAATAATGCCTTGGGTAACGGTTTGCCCTAAATTTAATGGGTTACCTATGGCAAGCACTACATCGCCAACCAAGGATTTTTGCGTTGGGTTTTGTGGAATAACGGGTAAATTGTGCGCGTCTACTTTTAGCACGGCTAAGTCGGTAAACTTATCAAAGCCAATGAGTTCAGCAGCATAGGTACTGCCATTTTGCAGCAATACCTCAATAAGATCGGCATTTTGTACTACGTGAAAGTTAGTCAGTATATAGCCTTCACTGTGCATAATAACGCCCGAGCCTAAACCTAAACGTGTGGTTTGGTTGTTTTGCCCAAAACGTGGACTTTGCTGAAACTCTCTTGAGTAAATATTAACAACGGCTGGTGCGGCATTGGCAACTGCTCGGGCATAAGAAAGTGGTTGTTGTTTTTGAGTCGACGGCTCTAATAATGTTGATAAGGTGGCATTTTCTAAACGAAATTCAGGCACGACTAACAATAATACAACTGCGATCATCACCCCGTAGCTGGCGGCATGTAATACGTATTTAATGAATGAGAATAATTGTGCGATCATGAATTTACAGTCTAGGTAAGTGATTATTGTTTTTTTCTAGGCTACCACAGTTAGGGTAACTTTACGCTTAATCTTAATCGTTAATAGTTAACTTTACAAATGAAGGCTTTATTGCACAATTCATATACTTTTTATCGCTAAGCTGTCGAGTCTTTTATTTGTTAGCTGATAGCATAATTTTCGAGCATAAAAATAAAATGGCTCCCAAAGGAGCCATAATGTATTAACGATAAGCGTTCGTTCAGGGATTAACGGATCATCAAGTATAAGTTGTTGCCGCCGCGGACAATATTCAGTGCCAATACTCCTTTATGATCTTTTAGGTATTTGCGTAAATCGGCAATTGACGTAACACGTGTACGGTTAATACCAGTAATAACGTCATCTTCTTCAAGGCCTATCATTTCAGCAGGGCTACCTGATTCAACGTCACCAACAACAATACCTTTGCTCTTGGTGCTATTTTCTAATTCAGCACCTTCTAGCATTGGGTGAATACTAGAGGCTTCAACATTGGCTGCTTCAGACTTTTTCAAAGTCACATCAAAGTCTTTTTCTTTGCCGTCACGAATAACGGTAATTTCAACTTCTTTGCCTGCGCCAATAGAGCCAATTTTGCCGCGCAGTTCGTTAAACGACTTAACCGCTTTACCGTTAACTTTAACAATAACGTCGCCCGCTTTAATGCCAGCATTGTCGGCTGCCGAGTCAGGCACTACTTGTTCGACAAAACCACCTTGGTTAGTTTTAAGTTCCATTGCTTTGGCAATTTCACTATTAACGCTTCGGCCAGCAACACCTAATACGCCACGACGAATTTCACCAAACTCAATAATTTGATCGATTAGGTTTTTCATCATGTTGCTTGGAATGGCAAAGCCAATACCAACGTTGCCACCACTTGGTCCTAAAATGGCGGTATTAACGCCAATTAATTCACCGCGTAAGTTAACCAGTGCGCCACCTGAGTTACCGCTATTGATTGCCGCGTCGGTTTGAATAAAGTCTTCAAAATTTTCAATGTTTAAACCACTTCGACCTAAAGCGCTGACAATACCAGATGTAACGGTTTGACCTAAACCAAATGGGCTACCAATGGCTACGGCAAAGTCGCCAACACGTAAGGCGTCAGAGTCAGCAATTTTAATTTCAACTAAATCTTCAGCATCAACTTGTAATAAAGCGATATCGCTGCCAGCGTCAGAGCCAAGTTTTTTCGCTTCAAGCTGACGACCATCTTTTAAGGTGATCATAATTTCGTCGGCTTGGTCAATAACGTGGTTATTGGTAATGATATAACCTTCGTCAGCATCAATAATGACACCTGAGCCTAAACCTTGAAATGGGCGTTCTTGTGTTTGCGGGCCTTGCTGGCGATTATTACCAAAAAAACGTCTAAATACGTCAGGTACACGTTGCTCAATTTCATGGGTACCTTTTACTGAAATGCTAACCACTGCCGGTGTTGTTTTTTCAAGCATTGGTGCCAAACTAGGTAATTCTTGTCCATTCACAGCAAACGGTAAATTCGCTTGCACAGGCAAGCTCGACAACAGCAGGGTACTAGAAAGTAACGAAGCGCTTATAACAGCAGTCAGTTTTTTCATAATAAAAATAATTCCTTAAACTTAATATAATTGACTTATTAAAAGACTGAGTAAATTTGATAAAGTTCCGAAATAGCTTATTCAGGGTTTGTAACAGAGTGTTTCTCATCACGAAACAAACCACTTGGATTGCCTGAGTAATCAAGCGGTGGCTCGGTTAAGTTTTCTTCTGATTTAGCTTCTTTTCTTTGGTGTCTTAGCGACACAGTTTCTGCAAGCTGCTCTTGAGTTTCTTTTGAGAAAAATGGCATTGGCGTGCCTTCAGCCGGTGTTGCTTGCTTTAATAGCTTAGTGCTTTGCGCCATTTGCGACATCGCATTTTGGCAAGTAGTGTTCATTTGTTCTAATAATTTTGCAGAGCTTTCTAAGTGCTCGGCAACATCTTGTTTGTACTGTTGCAACTCAGCTTCACTTTGGCTTGCTTGTTCGGCAAGTTTTTGCTCTTTTGCAGAAGACGACACCAATTTACTGATAACAAAGCCAGCAATTGCACCAATAATAAAAATAATTAACCCTATACCTACACTCATACTGTACGACCTTAATTGTATTCAAGACAAAAATTAGTGAAAATAACCATATAACTAAATAAATAGCGACTAATGGATAATATAACGCGCTTAACCTTGCATATATAGTGAATATGTTTGCAATTTAATTTTTTTCAAGCTCCTTTTAATGAAATGGTTGGTAAATGATTAATCTTTCGCCTTTAGATAAGTATAACCAAGATTTAGCTCGTGACGATTTTCAATACGATGCTGCTCAAGAAAACGCGGTCAAACATCTGCAGCGTTTATATGAAGACCTGCAAAACAAACCTTTGCCGGTGTCGGGTTTTAAAAAAGTATTAAACCGCTGGAAGCGTGTTGTTGATAAGCAACCTAAAAAGTCAATTCAAGGACTCTACTTTTGGGGCGGTGTTGGTCGCGGTAAAACCTATTTAGTTGATACCTTTTATGACTGCCTGCCATTTGAAAATAAAATGCGCGTGCATTTTCATCGATTTATGCACCGTGTTCATCAAGAATTGAAAACCTTAACCGGGCAATCTGATCCGCTAAAGATCATTGCCAAACGTTTTGCCGACGAAACTTGTATTATTTGCTTTGACGAATTTTTTGTTTCAGACATTACTGATGCGATGATTTTAGGCACTTTATTTGAAGAGCTATTTGCCCATAACGTTACCTTGGTTGCAACCTCAAACATTATTCCTGATGAGCTGTACCGTAACGGTTTGCAGCGGGCGCGATTTTTACCAGCCATCGCATTAATTAATCAGCATACTGATGTGGTAAATGTTGATAGCGGTGTTGATTATCGTTTGCGCACCTTAGAGCAAGCGGAAATTTATCATTACCCGCTCGATCAAAAAGCTGACGAAAACTTATTCCGTTATTTTGAACAGCTTTCTTGTGAGCCGGGGTCAAAAAATACGACAATCGATATTAATAATCGAAAACTTGCCACTGTTGAGGTTTCGGATGGCGTAGTGCATTTTGAATTTTCAGAGCTATGTGAAAGTGCAAGAAGTCAGGGCGATTACATGGAAATCAGTAAGTTATACCATACGGTGTTGCTTGCCCATGTTACGCAAATGAATGGTGATTGTGATGACGCAGCGCGACGATTTATTGCGTTGGTGGATGAATTTTACGAACGAAATGTGAAATTAATCATTTCTGCGCAAGTTGCACTTGAAGATCTATATTGTGATGGACGACTGGTTTTTGAATTTAAACGTTGTTTGTCTCGCTTACAAGAAATGCAATCGCACGATTATTTAGCCAGCGAACACTTACCTTAAGCTTTTAATTATTTTCGATAGGCTTGGCATTAGCAACTAATAAGCTAATGCTGGGCTAACACTTGTTACATATTCCTTTCACTAAATCTATTACAATTTCTTTGCAATCGTAATCGACTTATTTATTAACGTCGACTCTTCTACTGTGTGTTTAAAATTACGCGCAAACTTTAAGCAATCGATAATTTTTTATTAGTATATTTCTTTGTACTTGGGTGCATTTTCATCAATTTTTTGTTTTTTTGCCAAAAGTGATTAAAATCACAAAATACAATATATAGTGTTTTGTGTTTTTAATTAATCTATATGTTGTGTTTTGTCGCTTGCTTTATCAAATATTACCGTTATCATAGGCTCCATAAAAAACTGTTTTGGAAAAACTCATGCTTAACAATGTCGCGACAAAAACCACTCAAGAAATTGAACTTCAAGCTGCTTCGCTAGATATCTGGGATAAAAAATATCGCCTTAAAGATAAACATGGTGTCGCGCAAGAAAATAGCATTGACCAAACCTTTGAACGTGTCGCTTCTGCCTTGGCGGCAATCGAGCCAAAAGATAAGAAAAAGTGGCAGCAAAAATTTAAATGGGCGATGGAAGCTGGTGCATACCCAGCAGGTCGCGTTATTTCAAATGCTGGTGCTGAAAAATTCAAACCGGCAACGTCAACCATTAACTGCACGGTTTCTGGCACCATTAGCGATTCTATGACCGGCATTTTAAGTCGCGTGCATGAGTCGGGTTTAACCTTAAAAGCAGGTTGTGGCATTGGTTATGAGTTTTCAACACTTAGACCTAGCGGCGCTTATGTTGCAGGCGCGGGGGCTACCACGTCAGGTCCGTTGTCGTTTATGGATATTTTCGACAAAATGTGTTTTACCGTAAGCTCGGCCGGTGGTCGCCGCGGCGCACAAATGGGCGTGTTTGATGTTTCACACCCTGATGTAAAAGAATTTATTTTAGCTAAACGTGAAGACGGTCGCCTGCGTCAATTTAACTTATCGTTGCTTATAACAGATGAGTTTATGGAAGCGGTAAAGTCTGACTCAGTTTGGCCGTTAGTGTTTCCTATTTCTGAAAAAGAACTCGCAACAGAAGCATTTGATTTAACCGACAGTTCAAAAATTGTTTATAAAGAAAACCATTTTGAAGCCGAGTACGTGAAAGAGCACGGTTATATTGTTAATGAAACCGGACAAATCGCCTGTCGTATTTACAATACCATTGCCGCTTCAAGGCTTTGGGATATGATCATGGCTAATACCTTTGATTATGCCGAGCCAGGTTTCTTACTTATCGACCATGCAAACGACATGAATAACAACTGGTTCTGTGAACAGCTTCGTGCCAGTAACCCTTGCGGCGAACAAATTTTACCGCCGCACGGCGCATGCCTTTTAGGTTCAGTCAACTTAGTGAAATTTGTTGAGAACCCATTTACCGAGCAAGCGCGTTTTAATTGGGACAAATTTAGAGAAGTGGTCAGCGTATTTACTCGCATGCTTGATAACGTGGTTGAAATTAACGGTTTACCGCTAGAAGAGCAGCGCATTGAAATTCAAAATAAACGCCGTCATGGCATGGGCTATTTAGGTTTAGGCTCAGCGATGACCATGTTGAAAATGCCATATAACAGCCCAGAAGCCATTGCCTTTACCGAAGAAGCGTCAAAAGTATTGGCGGTAACCGGTTGGCAAGCCGCGTTAGAGCTAGCGAAAGAAAAAGGTCCGGCGCCTATTTTGGCAAAAGAATTTACCGTTACCGCAGCGATGTTACACAAGCGCCCTGAAATGGCGAAAGATGGCATTAAAGTAGGCGATAAAATTAAAGGCGCAGTATTGCATGCTAAATATAGTCGTTATATGCAACGTATCGCAGAAGAAGCACCTGAATTAGTAGCAGAATTAGCGCAAGTGGGTGCTCGCTTTACTCATCACACTTCAATTGCACCAACCGGGACTTTAGCGCTTAGCTTAGGTAACAATGTTTCAAATGGTATCGAGCCAAGTTTTGCTCATGAATATCACCGCAACATTATTCGTGAAGGTAAAAAGTCTAAAGAGTCAGTTGCCGTTTCAAGCTTTGAATTATTAGCTTATCGCGAGTTAGTGAATAAAAACGCACAACCTTATGGCGATGAAGCTAACCAATTACCAGCATATTTCACCGCCAGTGAAGCAATTTCGCCACAAGAGCACGTTGATGTGCAAGCCGCGTCGCAATATTGGATTGATTCGTCGATTTCAAAAACGATCAATATTCCAACGGATTTTGCTTTTGAGAAGTTTAAAGATGTTTATATGTACGCCTACGACAAAGGGTTAAAAGGTTGCACAACTTTTAGGTTTAACCCAGAAGTTCACCAAGGTGTATTAGTCAAAGAAGAAGATCTAGCGAATGTGACTTATGACTTTACCTTAGCTGACGGCACAGTGATTAGTGCAAAAGGTAATGAAGAAATTACGTACGATGGCGAAGTTCATACCGCTGCCAACCTGCACGACGCACTAAAAGAAGGGTATTACGGCAAATTATAAACGCTGTGACATACCCTTTGATGTAAATGAATTGAGGAAAGACCATGATTGAAATTAAGCAAAATATTACCGCAGCAAAAGTGCAAAGTGCGGAAGAAAAAACTGAAGCTAACACACCAGAAAACGAGTCGGTGAATTTAAACGAAAATACCAAGCGTCCTGAAATGTTAGTGGGCTCTACCTATAAAATTAAGCCGCCAGTGTCAGATCACGCCTTGTACATAACCATCAACGATATCTTGTTGAACCAAGGTACAGAGCAAGAAATTCGTCGTCCGTTTGAAATTTTTGTTAACTCTAAAAACATGGAATTTTACTCGTGGATTGTCGCACTAACGCGTGTTATTTCAGCGGTATTTAGAAAAGGCGGCGACTGCACCTTTTTAGTGGAAGAGCTAAAAGCCGTTTTTGATCCAAAAGGTGGTTACTACCAACGTGGTACCGGTATTTTTATGCCGTCAGTGGTTGCTGAAATTGGTCATATCATTGAAACGCATTTAAAAACGTTAGATATGTTGCCTGGTAACGAAATTGACACCCATCAGCAGGCTTATATCCAACAAAAGAAAGCGGCAGCCAAAGCTGAAGCTGACGCCAATGCAACAAACAATAACAGTGACTTTCCGGCAACAGCGACTAGTTGTAATAAGTGTCATCAAAAAGCGGTGGTATTGTTAGACGGCTGCGCAACGTGCTTAAACTGTGGCGACTCAAAATGTGGTTAAGAGCAGCTGCAAGTTAGAAGTTAAAAGCGGTAAGCTGAAAGTGACAAGTTAGAAGCTGCAAGTGGAAAGCGGTAAGTAAATAGCTGCAAGTTGAAAGTCGCAAGCGACAAGCTAAAAGTGAACAGTGGGAAGCTAGATGTTTGCCTTTAGTGAATGGCTAAATTGCTTGCTTTGAAAATGAAATAAACGCCTGAGTTAATGCTAGCTCGGGCGTTTTTCTTTAAAATGAAAAAAATTAGCAATTGTTTGAAAAATAGACGTGATTTTTGCAAATAACTTCTGTATAATCCGCGCTCCCTAGTTACAAATGCACTTGTTCAATTTCCATGAATATTTGCAATGGGCTCGATACTCGAAGGGGTACTAGCGTAGCCTTTTAACCGATAGTTTAAGCAAATGCTTGAATTATTATTAAAGTAACATTTTTATAATTGGGTTTTTTAATGAAAACTTTTGTAGCAAAACCAGAAAGCGTACAACGCGAATGGTTCTTAGTGGACGCCGAAGACAAAACTCTAGGTCGTATCGCTACTGAAATTGCAACCCGTTTACGCGGTAAGCACAAGCCAGAATATACTCCTCACGTTGATACAGGCGATTACATCGTTGTTGTTAACGCTGAAAAAGTAAAAGTTACTGGTAACAAAGCGAAAGGTAAAATTTACTACTCGCATACAGAATATGTTGGCGGTCTTAAGCAAATTAGCTTTGAAAAGTTAATTGAAAAAGCGCCTGAGCGTGTAATTGAACTTGCTGTTAAAGGCATGTTACCTAAAGGTCCTTTAGGTCGTGAAATGTTCCGTAAACTTAAAGTTTACGCTGGTAACGAACATAAGCATTCTGCACAACAACCACAACTTTTGGAGCTTTAAGCAATGGCTGATAATCAATATTACGGTACTGGTCGTCGCAAGAGCTCAACTGCTCGTGTGTTTATGAAAGCTGGTAACGGTGCAATCACAATTAACAATCGTGACATTTCTGTATACTTCGGTCGTGAGACAGCTCGTATGGTTGTTCGTCAACCGTTAGAGTTAGTTGAAATGTTAGAGAAGTTTGACTTCAACATCACTGTAGTTGGTGGTGGTATTTCTGGTCAAGCTGGCGCGATCCGTCACGGTATTACTCGTGCATTAATGGAATACGATGAAAGCTTCCGTAGTGATCTACGTAAAGCTGGTTTCGTTACTCGTGATGCTCGTAAAGTTGAACGTAAGAAAGTTGGTTTACACAAAGCGCGTAAACGTCCACAATTCTCAAAACGTTAATATTTACGTTATACCATTTCAAAAACCGGCTTTATGCCGGTTTTTTTATTGCTTTTTTTTAACAAAAAAAAGCTGGTAATAATTCTCATTCTTCTTATCTGATGACGATTGATATTTTTTGAAAATATTTTCGCTATTCATGCGCCAAAACTGTGATTTACCTTGTAAAAAATAGGGCATTTCTTTATGATCAGGAAAATTTTTGTCACCAGAATATTCAAGTAGTAAAAAAGCTTTTCAAAATGTACGAAAAGCCTAAAAAAAACTGCGAATGAGTATAATAATATTTGGAGAGTTTGAATGAGCAATGCGCCCGTGAACAACGGCCGTCGACGCTTCCTTACAGCTGCTACTTCTGTAGTAGGTGGTGTAGGTGTAGTCGGTGTAGCTGTGCCTTTCATTGGTTCCTGGAATCCAAGTGCCCGAGCGAAAGCTGCAGGTGCCCCAGTTGAAGTCAATGTTGGTAAAATAGAACCCGGTCAATTAGTCCGTGCTGAATGGCGTGGTAAACCTGTTTATGTGGTTCGCCGCAGCGAAAAAACAGTAAGTGATTTGGCCAAGCATGACGATCAACTGAAAGATCCTAATTCTGAAGTTCCTCAGCAACCAGAATATGCCGCGAATGCATATCGCTCAATTAAACCTGAGTATTTAGTCGCTTTAGGTGTTTGTACTCACTTAGGTTGTGCACCTACTTATCACAAAGGTGATTTTGACCAACACGTTGAAGGTGTTTCTGAAGGTTTCTTCTGCCCTTGTCATGGTTCAAAATTTGATATGGCCGGTCGTGTTTTCCAAAGTGTACCAGCGCCAACGAACTTAATGGTTCCTGAGCACTCATTCCCATCGGAAGGCACTTTATTAATCGGTGTTGGACAAGGAGAAGCCTAATGAATAGTTTTCTAGCTTGGATCGAAAAACGATTACCTCTAATGGATGCAATGAACAAGCATGCTGTTCAATATCCTGCACCAAAAAACTTTAACTTCTGGTATGTATTTGGCATTTTAGCCAGTGTAGTTTTAGTTAACCAATTATTAACCGGTATCTGGTTAACGATGAGTTACGAGCCTTCTGGTGATGGCGCGTTTGCTTCAATCGAATATATTATGCGTGATGTCGACTACGGTTGGTTATTACGTTATATGCACTCAACCGGTGCTTCTGCTTTCTTTATCGTGGTTTATTTACATATGTTCCGCGGTATGATGTACGGCTCTTACCAAAAACCTCGTGAATTACTATGGATCTTCGGTATGTTGATCTTCTTAGTACTTATGGCTGAAGCTTTCATGGGCTACTTATTACCTTGGGGTAATATGAGTTACTGGGGTGCACAGGTCATTATTTCCCTGTTTGGGGCAATACCAGTGATTGGTGACGATATTACACTTTGGATTCGTGGTGATTACGTAATCTCTGGTGCAACGCTTAACCGTTTCTTCGCACTACATGTAGTGGCTATGCCATTGGTATTAGTGGTACTTGTTTTCCTTCATATTTTAGCGCTTCATGAAGTAGGTTCTAATAACCCATTAGGTACAGACATTAAGAAGCCTAAAGGCAGTGTTCCTCCTGAAGAGCAAAGTAAATTTGAATTCCATGAACAATACACTAAGAAGTACGATATTGTTGATGCGATCCCGTTCCACCCATACTACACAGTGAAAGATTTAGTAGCTGTGGTTATTTTCTTAATTGGCTTTAGCTGGGTTATGTTCTTTGCGCCAGAAGGTGGCGGATACTTTATTGAAGCGCCAAACTTCACACCTGCAAATGGTTTGAAAACACCTGAGCATATTGCGCCAGTGTGGTACTTTGGTCCGTTCTACACCATTTTACGTGTTGTTCCTGATAAGTTATTAGGCGCAATTGCGATGTTTGGTGCCATTATTATGCTATTCGCATTACCGTGGTTCGACCGTGGTACAGTTAAGTCAATGAAATTCCGTTGTACTTTACACACAGTTAACTTAATTCAATTTGCTATTTCATTCATCGTTCTAGGTATTTTAGGTACTATGCCTGCTACACCAACAGCGAACTTGATTGGTATTATCGCAAGTTTTGGTTACTTCGGTTTCTTCGTTTTATTATGGTTCTATAGTAAGAACGAAAAAACTAAACCAGTTCCAGAGAGGGTGTCAGGCTAATGAAAAAGTTTATTTTAGCACTTCTAGCTTTAGTTCCAATGTTAGCTTTGGCTGCTGGCCCAAGTATTCCATTAGATTCAGCAAATAACGATTTAAGTGATAAAGAATCACTTAAGCGTGGTTTCAAATCTTACCTTAACTACTGTTTAGGTTGTCACCAGTTGCAATACCAACGCTATAACCGTACGTTTGCTGATCTAGGTATCAGTGACGAAGAAGGTAAAGCAGAGTACATGTATACCGGTGAAAAAGTGGGTGATCATATTACTAATACCATGCCTCCAAAAGAAGCGGCAAAATGGTTTGGTACTACACCTCCTGATTTAACATTAGAAGCGCGTTTTAGAAAGAATGGTCCTGATTGGATTTATACTTACCTACGTTCATTCTACGTTGATGAAAGTCGTCCGTTTGGTGTAAACAACACGGTATTTAAAGACGTTGGTATGCCACACGTATTGCAAAACTTGCAAGGTATTCAAACTCTTGATGCTGATGGTAATTTAACACCAGCAACTGGTGGCACGATGACAGACGAAGAATACGACGAGTTTGTTCGCGATTTAACTAACTTTTTAGAATATACCGCAGAGCCTAATAAGCTTGAACGTGAAGCGCTAGGTTACAAAGTTATCGCTTTCTTATTCATATTATTGATTTTTTCATACTTACTGAAAAAAGAATATTGGAAAGATGTTCACTAATAACGAGCTAAGTTATTGAATTTTAAAAGGCAGTTCGTTAACTGCCTTTTTTATTCTTACTTTTAACTGGTATGACCAGTTTTCAATGTTAGGCTGGATAGGTTATCATAGGGAGTTCGTCAGCATTTAGCTGACTTTTTTCAATTTTTGGAGGCATTATGGCCGTAGCTGCAAACAAACGCTCTGTTATGACGTTGTATTCGCATGGAGATGACATGTACAGTCATCAAACTCGCATCGTTTTAGCGGAAAAGGGTGTTGGTGTAGACATTCATTTAGTAGACCTGGCTAACTTGCCTGAAGATTTACTTGATTTAAACCCTTATGGCACAGTGCCAACGCTTATCGATCGTGAACTTGCTCTATATGAAGCATCTATCATTATCGAATATTTAGACGAGCGTTTTCCACACCCACCATTAATGCCGGTATACCCAGTATCACGTGGTCGTAGTCGTTTAATGATGCATCGCATCGAGCAAGACTGGTATAGCCTTGCTAAGATCATTATTAGTGGTCCAGCAGACAAAGCTGAACAAGCACGTAAAGAGCTAAAAGAAAGCTTATTAAGTGTGGCACCAATTCTTAACGAAGCACCATACTTTATGAGTGAAGAGTTCAGCTTAGTTGATTGTTACTTAGCACCGCTATTATGGCGTTTACCTGCGTTTGGTATTGAGCTTGAAGGCCAAGGCGCTAAAGAATTAAAAACTTACATGCTTAAATTGTTTGAACGTGAATCTTTCCAAGCGTCATTAACGGAAGAAGAACGTGAACTACGTTTTGGTAGCCCAGTTTAGGTAATGGTTAAATGACATCAACGATGACATCAAACAAGCCTTATTTGGTTAGGGCTTTTTATGATTGGATTAATGACAATCAACTGACACCTTATATCGTGGTTGATGTTAGTGTCTATGGTGTTTTGGTGCCGATGCACTACGTGAATGATGGTCAAATTATTTTGAATATCTCACCAAGTGCCGTTGGAACAATTGCATTAGGTGGCGACACCATTGAATTTAGTGCGCGTTTTGGCGGTAAGCTTGAGCACATGAGTGTGCCGTATGGTGCAATTGCCGCTATTTATGCTAAAGAAAATGGCGCGGGTACTTCATTACCGATAGAACATCCGCCTGAGCAAGCTGAGGTTGAACAAGAAACGTCAACTAAAGCGTCGCTAAGTGACGTATCTTTGCAGTCGTCAACTGAGTCTGATTCAGAAACCGAAACTAAACCGAAAGAAAAAAGAAAACCGTCGTTGAAGGTGATTAAGTAACCTGCTACGAGGTTTAGACAGAAAAAAAGCAAGTATATCACTTGCTTTTTTTATGGCTGAATTTTCAATGAGTGAGTTTTTATCGGTACTCAAATAGTTTAAATACTCGATTTACACCGCTAATATGGCGGGTAATTTCAACCGCTTCATCAGCGTGCTCTTTGGCAATTAAGCCCATCAAAAATACTTCTCCGTTTTCAGTGACTACTTTTACGTTTGTGGCGTCGATATTATCACTGCCAAATAACTTGGTTTTTACTTTGGTGGTTAACCAAGTATCGTTAGTTCTAGTCGCGATTGAAGTCGTGCTGCTGATACGAATTTGATTATGAACTTGCTCGACACCTTCGGTTTCATTGACAAGTTTAATTGCTTCGTCACGTAAATGAGGGGTTGGTGTTTGCCCAACAACTAAAACGCGACCATTAATACTGACGACAGATAAGTTACTTTGTTCAGCAAGCGCGGTGTGTTGACGAAATTTTTGACCCAGTTCAAACTCAATACCTTGGTCGTCTATTTGCTTGCCTAACGTACGCTTGTCGGTTGCGACACTGGCACCACCTACAACAGCAACACCCGCTGCGGCAACGCAGCCTTGTAAAAAGGCGATACTGGTTAAAACAATGATCAGTTTAGAACACTTCATAATAACTCTCTTTAAATGGCGATAATTTACATTTCAGCTTGTGGAAAAAGGGTGGTATCGATTAAATCACATAAACAGTGGACCACTAAGGTATGTACTTCTTGGATGCGTGAATCTCGCGCCGACGGCACTTTAATTTCTACATCGGTCTCACCTAATAAACCAGCGATATCTCCGCCGTCTTTACCCGTTAAGGCGATAATTGGCATATCACGCGATACGGCTGTTTCAATCGCTTTAATAACGTTATTGCAATTACCGTCGGTTGATATGGCTAACAAAATATCACCATTGCTGCCTAACGCGCGGACTTGTTTCGAGAATACTTCGTCAAAATGATTATCGTTGGCCACCGCTGTTAGCGTATTGTTGTCGGTAGTAAGAGCAATAGCTGGTAGGCTAGGGCGCTCAGTTTCGTATCTATGCAATAAACCCGCTGAAAAAGCTTGAGCATCGTTAGCTGAACTACCGTTACCACAGCAAAGAATTTTATTACCCGCAAGTAAACTTTGCACCATTAACATGCCTGCATGTTCTATCGGCCCAGCAAGCATTTCACTGGCGGCGATTTTTGTTTGAATGCTTTCGGTAAAATTTTCTTTTATCCGTTCTAACATAATAAGGTTTGTTTCCGTTTTACAAAGTTAAAAGGCATTTTTAAGCCAGGTTATTTCAGGTTGATGTTGTTGACCTAATAAGGCAACGACATCAAATCGGCACGGCGTATTATATTCATTTAACTGCTGTTGTTGCAGAAAAAAAGCCGCACATTGTTTAATTTTTTGTTGCTTGCTCGCTGAAACCGCCGCCAATGGGCCGCCAAACTGATTGCTTTTACGATACTTTACTTCGACAAACACCCAAGTGTTTTGTTCGCGCATAATTAAATCAATTTCACCTTGGCGACTGTGAAAGTTTTTCGTAAAACTGGTAAGTCCCTGTGAGATTAGATATTTTTCAGCTAACGCTTCAAGCGACTGACCAACGGCAACGGTATTTTTATCTTTAGTCCAAAACAATTTCCTGCACCTTATTTTTACGGTAATTTCCCCATAATAAACTGCGGGTTAGAATATTGTTTTGTGTTAATTGCAAGGTGCCGGTTTGACCAAAGTGTCGAACATAAGGTTTAGCTTTCATGGCAGCAAGTTTATCAATTAGTGCATAACTGTCGTAACCCATGGCAAAAATACGCTTGAGGGTAACACTTTGCTGTGGCCACAAGGCGTCTGACTGCTGCGCTAATAAACTGTTTTGTTGTTTGCTCGGCAGTAACCATGGAATTTCAGTAAAGGTTAGCCCATAAAGATCATTATAAACGCTTGCATCAGCAACCGCGCTATGGCTGCGTGAACTTGCATAAACGGGGATTAACTTGGCAAATGGACTAATGTTGACATCAATATAGGGTTTTAATAACCGCGACTCTTGCGGTGTGCCGATTAAGTAAATCATGTCGACGTCGCGGCGATTGCGCGATTCATATTTAATGTTTTGCTTCAGGCGAGTGTTTAACTCTTTTATACGCGCAAGGCTACGGTCAACTTCTAAACTGGCTTTTATCTCGTCTTGCATTTTTCTGCCACGTTCAAAAGTTAATGTTTCTGGCATCTTTCCGGTGATTTTCTGCCATTGCTGAGTAAAGCTATTGGCAATTCGGGCGCTGGTTGCATCGTTATGGGTGAGTACAACAGGATGTTGATATTGTTTATTGCTAAGCACCGTTGCTGCTTGAATAGCTTCATCTTCAGGGCGCATTGAAAATGCAGAAATATGCTTAGCTGTGATCGCTTGCTCAGGAATATTTAGCAGTAGTGTCGGTAAGGTTAACTCACTTTGTTGTAGATATTGCTCAACGTTACTTTTTAATAACGGACCAATAACCGCATCTATGCTCAACTGTTCAAATTCAAGGCTAAGGCTGGCCATGTCTAATTCATTGGTATCAATAAAGTGCAGCTCTTTTTCTGGCTGATTTTGATAAGCCATTAAAATGCCATGCTGGGCTGAAAGCCCGGCCGCTTTTTGCTTACCCGATAACGGCAATAATACCGCAACGTGCTGGTGGCTTGTTATATCGCTAATATCATTTGTTAACATGTCAGCAACAACAAGTTGTGCAGGGTGATTAGTATTCGTGCGTTGCCATTGATTTAAATAACGAGATAACTGATCAACGTTCGCGCCAAATTTTTGCGCATAGCTAAGCAGCTGTGTCCAACCTTTTACTTGCGGTGCGTTGGTTTGGTTGAGTTGATTGACTTGCCACGTTGATATTTGCGTTAATTGTTGCCAAATTTGCCAGACATCATCGCTGCTTGCTTGAGAATTTAAAGCAAAGGCGTGCAGTTGCGCTTCAATGGCTGCAACTTGATTGTTTTTAACCGCTTCAACTTGGCTGAGTGTTTTATAGTAGGCGTATTGATGACTTAACTGGTGCTTTTGCTTGAGCTCGTTCGCATCGTTAAGCTGGGTTGTAGCACGGTCAAAATCGTTTAACGCTAATAACGCCTGTGCTTTTATCAAACTTAAGCGGTAATCTTGATTGGCGGAAAGCGAAGCTGTTTGCTCGGCAGCAGTAATCAATGCGCTGTTTTGAGTTGCTAGCCATAACGCTTGGTGATATTTCTGTTCGTACAAGTACTGCTCACTTGCACGGACTAATAATTCGATTGCCTGCATTGGCTGAGCATTTTCGGCTTGTTGCAAATAGTGCTGCGCTGAAATATTAACATCGGCATCTTCGGAAATAGGCGTTGCAACAGGCGTTGTTTGCTCAGTTTTGGTGGTTTTTGTTGGGCTGGTACTACAACCAAGCACAAGTGTGGTAAGAGCAATAACGATAAAGCTTTTGCGAGCAAAACATAACGAAGTTACTTGTGTCATTAATGGGAAATCCATATTGATAAAAAGAATCAAAATAATGAAACTTCAACAATACCTTGATAGAAATCTAGGCATATAGATGAAATGAGCACGGATTGCTTATCTCTTGAAGTTATTTGCGTATATAATAAACCTCATCTCAAATAGTCTCAACTTAAGTGAACAAATAACATGCATGAGCAGGCAAACGCTGGAACTTTGTATATCGTAGCAACGCCAATTGGTAATTTAGCCGATATTAGTCAAAGAGCTTTAGATACTTTAGCACAAGTTGATATTATCGCCTGTGAAGATACCCGTCATACCCAAAAGTTACTGTCAGCGTTTTCAATTAAAAATAAAACGCTATCTATGCATGATCATAACGAACGACAACGACAAGAATACATTGCTGAGTTATTGCAGCAGGGTAAAAACATCGCTCTAGTATCAGATGCTGGCACACCACTAATCAGTGACCCTGGCTTTCACTTAGTGCGTCATTGTCGTAGTTTAGGCTTAAAAGTCTCGCCAGTGCCCGGGGCATGTGCCGCTATTTCTGCCTTATCTGTTGCAGGTTTACCGACTGATCGTTTTACCTTTGAAGGCTTTTTGCCGTCTAAATCTGGTGCTAGACAAAGTACCTTGTCAGAGCTTGCTGATGAAACCCGTACTATGGTTTTTTATGATGCGCCGCGCCGCGCCATCGACACGGTAGAAGATATTGTTAAAACCCTCGGCGGTCAGCGTTATGTGGTGATCGCTAGAGAGTTAACTAAAACCTTCGAAACCATTCATTCTGATACTGCAGAAAACTTATTAGCTTGGTTACAGCAAGATCCTAATCAGCTAAAAGGGGAGATGGTACTGATTATTGAAGGCCATAAAGTTGACCCTAATGCAATTTCACCACAAATTTTAGCAACATTAGAATTGTTGGTTAAAGAATTGCCTCCGAAAAAAGCGTGCGCCATTGCGGCTAGTATTTATGGCGTGAAGAAAAATACCTTATACGAAATGGCGTTAAGCTTTAAACGCTAATTCGAGTTTGTTGTCGAATTCGGTTACTAAATAATACCGCCTTAATACTAGCGCTTAGCTTAGCGCTCAGGTAGAATGCGCCCCGAGTTGACCAGACAATCGCTGCTTGCTGAATTTATTTAGCAAGGGGAGGAAAGTCCGGGCTCCAATGAGCAGGGTGCCAGGTAACGCCTGGGCGGCGCAAGCCGACGACAAGTGCAGCAGAGAGAAGACCGCCGATGGCCTTTCTTATTTATAAGGAAAGCACAGGTAAGGCTGAAAGGGTGCGGTAAGAGCGCACCGGGTTGCTGGTAACAGTAATTGCAGGGTAAACTCCACCCGGAGCAAGACCAAATAGGGTTTCATTACTTTAAATAGTATACGCGTGGCTCGCGCGGAAACCGGGTAGGTTGCTTGAGCCTTAGAGCGATTTAAGGCCTAGACGAATGATTGTCACTTTTCTTTTGAAGAGATACAAAACCCGGCTTATGTGTCAGCTCACCAATTCAATAAACCCCAGCAGCCATGCTGGGGTTTTTCTTTTTTAGCCACTATAACTGAGAAAACTGCCTGATTAAGTTGTGATAAACATTATGCAAGCGGTCAAGCTCGGCTCTATCGGTTTGCTGTTGTTGGATCAAGGTTTGAATGGTGGCGTCTAATTGAAAAAGTGTTTGTCTCAACGTCGCATCCGGTATCATACTTTGCATCCAAGTAATGGCAGCAAGGCGTTTACCTGAAGTCACTGCGGTAACTTTATGTAAGCTACTTGACGGATAAACCACGGCTTGTCCGGCGCTAAGTTTCACTTTTTGTTCGCCAAATTCAGTGGCAATCACTAACTCTCCGCCTTCGTACTCTTCGGGTTCATTTAAAAAAACGGTCATAGATACGTCGCTTCGTATTACATCTTGGCTATTAGGCAAGCGCATAATGGCCGCGTCGACATGATAACCATATTCTTCACTTACACCGTATTGATTAAAACAAGGTGGAAATATTTTGTGTGGTAATGCCGCTGAAATTAGCTGAGGTGTTTCGCCAACACGCGTCAACAGGCGGTTAGCCAGTTGACGAATGTTAGCGTGATTTGCATCGGCTTGTTGGTTGTTTTTGACTGAGCTTGCCATACCCATAGCCGTATTTTTGCCATCTAGCCAAGGTGACGCGTCAAGAATTTGTTGAAACTCTTGTACTTCCGCTTTTGATAAAATCTGTTCAATAACAACCATATGTTGCTCCTAAATTAAAATTCGAAGTTAGCCGTTAAGCGAGCATTTTGCGCATCACCTAAGTACATAAATGAACCTGAACGATAAGCCGCTGTCCAATATTCTTCATCAAAAACATTACCAATGTTTAATCTAAAAGACAGTGACTCTGTTGGGTAGTAGTTGGCAAAAAAGTTAACCACTTGGTAATCAGGCACCACGATAGAGTAGCGATTGTTTTCTTGATCATACCCGGCAGCGGTGTCTGGCTGACCACCAAACATTTCACTTTGGTAGGTATAATTAGTACCAACAACCCATTGTTCGTTTATTTGGTAACGTAGTTGCGCAAAGGCACTTTCATCAGCAAAGTTACTTAGATCACGGCCAATGTTTTCTTCATCATATGAGGCTAAAACTTCCGAGTCCATTAGTGCTAGTGACATTTGAATGCTTAATTTTTCGGTAATATCACCCACTAAGCCAACTTCAATACCTTCAACGCGGTTTTTACCGGTATTTAATGAACCTAAGGTTGAATAGCTGTCGCCAACACTTTCCATAACATCTTTTTTGGTCATGCGAAACGCTGCTGCTGTTAGCATTAATGCATCGTCTACTAGCATGATTTTAGTGCCTAGCTCGATGTTTTCAACCGTTTCAGGGCTAGCAACAGCGGCTTGATCTGGGTCGCCACATAAACCACCGTAACCACAGTTAGCGCCTAAATCAGACTCGCCACCATTAATGTTGGTTGCTGTGCTGTAGGTTAGGTAAACATTGGTGTCTTTGTTGAAGTCGTAAACAAAACCTAAATGACCATTGTATAAATCGTCTTTAAAGGCGTAAGCATTCTCAACACCACGACTTACGGTGTCGTTAGTGTATTCAAAACTGTCTTGACGAAGACCAAAAAATACACTCGATTGCTCAGTTAATTGCACCGTGTCCATAAAGTAGATAGAGGTTGTTTCGATATTAAATAAAGCGTCGACATCGCCACGCTCATAACTGCGATTCATTAGCGCAGAAATATTATCTACGGTGTTACCTTCACCATCCAAAATACAATAACCGCTTGAAACACCGCGTCTGCCTTCAACTAAGCAATTGCCTTCATTGTTATTGGTAATCGTATAAACGCCGTTGTCGACTGACTCATCGCTATAATCTAAACCAAAAACAAGTTTGTGTTTGAAGTTGTCAGTATTGATATCCCAAAATAAATTAAATTGAGTGGCAAAATATTCAACTTGTTGCCAGCCTTGATGGGTACTAAGTGAAAGGGTATCTGCACCCGGAGCTACCGGATCCGTTTCAGCTCGGCTGCCGCCTCTTACACCGGTAGCAATATAACCGTTTTCGGTATCGCCCATACGTGTAGCATTGTAAAAACGAATGTTGTCGCTAATTTCATAAGTGGTGCGCAAGGTAAAGGTGGTGACTTCTGAGTCAAGAAAATCTGTATCTTGTGCGTATACCGGAATGTCTTCAATTGGATGGCGAGTTTCTTGATCGAAGTAGCTGCCTAAGTCAGGAACATCGCTCGCCTCTAAATAATAAATATCAGCGATAAATTCGAGTTTATCTGTTGCTTCATATACACCAGATAATTGCACGCCGTTTCGTTCGCGTTCAATGCCATCTCGGCCTGGTTTTGTTTCTTCAGCCATAAGTGCATTGATACGTACCGCGGCATTTTCTGCCACAGACACATTATAATCTAGCGTTAAACGGGTATGGTCATCAGTACCTAAACTCGCATCTACACGACCGAAGTTGTATGAGGTTGAAGCCTTTTTAGTGATCGAGTTAACGGCACCGCCAGAAGAGCCTCGACCAGCAAAGGTAGAACTTGGGCCTTTGGTAATTTCAACACGTTCAGTGGCGAAGCTTTCACGTGTGGTCATGCCAGGATCACGCAAACCATCAACAAAAACATCACTACGTGCTTCATGACCACGAATAATATAACGATCGCCAAAAGCATTGCCATTTTCACCGGTACCTAAAGTGACACCCGCTTGCGATGATAATATGTCTTTCAAATCAGTATTACCTGACTCCTGAATTTGATCTTGAGTCAGTACGGTAATTGTTGTTGGCGTATCGATTAAATCAGCAACACGGCGCGGATCGCCAGATTTGTCGAATCGATAAATTGAATTGCGCATACCATGTACTTGAATACGTTCCATAGCATCTTTTGATTGTGCATTTTCGCATTTCTCAGACTCTGCTACGCATTCATTATTTTGACTTTCAGCATAGACATTGCTGCTGCCAAAAACTAAGGCTGCCGCTAATGCTGTTGCGCCAAGCGCTTGTTTTTCATGGTATCGTTTTTTTATTTTCATTTGTAAAGTTATTTCCCTGTTTAGTAAATCGCGCAGTAGGGTAACAATAAGTTACACGAATGTAAATCTAAATGAGATCGATTATCATTTGTGTTGGTTTTTTTTGTTGTTGGTGCTGTTTAAAAAATAAAAGTTCGTTAGCAGTTAAAATAAGGTTTAGTGACGATCTTGAGGGTGTAATAGTGAGTTTTTATTTGTATTAATGTTTAATTATTTTTTGTTATCGCAACAATTCGTCTGTTAATTTCTTAAAAATATTTACACCATAACAACGCCATAAAGTTAGAGAGTAAAGAAATGAGTTTAGAAGTCTTGCTTGGCGAGCGAGCTATCAATAAAATAGGCGCCATTCCTAGTGGTACACCATGAACTGTTTGTTCCCCGTAAAAATTACCTAGCTTGTCATTGAGTAAATTTGAGTTGGGTTTTAGTTTTTGAATTATTTATATGAGTAAATTATGTTATTTAATCGTTTCGAAAGCATCAATTTAAAAGGTGATGTTTTTGGTGGTGTAACAACGGCTATTATTTCCTTGCCGTTGGCACTAGCTTTTGGTGTCGCCTCCGGTGTCGGCGCTGACGCCGGACTTTGGGGCGCTATCATGGTTGGGCTTTTTGCTGCCCTTTTTGGTGGCTCTAGCTCACTTATTTCTGAACCTACGGGCCCGATGACTGTGATCATGACAGCGGTATTAACTAGCATGATGGCTAAATACCCCGAGGCAGGCATGGCAATGGCATTTACCGTGGTAATGATGGCAGGTGCTTTTCAAATATTACTCGGGACATTAAAACTTGGTAAATACGTTACTTTAATGCCCTATAGCGTCATTTCGGGCTTCATGTCAGGTATTGGCGTTATCCTTATTGTATTGCAGTTATCGCCTTTGTTAGGGCAGGCGGCGCCATCTGGAGGTGTTATTGGCACGTTATCTGCGCTGCCTAATACCATAGCAAATACCAGTTTTAGTGATTTATTTTTGGGCGTACTTACCCTAGGTGTTTTGTTTTATTTTCCAAAAAAATACCGCAAGTATGTTCCGGCTCAGTTAATTGCCTTAGTTGCTGTAACGTTATTGTCGATTATGTTTTTTGATGTTGATAGCGTGCGACGTATTGGCGTAATTCCTGATGGTTTACCTTCTTTAGTGTTGCCTCATTTTAACGCTGAAATGTTTACGACTATGGTTATCGATGCGCTTGTATTGGGTACTTTGGGCTGTATTGATACGTTACTAACTGCGGTTATTGGCGACTCTTTAACACGTAAAGAGCATGACTCAGACAAAGAGCTTCGTGGTCAAGGGATCGCGAATATGATTTCTGGTTTATTTGGCGCCTTACCCGGCGCTGGTGCAACCATGGGCACAGTAACCAATATTCAAGTAGGTGCTCGTTCACCGCTTTCTGGCATTGTACGTGCGGCTGTTTTGGCGCTTGTTGTTTTGGTGGCTAGTGGATTAACAGAACCTATTCCGATGGCGGTATTAGCAGGGATCGCAGTTTACGTTGGTTTAAATATTCTAGACTGGAGCTTTATTCAGCGCGCGCACAAGGTAAGCTTGCAAGGCATGGCCATTATGTACGGGGTGATGTTTCTTACGGTTTTTGTTGATTTAATTGTCGCGGTTGGGCTTGGCGTATTTATTTCCAATATCATCATTATTGAAAAGCTTAGCAGAGAACAAGCGCGTAAGGTAAAAGCGATTAGTGACGCTGACGAAAATGACGTGCCTTTAACCAATAATGAAAGGACGATGCTAGAAAGCGCCAATGGCAAGGTACTGTTCTTTTATTTATCTGGCCCAATGATCTTTAGTGTTTCTAAAGCGATATCGCGACAACACGCTAGCATAGAAGATTATGAAGTGATGATTTTAGATTTAACCGACGTCCCTATGTTTGATGTTACCGTTGGACTTGCCTTAGAAAATGCGATGAAAGATGCGCAAGAAGCTAACTGTGAAGTTATATTGTTGTGCCCACATGAGCAAACACGTAAGCAACTGAAAAAATTCAAAGTATTAGAATTACTAAAAGACGATAAAAACTACGCGACTAGACAAGAAGCATTGCAAGCGTCGCTGACTTTAATCGCTAAATAACCGCTTGTGAAGTAAGTTCAATCAAGCTTTATCGATATAAACCCATATTAATATAAACCTATATTTAAATAAAACTCGGCATTAACTCGCATTCTAAAAACCCCAGCAGCAATGCTGGGGTTTTTGTATAAGCGTAATCTAATCAAAGGTCGATATTAATCAGGCATTGCCCAAATAGATTTAATATCTAATAAACCTGAATCAACTAAGGTTGAATCTAAGTCTGTACGATTAAAACTTGATGCAGAAAATATTAATTCAATATTAGAAGTCGCCTTTCCAAGAGACTGAAAGTGTTGTTTAAATTCTGCTGATGATAACTTCGTTTGGCTAGTTAAATACTTTGCCATTTGAATAACTGAAGCATCGGAAAAGCCAGCAAAAATGTAAAACTGATTACCACTGGGCCCATAAAACTGAGCAAAAGAGCCATAGTCGGTATATTCTTGCTCCAAATCCCCTGTGACACTATAAGTTTTTGCAGATTTTTTATGTTTAAGTGCTGGAGATGCGGTTCTAATTTGGAAATTAGAACCCTGTAAATATGCGTCTAATATTCCAAGTGATTTGTATAATCCAATATAAATAATATTGTGTTCACGCAAATCTGTAGCGGTTAGAGCTGAAGCCAACCGAATATTGACTGATGAATTATCATTAAACAAAGGCAATATATGCTTCAATGCAAAAACACTATTTTTAAGTAAAAATGCACTTGATGCTTTGTATGTTTTTGTGCGTTTTTCGGGATATTTGTTTAAATATTTTTCAAATTGACGATTCGAATTGATGCCAAATTCACGTACTGCTCTAAGGTGGCTCGTGTGAGGATCAACTTCGGTTAACATAAACAAATCACCAATTACAATTAAGGTCGGTTTTGCGTTAGAAAACAAAGGCTGCCAAAGTGCGTGTTGACGAATAGCATTTTTAAAGGTTAGTGATTGGTTACTTACCGTATTACTTTTTGAAGTACTTTCGCCATTATCAGGATTATTTTTGAACACATAATTTGCGATGAAGACAAGGTTCAGTATCACCGAAAGTGTCACTACCGTGACCAATAAATAGAATTTTCTAGAGGGATTTTTGTTGTCGTTAATTGGTGCTTTTTGTTTTGGCACGCAGGTAAATTCTAGCCCATAACCGCCGGTTGGAATTGTTATTTGAAAGACTTCATTTTTACCTTCTGTTTGATAATAGGTTTCTAACTTTTTACGTAAATTTGAAATATATACTCTAATAGAAGCATCTTCAGAGGGGTCGAAATCGTCTGACTTATTTAAAGCACCAGTGGCTATTTCAAATTCTTTAGGCGCTTTGGCTAATTCAGTATTTTCTAATGCTCTTAAATAGTAACTCACCAAAAAACTTAACAACTTACAATTGATTTTAGAGCGACCTAATACCTTGCTATGTTTAATGCGCTCTAGTTGTTCGTTAATCGCGTCTTTTGTCGGTATGTCGGCACATTTATGTAAATTATTCATGTTATATAACAGTTAAATTAACTGTCCAAGTTACGGTTAAGTATAAGTTTTTACTTTTTTATTTTTATCAATGCTGCAAAGTTGTAAGTCGATTTTTACTTAACGTATAACGACTAAATAAAAGAATAAGAAACAGAGATTAATTACCCAGTTAAACTGCTTAGCCTACTTTATCACAGCTAAACAGCGAGCTAGTTTATTTAATTTCACGGAGTTTTAATAGCTTAAGAGTAAATTATGAATGTCAAAAAAAAGTCGACCTATTTACAGTTAACACTGTTGTTCATAAGTGGGTTTATATCAACAAGCGTCTTAGCGATCGAACAAGGTAAAGTCGCTTTTAACGAAAACTGCAAAGCTTGCCATTCGCTAGACCGGTTCAATACTGGACCTTCTTTGGTATACATTAGAGATAATTACCCTGATGAAAACCACGCGGCTTTTTTAGCATGGGTAAAATCTCCGGGTAAAAAAAATCCTGACTCAATTCAAATGCCGCCAATGGCACATTTAAGCGACACGGTTATTACTCAGATACATGAGTACATACTAACCGTTAGCCAACATATTAAAGAACAAAAAGATAAGCCTAAATTTCCACCTTTTAAACGGCCGGCAAGAAAATATCCTTATGTTACTCGAGGCGTTTTACCTTTTACGAGCCCTGCATCTATTGTGGTAAGTCTAACGCCTAAATTGTCAATTGTTTGGGATAGCACTATCGCTAAGGTGCGTTATGCATACCCAACGTTTAATTCATTTAATGGCGAGAAAAAACGCGAAGAAAATAATAAACAAATTTTATATAGAGAAAACGACAATACTGGCTTTTCTTTTATTCAAGACCAAGCCATTAAATTTCTAGGCTATGAACTTATCGAAGGCTACCCAGAGTTTCATTACCAAGCAGGTAATATGGAAGTTAAAGAAAAAATTACCCTAGGTTCTACACCACACAGCTTTAAGCGTAGCTTTCAAATTAGCGGAATTCATCAACAGGACGACAAGATCAGTTTAGACCTATCTCATGCAAATAAAGGCGGAGCTTCGAGTAAAATTATTGCTAGCCGCGGGCGTTTAAATAACAACATATTAAATTTAACGGCAACCGACGTGAACAATTTTAGTGTAGAGGTAGTATTGCCATGAAAATATTAACAAGTTTACTCGCTTTACCGCTAACACTGGGTCTGTTATTCGGGCTGGCACTAAGTCCAATTGCTCACGCTGAAAAAAATCCCTGGCTAGATTATTACGATATTGAAAAAGTGGAGTACCCGAAAACGCTCGATCCACAAATAAGTGGTTTAAGCGCTTTAAAAGATGGAAGCATTGCGTTAACGACTATTAGCGGCGACGTGGTTTTGTATCAGCCTAAAAATAAAACATGGACAACTTTTGCCACTGGTTTAGATCAGCCTTTAGGGATAGTTCAAGACAGCAAGAACAGTTTTGTCGTGATGCAAAAACCAGAACTTACTCGATTAGTCGATAAAAACAACGATGGAAAAGCAGACCTTTATCAAACTCTTTATAACGGGTTTGGTATGACAGGAAATTACCATGAATTTGCTTTTGGCCCAGTGGTTGATAGTAAAGGAAACTATTACATCTCGCTTAATATTGCCTCTAACTTTAATGGCATCAATCAGTATATTCGAGGGGAATATAGTGACATGTGTCCGCCAGAAGACCAAATGCGTCAATGGCATGATTTTAAAAAGTGGATGGCAGGTTATAGAAAACAAGTGACTCGCATGTTTTCTTGTGTACCTTTTCGAGGTTGGGTAATGAAAATATCGCCTGATGGCAGCGCAGAACCTTATGCATCAGGCTTTCGCTCTCCAGCCGGTATGCATATTGACCCTCTAGATAAGCTTTGGGTTACTGACAATCAGGGAGATTGGATTGGTACAAGCCCGTTGCATCAAATCAATCAAGGAGACTTCGCAGGTCACCCAGCTTCGCTACATTGGCTGAAAGGTTGGAAGATTAAACATAAAGACGTTACTACCAATGACTTGCTTAATATACGTAAACCTTCTGCAGGTTTGTTTCCGCAAGGAGAGTTAGCTAACTCTCCAACTCAACCGTTATCTACAATTAAACCGGAATTGTTCGGTTTGCCTGAAGGTGAGTTGATTATCGGTGATATGAATATCAACAACCTTATTCGCTTTTTACCAGACCCAATAGAAGGCGTTATGCAAGGAACACTTATCCCATTTATTAGTGGTGATGAACTTGGTATTGGTAATTTTCGACTAGATTTTTCTTCTGATGGCAGTTTGTGGATTGGTAAAGTTCATTTAGGGTGGGCTGGCGATGAGGGCTTGCTAAAAATAACTAAAAAGCCCAACGACATTTTTATCGTGAATAAAGTTAAATTATTACCCGATGGCTTTGAAATTCGCTTTAATAATGCGCTTACTAATGTACCTACAGAAATTAATATCACGCGACATGGTTACCATTATCACGCGAAGTATGGCTCTGAAAAAGTTGGTTTACAAAAAGTGAAAGTGAAAAATATTCACTTAGATAAAGATAAAAAAAGCATAAAAGTTATCACTGAAAAATTAATTACAGGTCAGTTGTATACCTTAACTTTAAATGATGTAAACGATAATAAGAATCAACCTCTCATGGGAAAAGTACTTAGATATAACGTAAATAAGTTACTTCAATCTACTGAATTTAAAGGCGCAAATACTCATGACTAATAACATTATAAAGCTAAGTAAAGTAAGCGCTATTCTAATAGGGTTAATAACAACGACAGCAACATATGGGAATAAAGTAGATCCTAAATTAACTGAGATTTGGCATCCAGTACCTAAAAAAGTACAAGTAACCCCAATTCCGTCAGACGCAATTCCTTTACTACAACAAGCAAGTGACGTAGAAAAATATTGGCAGCATACTAATGGAAAGCCGGTTAATTGGATTTACGAAAACGACCGTTTAACGGTGAAACCCAAAACAGGCTCTATTGTTACTAAGCAGAGCTTTTGTGATATGCAATTACACTTAGAATGGCGTGCGCCTATCGTGAGTGAACGCCGTAAAGATGCACCTCTTCATGCTAATAGCGGTATTAAAATACAAGAGCGTTATGAGGTCCAGATTCTTGATACATATAACAATAAAATTTACGTAAATGGTCAGGCCGGTTCAATTTATAAGCAAGCAGCGCCTTTGGTTGATGCTTTATCGCCGAGTGGTAAATGGAATACGTTTGACATTATTTTCCGCGCACCTCAATTTGATAACGCTGGTGTCCTTACTAAACCCGCACATATTACCGTGTTACATAATGGCGTATTAATACAAGACCACTTTGAAATAGAAGGCACAACTATGTATGTTGGTAAAGCAAAATACTTCAACGCACATGGCTGTAAACCTATATTGCTGCAAGATCACAATGGTGAAATTAGCTTTAGAAATATTTGGCTGAGGGAATTGTAAGGTTGAACGACCGGAATGTTTTTAGCTCGCCTTAGTAGATATCAATAATTATTTGTTTTTGTAAAAGCTGGTTTTATAAATTTGCATAGCGGTTGAATAACCTAGATGCATGCCGTAAGATCTGCCTTGATTTAGGTGTCTTGTGTTATTTTACAGATAAAAATTATCAGAAAAATAACGCTTTAAGATGAAACGTGAAACTGGTGAAATGCCAGTACTGCCCCCGCAACGGTAACTGTGAGCAGCAACAAAACCACTGTATAAAATCGCTTAGCCAACAGGCTTTGATGATAAATATGGGAAGGTGTTGCAGATGCGATGAACAGGAGTCCGGAGACCGGCCTGATCATATTTATTTTTAGCGCAAAGTTTAACGCCATTCGAATATCGTTAGCTGCTATTGATAAATATTACTCGACAACTGCGGTGGGCGGTTATTCAGAGAAAAGTACACGGTTTGTCTTACTGCCTGAAAATGAAATCATAAAAGCGCATTGATAAAGGTGCATTGTCGCGTTTTATCATTGTGAACGTTATTTTCATTGGCAGCATGTCTTAACTCGTTTACCTACTTTGATTTCCACCACCGTTACTATTAATTGTTTGTTAAATAGCGGTATTGTTATGAAATCAGCCACCTCAAATTTACCCATTCGTTTGGTCTTTGCCATTTTTGCCGTATTAACTTTGCTTATGCTGGCAACTCGTACGCATCACTTTGCCAGTTTGAATCATTTGCCGAGCGCTTCAATTGCTATTTTTTTCTTGGCGGGTATGTATTTACGTAATATGAAAGCCTTTTGGTTTTTTTATCTGCTTAGCGTGACTATCGATATGGCGTCATCGTATTACCGTGGTCAGTTTGGTGACTGCATTACCACCTCGTATCCGGCATTGGTCTTAAGCTATGGTGTGATGTTTGCGGCAGGTTTTTATGCTCGCCCCAACTGGCAGCAAAAGGGCCGGCAAATAAATGTGCTGCAAGTTGCCTTTGCGTTATTTGCGGCAAGCTCAATCGCCTTTTTTATCTCAAATGGTAGTTATTACGCATTCTCTGGCAAGTTCCCTGAACTGTCTTGGGCTGAATATTCAGCGCGTGTTGATAAGTACTTTTTCAAATATATTGTTAACCCGACCTTTTATGTGCTGTCAGCGGTGGTGATTGACTTTAACCTGAGCCATTTCTTTGCTGACAAAACCATCAATAACGCCGCCAATGTTAAACATAAACATTAGTTTGCTGAAGTTGATTTTTACATTATCGAGCAAGGTATTTTCATTGAAGGAGTTTATCAGTGGCTATAGAAAATAAAGCCTTTAGGCATCGACCGCAGCAGCAAGCAGGTAGCGGCGTAAAGTGTTCTGCACTCATTGTTGCAGCGCCGCATTCAGGCTCAGGCAAAACCACCGTAACTGCTGCACTCGCGCGCTATCACCGTAATTTAGGGCGCAAGGTCACGGTATTTAAAGTCGGGCCAGACTTTATTGATCCTATGATCCTCAGGCAAGCCAGTGAAGAGCTAGTATATCAATTAGATCTTTGGTTAGTCGGCGAGCAGGGTTGCCAAGAGCTGCTATATCGTGCGGCACAAGAGTCAGATCTGATCTTAATTGAAGGAGTCATGGGGCTATTTGACGGCACGCCAAGTAGCGCAGATTTAGCCGAGTATTTTAATATTCCCGTACTGGGCGTGATTGACGCCAAAGCCATGGCGCAAACCTTTGCCGCGGTTACCTTTGGTTTAGCCAAGTTTCGTGAAAACATGCCTTTTTCTGGGGTGCTTGCCAATCGTGTTAATAGCGACCGACATGGCGAGTTACTCAGTAATAGTTTACCTGATGAATTTACGTATTACGGCCGCATGCCAAAAGACGATAGCATTACTTTGCCGGAGCGTCATTTAGGTTTAGTACAGGCACAAGAATTGGCGGATATTGATAGCCAACTTGATCAAGCGGCTAGCTACATCGCCAATACTAAACTGGTTAATTTACCGGAAAAAGTCGAGTTTTTTAGCGCACAACAAACCGCACAGCTACAAGGCAATGAGCAGGCATTGTCAGGTACTCGCATTATTATTATTCGCGACGCTGCCTTTAGCTTTATTTATGCCGCGAATATCGCCTTTTTAAAGCAAGCAGGCGCAGACATTATTTACTGCTCTGCACTAACCGATAAGCACTTACCTGATGGTGATATTTTATATATCCCCGGTGGTTACCCAGAATTGTACGCGGAAAAACTAAAAACTAATGTCAGTTTTATCAATAGCGTTCAAAGCTTTGCTAATAGTCAAAAACCAATAATTGCTGAATGTGGCGGCATGTTATATCTGCTAGAGCAACTTACTGACTTATCTGGGCAAAAATTCCCTATGCTCGGCTTACTACCGGGTAAAGCGGTTATGCAGAAAAAGCTGGCTGCGATTGGCTCGCAGTGGGTTAACTTATCGATGTTATGCCAAGAACAAACTGCAAACCCGATAATGCGCGGTCATAGCTTTCATTATTCCAGCGCTGAAGTGTCTATCGAACCGATTGCGCAAACAACTCATCACCCGAGTGAACGTTTAGGCGAATTTGTTTATCAGCATAATAATATTCTTGCCTCTTATATGCATTGGTATTTACCCAGTAACCCAAGTTTAGCCATTGCCATGTTCAATAAGTCAGGTGTTACGTCATTGTAATTGCGTGTAATACAAAATCTTGTGTTTTTAAAATAGTGTTAAAGTGCTTAAAGGCCTCATTCGTCAGTCAGCGTTTCAGTGAAATCGAGCATAAAGTATGTTATTGGTTGACTAAATCAGGCAAACTAACTGAACAAGTCAGTCATAGGGATATTACTCGTCGACACTTGTGCATTACTTACTATTAATCGTTGAATTGTAATTTAGCGATTAATACATAGATAAAAAGGAGCTCAGCACATGGCCACTTTATTAAATAAACACAATCAACAAAGCAGTTTATTACAATCTCATCATAGCTTTGGTCGCTTGCAATGTTCGGTTAATACCAATATTTCCGATCCTTATATTTCAAAAGTGCATGCGTTTATTGAATGGAACGGTGAACATTGGTTACTGCGCGACGTTAGTAGCAATGGTACCTGGCTTAATGGCAACAAGCTGGCGCGAGAGCAAATTGCGCATCTTAAAAAAGACGATGTAATAACATTTGCCAGTAAATCTGCTAATGCGTTTCAAGTGCTCGATATTAATCCGCCGTGCGACTGCTTAATTCCGATTGCCCACAATAGCAAAGCCATCGAACTGGAATATTTTCACCTTTTGCCCAGTAAAGAAGCGCAACCTATGGTGCTAAGCTTTAATAATCAAACCTATTCGTGGTGGCAAGAAATATTAGACGACAACCTCAGCCAGTCGGTAACCTCAGCGGAATTAAGCGATCAAGAAATTCTCACCGTCGATGGCTTATCTTGGCAATTACAAATTAATCGCGCCGTGGCTGATACACAAATACTCAGACCAACCGTTACCTCGCTTGATGATATTCGCTTTACGTTTAATACCAGCTTAGATGAAGAAAGCACCCAGCTATTTATGCAAACCGGTGGCGAAAATATTGATTTACTGGTGCGCAGCCATCACTACCTAACGCTGACATTGGCAAGACAACGCGCGGCTGATATGCAAGCTGGCCTAAGCGACAGCGAACAGGGTTGGCTATATGCCGAGCATTTAGTCAAAGACTTGGGCATGGATGCGAGCCATTTAAATATTCAAATTTACCGTATTCGCAAACAGTTTGTTGATGCGTTAAATAACAACTGTGAATCAAGCGATATTATTGAACGCAAAGCGGGAAAATTACGTTTAGCATCAAAGAATTTTTGCGTTATTAAAGGTGATGTTACTGAATGTGATACTAGTCAAACCATTCATGTAGAGCCTAGCCAGGAAGCAAAGGAATATAGTCAGTTAAATTAATCAGATAGGTTTACCTTATTTTCTAATCATTAACTTATCGACATATCATCATGACCATGTGATTATTGCACTAATAGCATAATTATATGGTCAATTTTTTTGGCCAATATGGTCAGAAATTGAAGCAAGACAATAACAATTCTAATACGCCTAAAACCCCTCAGTGTGCCAGTGACTGCGCAAGCGATTGTGCTGATTTTAACTTGGCAGATACCTTAGTTGTTAATCAAAATCAACAGAGCAAAGACCTAAGCAGTAAAACCGACGAAGCGCTAACTCAAGCTGAGCAAAATAGTGATACCGTGTCTGACAATCGTGCCGACAATGGAACTGGAAGTAGTGCTGAACATCAGCTGACCAACAGCATGGCGCATTTTAAAATTATTGATATTTTAGGCAAAGGCGGCATGGGCGCGGTGTATAAAGCCAAAGACTTAGCGCTAGAGCGCTTTGTTGCCATGAAAATGTTACGTCTTCATGCTAATGCTGGTGCCAATGCCGAGTCGTTAATTTTGGCAGAAGCAAAAACCATTTCTAAACTTAATCACCCCAATATAGTGACTGTTTATGATATTGCTCGCGATACCAGCTCTGGTACTAGTTCCGGTATTAGTTCTGGTATTAGTAAAGGGGAGAGTGCAGGGGAGAGTGACGCTAATTTTATTGTCATGGAATGGGTGAATGGTCAGCCACTGAATAACCTTATCCCCGCAGAAGGCTTGCCGCTTAAAACGGTACTGTATTATGCAAAACAAATTATTGCCGCGCTGCACTGCGCCCATCAGCAAGATATTATTCACCGCGATATAAAACCGCAAAATATTATGGTGACCAGCGATGGCCGAATAAAAGTGCTCGACTTTGGCATTGCCGCGTTAATGAATGTTGAGCAACAAGCACCGCTGCTTGAATTTTCTGGTTCGCCGCAATACATGTCGCCAGAGCAAATATCAGGAAAGGCATGCGACGTTCGTTCCGACTTATTTTCACTGGGCATTGTATTGTACGAAATGCTTGCTGGCGTAAAGCCGTTTTTAGGCATGAATATAACGCAAATTAGCCAAGCGATCAGCGAAGGGCAATATACGCCATTAGCAAAAGCGTCCGTTAAAGCTAGCAGTAATAAAGTCAGCAAAAAAGGCAGTGTAAATAGTTCAAACAAAACGCAAAATATACCGGCTGAACTTGTTGCACAGTTTGCTGCCGTGGTTGATAAATTATTACGAGTCGACCCTGAACAACGCTTTCAAAGTGCCGATGAACTAGCCGTTGAAATTAACGCGATTGATGAAAAAGTTAATCAAAAAAATAGTTGGTGGCAGCAGCAACACTGGGTGACTAAAACTTTCATTATACTGCCTATTATTACGGTATTAGCGTTTAGTTTACGCAGCGTTTTCTTTCCGCCGAGTACTCAAGAGCTAATTGCGCGGCAATTGGTTGAGTCGAAAAAAATTGCCTTTTTACCCTTTGACAATATTAGCGGCGACCCTGTGCTGCAAATATTTAGCGACGGTATTGCCACTATGTTAAGCAGCGACTTAGCTGAAGTGGGCTATCAACAAGGCGATGGTAAAACCTGGGTATTACCCAGTAGTGAATTACGTCAGCTCGACGACCCAAGCATAACTGGGGTTTACAATAAATACGGGGTCGATTTTATTGTTACCGGCAGTATTCAGCATATGGGCTCAACCCGTAGCGTGCATTTAAGCTTAGTCAATGGCAGCGACGGGCGGCAGTTAAAATCAACACAACTCACTATTAACGCCAATGCGTTATTTGCCGCACAAACCGAGATTCGCCAACAAGTAATGACTTTACTTGGCTGGCATATGCCCGAAAATCTAAATGACAAATTTGCTCAGAAAAAGCCCGCATTTGACGGCGCCTATAAACATTATTTACAAGGCCAAGGTTATTTATACCGCTTTGACCATGGCGATAATATTAATAACGCGGTGCAAGCTTTTGAAAAAGCCATTGCATTAGATACCAGCTATGGCGACGCTTATGTTGGATTAGCGCAGGCGCAACTGCGTAGCTTTTTAGAAACCAAACAAGGTGACTGGTTAACGAATATGGCAAATACCATTGACCAGTTAGCGGCAATTAATCGTGAGCATGTTTTACTCAGTTATTTGCAAGGGGAACTCAGCCTCAATCAAGGGCAATATCAACAAGCGGTGCAATTATTTCAGCAAAGCATTAATAGCCAGCCGAATTTTATTAAAGCCTATACCGGGCTTGCCGATGCCTATATTGCTTTGGGCGAACAAAGTAAAGCTGAAAAGGTTTTATTATCTGCTTATAAAAAAATGCCTAACAATATTGCTGCTATATCTAAACTTGGGGCTTACTATTTTGGTCAAGGCGATTACTTGAAAGCGCTTAATTACTTTAAATTACAAGCAACAAACGCTCCCAATAATTATACGGCCTATTTAAATATTAGTGCTTGTTACTATTCAATTGGTGAAATAGGTAAGGCAATAAAATCTGCTAAACATTCAATTTCTATTGAACGGAATGCAGATGGTTATGCTAATTTAGGTACGGCTTATTTTATTCTAAAAGATTATCAGCAAGCGGTAGCAGCTTATGAGCAGATGATTCACTTGAATGACAGTGATTTTGTTAATTGGGGAAATTTAGCTGATGCCTATCGCTTTGCAAATAATGATAAGTATTTATATGCTTTTAAACAAGCGATATTAAGAGCAGAGCAAGCACTCCAACTAAACCCTAACAATAAATATGCCATTGCTTTATTGTCATATTATTATGCAAACCTTAACCATTTAGATAAAAGTAATTCATATAGCAAACTAATTAATGAAAATGATACGGGTGTAGATAATTTTTTTGTTGCTGCTGCATATTCACGGCTAAATAAAAAAGAAGCTGCAATGAGACACTTAGAGTTTGCAATTAGTAACAGTTACTCAATTAATGAAATCTTAAACTCCCCATTATTCGAAAATTTAAAAGATGATGATAAATACCATCATCTAATAGGCAAGAGTGGTCACTAAAAGTTTAAACTTTAATTTTTATTGCTGGATCCCAAGCCACAGTAAACTTACCACCACTAACTTTAAACTTGGTAATAATTGTCACATCATCTTCATCACTGCGAGTCGCTTGGCTATCAAGGTTGGCGTTATAAGTGCTTTTTTTACCGGAAACTAACTGTAAGTCGTTATGGCTTTGCAAAATGCCATTCCATTTATAGCTGGCTTTGCTGTTATCTTCTGGTGCTGGCGTTAAGCAAAACTTAATGTTATCGCCATTGTTAATTTCAAACGGCGGTTCAATAGTGTCTTTGCCGGCTGCGTCTGATGAATAATAAAGGTAATTCACTTCTTGTGTTTCAGGTAATACGGCAATTTTACGACCTTTGCCATTAAACTGATGGGTAAGAGCGCCACTGTTAATATCGCTAGCGAGTTTAGCAAATGCTAGGTTGATATAAATGGTGGTCGTTGCTGGCTTTACTGCTGTAGTTTCTGTAGCTGATTGAGCAATATTCATGGGTAACTCCTAATCAATTTAATATAGTATTGGTATGGCGATTTAGGTTCACGATTCAGGTTTCGCTATTGAGACTTTGTTATTTAATCATAGCGATTAACCTAAATGCTAGGTTAACTAAGGTAGCGATTAAATATCATTAAATCAATAGCTTATTTTATAGAGTGAATCTGTCATTACCTATTAGCCGTACATGTTAACTATGCTTGGTAACTGTGTATGTTAACTTTGCGGGTTAACTGCGTGATAACTTTGCACGCTACCTTTTTTCAATTTTTCTTTCGACTTATGTTTTTAATTTTTAATTTTACTTTTTACCTTTTAAAAGGGTTAACCATTTAGCCAATAAACGCGACATTTTAGAAGAGCTTTTATGACGCTTAGTTAGCCCGGTATCTTCACTAAAAATATTGATGGTGGTAACGTCGGTATACATTGGCAATAGCTGCTTTTTCAAGTTGTTTGAGCTGTGTTGCTGTTTATTCTTGTCGTTTTGCGTAGCCGCAGGTTTGTCTTTTTTATCGTTAAGCTTGTGATCATTTATATGTGCATGAGAAAAACTGCTTTGACTGCTTTTTGTGTGTTTTTTTTGATTGTAGAAACAATATAAATTATTGGTGATTTTTTGATTTTTCAGTGCTGATTGCGCTTTAGCGTTAGCTTGTGTTTTAGTTTTCTGAGCGTTCATAAGCTCGTTATATTCTTCAAATGTTTCAACCTGATATACCCACGATTCTGCATTGTTCATTTAATGCTCCAACACACGTTATTTATCCCGTTAACGATAATAATCTAGGTTGCAAGACAAAAGCTATTACACGGCATTACACGGATAACCTCATGAATAAGTTGTGTTTTATTGAATTTTTTTAAGTTGTGTAATTTATTACGGCGTGTATATTACTTAACCAGTTTAGCTTTTTATTAAGTATGAAAAAGTATGCTGAGCATCAGGGGTTATTAGCGCTAACAGCGTATGTGGTTAAGGAACAATGGTACTGTTTACTCAAATTGATAAGGGATCAGCTTAGGTGGCATTTAATTTTTATGGTTAGCTTTTTAATCAAATGGATGTTGATGGTTTGCCTATTCGTGATGCTTATTGGTTGTTCGGTTAATAATGTTGGCTTGCCCGGTAGTGTTAACCAACAGGTTATTCATTCGCCTATGGCGAAAATTATTCATACCGAGGCGCGTGGCTTTCACCTTAATACGCAAAATGGCGTTGAGTTTCAAATTGGCATTTTCGAAAAAGCGTTAATTTATCCTGTAGTGAGTCAGCAGCCATTATCGTGTGCTGAGTTCATGCTCAATACAGGTGCTAGTACCGATATTAGTACCGATACAAATACAGATAATAATGCCGATACTAATACAGATTATGTTAGCCAAGAAAATCGTGCAGAGTATGGCGCCGAACCCATTAAAACGACATTGCGCGCACAAGGGCTTGGTTTATATTTTTCATCGTACGCGTTTGGTTTTAGTTTAGGGGCGTTAAATCGCCATGTTACGCGTATAAATACTCAAGATTCGTTGCAATTTTTTTATCGCAACAATGCTAAAAATTACCCGCACGTATGTGCTGTTGTTCAACCCAAACCACAAGGAAATACTGATGAAAATTAAATGTGCAGGCATATTATTTGCCACGTTATTAGGCGGCTGTAGCACCACTCATTTGGTGTATGTGCAAGAAACATCAATGGGACTTAATGTTGCCGTAGGTGCAGAGGGCATGCAAAAAATGTCGTTAGGTTACGATCGAGATGTTTTAGCAATAGTACCTAAAAAAGGTAAAGATAAAGACGCAATGGCGTTGTTTTCTGTCAACAATGTCCGTGTCGAGGGTTTAGATAATATGGATGTTTCTGAATTTGTCGCAACGGGAGAGCCGGCGAAAAAAATTGCTAGTGACGATAATATGGTTAGTACCATTCGCAGCGAAATTTACGGTAAATAGAAGGAGCTGAAACTCATGTCGATATTAACGATTAAATCTTATTCTTCTTTAGCAACTAACTCTTCTTTATCAACAAAGCGTTTAGTTGCCACGTGTTTGTCGGTTGCCATACTTGCTGGTTGTAGTAATGCCGTGAGTTATCACCACTCTGAACGCAACAGTATTGCTTTGGAAGTGCGCGGTACTGATCCTCAGCAGCCTGTGCAAGGGATTATTGGGGTGAAAACACGTACCATTTTAGTTACCCCAGGTATTGAAGAAGCCGAACAAGAAGATGAAGGTGAACAGAAAGGACAGGCAACAGCAAAAGGGGAGTCAACCAGTGTTATTAGCGACTTTAAATTAAAAAGAGAGGAAGCTAAAGAATTTTTTGCTTTTGGCTCTACTCACTTGCAAAGCGCATTAATTACAGGTGATGCTGCTAAAAATGCTCCTAAAAGCACATCAAAAGCATTAAGTGGTATTGGTATTTCAGGTGCAAGCGATGAAGCGACACTTCAGCTTAATGTGATGCAAGATATCTATAGTTTTTTGAATGAGCGTAAGGCGACAGATGCTATTGCTAAAAAGCATGTTGAACAGCTTGATAACTTAGCTGAATTATTACCAAAAGATTATTTAACTAAAACCTATTACGATATTGATTCGACTACCTTGGTAACTGTTGATATGGCAAGTCATGTTGTTAATCCACGGCCATTTTTAGAAGTCTTATATTATGAGCATAGCTTATTAGGTGGTTCGATTTCGTCAATTAAAGAAATGGAACAAGATCGTAATGTTAAATATCAGGCAAGTGCGGGCGCAACAGCACAAGTTATTACATCAGCAGACTTAACGATGTTGCAAGCAAAATTGAAGCAGCTTAAAGCGGATAAACGCACCTTTTTTGATATGATTGGCAATCACAATGCGATTGATAGCGCCGCGGCATACATGGTGAGCATGCTATAACGAGAGGGAAATTTAAATGAAAGAAGTGCCGTTAACGCAGTGGCCCAATAAAGAAAAATCATGGTCAGAAAGTCATAAGCTTTATGCTTTTTCTGATATGGCGACAATAAATAAACCGGTGGCAGCGCCAAGTGATTATGGTTTGTCGTTAAAACAAGTGGCGATGAGTTTATACAGCTACAACTACCAAGTTGTTTCAACCGCGCGCAATGAAAGTAACGATGGTTGGTTGGCGGTTTGCATAACCAATTAAATTTTATTGCTTAATTTGTAGGTTAAATTAAAAAGCCCTTGCTTATTAACATAAGCAAGGGCTTTTGGTTTTTGTTATCGGGCTAAATTAGAACTTAGCGCGAACACCTACAGTGTAGCGACGATCCGCTTCTGTATAACTCCAAGCATTACCGTATTCAGATTGGAATACAGAATGTTCACCTGTTAAGTTAGTTGCGTTAGCAACAACGGTGAAGTTCTCGTTGATATCCCAGCTTGCTGAAAAGTCTAACTGACCACGACTGTCGCGGTAGTTATCAGAGAAGTTAAGTACACGTTTTTCGTCTTCTGTGGCTAAATACTCAGAACGATAGTTATAGGCTAAACGTGCGGCATAACTTTCGTATTCCCAGAAACCTTGTAAGTTATAAGTATGCTTAGAAATCTCTAATAATGGTCTGATTTCTTCGCCTTCAGCTGCTGGTTGTTCACTGTCTGCGAAAGTGTAGTTTGCACTAAAACCTAAGCCTGACCATGCACCTGGCAAGAAGTCGAAATGTTGTTGATAACCAATTTCAATACCTTGAACTTTACCAGACTCACCATTGGTATCTTTAGTTGTATCGATACCCGTTAAGCCTGCATCACGTAAACCTTCAACGTGAGCTAAACCAGCCGCGTCGTCAGAATTAGAGTGATATTGCATAGAAGTGTTATCAACACCAGCTGCATCTAGTGTACATACAGCGTACCATTCCGTAACGTTTTGACCAGAAGTTGATGAGTCAGCTACACAAGTATTTTGACTGCTTAAGAAAGATTCAACATCTTTATAGTACACAGCAAATGACAACATGTTACCTTCACCAAAATAGTGCTCTACAGAAAGATCAAATTGTGTCGCGCGGTAAGGGTCTAAATCAATTGCACCTTGAGTTGCTTTAGTGGTGTCATTGTTCACGTCAAAAGCAGGGCTTAATTCACTAAAATCTGCACGGCGCATTACTTTAGCTGCAGCAAAACGAACTAAAGTATCGTCGTTAAGCGTATAAGTAACGTTTAAGCTTGGAAGGAAATCATTGTAATCGTTCTTACCAACAACTTTATCACCATTTAAAATAACCGCTGACTCAAGATCAGTTTGAATATAACGACCACCAACAATGGCAGTAATGTCGTCAAAATCTAAGTAAGCTGAAACGTACATTGCTGATGTTTCTTCGTTAATTTCGCGATAGGCACTGTCTTGGAATTCTTGGTTTTCACGAAGCGTTCCTGTAGTGGCTAAGTTAGTACCGGCAAGTAATTGCTGTAACTCGCTATAGGTATTACCTGCGTTAGCTAAACCATGGTAAGCAGCATAAGTTAATAGATCGTTTTGACCAGAGTGACCAATTTGATCAAAGGCATTGTTATGGCTAATGGTTGAGAAGCTACCCGGGAATGCGGCATTGTAGTCGTCAATCCATAATGTAGCTAAAGAGCCATCTGAATCATGAACAGCATTTTTATAAATGTCTTTGATTTCTTCTAAGTGCTCTGTGTATTCGTAATCACGTTCGGTAACACGTACACCAGCTTTAACTTGCGTTAACCAATCAAGCTGAAAAGGTTCGTCAACGACAATGTCAAATCGTGCGGCAGTTTCATCATTGTTCGTGTTGATTAATACGCTTTTGAAGGTACGAAGTGCTAAGTCTTGTTCGCTTGTGAATGCATCTGGAACAGAATGAATGATACTCGGTAACTTATCACCTGATTGATAAAATACGCCATCATAAACGTTATTAACTAACTCACCGGTTTCTTCAAATACTGACTTTTGCACTGGACGTAAGGTAAATTCAGAGTCAGGTTGTACACTTTCTGATGACGCTATTGCGATTTCACCTGAAATAATGATGTTGTCACTTAAGTTCCACTCAGCGCCAAGTGCGTGTGAGAATGAATCAGTTTCACGGAAATCACTGTAAGTTTTTGGAATAGCGAAGTCATTGCGTAAAGTAAAGTCGTTAATTTGACCTGATGAATCTTGTGTTGTATTGGCGTTGGTTTCTAATGAACCAACCACACCAAGAATTGAACTACCTGCTTGTTGACCTGAGCGTTTTGTGCCATTTAAGTCTAGGTAAACCATACCGTCACCGGATTGAGGCGCCCATTGAAGCATTAAGTTAAGTGCAGTGCGTTCACGCTGTTCTACAAATTGTTCAACCGTATGTTGGTCTCGAACAATGAATTCACCATTTTCAGGGTTACCTGGTAAGCCATTCACATCAATATCTTGGAATAAGGTACGTTCAATGAATTCATCTTGGCGAATTTCACGGTCTTGATATGCAAGCATAGCGATTGCGCCAAATGTACCTGCATCACCTAGATCCCAGTTATCACCAATTGAACCACTAAAAATAGGGGCTACATTTTCGGTTTTATCGGCATATTCAAAGTCTAATGACATCGCACCAGTAAGTTCGTCAAGCTCTAAAGGACGAACTGTTTTCATGCTAACAGTACCACCTAAGGCACCTTCGATCATATCAGCCGTTGGAGACTTAACCACTTCAACGGTTTTTAAGAAGCTTGAAGGAAAATCTTGCAAGCTAATGCCGTCACGATCATCACCTATGGTTGAGCGACCATTTAATTCAACACGGTTTTGAGGCAAACCACGAATTGAAACACTGTCACCTACACCAAAGTCTGTGTTAATTGAAACACCGGTAATACGTTGAAGTGCTTCCGCAATGTTGTTGTCAGGTAACTTACCAATATCTTCAGCAACAATCGCGTCAACAATACGGCCGTCGGTGCGTTTTACTAATGCTGCGGCTTTCATACTGCCTAACATGCCGGTTACTTCAATAACCTCAATGTCATCACTCGCTGCTGGAGTGGTATCTTCGGCGGCGTATGCTTGCATGCTAAGCATAGTTGTTAATGCTGCGCCAAAAATAGTTAAATTATTATGTCGATTCTTATTAGCCTTAAATAAATCGGTTATTTTGTTGAGCTTCATTGTTATTCCCTCACACTCTAAGTGCTTTTTGTAATTGGCTTTACCAATTTCTAATTATAATCTTATCTGATAAACACATTTACTGCTTAAAAACTGTGCTAGATATTTATAATTTAAATTACCAGTTATTACAAGTTTTACTTACAAAAAACTTATTATTGGTAATATAGGTTGCTTTGTTTTTAAAGGCTCTTTATTTTGTTTTGGTAATGCTGTTTTTGTTCTTATTTTTATATCTAGCTGTAAAATAGGGCTTTTATTTAGATTTTTACTGCTTTTATACAATAAAATAAACATTTTATTGGTAAGTTGGTAATTTTTTAATGTGCTTTAAAATGATTTTTGGTTAACCAATTTTTAGGTGGTGATGGTTGAGAAATGAAAAGTATCGGCTATTTTGGGCCTGTTATGATTTAAATAATCATCTGCTCATTCATCTTTATGCCTATCTGGTTAATTGTTTACAATAATATTGGTAATGCAATTTAGGGATGTTTAGTTAGGTTCGAAACATAAGTTAACGGTAATATTGTCATCATCGCTTCATGAAAGTGTCACCTTACGGTAAGAAAGCTTCTTTAATTTTGTGCTTAAACTTAGACTCATACATTACGGTTAGTGCGATGTCGAAAACCCACTATAAAACGGTCTGGCTTTCAGATATTCATTTAGGCTGCAAAGATTGCAAAGCAGAGTATCTATTGGACTTTCTTGAGCATAGTACAATAGACGTACTTTATCTTGTTGGCGACATTGTCGATATGTGGGCGATGAGTAAACAATTTCGTTGGCCAAAAGCACATAATGAATTGTTCCACAAGTTGCTGTCTTTGTCGGTGCAAGAAACGCGGGTGATATATTTACCGGGCAATCACGATGAGCCTATTCAAAAATATAGCGGTATGAACTTCGGTCATATAGAAATACAGCGCACCTGTGAGCATATTACTGCGCAAGGTAAAAAGCTGTTGGTACTTCATGGCGATCAGTTTGATCAACAAGTGTGTTTTGGCAGGCTGCATTCATGGATTGGCGATGTTTTGTATGACTTCTTATTATTTATCAATCGTTGGTATAACTGGTGTCGTATTAAAGCTAATCGTCCTTATTGGTCATTAGCTAGCTATATTAAAGGCAGACTTAAAGGTGCAGGTAAAGCAATTGCTCGCTACCGGAATGCTTGTATTGAAACTGCAAAACAGCAAGGCTTTGATGGCATTGTTTGTGGGCATATTCATCACCCTGAAATTGTTGAACAAGATGGGTTTACTTACCTAAATGATGGTGACTGGATTGAGAACTGCTCTGCCTTAGTTGAATCGCAAAGTGGTGAATTATCGCTAGTGTATTGGTCTGCCATTGAGCGTGCCGACAATTTGGTGCACCTTACCACTGAGCGAAAAGCGAATAAAGACCGTAAAGTTGCCTGATCACTACTCAACGGGGGGGGATGTTAATCGTACATTTGTTGACTACTTAAGTGCGCCTGTTCGTAAATTATTGCCTGAATATACTGATATCGCCCGTATTATTGAACAAAGTGAAGGCTTGATCACAACAACCATTTTTGATGTTTTTCAAACAACATTAAAAAATGGTCAAACGGTTGAGTTGCCATTGCTTGGCATGTCGTTTGGCAGCGACGATGCTCAAGCGCCAGCGATCACCTTTGTTGGCGGCATTCATGGCATTGAACGTATTGGTAGCCAAGTTGTGCTTAGTTATTTGCATAGTTTAATAAACCGAGCAAAGTGGGATAGTGCAACTCAACACAGTTTGCAAAAACTGCGCTTTAACTTTTTACCAGTAATGAACCCTGTTGGCATGTTGCGAGGTCGGCGCTGCAATGGTAATGGCGTTGATTTAATGCGTAATGCACCTATTAGCGCAACAGATAAAGTGCCTTGGCTTGTTGGCGGGCAGCAATTTAGTCGTTATTTACCTTGGTATCGCGGCAAGTTGGGGTTAGAGCGTGAAAACCAACACCTTATTGGTTTTTTAGAAAATGACTGTTTGACGCGCAAATTTAATTTAGTGGTTGATTGTCATTCAGGTTTTGGCTTTCAAGACCGATTGTGGTTGCCTTATGCCTACCGCAAACGACCGCCACGAAAAGTGGCTAATTACTTCGCTTTATATCAACTGTGGCAAAATGCTTATCCGCATCACGCCTATGTGTTTGAACCACAATCTCGTCATTACAATACCCATGGCGATTTGTGGGACTATGTCAGTAAAATCGTCAAGCATCAATACCAGCAACCTTTTCTGTCATTAACGCTTGAGATGGGATCGTGGAATTGGGTGAAAAAAAGACCGCGCCAGTTATTTTCCTATCGCGGCTTATTTAATCCTGATGTTGCTCATCGCTGGGCAAGAGTTCAGCGTAGTCATCTGGTGTTGTTTGATTTCCTCAGCCAAGCGAGTCTTAATTACCAGCATTGGCTGCCAAATGCTGATAACAAGGCGCAATTGCGAAAAGCGGCTATTGAACACTGGTATCGAGACTGATGAATAAACATTGGATTTTACTGCGTGGCTTAGGTAGAGATAAGCGCCATTGGGGAAGTTTTCTGACCTTATTTCAGCAATTTTTTGATGGTGATAAAGTGAGCGCGATTGATACCTTAGGCAATGGTGAATTTAGCCATTCAACAAGCCCGCTAACTATTGGGCAATATACTCAGCACTGCCGAGCGCAGATAACAGCGCCTAAAGAAAAGCTTCATTTGGTTGCTTTAAGTTTAGGGGGCATGGTGGCAATTGATTGGGCGCAGCGATACCCCGACGAAATTGCGTCAATGACTTTAATCAATAGCAGTGCTGCAAACCTAACCGCTTGGCATAAACGAATTAAGTTTAACGCTATTGCTCGGTTAAGCGCCGCAATATTAAGTTGTCGCTCTGCCAGTGCAATGGAAGCTTTAGTTTTAAAGGTGTGTTCAAATAAAAGCTCTAAACAAAACCAAGCAATTTTACAAGCGTGGAGCATTTATCGCGAAATAAATACCACACGCGCCGCAAACCTAATACGCCAGTTAATCGCGGCAGCACGATTTCGTGCTAATAATTTGCAGAATGTGCAAGTATTAATATTAACTAGCAACAACGACCGTTTAGTGAATACGCAAGCAAGCATTGATTTAGCTCGACATTACCAAGCGACATTATTGGTACATGCCAGTGCTGGACATGATTTGCCTTTAGACGATCCTCATTGGGTGATCGCGCAAATAAAAAACCACCTTCAGCTGTCATAAAGCTGTCACTAAAGCGTCAAATATTAGCCATCTTATTGACCTATATTGAAGCCAATTACTTATCTATTTAGCAATAGGCAGAATATGTTCAGTGTTGATCAAATGGTAAATAACAGCTTGCCGAAAATAAATCACCAATCGTTAATGGGCAAAAGTATTCGCAATATTTTGCGCTATTTGTTACATGAAAAAGAATTGGTGAACATTGAAAAACAATACCCTTATGCCAAGGGGTCAGACTTTGCTGAAGCAATTTTAGATCACTTCGATTTTGGTTACTGCATTAGTGATCGCGATCGAGAAAAAATACCGCCAACGGGCAGGGTAGTGATTATTGCTAATCATCCCATTGGCACTTTAGATGGGGTTGCTTTGATCAAACTCATAAGTGAAGTTAGACCCGACTTTAAAGTGGTTGCTAACGACGTATTAATGAATGTTAAACCACTGCACTCTATTTTATTGCCGGTTAATAATATGAATGGCAATACTGCGAAAAAGAACATCGATGCGATTTATCAGCACTTAAATAATGAAGGTGTGGTGATTATATTCCCTGCCGGTGAAGTGTCTCGTATCAGCCCAAGTGGTATTCGCGACGGCAGTTGGCATAAGGGCTTTTTAAACTTTGCCAGTTCGACACAATCACCTATTTTACCGGTATTTGTTGATGCTCGAAACTCCGCATTCTTTTATGCGATATCGGCAGTGTATAAACCGTTATCAACGCTGTTTTTAGTAAAAGAAATGTTCAAACAAGCACATAAGCGTTTGAACATTAAAATTGGTGATGTGATCCCGTTTGAGCATTACGACACGCTTGATGTGCCAAAAGCGAGCAAAGTAAAATTATTTAAAAAGCACCTTTATAATATTGCCCGAAACAAAGCGGAAATATTAAAAACGGAAAAAGCTATTGCACATCCTGAAAATAGAGCGGAGTTACGCAGTGCGATAAAGGCATGTGAACAACTGGGTAAAACGGCTGATGGTAAAATTATTTTATTGTACCGCCAACAAGACAGCTCGCCGATAATGCGAGAGATTGGCCGCTTACGAGAAGTGGCTTTTCGACTAGTAGGTGAAGGCACAGGTCGACGCCGCGATGTTGACGGTTACGATCTTGATTATTTACACCTCATTTTATGGGATGAAAGCGAGCTTGAAATTGTCGGAGCGTATCGCTTTGGCGAAACCAAAAAGCTGCAACAAAGTGAGCAATCACAAGGACTCTACACAGATACCTTATTTGATTATCAAGCCGACATGGCGCCAATATTTGAACAAGGCTTAGAGCTTGGCCGCAGTTTTGTGCAACCCAGATATTGGGGCAAACGCAGCTTAGATTACTTATGGGTTGGCATTGGTGCCTTTGTCGCTAAACACCCACAATATCGCTATTTGTATGGTCCGGTCAGTATTAGTAATACCATGCCAACAGCAGCAAAAAACTTGCTCATTCAATATTATTTACACTACTTTCCAAGCCAACAGTTGTTAGCGCAAGCTAAAACGCCTTTTTTACTCGACGATAAAGACAAAGACCAATTTCTAGGGGCATTTAAAGGCAATGATAAAGACAAAGATTTCACCACCTTAAAACACCTGCTCGCTAATTTTGGCGTGAGTGTGCCGACTTTATACAAGCAATATTCATCGTTATGTGAGGAAAATGGCGTCAGTTTTTCTGCGTTTAATATCGACCCTGATTTTAATGACTGTATCGACGGTTTAGTGGTGGTAGATTTAGACAAGCTTTTACCTAAGAAACGTCAGCGTTACATCGAGATTCATAAGAGCAATGACACCTAGCTTTATCTGCTAGGTTAAAAAAGTGTATTAAGTGGTAGTAATGCAAGTGGTAAACTTACTCACTTGCTTTACTACTTTGTCGTTTTACACTGCTAAGTACTATTTTGCTAAACGCTTTTGGTACATGGTGCTAGTGACTTCTTTTACCGCTGAAATAAGCTCAGGGTAGGGAATGTCGGCAACGGTGACAAAACCAATGTTGGCATTTTCACCATCAAACGAGCGTCCAGAAATCGGTTCGTCAATGTATTGAAACCAATGGGCACCTACCATATAAGGCTTGTTTATCACGCTTTCCATATAGGTTTTATACATGTTCGCACGGTCGGTTTGATTGGCTGCATGTACTATACCTGGATTATATAAACCTGAGTCGGTTGCTGTGCCAATATGGAATTCGCCAATTGTCACTGGCAAGTCGACTTCTTCTAAAAATTGCCAATAGTGATCTTGAACACCTTCTTCATAAATATTAAAACTAAGTACATCTGAATATGTAACCGAAGCTTCGATAATTTCGTCAGGCATGCCCCAGTTGGCCATACGAGCACCCATGTATAAATGGTTTGGTAACGCGGCTTCTAAGGTATTGTGCACCACGGTAAAGTATTGCTCACCTAACATTTTTAACATGTCAGAAATGTCTTTAATGTGTGCGTTATTATAGCGCTCAAAGGTCACGCCATTGTTAAAGCTGTGCCAATTATTAATATCGGTTTGCCAAGCATTGTTAAGCGCTTCTATTGTGCGATATTTTGATTTTAGATGCTTAGCAAATGCCGCTTTTGCTGGGCTTTGTTGGCTGGGTTTTGAAAGGGCATCTAAAATTACGCCATAACGTTGCTCCACCGTGCCTTCACGTTCACCCCAGCTTTTTTCATTATCAATAAAGATACCTACACACCAAGGCGACGATTGAATATTTTTGGCAATAACATCTATGGTTGCTTTGGCGCGTTCAGAAAATACAGGATCGTAGGGATCGGGCATTAAACCCCAGTGGTTGGTATGGCCCGACAGCGTTTTAAAGTCACCTATGATCCAGCCATTAGCAAAATACGGTACTTGATCTGCTTGATAAAAAGCAGGATCTACCCAGTTACCAAACGACGTAAAACCCCAATCTTTCATGCGTTGCATGGTCACTTCATGCCATTTTTTGACATAAGATAATGGCGACGTTTCGCCGTAGCGACGTTCTAAATTTGCACGATAAAAGCTATAGGTTTCACCATGAGGTAAAGCACCTTTATGGGTTGAACGACGGTAGCTGTAATGTTCGGCAAGTGGGTCATCGTATGACGGAAGCCATTGAAACATGTTATGTCGAAGTTCTGAGGCTATGTAGCGTGTTTCTCGTGCAGCATCAGGAATTTTTACGATGCCCATAGAATCTTCTGGGGTGACTTCATCGCTGTGTCTAACGCGAATTGAAGCGTCGTGAAAATCAACGCCAGTAATTGTCGTCATGTTCGCCATACGTACGTTCGCAGGACCATGTGAGAAAAAGACATAACCTTCTGGGTCGACCATCCACCATTTGCCGTCAACTTTTTCGGTACGAAAATAACCGGTAGCCTTTAATTTAGGGCCTTTGGTATAACCACCAAATTTTGAACGATCAGGCATGCCGGTTGATTTTGCTAAGGCAGCAAGCTCTTGTTCAGCAGCCGCTTTTAGCTCAGCGTCGGAACTTACATTTAAGGCAACGTCTTTTTTGGCATTTTGTCCGTATTTATCGACAACAGCGACCATCCAGTTTGGATCGGATTCAGGATTTTTACGCAAACGAATATTGTCTAAGGTAATCGACTTATCAGATAAATTGCCAATGGTGAAAAAAGTTAATGATTCAACGCTTGATAAATCGATACGATCGTCTCGCCATGAACGCCAGACCATTAATTGATCGTCAGTTTTCCACGGTGGCGCGTCACCCCATAAGCCTGTTTCGGTATCAGACTCTTGACCGTGTAATGGAAAATAAACCGTGCCATTAAAGCTTGCCGGTAAACTAATTGAGCGACTCTGTAATTCGCCTTTAGGGTTGGTTAACGCTAAATAGACATGCGCCGACTCATCACTGGTATTTTGCACATCAAAGGCAAGGTTGTAGTGTTGATATTGAGCAAAATTCCAAGGGGATTCAGGTTTGATCTGTAGCTTTGCTTGGTTATGCGAAGATAAAAAGTTAACCGCAAGCTTTTGATTGCCTGCATCAGCAACTTGTTTGCTAGTCGTGCCTGCGTTACTAAGCCAACCTTGTTCATTACTATCGTCAAAATCAACTAAGGTGGTGAGTACTTGCTCATTGGCAAACGCATCTAATGCGCTATCTTGTTTCGCTTTATGGTTAGCATTTTTATCGAGTGTACATGCTGATATAAGTAACGAAGCAGAGGTTATTGCTAACGCGTACTTAATATTTTTAAGGTAAGCCGTTGTCATAATCAACCCTTTTATAGTGTGCTATTACTGTGGTTTAATGGTGATTTGTTAACAATATACTATTAACAAAGTGTTAACAAGTATCTAGTTTGATGAATAGGGTAATGATGATTAATAAGGTTATTGGATAAATATCATCGCTAGTTTTAAGTAATGCCGCTTGTTTCTTTAGAGGCTTTAATTAAACTGTATTAAGTGTTGTTATCTATGGTTAACATTATGCAGATACCTGATATTGAGTTTCAGCCCGGTAAAGGTGACTTTGAAGTGGTTGAACTTGAAAAAATGTATCGTCAGGGGTTTTGTCTAAATGATCCTGAGCAGCCGCATCGTGTAAAGTTTTATAATTTAATTTATATTGAACAAGGCTGTGGTAAGCACATGGTTGATTTTGTTCATTATAATTATTGTGCTGGCTCATTTATTTTTCTTCAACCTGAGCAGGTTCACGCCTTTGACTTTTCCCAAAAACCGCAAGGGAAAATGCTTATTTTTACCCAAGCATTTTTAGATCAAGTACATGTTAATATGCGCTTACCTAATTACACGCCAACTCACTTAAACATTGACTATAGCCCTTATTTAGCACTTGATGAAAGTGACAATAAGCGCGTGCAAAATATGATCGGGGAAATTATTACTGAGCGTCAGGCAAAGCAAACAGATCCATTAATTGTTATGTATTTATTTTCGGCGTTATCTTTGTTTTTACATCGTTTAAGGCCTGAATCGACGCAAGATAAAATCTCGCAGCAACAAAGTGTAAAGTTTGCTAAATTCATTACCTTGTTGTTTGCTCATTTTCATACCATAAGAGATGCAAACTGGTACGCCAATAATATTCATACCACCTACAAAACCTTAAATATGTTGTGTAAGGTGAGCACAAATTTAACCGCCAAACAGTTAATTGATGCGCATACGATTGTTGAAATTAAGCGGCGATTGTTTGTTAGCAATGTCACTACGCAGCAAATGGCAACCGATTTTTGTTTTGATGATGCCAGTAATTTTGTTAAATACTTTAAAAAACATACCTCACTTACCCCTAGCCAGTTTGTTAAAAAGCACCGTGAACTGAGGTAAGTCATCGCTAAGCTAACGTTTAGCTGTTCGACATTTACCATTTTTAGACCTAAATACACTCTGCTTAATTTTTCAGCAGTCGCTTATGATTGTTGTTATTAAAACAGGAGAGCATAACTATGAATAAAATCACTAAATTAATTAATCGTACCTTAATGGCTGCAAGTGTTGTTGGTGTTGCATCGTGTGCAAGTACAGACACACCAATACTGTCAAATAAAGACAAAGCGATTGCAGTAATTTCGAGTATTGAAACTGGCGATGCTAAGGCGATTGGCTATATTAATCCTGAAAAATATATTCAGCATAATTTAAGCGTTGCTGACGGGTTGGCAGGGTTTGGTGCAGTAATGCAACAATTACCCCAGGGTAGTGCGAAAGCGCAAGTAAAGCGTGCTTTTCAAGATGGCGACTATGTCGTGTTACACACCGAATATAACTTTTTTGGACCTAAAGCAGGTTTTGATATTTTTCGTTTTGAAAGCGGAAAAATTGTTGAGCATTGGGACAATTTACAAGCCATTGCACCCGCTAACGCCAGTGGGCGAACGCAGTTTGACGGTACAACACAAATCACTGATTTAGACAAAACAGCACAAAATAAAGCGATTGTGGCAGACATGATCGAGAGCATATTTATTAAAGGCGACATGGCAAAAATTGGCCAGTTCATTGATGCAAAAGACAGTGATTACCTGCAACATAACCCACATGTAGCTGATGGCTTAACTGGCTTAGGCAAAGCACTTACTGCCTTGGCAGAGCAAGGTATGCCAATGATTTATAAAACCAACCATAAAGTGTTAGGACAAGGAAACTTTGTTTTGGCTGTTAGTGAAGGCGTATTTATGAATAAAGATGTCGCTTTTTATGACTTATTTCGTTTAGCAAACGGCAAGGTTGTTGAGCATTGGGATACTATTGAAGAAATTTTGCCGCGCAGTGCCTGGCAAAACAATAACGGCAAGTTTAACTTTTAGTTTCAAGTTTCAAGTTTCAAGCTTTTAACGATATAACGACCAATGAGGGTCTTATAATTCATTGTTCAAATAAAGGCTGCAATTGCAGCCTTTGTTATTAACCTTGGGTCGCTTTTTGGTATATGTTAAGGGTTGTTTTGATCACTTCACGCGGATCATCCTTAAGGGTCGACATCATAATGCCTTCAGCAACTTTATGAATATTATCGGCAAATTCTTCTACCGATAATCCAATCGCTTCTAAACAAATACTGCCACTGGATACGGTTTGTTTTAGCTTTATTAGCATTGCTTGACCGGTTTTACCTTCATTTTCATCAATTAAATCTGCGCAGTAGGTTTGGCCGGCATGCAGTAGTTCTGTTTTAATTCTTGGATTAGGAATGTCTTCAAATACTTCGGTACATCTTTTGGTGAGAAATTCGCAGGTGCTCTGCCAAAAATCTTTATCGCTATCGAGGTACTCTTGAATTTGAACGTCTTTATCAACTAAAAAGTCGGTAATAAGTGCACGAAACAATGCTTCTTTCGATGAAAACTGTTTATGAATCGTCACCCGAGAAATACTGGCATAACGACTTATCATAGCGATGCTAGTTGCCGCATAACCATGTTGAAAAAAACACTCCTGTGCGGTGTCTAAAATTTTTTCTCTACTTTTAGGCAAACTCGATCATCCTTTGCAACACTTATAACTTACGCTCGAGTGTACTGCATGCCGTCAATTTTGACAATTGGTTTACATATATCGTAAATGTGTTAACATTACATTTTGTTTACACTTTAACTAAAAGTGTAAACTATTAATAAAAAGCTATGGAGACCGCAATGAAGTTTTGCCAGTGTTTATGTCTACTTTTACTTCTTCAGGGATGCTCTGAAGAAGTCACAACGGCTGAGCAACAACCGCCTTTAGTGATACAAACCTTCTCTGTGATTGAGCAGCCTAATAAAGAAATTTATGAATTTCCTGCGGTTGTTTCTGCGGTTAAAACCGTTGAATTAAAGTTTGAAGTTTCAGGACGCCTAATTGAAACCGATTTAGTTAAAGGTAAAAAAGTTAAGAAAGGTCAGGTACTAGCGCGTATCGATCCTGCGCCATATCAACGTAAAGTAAAAGATAGGCAAGTACGACACGATGTTGCGGCAAAAGAATTGGTGCGTATTCGTTCTTTATTCAAAAAAGGCGGTGTATCACAAAGTATTCTAGACAATGCGGAGTCGTTATTTGAAACCACCTTACTTGACCTTAATAACGCCAAACAAGACTTAAGTTATTGCAATGTTTCCGCGCCTTTTGATGCTTTTGTTTCAGACCGGTACAAAGAAAATGACAGTTACGTACAGGTGGGAAATTCTGTAGCCACTTTGCAAGATCGTTCCAGCCTTTATTTTTCATTCGATGTGCCAGAGCGAGTGATGACCGCCAATACCGGTAATAAAAAAGTACAAGCAAGTGCGAAGTTGGTTGGGCTAAAAAATAAAGTGTTTGATATTCACTATGTCGAACATGAAGCAACGCCAGATCCTATCACGCAAACCTACAATGTTACCTTTGCGATTAATGACGCACAGGAAACTGACATTACGCCAGGCTCAAGAGCGATTGTTACCGTGCTAACGTCTTTACCAAAAGAGCAAGCGCTGATTGTGCCCCTTGCAGCCGTTTCGGGCGATGCCAAATCAGGCTTTATTGTTTGGTTATTTGATGCCAATTCATCAACGGTTAAGCAACAGGCGGTGGCGGTTAGCGGTATCGCAGAGAATTACGCCTTGGTGTCAAAAGGGTTAACTGTTGGCGATAAAGTGGTGGCTGCCGGCATTACCAAAATGCGAGCGGGCTTAACGGTTAGAGAATATAAGGGTGAGCAGTAATGGATATTGCACGTTATTCATTAACTCGCTCGGTTAATATTTGGTTATTGGCGATTGTTTGCATTGTTGGTGGCTTGGTTGCTTTAGAAAAAATAGGGCGCTTAGAAGACCCTGCTTTTACTATTAAAGAAGTGCAAGTTATCACTTATTACCCCGGAGCGAGCGCTGAAAAAGTTGAAAAAGAATTAACTGAAAATATTGAAATTGCATTACAGAAAATGCCGCAGTTGTACTTGTTGAAATCAACCAGTAAGCCGGGTGTTTCGCAAATTAGAGTCGAAGTTCTATCGCATTACAATACCGAAGAGTTACCGCAAATTTGGGATGAGTTAAGAAAACGACTGCGTGACTTAACCCCTTCATTACCACTTGGTTCAAGTGCTCCTGTGGTGATCGATGACTTTGGTGATGTTTATGGCTTGTATTATGCGCTAACCGCGCCAGAGTTTTCTCAACAACAAATTCGTGAATTTTCTCGCATTATCCGCCGTGAATTATTAACCATCGACGGTGTCGCAAAAGTTGATGTTAATGGCATTTTAGAAGAACAAATTATCGCCCGCTTTGATACCTTTCAAATTGCGGGCTTAGGCTTATCTTTTCCTGATATTACTCAGGTGCTAAATAATAATTTACGCCCTTTTACTGGCGGACGATTATTAGCGCAAGGCAAACAAATAAGGCTTTCACTGGCAGACTCAAACAACAGCATTAATGAAGTGGGCAACTTATCGATTGTTTTGCCGGGCAATAATGCCTCGATAAAGCTAAAAGATATTGCTGAAATTACCATGGAGCCAGTTGAAATTCCCGACAGCATTATGCGTTATAACGGTGAACAGGCGATTACCTTTGCCGTATCAGCTAAGTTCGACGTGAATATTGTTAAAGTCGGCCAACAGGTTGAACAAAAACTTGCGGAATTATTAACCACTTTACCTGCGGGTATTGAAGTTGAATCGTTATACGATCAAGCCAGTATTGTTGATAAAGCGGTTGACGGTTTTATTGTGAACCTAGAAGTGTCAATCGCAGTAGTCACAATCGCGTTATGTGTGTTTATGGGGTGGCGCTCAGGCATAGTGGTTGGCACAACCTTGTTGGTAACGGTATTAGGTACCGTATTATTGATGTGGTTAGCTGAGCTTAGGCTGCAACGCATTTCCTTAGGCGCTATGGTAATTGCGATGGGCATGCTCGTTGACAATGCAATTGTGGTCGCTGAAGGCATTATGCTGCGTATGGCCGGCGGAAAGTCGGCAATTGATGCGGCAAGTTTTATTGTTAAACGTACACAATGGCCTCTACTTGGCGCCACCATTATTGGTATTGCCGCATTTTCGGGGATCGGCTTATCTGACGATGCGACCGGCGAATTTCTGTTTTCATTATTTGCGGTAGTCTTAATCTCTCTGATGTTAAGTTGGGTATTTGCAGTTACCTTAACGCCACTTTTGGGTAAATATTTTTATAAAGTGGGTCAAGAGCAGCATCAAGAAAAACCTTCGTTTATGTATTTGGCTTATGTCGCTTTACTTAAAAAAGCGCTTAGGTTTAGGTGGTTAAGTGTATTTGCGCTAGTAGCAATAACGATCACCGCTTACGCAAGTTTTGGCATGATCAAACAAGGTTTTTTCCCGCCATCAAACGCTCCGGTATTTTTTATCAATTATTGGGGACCACAAGATAGAGATATCCGTACCACTGCTACCAATATGCAAACTGGTGAAGCGCTTATTTTAGCTGATGACAGTGTCGAGTCGGTGGCAAGTTTTGTTGGTCGTGGCGCTGAGCGCTTTACGCTATTGTACGGACCTGAAATGCCGAACGAAAGTTATGGCTTATTTATGATCCGCGTCTCAGATGCTAACGAAATTTTGCAGGTCTCGAAACGCTTAGAGCAACAACTGGCGAATGTTGATCACGACGGCAAATTTTTTGTGCAAATCATGCAGTTTGGTCCCTCGAATGGCGCAAAATTACAAACGCGTTTTTCAGGACCGGATCCTGTCGTATTAAGGGGCTTGGCTGAGCAGGTTAAAAGCATTTACCTTGATGACAGCACCATTCGTGACGTGCGAGATAACTGGCGTGAAAAAGGCTTTATTGTGACGCCGCATTACGATGAAATTACCGCAGGACTTGCCGGGGTTTCTCGACAAGACTTTTCACAAGCCGTGCAGTTTGCCAGTAGTGGCTTGCCAATTGGGCAATTGCAGTATGGCGACTACTTATACCCGATCATTGCAAAAAACCGATTGCAGAACGAGCCGACCTTAACCGATGTTAACAACAGTATGGTATGGAGTAGCAGTCAGCGCCGATATATTCCATTTCAACAAATCTCTAGCCATATGGATTACGACAGTGAAGAAGTATTAATTCAGCGCCGTGATCGGGTGCGCACTATTACCATTTCGGCAGAGCCAGGCTTTAATGAAACCGCTGGCGCGGCATTTAATCGGGTAAGGGCTAAGATTGAAGATATTCCATTGCCCATTGGTTATCAGTTAACCTTTGGCGGCGAATTTGAATCTGCTAACGATGCGCAAGAGGCGTTAGGTGCAGGTTTACCGCTGGGCTTTTTGGTGATGTTCTTAATTAGTGTTTTACTGTTTGGCCGAGTACGTCAGCCACTAATTATTTGGTTAGTTGTGCCTATGGCGGTAGTTGGTGTTGTTGCCGGGCTACTCGCTGCCGATATGCCATTTGGCTTTATGTCGCTGTTAGGCTTTTTAAGTTTGTTTGGCATGTTGATAAAAAATGCCATTGTTTTACTGGAAGAAATAGACTTGCAAATTGAAGAAGGTAAACCGCCTTTACAAGGGCTAATTGAAGCGAGTGCAAGTCGTTTAAGGCCGGTGTCGTTGGCGGCAATCACCACGATTTTAGGTGTTATGCCGCTGTTGTTTGACCCATTTTTCGCTGATATGTCAGTAACCATTATGGGGGGATTAGCATTTGCGACGATTTTAACGCTAATTGCTGTGCCAGTGCTGTACAGTATTTTCTTTAAAATCAGCTTCAAAGCACAAGTTAATTATTAATACCTTTGTTGATACACAGGTAGCAGCCTAGCTGCTAGCTGCTACCTGCTACCTGCTACTTGTAAAGTAAATATCACTAAGCAGATAACGGCTTTGCTGCTATAATTTTTATAGTTGTTTCAATTATAAAAATATTGAAGAGTCGTTTATGTTAACTAAATATTGCTATCGCGTTTCATTATCGGTGTTTTTGATAGCAATATTAATGTCGCTATTTGTACCACAAGTCCAAGCAAAAAAATTGCGGGTAGCCTATGGTAACTCACTCGCCCCTTGGGTGATGCAAGAAACCGACAATGGCATTTTACTCGATATTATGAATGAAGCGATGCTGCCTTTAGGTTACGAAATAGAAGCAGTTTACTTTCCTTACGCACGTCGAATTAAATCTTACCAAACCAATAAAGTTGACGCAGTCTGCGATATTAATCAAAAAAACATCAATATTGCTAAACTTCAAGGGCACTTTTCAGATGTTATTTACGCGTTTAAAAATTACGCATACACCTTAGAAAAAAATAACTTTAATTTTACCAATATTGCTCAGTTATCGGCGCATAGCGTGTTGTCATGGCAAGGTGCTAAAGCTCAACTGGGTGATGAATACTTTAATATGGCGCAGAATAACCCATTTTATAGCGAAACCTTTGATCAAAAGTCACAAGTAAAAATGTTGTTAAAAGGTCGAGTAGAAGTTATTCAATTAGATCACCAGATATTTGAATATTACTTAAATGAGTTAATCACCAAAGAAGGCATCGACCCGACGATAAAGGTGAAACGTTTTGCGCTTTTTGGTGAAAACCCGAATGGTTTTTTCTTTAATACCGAGCAGGCTAGGGATGACTTTGTCCAACAAATAAAGTTAATGAAGGCTGACGGTCGCTTTGACGCCATATTCCAGCGCTATATGCGCAAAAATAGCAACCTTGGTTATGCTAAAACCGACTAAGTGTTAATAAGCATTACTGTTATTTTACACCCCACCAAAATGTAATTACCTTGAGCTTTGTTAATTAGCCTTTATCATAAAGGCTAATTTTATTGTGCGTTAAAAATAGCGTTAGCCCTAGGACAACAAAATGCAGGCCATTAAAGATAAACACTTGGTTAAAACACATTCGTATATTAATGGTCAGTGGCATAAAAGCCATTCAACTTTTGCTGTTACTAATCCTGCAACTTCTAAAATTATTACTACGGTCGATAACGCAGGCATTGTTGAAGCTAACTTGGCAGTGCGCAGTGCAAAATCAGCGTTACAATCATGGTCTGCAATGTCGGCACATCAACGGGCAACTATCTTGCGAAACTGGTTTAACTTAATGGTTGAACATCAAGATGATTTGGCGAGAATATTAACGCTTGAGCAAGGTAAACCGCTGGCAGAAGCCAAAGGTGAAATCGCTTATGGCGCCTCTTTTGTCGAATGGTTTGCCGAAGAAGGCAAGCGTGTTTACGGTGATACAATCGCAGCGCCGAGCGCCGATAAACGTATTGTTGTGCTTAAACAAGCCATTGGTGTGGTGGCGGCTATTACGCCATGGAATTTCCCAAATGCGATGATCGCGCGAAAAGCAGCAGCGGCGCTTGCTGCAGGTTGTACTTTTGTGGTTCGGCCGTCAGAACAAACACCTTTATCGGCATTAGCTATGGCTGAACTTGCCCATCGAGCCGGTATTCCTGAAGGCGTATTTAATGTTGTTGTTGGTGAAGATGCAAAAGCGATTGGCGAAGTATTAACGCAACATCCAGACGTTGCCAAATTTACCTTTACCGGCTCAACTGCTGTCGGTAAAACCTTAATTGGTCAATGCGCTAGTACGGTAAAAAAAGTATCGATGGAGTTAGGTGGCAATGCACCTTTTATTGTTTTTGACGATGCAGATATCGACGCTGCCGTTGATGGCGCAATTGCCTCGAAATATCGAAATGCGGGGCAAACCTGTGTTTGTAGCAATCGTATTTTTGTTGATGAAAGCGTGCTGGCGCAATTTACGGAAAAGTTTAGCCAAGCGGTGGCTAAATTAAAGCTCGGCAATGGCTTAGAGCAAACAACCGATGTTGGCCCTATGATCTCAGCACAAGCGGTGAGCAAAGTAGAGCAACTGGTCAAAAGCTCAGTAGATGAAGGCGCAACAGTAATACTTGGCGGTAAAGTCGAGCCAGTAGGATCTAGTTTTTATCAACCGACTATTTTAGCTAATGTTAGCCCTGAAATGCCGATTGCAACCAATGAAATTTTTGGCCCAGTTGCCCCCATTATTGCCTTTCGCGGTGAAGCTGAGGTTATTGCTATGGCCAATAATACCCCTTATGGTTTAGCCGCCTACTTTTATGCACGAGATATTGGCCGGATCTGGCGTGTGGCTGAAGCGCTAGAATATGGCATGGTTGGTATTAACGAAGGCATTATTTCTAATGCAGCGGCGCCGTTTGGCGGGATGAAACAATCTGGCAACGGCCGAGAAGGTTCTAAATATGGCTTAGATGATTATTTAGAAGTGAAGTATTTGTGCATGGGCGGCTTAGCTAAATAAACCTGCATGAAGCGCTTTGCCATTTGTTGGTAAGCCTTTTTTAGTGAGCTTTTTTAGCGAGTTTTCTTTTTAGCAAACTTTCTTTTTTTGCTGAACTTTTGTTTTTTATTCACTTTGGGTAAACCACTAAAAGAGACATTTTTTCCTTGTTCAATAAACTCGCCTATACGTTGTTCAACACCTGAAATAAACGACTGGTAATTAATTTCTTGATGGCAAATACCATTGAGCTGACTTTCCCATAATGCGGTCATATCTGGCGTAGTGGCCATGCTAGGCAGGGCATTAATCAGCGCTTTGCCCACTTCTGTTGCTGAAATTATTTTGCCTTTTCGCTGCAAAAATTCTCGCTTAAACAATAATTCAATAATACCGGCGCGGGTTGCTTCTGTGCCCAAACCGTCGGTTTCTTTTAGAATTTTTTTAATCTCGGCATCGCTTACATAGCGAGAAATACCGGTCATGGCTGAAAGCAAGGTTGCATCGGTATACGCTTGAGGTGCTTGCGTTTGTTTTTCAACTAGCTCGCCATGCGAGCACAATAATTGCTGACCGATTTCAAGTTTAGGCAAGCTTTGCAATTCTTGTGTGTTTGCGTCTTTGTTTTTACTGGTGGACGGATACAAAACCTTCCAGCCTAATTGCTGCTCAGTTTTGGCGCTCGCTTTAAAAAGACCACCTGCAATGGTTAGGCTGACTTGGCTGTGATCATATAAATAGTCTGGGTAAAATTGCGCAAGGTACTGACGAACTATCAGCTGATAAATGTTTTTCTCGAATGAATTAAGGGTGATATTTTCAGCCGACTTTTCAGTTGGAATAATGGCGTGATGCGCAGTTACTTTTTTGTCATTCCAAGCACGACTTTTTAACTTTGTATCAGCATTTTTAGCCGCACTGGCATAAGCTTGGCTCGATTTAGATAAGGTTGCCACTATGCCTTTTGCTTGCTGATGCTGCTCTTTGGGCAGGTATCGACAATCAGAGCGTGGGTAGGTGATCAGCTTATGTTTTTCATATAAAGACTGACAAACATCTAAGACTAACTTAGCGTTCATAGCAAAACGTTTGGCGGCATCAATTTGCAGTGCTGACAAATTATAAGGTAGCGGCACCATTTGTTTTTTACGCTCATTTTTTATATCGGTTACGGTCGCACTTTGCTGGCCAATACGGGCAACCACATTTTCAGCTAAGCCTTTAACGAGCACGCGGCCTTCATCGTCCATATAAGGGCGGCAAGCATCGCTGGGTTGCCATTTTGCAGTAAATGTTTCTTTGTTGTCGGTATTAAGGTGAGCCAATACTTGGTAAAACGGTTTGCTGACAAAGTTGGCGATTTCCTCGTCTCGCTGCACCACTAAGCCTAACAGTGGTGTTTGCACGCGCCCAACTGACAAAACGCTATTAAAGCCCGACTTTTGTCCTTGCAAGGTATAAGCACGTGTTAAATTTATGCCGTATAACCAATCAGCGCGCGAGCGTGCTAATGCTGAAATCGACAGCGGCATAAAGTCTTTATTTGATGTTAAGTTTGCCAAAGCGCGTTTAACGGCACTGGTATTTAAATCGCTGATCAGTAAACGTTGGGTTTTATCTTGTTTAGTTTTACTGACTTTCAGGTAATTGATCACTTCATCAACTAATAATTGACCTTCGCGGTCTGGATCGCCAGCGTGAATTAATAGGTCTGCTTTTTTAACTAGATTTTTTAAAACGGTTAATTGGCTGCGGGTCGCGTATTTAGGCTTTAATTGCCATTGCTCGGGAATAATCGGCAAATGCTCCATACGCCATTTTTTGTAGTCGGCATCGTAAGCTTCTGGGTCGACCTGCTCAAGAATATGACCGATACACCAGCTCACCACATCGCCATTACCCAGCTCTATATAGCCTTTATGACTTTTATGTGGCTTAGGTAGTGCAGCGGCAATGGCCTTGCCTAAACTGGGTTTTTCAGCAATATAAAGTTTCAACCGATTATCTCTGTTAAAAAAATTTCATCATACAAAAAGGCTGTATGTAAATACAGTTATTTTGTTTGTTTTTCAATTTTTTTAGCGAGTTAGCTGTTAAATTAAGCGAAAGTCTTGTTTGGCATAGGGCTGTCCATTAATGAGTATTTCGATGCTGTGAATGCCGGGATAATATTTTCGCGTTGAAATGGCTTTAAATGAATGGGCTTTTTGTATTTGCACGCTGGCAAAATTGTTAAGGGTCAGGTTTTTAATTTTAAAGACCTTTGCGCTTTGTTTGCCATTGGCCTTAACAAAGTACATCGCATAGTCAATGACTAAGCTTTGCTGTGCCTTGTCATCAGCGGTAAGTTCAAAGTCAAAACTCATGGTATCACCTTGGCAAATTTCACTGGCGGATAACGTAAGATTAGTGACTGAAATTTTGGGATTTTCAGTAAAACCAAGTAACGATAAAGCGCCGGAATTTCCGGCTTTGACTAAGGTGCGAGTGGCATGTTTTATTAACCAAGTTAACGCTGGATTATTTGGGTAAGCATGTTGCCAACTTTTGCAGGTTGTCACCACAAGCTCGGGGTGATCTTTGGCGATATCATTGAGATGATTAGCGACAGAGCGCCTAACATACAAACTTGGATCGGTATTTAGCGCCGCTAATAAAGGCAGGTTAGGTGTTGGGTCGTCAACAAATTGCGTTAACCTTAGTCCCCACGGTAAACGTGGACGGGTGCCTTCTGAAACCAGTCGGCGCACATGTTCACATTCGTCATCCACCCATAGCGTAAATTGCGCTAAACAATAATCGGGGTATTTAACGATAAACGGACGAATGGCAAATTCAGCAGAAAATAACTCGGTTAACTGTTTTAAGGTTGCTAGGGCTTTTTCTGGGTGTGCCAAGCCATAATCGCTTACATAATCAATAATGGGCCAAGCGGCGAATACGCTATAACTGTCGTCTTGCTCGCCATAATCCCAATGTTGCTTCATTGCTATCAACACGTCTGCTGCTTGCTCAAAGTCACTGGGCAAGTGCATATGTAACACACCAATAATATGTTGAACACGCGCTTTTAATTCTAACTGCTCGATATTGGTTAGTGCCTGTTCAATAAAAAGTACGTCATTAACGCTAGGCAATGCTTTAACCAGTGCCGATGCAATTCGCGCTATGGCCGCCTTTGATAGATTATTTTTCATGGTGTTTTTTTAATTGGCATGTTTGGCGATTAATTTATGTCTTAATGTGACGTTGAGCAACTTTATTAAAAATTTTTATTGTTTCTATTTTATTCAAGCTAAGCTCGGGTATGATATGTACACAAATGTAAGAATCGATAACAACAGGCGTTTATTGGTGTATTCGCCAATATCAACTCAACTAACTGGCTAATCGACAGCAATGTATAACACTCAATCTACACTTTCTTTTCGTTTAACATATTCAGCGCTAATTGCTGCAGTTTTACTCATTTTACTTTCCCCGTCGAGCTGGGCGGTAAGTATCGCTGTTCATCAAGGTTTAGCCGACCGTTATAAAATGATATTAAAAAACTCAGGGCAAAGCGCTAAAGACTTTACCGAATTTTCGCGGTTAGGCGTTTCTAAAGGATCAGCAACTTTAATTATCATCAAAAAGGCGCTGGAGCTTGGTGGTATTGATGACGATTTTGAGTTTGTTATCGTGCCCAATACCTTACGTGGCCTTGAGATGGTGAGAGAAGGCAAAGTTTTAATGACTCAACAGCGGTTAATGACAGGTATGTACCCAGAAGAGCTTTACCTTAGTACTGCGGTAATTGAAGAAGGGGAGTTTATCAAAGGCATTTATGGATTGGCTGATAATAAAGCGTTGATGCAAGTTGATAGTTTAGACGATTTGAAAAACCTGACTGCGGCAACGCAATATGCATGGTTGCAAGACATTAAAACCTTAGAGTCAATACCGCCTAAGTCGTTACATTTAGCCTCTAATTTTAATTCTCTATTAAAAGTGATTAAGTTTCGTGGTATTGATTTTACTTTATTAGAGTTTGCGAAAGATGTGAACAAGCCAAAATTTAATCGAGAACGTAATGTTGAGTTATTTCCGGTGCCGAATGTTGCTATTGCCATAGATAGTAGTCGCCATTATATGGTGTCTAAAAAGCACCCAGAAGGGGCGAAAGTTATCAAGGCGCTAAATAAAGGATTGGCGCAATTACGCAGTAAGGGATTGATTCAAAAGTATTATGGACAAGCACGGGTTCTTCGCCCCGATCTTGCTCACTTTAAAATTCTTAATAAAGATGAAAAATAGTTATTAAAAAAGGCCAGAAGGCATCATTTTATTAGCCTTGGCCTTTGCCTAAATTTAGCATTATCTTCTATACTCAAACTAGATGTTCGTATCGCCGTAGTATTAGACAAACTAAACGGGGTTCCCCCTAAGAGCGTTCAATCAATGCTCCCTGTTTTAGGACTAACATAAGAGTATGTCGTGTACTTGCATGTGAATGGCCGTCGAAACAGCCCAGTAAATGTCGCAATGACGATACGAACGTCGACCACACTCCCCATTATTCACTAAGTGCGGTATTCCGCATTAATTCTTACGTAGTCATAACTAAAATCGCAGGTCCAAATGGTTGCTTGTTGCTCGCCACGATGCAGTTCAACGGTGATCTCGATTTCAGCTTCATTCATAATGGCTTGACCGACTTCTTCTTGATAACTTGCTGCTCGACCACCTTTTTCAGCGACTAAGGTTTCACCAAAATATAGCGCTAATGTATTGGTGTCTAAATCTTCTAAAGATGCACATTCTCTTGAGGCATAACCAATGGCAGCGAGTACGCGGCCTAGGTTTGGATCTGAGGCAAACATCGCGGTTTTTACCAATGGACTTTTACCAATAGAAAAGCCTATGGCTTTAGCTTCCTCAACGCTTTTTGCGCCTTTGATATTGACGGTAATAAATTTAGTGGCACCTTCTCCATCGCGCACAATAGCTTTTGCTAAATATTGCGCCGCTGCAACTAATTCATTCAACAATTCAACATAGCCGCTATCGCTGGCTGAGGTTATTTTTGGTGCGCTACTTTTTCCGGTAGCAATAATTATAAATGAGTCGTTAGTGGAGGTATCGCCGTCAACCGAAATACAGTTAAACGAAAGATCGGCAATGTCTTTGGTCATTTGGTCAAGCAAGGGTTGGGCAATATTGGCATCGGTAGCTAGGTAGCCTAGCATGGTTGCCATGTTCGGGTGGATCATGCCCGCGCCTTTGGAAATACCGGTAATAGTGACTTTATTGCCTGCAAGCAGTAATTGGCTTGAATAAGCTTTTGGCGCAATATCTGTGGTCATTATCGCACTAGCGGCATCAGCCCAATTATCGGTTGTTAAATTTTGCACTGCATTTGGTAAGCCGGCTAATAATTTATTCATCGGTAAATGTTCAAGAATAACGCCGGTAGAAAATGGCAGTATTTCATTTACGTTTAACGACATAATTTCAGCTAATTGCTGACAAGTTTGCTGCGCATCAAGCATGCCTTGCTCACCCGTGCCAGCGTTGGCATTGCCAGTATTGACCACCAACGCTTTTATCCCCTGACTTTCACCATTTTTTGCGGCCACTAAATGTGCTTTACATAAGGTGACTGGCGCTGCGCAAAAGCGGTTTTGGGTAAATACGCCTGATACTGAACTGCCAGGCGCTATTTCCATCACCAACAGATCTTTTCGATTAGGCTGTTTAATATTGGCTTCAGCCCAGCCTAAACGAATGCCGTTGATTGGCGTTAAAAGCGTAGGGTCAATTTCAGGTAAGTTAACTGGCATAATTATCTATAAAAAGTGAATAAGTATTTGGTTTTTATTTTACGTTGCTTGTTATCTGAATGCAAAACAAAGCAGTAAGAATAAGTTTAAAGGGGTCTGAGTTTAAGTTTAAAGGGGTCGGTGACATTTATAGGTAATGATTAACCATTCTTTAAGACTATATGTAATTTTATTTAAAATATGTCACCGACCCCGACTCTATGATCTCATTTCAGTTTAAAGGGGCGGTGACATCTATAGGTAATGATTAACCACTCTTTAAGACTATATGTAATTTTATTTAAAATATGTCACCGACCCTGATCCTAGACCCTGATTATATTAACTAATACACCACAGGTAATTGATAACTTTCTAGCAACTGTGCGATAGGTTCAATGCTTTTTCGGCTTAAAGGCGCCACACCTGTAAGTGGGTAAATTTCACCATATTGTTGCCATTTAAAGGCGCCATTATCGTGATAAGGTAATAATTCTAACCGCTTTAAATGAGTAAGGTTTTTGCTGTAGTTTGCTAAAAGTTCTGCCGAGGCTAGGTTGTCGGTATAACCCGGCACCACGACATGTCTCATCCAAAATGGCACGGCTTTTCGTTCCAAATGGCGAATAAAGTTTAACGTGTGTCGGTTACTCACTTTTGTTAATGCGATGTGCTGTTTGTCGTCGAGGTGTTTTACATCGATTAGCACGAGATCGGTTTCATCAAGCAGTTCATCAATACTTTGATCGTGTTCACGCATAAAGCCATTGGTGTCTAAACAGGTATTAATGCCTTCGGCGTGACAAGCTTTAAATAATTCAGTCACAAAAGGTGCTTGTAAAATAGGCTCGCCGCCAGATACGGTTAAGCCGCCGCCTGATTTGAAGTACGGCTTGTAATAACGAATTGACTCCATCACTTCTTCTACGGTCATTTCATAGCCTGCACTTTCGTCCCAACTGTCGCGATTATGGCAGTATTTACAACGCATTAAGCAGCCCTGTAAAAATAGGATAAAACGAATGCCTGGTCCGTCGAGCGTACCGCAAGATTCAATGGAATGAACTCTACCGGAGATCGTTACCGAATCGCCAAGTGCATTTACCGTGGTCATGAAAAGTCCTAACAGTGTAAAAATAAATAGGCATCGCCACAAGTGACGATGCCATAGCGTTAATGTTACAACAACTTTTGCCGATTAAAACTTATCGGTAAAGGTGCGGTTGATCACATCAAGCTTTTGCTCTTGGGTTAATGCATTAAAACGTACCGCATAACCAGAGACACGAATGGTTAACTGCGGATATTTTTCTGGATGTTCCATCGCATCAATCAGCAGCTCTTTATCAAGCACATTAACATTTAAGTGCTGACCGCCTTCTTGATTGTCATTGTGATGAAAGTAACCATCAAGCAAGCCAACTAAGTTACCACGTTGTTCGCCTTCGGTTTTACCTAAGGTTTTTGGCACAATCGAGAAGGTATACGAAATGCCATCTTCTGCTGAGCAAAACGGTAATTTGGCGACTGACGTCATCGAGGCAAGTGCGCCTTTTTGATCGCGACCATGCATAGGGTTTGCGCCTGGTGCAAAAGGGCTGCCTGCTTTACGCCCATCTGGCGTTGAGCCAGTTTTCTTACCGTAAACTACGTTTGAAGTAATGGTTAATACCGATTGCGTTGGTTTCGCTTCGCGATAAGTTGCAACGCTACGAATTTTGTCCATAAAGTTTTCAACAAGTTCACAGGCGATATCATCAACACGATCGTCATTATTACCAAACTGTGGGTAGTCGCCTTCAATTTCAAAATCAATGGCGATGCCTTGTTCATTACGAATCGGTTTTACTTTGGCATGTTTAATCGCTGACAAGCTATCGGCAGTTACAGAAAGCCCCGCAATACCACAGGCCATTGAACGGGTAACGTCACGATCATGCAATGCCATTAGTGCTGTTTCATAGCTGTGCTTGTCGTGCATGTAATGAATGCAGTTTAATGCGGTAACATAGTTTTTAACTAACCAGGTATTTACTTGCTCAAAGTTCGCTTTAACTTGGTCGTAGTCTAAGTATTCGCTGGTGATCGCAGGCATTTTAGGCGCGATTTGGTCACCAGATTTTTCGTCAACACCACCGTTAATGGCGTAAAGTAACGCTTTAGCTAAGTTGGCGCGGGCACCAAAAAATTGCATTTGCTTACCAACGATCATCGGGCTAACACAACAGGCGATTGCATAGTCGTCTGAGTCTAAACTTTCACGCATTAAGTCGTCGCTTTCGTATTGAATTGAGCTGGTATCAATAGAGACTTTTGCGCAGAAAGTTTTAAAGTGCTCTGGCAATTGCTCAGACCAAAGTACGGTCATGTTTGGCTCTGGGCTTGCACCCATGTTGTATAGGGTATTAAGGAAACGGAAGTTGGTTTTAGTCACTAAGGTGCGACCGTCTTTACCCATACCGCCAATTGATTCTGTTGCCCAAATTGGGTCGCCTGAGAATAATTCATCGTAATCTGGTGTACGTAAAAAACGCACCATACGTAGTTTCATCACTAAATGATCGATTAGCTCTTGGGCTTGTACTTCGGTTAAGACACCTTGGGCAATATCGCGCTCGAGGTAAATATCTAAAAAGCTTGAAACACGGCCAAACGACATCGCTGCGCCATTTTGCGATTTAATCGCAGCTAAGTAACCAAAGTAAGTCCATTGCACCGCTTCGGTGGCATTGGTTGCCGGCAATGAAATATCGCAATCGTAACGGTTTGCCATTTCTTTCATTTGGGCAAGTGCGCGGTATTGCTCTGAAATTTCTTCACGCAGGCGAATAACTTTTTCAACGTCGCTGCTGCTTTGTGCTTGATATAATTGCTCTTCAAGTGCTTGTTGTTGATTGGCTTTATCAGCCATTAAAAAGTCGATACCGTATAGTGCAACGCGGCGATAATCACCAATAATGCGACCACGACCATAGGCGTCTGGCAAACCCGTAATAATGCCAGATTTACGGCACTTTAAAATGTCTTTGGTATAAACATCAAATACACCTTGGTTATGGGTTTTTTTATACTCAGAGAAAATTTTATTAACGTTAGGATCTAATTCTTTGCCGTAAACCTTGCATGATGTTTCTACCATACGAATACCGCCATTGCAGATCATGCCGCGCTTTAGTGGTTTGTCGGTTTGTAAACCAACAATTTTCTCTAAGCTTGGGTCGATGTAACCTGCGCCATGCGAGGTAATGGTCGCTGGAATTTCGTTATCAAAATCTACCGGTGCTAACGTTTCGTTTTCTTGCTTAATGCCTTTGGCGACTTCTTGCCATAATGAAGTTGTTGCTTCAGTTGCGCCTTGCAAGAAGCTGTCGTCGCCATGATACGGCGTATAGTTTTGTTGAATGAAGTCTCTTACATCAACGCTTTCTTGCCATTTTCCAGGGGTAAAACCTGTCCAATTGCTTTGACATTTTTCATTAACCATAATGGTTTCCTATAAAATTAAAAATTCTGTTTTGCAGCCCAATCAGTGACAAGTGTCATTGTTTTTAAGGTGAATAAACCAATAGGTTAATCCTACTAGTATTGCACCGCCAATGATGTTGCCAATGGTGACTGGTAATAAATTATTTGTGAAAAAGTTTGACCAAGTGAGCTGATAAAAGTCGTTGGCATTAGCGCCTGTCGCTTGCCAAAATTCAACTGGGGCATTGTTTTTTATAACAATTGCCAATGGGATCAAAAACATGTTTGCAATGCAGTGTTCAAAGCCTGAGGCGACAAACATGCTCACAGGTAAAATAATCACTAATACTTTGTCGGTTGCTGATTGCGCGCTGTAGGTCATCCACACCGCTAAACACACTAATAAGTTACACATAATGCCAAGCGCTACCGCTTGCATAAAATCGTATTGTAGTTTGGCTTTTGCGACATATAAGTAGTTCAAACCCACTTCGCCATTTGCTTGAAAATAGTGTTTAGCGGTCAGCATTAAACTGACTAATATTAACGCGCCAACAAAGTTGCCCAAATAGACAACCGTCCAGTTGGTGAGCATTTGGCGCATATTAATGCTGTTGTTTGCTTTGGCGACGATTGAAAGAATACTGCTGGTAAAAAGCTCTCCGCCACATACCGCTACTAAAATAAGCCCAATTGAAAACACTAAGCCGCCAATCAGTTTTACCATGCCATAGGGCAGAGTTTGCGCGCCAGTTGTTACAACAATATAAAATATAAAAGCAATTCCAATAAAAACACCTGCGGTGATCGCTAAACAAAAAGTTGAAATTAGGCTGCGTGAAATACGTGCTTGACCAAACTGCAGCGCTTTTTCAGCCATTTTTAACGGAGAAAGTTCAACCTGACTTGTTATCGACATTGCTTGTTTCCTAACAAAATATAAACCTACAATCTATAAGGACATTATAAATTTTTGCAATGAAAATGAGTAGCCAAGTTACGAATCTAAACACTTTAAAAGCTGATCGAAATCAACATTTTATCGGTGTTTGTGCGAGTAAAACTTTCACCTTGTATTACAGTTTTTTTAGCGGTAATAATTGCGCAATTGTTGAAGGTTTTTTATGCGGTTATTGTGCTGTAGACGTGATGTTTAGATAAGAAAACAAGCTTATGTGCTCGCTTCTTGAGCACATAAACTTGTTGATGGAAAACACAAAAGTTAGCGTTGGCTTAAATGGGCATGATGAAAACGAAGCTGCTGTTCAATAAAGCTCGAGATAAAGTAATAACTGTGATCGTAACCTTGGTGTAGGTTTAGCTCGAGTGGGTAATTATTGCCTTTTGCTGCCGACTCTAATGTTTCCGGCTTTAATTGTTCCGTTAAAAAGTTATCTGCCAACCCTTGATCAACTCGCATTGGAATTTTATCAACGGCATTTTTTATCAGTTCAGCTGCATCGTGTGCTTGCCATAACGATTGGTCGTCGCCTAAATAAGCGCTAAATGCTTTTTGACCCCAAGGGCAATTGCTTGGATTGCTGATCGGGCTAAAGGCTGATACTGCACAATAACGTTTTGGGTTACGCAACGCGATAGTTAACGCGCCATGTCCGCCCATTGAATGACCGGCAATTGAACGTACATTCGAGACAGGAAAGGTTGACTCGACAAGTTGTGGTAATTCATCAACAATGTAGCTATACATTTGATAATGCGTATTCCAAGGTGCTTGCGTGGCATTTACATAAAAGCCTGCGCCTTGGCCTAAGTCATAATTTTCATCATCAGCGACACCTTCACCACGCGGGCTAGTATCGGGGGCAACAATGGCAATACCAAGCTCGGCAGCAATATGTTGCGCATGCGCTTTTTGCATGAAATTTTCATCGGTACAGGTTAAGCCCGATAACCAGTAAAGCACTGGTACTTTGTGGTTGTTACTTGCTTGCGGCGGCAAATAAATAGCAAATCGCATGGTGCAATTAAGCGAGCTGGCAAAATGGCTGTATTGTTTATGCCAACCGCCAAAGCTTTTGTTGGTGGCTAAATTTTCAATGGTCATCGTTAACCCTTTATCTTTTTATATCGCTATATCGTTATGTCTATCGTAATTAAAGCCAGTCGCGCCCAGTTAATGCTGAACTGGCGCGACGTTTGGTGCTGCTTATTTATCGAAATGAATTACCGAGCGAATGCTTTTGCCTTGATGCATTAAATCAAAGGATTCATTTATTTGCTCTAACGCCATGGTATGAGTAATGAAATCACTGAGTTTAAATTCGCCCTGCAGGTAACGCTCTACGTAATCAGGTAATTCAGAGCGACCTTTAACGCCGCCAAATGCAGTGCCACGCCATACTCGGCCTGTTACTAGTTGAAATGGTCTTGTTGATATTTCTTGACCAGCGCCAGCGACACCAATAATGACTGATTCGCCCCAGCCTTTATGACAACACTCTAGCGCCGAGCGCATTAAATCAACATTGCCAATACATTCAAAAGAATAGTCAACGCCGCCATCGGTTAATTCAACAATAACGTCTTGAATAGGTTTATCGTAATCTTTTGGATTGATAACGTCGGTCGCGCCGAGTTTTTTGGCTAAATCAAATTTACTTTCGTTAATATCAATCGCGATAATACGGCTAGCTTTCGCCATAGTTGCGCCAATAACGGCTGACAAGCCAATGCCACCTAAACCAAAAATGGCGACAGTGGCACCTTCTTCAACTTTCGCGGTATTCATTACTGCGCCCATGCCGGTCGTTACGCCACAACCAAGCAAACACACTTCTTCTAATGGCGCTTCTTTATTAACTTTTGCCAATGAAATTTCAGGTAATACTGTGTATTCAGAAAACGTTGAACAGCCCATGTAATGGTAAATAGGCTCGCCGTCTTTATAAAAGCGTGTTGTGCCGTCGGGCATTAAACCTTTGCCTTGGGTTTCACGGATTTTTTGACATAAATTGGTTTTGCCAGATAAGCAAAACTTACACTCGCCACATTCAGGTGTGTATAACGGAATAACATGATCGCCAACCTGAACACTTGTGACCCCTTCACCCACTTGTTCAACAATGCCGCCACCTTCATGGCCTAAAATTGCCGGAAAAATACCTTCAGGATCTTCACCTGATAAAGTAAATGCGTCGGTATGACAAACACCCGAAGCGATTATTTTGACCAGTACTTCACCTTTTTTAGGTAGCATTACATCAACTTCTTCCACCGATAGTGGTTGATTGGGTCCCCAGGCGATTGCGGCTTTTGATTTGATAAATTGCTCAGACATAGGTTTTCTCACTTGTTATACGTATATGGTCGGGAAACGGGCTTATGATTATGCAGTATAGACCCTGATGAAGTTATTATATTGCAAATAAAAATAATGATAATATGCTATTTTTACAATTTACTTTTACTGTGTGGTAATAATGTTTGATTGGCAAGGCATTACAGAGTTTGTTTATGTGGCTGAGACGGAAAGTTTTACCAAAGCATCAGCAAAGTTAGCAATTTCAACCGCGCAGGTTAGTCGCCAAGTGAGCCAATTAGAGCGTCGGCTCAATACCAAATTACTTTATCGCACCACGCGGAAAGTGTCGCTGACCGAAGAAGGGCAAATATTTTATCAACATTGCCGTAGTGTGTTAGACGGCTTAACTGCGGCTGAGCAGTCGATTAGCCAACGAGGTCAAAAACCACAAGGCAAAATAAAACTTACTGCGCCGGTAACTTACGGTGAGCAGCATATTTTGCCTTTGGTGAATAACTTCATTAAGCAATATCCTGAAGTTACGGTAGTTGCTCAGCTTAGTAATCAACAACTGGATCTTGTCGATCAAGGCTTTGATCTTGCCATACGGCTCGGCAAATTACGCGACTCCAGCCTGATGGCAAAAAAACTCGCAAGTCGAACAAGTTTTACCTGTGCTTCACCTCAATATATTGTCGAGCACGGCATGCCACATACTTTGTCAGAGCTTGAACAACATAATTGTTTATTAGGCACGCTCGATTACTGGCGCTTTAAAGAAGCGGGCAAAGGGAGGAATATTCGCGTATCAGGTTGTATTCGCTACAACAATGGTAAAGCTTTGGTAGACGCTGCGCTTAAAGGCTTAGGCATAGTGCAACTGCCTGATTATTATGTGCAGCAATATCTTAAAGACGGCACCTTGGTATCTATGCTTGAACAGTATGCTGAAACGGAGGAGGGTATTTGGGCGGTATATCCTCACAACAGAAACTTATCACCTAAAGTAAGAGTATTGGTTGATTATTTACAGCAGCACTTAAATCGCACTTAAACATTAATTAATGCCATGTCTTGAAAGAAAAGTGCCTAAGGGTTAAATTGATTTTTTGTACAATTAATTTGATGTTTTTTAATTGTTTGCTTGTCACAACACTGACGAGCCGATTATATTGGTTTTATCTTCTTAAAATAAAAATAAAACAATTATGCAAGCTGGTTTTCTGATCAACATTATTCTTCCTGCCTCACTTTTTATCATTATGCTTGGCATGGGCTTAGCGCTTAGGTTAAGAGATTTTTCTTTAATAATTACACGGCCGAAAGCAGTGGCTTTAGGTGTGTTTGCACAAATGGTGATGTTGCCATTGCTCGCTTATGCTGTGGTGTTGTTATTTGATTTACAAGGCGCATTAGCGGTTGGTTTGATGATTTTGTCTTTATGCCCAGGAGGCATGGTTTCAAATTTATATACATTTCTAGCCCGTGGCGATATTGCGTTATCGGTAACGCTAACCTCTGTGGTGAGTATTATTGCGCCATTTTCAGTACCGGTGCTGATTGTATTTTTTATGCAACTACTGATGGGAGAAGGGCAACAAGTTGAATTACCTGTGCTGAGAACCATATTGCAATTGGTGGTCATTACTTTAATTCCCATCACTATCGGCATGGTAATAAATGCTTATAAAAGGCAATTTGCCCAACGTGCTGAAAAATACGTTAAGCGTTTTTCGATGGTATTTTTATTCTTGATTGTGACCAGCATAGTCATCAAAAATATTGAACAGATGGCAGGGTATTTCATGCAAGCGGGTGTTGCCGCACTTACTCTTAATCTGGTCTGTATGATTTTGGGTTACAGCTTGGCAAAGCTGGCAAAATTAAACGAAGCGCAAAGTAAAACGATTTCGTTAGAAGTAGGGCTGCAAAATGGCGCAACCGCGATAGTGGTGGCATTGAGCATATTAAATAATACCGAAATGGCGATAGCGCCAACGTGCTATTCGTTACTTATGTTTATAACGGGCGCTTTGTTTGTTTGGTTGCTCAACTATAAAGAGCGGAAATCTAGTGAATTAGTAAAGCAATAGACATTAACTTGAACATTAGCCGGCAGCTAGTGTTCAAGTTATTCAAATAAGTTATGCATTAATAAAAGAGACTAACTGTTAAGCCTGAATATGAAAGCGTGACGGTTCACTTGGCGTTATCGCATCAGAAAATCTGTCTTTAGCCTCAGAAACATTGCTTAAGGTTTCAATCGTGTTGGTTTTCTTTTGCTGCTGCGCTAGCTCATATACATTGACGGTTGGTGAACTTTCATTGGTGTCAGTTGATTGCGCGATATATTGGTCAACAAGATCTTGTTGATGCTGCGCATGGTTTACATCAACCACTAAGCTGCGAATGGCTTCTTGGTTAGCTTGCTCGGTTTGTTGTTTATTTGCGACGCCATCAGCTGCGTAATCAACTGCTTTGTTAACGTTTTCTGGCGTGGCGACAATAGAAGGATCTGTTTGACCCGGCACAACATTTTTTTCAGCAGCCTCACCAGCAGATTGGATGACTCTGGTCGAAAGCGGTACAGAATTTGTGTTCACTGGGTTGATCATAACATTCTCCTATAGCTCAAATTATAGTTCAATAGCGCAAATTATAGTTCAAATAATCGCCAAATGTAACTTGTTGTACATATTGTTACATTGGCGTGTTGCCTTGATTTTCTGCATTGCCTTGCTGTCTTGACGAGTCGCTGTGCTTTATTATTTTTTACCCGTAGTTACGTGCTTAGGTTGTTGTTTTTGCCTGAAATCTTAATACTGTTTTTAGTTTCTCTTGTGCTACTTTTCGAGGATCAGACAAGTAAATTTCTCTATGCGTTTTAGCAATTCGGATCAAACCTTCAGCTTTTGCAAACGCTTCCATTAATGCAAAGCTTTCCGGTTCATTATCGAAAGAGCCGAGGTGCAAAATTTGCACACATAAGCCTTCAGATATCACTTCAAAATTAACCTTATCTAATAGTGGATTTTTCTTTTTTGCTTTTGCCAACTCGAGCATTTGTTGGTAAAAATTTTCATCAATAAAATCAGGCTGCCGAATCATAAGTTTATAGACTAAATCGGCTTTATTGATGCTGCCGTTGAAATGACGTTTTGCCGTTTCATTAATATCCCAAACACCTTCTAATGGATAAACGGTAAAGTCAAAATAGCCGACGGGTTTTACTGGCATTTTTTTCGGCACCATTTTTATTGTATATGCCAATGAGTATAAAGCTTCGATATGCTGGGTGAATTTAGGCTCAGCGGGGCTGCCTTCACCTGAAATAGTAATGAATTTACAGGGGGGAACCGTAACCATTTCAGGTTTGTTTTTTGGCAAATATAGCGCTTTTTCTCGCTTACGCCATTCGTATTTAACTTGCATCGTTTTCGTCATTGTGTTGTTTTTTTTGTTTAATTTGGGCATCTAATGTCTTTTAACTTTCGATTGCGACTTGTTTCACACCGATATAAAAAGAAATAAGTGAATAATGTTAACACTAGCATAAGCTTTCTTTATCAACTCCAATATATTGATCGATTTAAAGTAGAGTCGGTGAAAATTGAAACGTTAGTGTATTTTTTCGTAATACCATTTACTTGTTAAATATTTAATTTTATTTGTTTAAATATTGACCTTTATGTTGACGTGGTGTTTAAGTATAAAAATATTGGATTGTATGTAAAATTAATATGGGGTTTTCATGCTGATTAGAGCTTTATTATTAGTGGGCATTATTTTTACCTCACTTGGAACCAAGGCTTCTATTTCAATAGATATGCCTTCAGAAAGTTTGTCTAATAACTTTTCTATTAGTTGGAATAACCAACCTTTACAAACAGGACTTTTTATAAAGCTCTACGAGTCAAAAAGTGGTGGTCCTGACAAATTATTAATGCCAGTTGAAAGTGTTATGACACTTGGTTTAAGCAGAGAAATATGAGTATACAGCTATCGTGTACATGGGTGTTACTATAAAACCGTGGCCAATTTAACTTGACCACTACACAGTTAGTAAAATTCGGTTTGTATGAAGGTAATGCCTTCAAGTTATACCTAAATCATTTCAACTATTTTAGGTAAAGCCTTACTTAAATATTAACGATGATAGTGTGAGTTTGATGGGAAAAACCTTAATCCTCTTCAATAGGTTGAGTTCAATGGAATATCGCTTTGTATCGCCTTCACTCTATTAAAGTTTCTGATGCACACAAGGGCAATACCACTGGCAAGTTAAAGTCAGATAACCTGCTTAAAAAGCCTAAGGCAAGTTACTAGCTGAAAATGAGATTGTAAGTATTACATCAAACCAAACAAGCGTGGTAAAAATTCGCTAATTTCTGGAATATAGGTGACCAGTATTAACGCAATTATCATCGCGACATAGAGCGGCAATATCGGCCACCATTAGATGCAGTGGGAATGGTGTTATTTGAGACTATCATGGCACAAGCGCCAATACCCAATACCCAATACCCAATAGCATTAAACAAGAAAGTATCAATCTAACCTTTCTCATAACGATGAATCCAGCATCGAAATAGGCTTAGGGTTTATTGCTAGCATTAATTGTGTATCAATTTCGATATAAGAGACATATTTACCGCGCATCCAAGTAAGGTACATATTGTCGTTCTCTTTATTAACAGGGATCACTGGGCGCAAATTATCTTCACTGGAGTTTTGCGTTAGTGCAGCCCAAGTAAATGACTTGCCATTATCGGTTGATGTGCCTTTAAATAGCTCCCAATGACGTTTACCATCGGCTTTGCTTATTAGTGGTTCACCTGTTGTTGGATCCGCATTGGTAGAAATGACCATTTCATTTGCGTTTTGTGGGTTTAATGCTGCCAAGCCCGTGTAGTCTTGTTCTTTGTTGTATAAGCGCGACCCCGCATAAGCGATTTCATTGACTTGCCATTTTGCTTTTTGTCCTAGTTGCCACCAGCTAGGTTCAACCCATTTGGCAAGATAGTAACGCATGTCATCGCCATGCATTTCGCCTTGCCAGCGGTTTTTGGTGCTGTCATTCATTTGCACCGAAAATACTGTAAATGGATGGCCATTTTCATCGATATGTAAATCGGTTGTCCATGCTACGTTGTCTTTACCGCCTTGATAAACTTTAGTGAGCGCGGTTGGCTCAAATGGTCCGTCGTTTATATGTTGAATAAAAGTACCGTCTGTTTTGAATACGTCACCGTTTTTGATATAGCCATGATAAATACTATTGTCGAATACACGAGGGTGTTGTTCGGTGGTGACAAAGTGAATTTTGTCTTTGTCATTTGAAATATATTTTACATACGGACGACCTTTATTAGTGATGAAGTGCGTACCTTTGGACCACGTTTTACCGTTGTCATCTGAAGTATCAAATGTCGGGTTAAAGTTAATGCCACGGTAGAAATTATAAATACGACCTTTGCCGTTATTTTCGTTACTTAATCGCATTAAGTTGGCGTAAGTAACCTTGTCTTTTCGCTTAAGCGCGACTTCATTTTGCCAGTTGTTCGGCTGATTAGGACTTGATGTTATGCGATAACGTACCATTCGATCAGTATTATGTTTTGAATATACCGCTAGCACGTTGTTATCGGGCAGGGCAAGTAAAGCAGGAACGTTGTGATCGTCGTCTTCTAAGCCATCGTGCATTTGGCTTATTGTTGGCGCTGATTGTCCTGATAAGTGATAACTTCCAACTTCGATATTCCCACTGCGATTTTTGCCATCAGTGCCCAAAATACTTGCAACAGAAGCAAAAAATAGTTTGCCATTGTGAACAATAACGCGCTCGTCTTGATACCAACACCAACCGGCATTGTTATTTAATACTATCGGCTTTGCTACGCTCAAAAGTGGCGTCAACAACCCAATTACGAAGGCTAATACGCGTGTCGATGAAAATTGTTTAACTGCTTTTTTCATGGCTTAAACCTGTATAAAAATGTGAAATTTCAACTTAGCTGTTCAGATGGTGAATATTTCATTATCGAAGCGAGGTTTTTTCGATGTGGTCCATGTCGTCGAAACGCTGGTTTTCACCGCCCATCCCCCAACAAAAGCTATATGCTTGTGTGCCACAGCCAGAATGAATCGACCACATTGGCGATACAACAGCTTGCTGATTGTGTACTGCAATATGTCGCGTTTCGTCTTGTGGCCCCATAAAGTGAAACACTACGTTTTCAGGGGCAATATCAAAATACATATAGACTTCGGTGCGTCGTTCGTGCGTATGTGCTGGCATGGTATTCCAAACACTGCCAGATTTTAATTTTGTATAACCCATAACTAATTGGCAGCTTTGAATGCCATTAGGGTGAATGTACTGAAAAATAGTGCGTTGATTAGCATCTTCTTGTGCCCCTAATTCTATGGGGGTAGCGTCTTGCTGCGACGCATGCGTTGTGGGGTAACTCGCATGAGCAGGGTAGCTTAGTAAATAATACTTAGCTGGCGTTGTTTTACAGGTACTGCTAAAGCGAATGTTTTTTGCACCACGACCTATGTATAAGCAGTCTAATTTCGCCATTGAGTAGTCAGAACCATCTACGGAAATTACACCTGCGCCGCCAATATTAAGCACACCAAGTTCGCGTCGTTGACAAAAATATTCAGCGGCTAATTTTGCGCCAGCTTCTAGCGTAAGGTCTTTATTCGTTGGTACAGCCGAACCTAGTATGCCTCGCTCTACCTCACAATAAGTTAGCGCAATTTCACCACTTTTAAACAAGGTGTCTATTAAAAATGTATCACGCACTTGCTGTGTGCTCATGTGGCGATATTCGTTTTTTCCTATAGTGTATTTTACGTTCATTATTTTAATTCATCTTTGTTAGCAGGTGCTGTCGGCATTTTGTTGAATGCCGATAGCGTATTTTTTGTCATTATTTTGCGTATTCTTGCGCTAAGGCTTTGTTGCTTATCGCTATGGCGTAGTCGAGCTTTTCAGAGCGAGCAATACTAATGGGGAGTGGTCCTTTGAGTAATTTGTATAATTCACTGCCTGCGGCAAGGAAGGCGCCTGTGCCATAAACTTCCGTTTTATCTGCCCAAGCATCGCCAGGTGCTGCGCCAATCGGTTGCACATAGCCAAGCATTCCTTCGTCAGTAATATGCGTGGTTAAGGCATGCCAAGCTCGGGTAATACTTGGTAAGTATTCATTTTTATCCAGCAGCCCATTGTTGACACCCCAAGCCATACCGTAGGTGAAAAAAGAAGTGCCACTTGTTTCAGGTGTTGGGTAGTTTTTAGCATTCAAAAGGCTCATTGACCAATGCCCTTTCGGTGTTTGAATTCGTTTTAAGGTTGCTGACATTTGGACAAAAAGAGCTTGGTAGTATGCGTATTGTGTTGAGCCCGGTTTAAGTTCATCCATTATTAAGGTTAAACCTGCGTAGACCCAACCATTGCCTCGAGACCAAAAAATTTTTTCATCATCAACCTTTTTCCCTATGTAGCTGTTGTCGCGATAGAAAAGTGCTTCGTTTTGATCATAAAGATGTTCGGTTGTCGCTTTAAACTCTTCAAACATCCAATTGTTGTATTTTTGATCGCCAGTGATGTTCGACATTTTTGCCCAAACAGGTGGACCCATAAATAATGCATCGCACCATGTCCAACGCTCTAGATGTTTGTAATTATCTAACGTAATAGGTTGTTTGCTTGGGTTAGCCATAATGTAATCTAGCCGTTGTTTAGTTTTCGTTAACATACTGGCATCGTTGTAGCGTCGATATAACTCAAGATGAAGTTGACCAATAACATGATCATCGGCCATATATTTCCGCCAGTGCATATCCCATTCACTACGTGTTGCAATTGCTTTTAACCAATTTTGATAACGAGGATCTCCCGCAATTTCGCTCCATTTCAACATACCTACGTACAGTGCTCCGTTAGTCCAGTCTCGAATATGATGAGGCTTTTCTCGACCACTGTAGGTGCCACGAAAGTTTGCTATTTGCCAATCTGCTACGCGCTGCAGATCTTTGGCGATAGCGTTAGTTGAAGGCGGGGTTGGTGATGTTGAAGCACATGCCGTTAAACCAAATGACAATGCCATCAAAGTTGTTGCAACTACTTTTCTTATCGTTTTCATATTTAAAATTTATTTATTGTATTTAAATTTATTGATTGAGTATAACAATGAAATTTGGCAGACTTCAATTGCAATAAATGATATTAAAATTACAAAATATGGAAATTGACAGAGGGGTTACGCATGTCCATAAAGTCAGAACTGATACATGAACGAAGTGATAGCCCGCGCGTACTACTAGCGTTATCGCGATACGATCACCGAACACATCGCGGTGTGGCGAACTTTGCCGCTAAACATAATTGGCACTTAAATTGTGAAATGGCAATTACTGGTAATATTCCACATGGTTGGCAAGGCGATGGCATAGTTAGCCTGTTAACTCATGATAATTCAGTGGTCGACTTTGTTTTAGAAACTGGCGTGCCCTTTGTTGATTTATCAATACTAAGGGAAGATATAATGGCGCCGCGAGTTACGGCTGATAATCATATGATAGGTAAAACAGCGGCCCATTATTATTTAGCAAAAGGCTATAAACACTTTGCCTTTTTTTCAACCACCGATGACAAAGTGGCTAGTGAACGAAAAGTAGGTTTTTTTAGCGCCATTGAAAGTAAAGCATTATCGATAAGTGACTGGACTATGCGAAATACTCAAGGGAGTTGGGCAGATAAATCGATGAAGCTAGTACAACATCTAAAAAATACGAGTACACCAACGGCAATAATGGCAACACGCGATCTTGATGCGAGTATCGTACTTGAAGCCTGCATTAACAATAATATTCAAGTACCTGAACAGGTGGCAATTTTAGGTGTGGATAATAATGATTTGATCGCCAATTCTTTACAGGTACCGCTGTCGAGTATTAACCATAATGTAGAACGGTTGGGTTACGAGGGGGCTAAATTGCTTCAGCGTATACTTACAGGTGAATCAATCCAGTCGAGTAATCAAAAAATTGTACCTTCTGGTGTAACTTCAAGAAGGAGTACCGACAATTTAGCCGTGAACGATGCTGTCGTTAGAGTTGCACTAAGTGAAATGCTTAACAACCTGTCTAACCGCTATTATTGTGTAGAAAGCGCCTCTGATACTTGTGGTATTACGCGACGTACTTTAGATGCTAAATTTAGACAAGAATTTGGTCACACTGCACATACTGAGTTGCTAAATATACGGATGAGGTTTGCAAAAAATGAGCTAATAAAGTCAGTTATACCCTTGTATGAAATAGCTTCATTGTGTGGCTTTAATAGTGCTCAGTATTTTAACCATTTCTTCAAACGGCAATTTGGAATGACGCCACTCGCATTTCGCAAGCAGCACCTAAGCTTTGATGGTTAGTTTTAGAGCTTTAAGCGAACAGCCACTATGCTTTTTATTTTTATAACCCTTGAAATAAAACACTGATTTCTTGCCAAACGCTGCGCTGGTTAATGGCTTGTTGTCGCATTTTTATGAGCATTTCTTGAGAGTACCAACGACCGTTTTTCACCACCGCATCAGGTGTTTTTAGTACAGTTAAATTTTCAATCGGATTGGCTGTTGAAAAAATAAAGTCGGCTTGATAATACTGCGCTATTTTACCTAGCTGTTGATCGAGCTTTAGCGCTTTAGCCGGGTTGATGGTGGCGGCAGCGAGTACTTCATATGGGCTAAGGCCAGCTTTTGCTAATAGCTGCATTTCATTGTGTGTCGCGATACCATGAGGAGAAAGTAATACTCCTGAGTCTGAACCAACCAATAAGTCGATGTTATTTTCGTGCAAGCGCTTGGTAATTAGCAGTAAAAAGTTAAATACTTTTTGGTTGTAAGCAGCCATGTCATCAGATGCTTCTAACCAACGTTTTACCTGATTATGATTGGCTTCAAAGGCGATAATATCAGAAGTATATTCTGGGGATGTTGTTGCCAAAAACTCGTCTTTGTACTGACTGATTTGGGTTAATTGCTGATAAATATTTAAGGTTGGCGTGATCGGCACATCAGTTGCTTTTAATGCTGATATTATTTCCCCTAATTGCTCGGGAGCTATTTGATGATTAAGTGGGCCTTGAAAAATATCTTCGACGTGTTCAAACGATTGCATATTGCTAAGCTGTGAAAAAGGCAAATCACCTGATGGGTGCGGACCATGTTTAGCAACCGGAAAACCTAACGTTTGTGCTTGTTCGATAATACCTGAAAGCGCGGCTTGATTAAGGTTGCCATAGGCTTTTATTAAGTCGTAACCTTGTGCTTGATAAGTTTGAACGGCTTTTTTTGCTTGTTCAGCAGTGCTTACATAATGGTGTAATGAGGCGTTTTCATAGCCCGATAGAATAGGGCTACTGACACTTGAACTGCTGCCTATTTGAATACCTGCTTCAATATTGTCGCGCCAAGTCAGCTGCTTTGGCACACCGTTCATGACTCTGACGTGAGTTACGCCATGACTTAGCGTTAACATATAAGCGGCGGGTTCATACATATGCACATGCATATCAATAAGCCCAGGGGTGATATATCCGCCTTTACCGTCAATCACTGTTAGTTTATTTACCTTAATGCTTTTATGGCTATCAGCAATTTTTTCTATTTTGCCGTTGTTAATCAGTATATTTTTTGCCGGTTGAATTTTTTGGTTTTCAACATCAACAATATTGACATTGGTTAATAAAAAACTGTCGTCTACCAAAGGAGGATTTTCAGGGCTGGCACTACAAGCGACAACAAAAGCTAATAAAAGCGGGGTTAGCAATAATAAATAAAGGTTCATGTTCAACTCCATATGTAAAAATAAGAAGTTAATCGCATCGGCTATTTTCGTCGCCCTAAATCATGTTTTTAGTCGGCTATAATCGTGATTTTAGCCTTGTTGATGCGCTTTATACTCACTAGGTGTAATGCCCTTAAGTTGCTTGAACACCTTATTAAATGAGGCTTTAGAGCTAAAGCCAGCATCGATTGAAATATCTAACAAGGATTTTTTCGTATTTTTCTTCAAAGCCTGACACACATACTCAACTCGGTAAGTATTGATGTATTCATTGAATGATTTTTGGGTGGAAAGATTAATCGCACGAGAAATATCACGCGTTTGCATGCCGGTAAAATCGCTAATATCAGTTAGCGTTAAACGTGCTTTTAAAAACCACTGATTTGACGTAATTAAGTCATCAAGTTCATTAAATAGTGATTGGTAACTTGCTTGAAAGCTTGCTTGGTTTTCTTGCTGATTAAGCGGCTTTACTTTTGAGCTATTAGTTGAGTTATCTATTAAATTATCTTTTAAACACGCTCTTGCTTTAGGGATGCGTTGTCTCATTTGAAGTTTGATTATGATCACTATCACCGCAATTAGCCAAACAGCGTTATTAATGCCTTGCCCTAGAACATTGAGATCATAAGAAAGCATATGCTGCATATTTAAGCGAATAAGATCGACTAGGTTAAAAGCCGCGGTAATAATTAACAGCCAAACCAGCCAAGTCAGTGAAAAGTCTTCCGAGTCTGAGCGCTCGTCATCTAAGCTGCGTTTGTATTGCAAAAGCATAAAGGCGGTTAATGCCGCATACGCTAAACGCCACAGCGTGCCAAGGGCGATCACCACTTGAATATGTGACGTTAATAATAAAAACGGGATAACAGGCAATAAATGCAGCCACTGTTTGCTAGCGAGTTTTTTATCAATTAGTAATTTAGCCGATAAATAAGTTAATGGCCCAAAAAGCATGATAAAAACCGGGCTTATCAGGTATATCTCTCGGGTAAGGCCGGTTTCTTCTAAAATATTAATGCTTGCTGCAAGTGCGGTAGTAAAAAGTAACGCCGCAATGCCTTTATATTCAGCAGGTTTATTTAGCCATAATAACAAGCCGCCAAGGATACCGGTTGCAATAATGCCCGCTTGAATTAAGTTAACAAGATTGAGTGATTCCATGAAATGTTTGTGGCGTCCGGCGGTTGGCTAAAGTATTCAATTATTGGCTTAGTGTAGCATGGCTTATTTTTATTCAAACTAGATCTTGAGGTAATTGAAGGCTGTTGACTACTAACTGTTATTTAAATGTGAACTGAATGATTATCGATAAGGGGGGCTGAATGTTTTGGTAATGCTTTCTTGGTGTTACTTTGAGTGTGACTAAAAATAACGGATTATAGAAATATTGTGCGGATACTATCGTAAACGTCTATCAACAAGAGTCATATACAGTAAGGACTTTGCATGTATTTTTGGATTTTTATGGATGTACTTGGAAGAGAAAGTGGTGGCCCCTCAGTGACTTGAACACTGGACCTACCGATTATGAGGCTTATTTGTAACACTTACTTATATTTACTTATTTATCTGTTGGATTACTTGATTTTATAAATTATTCAACGGGTTATTGATTGTGTTTAACCTCTCGTGCATAAATTATTATGTTTATCAGCGCACTAGTTTTTGAGCTGAAAGTAGCACAGAGGTAGCACCATTATGAAAGATAATCACTTCAGATTCACAGAAAAAGCCATTGCTAAGTTAACAGCTCCGAAAAAACGCACACGATTTTATGATGTTCAAATGCCAGGATTAGTATTGGATATTACTCTTTCTGGGCAAAAAGCATTTAGGGTGTATAAAAAGCTGTCAGGCAAAACAACACCACTATCAATAACTTTAGGAAACTTTCCTTCATTATCTATCGAGCAAGCTAGAAAACTAGCTCGAAAGACCATGGCAGATATTGCTGAGGGCATTAATCCTAATGATAGCAAACGACAATTTAGAGCCGCAGGGGTTACACTAAATGAGGTTTATGAAACATATAAACTAAGCAGAGACTTAAAGGACACTACTCTTCGAGGGTATGAGCAAGTTATGCGTTGTTATTTTAAAGGTTGGTTAAATAAGCGCTTGGCAGACCTGACGGAAGATGCAATTTATAAATTACATACAGATCTCACCAGAAGTAGCCCAGCACAAGCAGATTTTGCTATGCGTACGCTTAGGGCACTATTTAATTTTGCTAAATCAGAATATAAGTCATCGGATCGCTATACATTATTTCCACATAACCCCGTCACAATACTGTCAGATAAACGAGCTTGGAATAATGTTGCTCGAAAGCAAACAAGACTAAGACCAACTCAATTTAAACCATTTTTTGAAGCTATTGAGCAAATTAGAATTGAAGCAATGACATACCGAGAAAACTTTACAGTTACTGTTTGTGATTTTGTTGAGTTCATGGCGTTTACAGGCTTAAGAAAGACAGAGCTATTAGAGCTTGAATGGGGTGCTGTTTATTTAAAAGATAATTTGTTTTGGTTAGAACGTACAAAAAACGGCTCTGGTTTAGAGTTACCTTTAACCCCTAAATTAATTGAAATATTAGACAGGCGAGCTCAATATAAAATATCAAAGTTTGTATTTGGTGCTGAAAATAAAAAAGGTAGAGTGATTGAGCCAAAGAAAATTATTCAACGTATTAATAGTGCAGCAGAGCTGGCATTTACCCTACATGATCTTCGCCGAACTTATTGTTCCATAGCTGAAAGTATCGGTGTTGGTGCATACACGATGAAGCGTCTGTTAAACCACAAAACAGCGCGTAATGATGTGACTGCAGGCTATACAGTTTTGACAGCTGAGGAGTTACGAGAACCAGCTATTCGTATATCGAATAAAATTGAAGAATATGCAGGTTTAAGAAAAATTCCTCTTATTCCTAATATTGAGTCCATAAATAATTTAATCGTCAATATGAGTAAGCAGGATAAGATAGAGTTGATTGCACAATTAGTTTCTTAAACTAAAGCCGAATTTATTTCTATTAATGTTTTAATTCTATTTTTCTGTAGTGGTCAAGAAGATCAAATGGATTAAATACAACATCAGAAAATCTCAGTTGGTTAAAAATTTCGGTTCAGAATCAAAACTACAAAAAATAACTGACTTTTGAGGAGAGCCTCTTGGCTACATAATCTGGGCAAATGTTTGTGAAGAGTCAACATTGAAACTCAAAAAATATAGTGAATATCCAAAGTACGATTATGAATTTAGTGAAGGTGATATAACCTTAATTTTAGATATTGTAATAACTAAGCAAAGTACTACAAATAACTGGTTACAAGTGATGGAATTTATGCAATCAAAAAAAACACTGGTTTATCAAAGGAAAAAGGCATTTAGGCTGAGAAGAATTTAGCTCAAATCTAAGCTGACAGTCACCAATAGAAAAACGGGTAACTGTCAGATCAAGTCTGAGCTAATACAACTTATCTCTATTTTGTTTTCTCGAAAGTATTTGCAGGTTGGTACTTGTTCTAGTGACGCCCTTATCCAACGAGATAATATGATCAATCTGAGCTTCACTTGAAGGCGGCGTAACACCTCTCGTTGACTTCTTAGAATCAACCAGAACCGTGCCATCCATATCCGATCTCAAAACACCATCATTATGCTCTCTATTAAGGCGTTTCATTTCACGCACTTGACGAGGAGTAAGTTTCGTATTCGTTAAGTTTTTAGGATCAGCAATACAGCTGTAGTCACACGGCCCCTTCCATCCACTCTTTGTAACATTAAATTACTGCCCCACGCTCCATAGAACACAAGTCAGGGTCTTTTTCTTCTAGTAAGTTCTCAAAATTTCCCCAACCATTTTTATCAATATAGTCAGCTTCACTCTGGTAAATAGGTACTACCATAACCATAACTGTTGATGGCGATGACTCGTCATAAGAACAGAAATCATCTTCGAAAAAGATTGGAATCGAGCAATAAACAGCCTCAAAACCAATCCTTTGGGCCAATTCGGACGACAAGGGTATTACTTCACCTCGGAGCACGCCCTTTCCCCTTCGAACTATGGATTCACAGAGTGACATAAGAAAAGAAACTATCATGCTTGAAATAGAAATAGTGTAGGCAGAAAAAACTAATTCCTGCCTTACTTTCCTAGCATTACTCATTTCCAAAACTTGATCGCTCATTCCCAATGAGAGAAAAGTTGAGACCGTTTCTCCTGGACAATCCTTAAAAGATATAATCTGTATGTCAAATTCAGAATCATTATCTTTCCAGCCCTGCGTTATGATTCCTAGGTAATTTTCTATGTGTTGAATTAATGACATGAGTATTCCTATTGATTATCGGACCTATTACAACTAGGGCATCGTAAACGTGTGTCCTTATTATATTCATCAAGAACTTCCTTACGATTCATTGCATCTAAGTCACGATCTTTCCATTTTGGATGATGATCATTATCCCAACCATCAGGCCCGTTCCGCTTTTCACCCTTGTGAGGATTGCCCTTTATATCCTTCCCGCAAGTCGGGCACTGCTTTGTATCTGGTTTCGTCCCATCCGCTGCGTTGTCCCAAGAATCTTTTAAAGTTTTCTTCCTGAAACCGCCTGGCCTCTTTGTAACACCTTCAGGCTTTTTCTCATCCAGCTTAGTTAAACTATTATCTGCATTATTTTTAACCTGATTATTTAAGCCATTAACTTTTTTATTATTAAACTCAGTCCCTAGGAATAAGTCAATAGTAGCAGCGCCTTTATCAAGGATACCGGCATCAGGGTCAGCTAGGGTCATAGCATCATCTAGCATATCCATACCTTCTTCCTTGAGGGTTTCGCCTATACTGTCTTTATCAAGTTTACCATTTTTATCAGCTTTCTTTTTCAGTTTATAAGCTATTTTAGTTGCTGTAACCGCGGCCTTAACAACTTCTCCTGAAGGATCTGTATAACGTAACGGGTTATTCCATACGTAAGAATATCGATTAAATGATTGACTGTTACTAGGTTCTTGAATCCATGGATCTGGAGAAACAAAACGGCCGACGATTGGGTCATAAACCCGGCCATTCATATGAATTAAACCAACCCCATCTAAATGTTCGTGGTCAGTAAAGCCACGTGTCGTGGCATACGTATTTTGCGCTAATAAAGAGCCGGTTAATTCATTGTAGATAGTACCATTCCAATGAATATTTTGACGTCGCCCCCATGGCTCATTCGCTTGGTATTTAATATGACTACTGTTAGATAATTGCTGTGTTGTTTTCGCAACAATGGAACCAATATGATCGCGATGTAAATAAACTAATTCTTCATTACTTGAACTCTTAGTTCGAATAGCAAAATCATCTAAATAATGTCTAACTTCTGACGTACCATTAGGTTTATTTACAATTTCAGTTAATTTATCAATATAAGTTGTAGTAGTTTTCTGACCATTCTCATTCTCTATTCGTTTAGCACGTTTAAAGTCTGAACCGTAAACTATACTGGTTGAATAGCTTCCTTTAGCCATGTGGTAAGGTTTACCATAGCTGGTATAGCGAATGGTTCTACCACCACCACTCGTCATCTGACCGGCGGTATTGTAATAATAACGACTGCCATTAGCGTAAGTAACGGCATTAGGCCCTGCATTGGTGCCATATTGGTAATCTGAAATATTCTCTTTTTTAGTAATATTTCCTAGAATATCGTAGGCGTAGTCAGTATTGGTATAATTTCCATTAGCCACATCAGAGCAACTTGATGGAGTATTGTCTGTTAAGCGATTTAACTCGTCATAACAAAAAACTTGAGTAACATTATGAATACCATCTTGGCGTTTACGTAAATTTCCTTCAGTATCAAAGTCATAATCGTGACTCTGGATATTAATACCGTAACGGTTGGCATGAATGGTATCAATTAAGCCGTTTTGATAATCAAATACTTTGGTAATAGAATCGCCGTTACCATATGAATAGTTTGTAATATTACCAAATGCATCATCACTATAAGCCTGCCATAACAGGTTGTCATCACCATCATAAACTTTATGTTTATAGCCATAGTTATTAAATGCATAAAGCACTGAATAACCATCATGGAAGTGATATCCACTGAAACGATTATGATTGTTATAAAGGTACTTTAATTCATAATTTTCACCTGAAATTGTTGTGCTCTGTTCATCAGGTAAGCCTAATGCGTTATATGTGTAATCTTTTTTAAAGCTTGTGCCGTTACTGTCATAACCTGTCAGTAACCCTAATGAGCCAATACCGTTGGTTTTATTATCGTAAATCCATGCATGAGTGCGTGAAGCACTACCTGAATTATTCGCGTCATCAACTCGTTTAATTTGACGGTCTAATTTATCATAACTATAACGAGTTACCTGATTAATGCCATTGGTTTGTGTAGTTAGTAGTCCTAACGCATTATATTGATATGTTATTTGACCGACATTAGGGTCAATTAAACGTGTTTTTCGACTAAGTTTGTCGTAATCAATGGTGTAAGTATGTGTTTGACTGCCTAATGTTCCTTTTATTTCTACATTAGACATATTACCTAACGCATCATATCCATATGAGGCTTTTGTACCTAAAGTATCAGTAACAATTTTGTCTTTACCTAATGCATTTTTTTCATAATAGGTTCTATTTCCTAAGCTATTTTCTTTAACAATTAAGCTATTAGAAAAATTAGAATATGAACCAAAATTGCCATAATAAGAAGTTTCTGTTGCACCAGTAGGGTAGTGAACTGAAGTTGGACGATTAAGTAAATCGTAAAAGAAATTTGTTTCTGCAAGGTTTGAGCTAGAATCAAAAAAGTTAGATTCAGTAACTAAATTACCTAACGCATTGTATTGATAATATTTATTATTAAAATGGCCCTGTAGCCCTTTATTTCTTTTGCCAACCTCTCGGTCTAGGGCATCAAAATAAACTCTGTTAGCTGATAAGCCTGTCTGTTTTTCTTGTTTATACCAAGTCGCTTCTAAATTATAACTAAAACAATTGTTGCACTTAATATAATCATAAAGAGTAGTTGTATTATTAGGGTGTTTAATTTCCTCAATACGGCCATAATTGTCTAAAGAACTTAGTGTAATTTGATTATTTACATCACGAAAATATACTTGCTCATTATAACGTTCATCATAACGAACTTCTGACGTTTGATTTAATGGATTAGTAACAATGAGTTTACGTAAACCATTTTGGTTATGTTGCTCATTATACTTAGTAACTCTATTAGTAAAGGTAAGACCGTCGTTAGTAAAATCTCTTACTGTTTCTTTATGTTCAAGTAGTGAACCATAAGCATTATATGTATAGTAATTTTGCTTCCAAAATTCATTACTACTGTTAGGCTCTACCGTTTCATATTCAACACGTCCTTTATTATTAAAAATAAAACGACTTTCTCTTGTTACTTGATCTAAATTTTGAGGTTGATAGTCATAATTCCAATGAATGGTTTTAGGACCTTGCACCAAGCCTAAATACCATTCACTGTAGGTATCTACATTGAGAATATTCTGATTTTTAGTATGCTTTCCTGTAATACTAAAGCTATCACAATGTTGTTCAACTATTTCTCTAGGGTTTCCATAACTATCAAAATAAGAATCTAAGTTCAAAGTCGTTGAATGTGACGAATTTAAAGTAAAAGAATTACATACAGTTTTGGGAACAGTCTCATTGTCTTCATGCAGCAAATAAGTCACTTTTGTCGCTGTTAAATTTCCTGTATTTAATTCAAATGTTTGCTTTTGCTCTCTTAGTAAAAACTGATAATAGTGTGGGCTATCTCGATAGTAGTTGTAACTATCGGCGTAATCAGGGTTTGAAAGCGAAGGGTCTATATCATCGTAAAATGCGCTGACTTTCCAATCGTATAAGTCTCTTGAAATAAGTCGATTTGATATTTCATAATCAACCTCGTTATCTTCAGAATCAGTTGCAAAAATCTCTTTGCTATAAAGCTTATTTGAAAGTAAATAATTGTCTGTAGCCTTTTGGTGATATTTAGAAACTATTTTTAAATTTTTACCGCTTAGTTCTGAATTGTCTCCTTTACGTTGTACTTCAGTTACTTCTTCAAAACCCAATAAACCATAACCAAATTTATGTCGAGTTAAATTCTTGTAACTATATGACCTATCCTGAGTAAGTTCCCCGTTGAAAAATTCTGTTATGTTAGCAATAACTTTCAGATTTTGAGCTTCGATATAAGGTACTGTTGCTTTTTGGGTTCTATTTAAACCGCCATAGAGAGAACTAAACTGAAATAAACTATTATTACTTACTGACTGAATTGTTGAATTATCACTACTTACATCGTTTGTTTCCGTATATATATCGTTATTACCAATAAGATTTTTATAATCAATATGGACTGTTGTAGCTCCAAAATTAGAGATTATTTCAGTGATTTGCACGGTATCCAATATTGAGTGGTAGTTATTCCACTCATTTAATTGTTCTTTTTCAGTTATATCATAAGGGTTTTTATCGGGTAAACTTGTAAGCCTATAACCATCAATAAAAATTAATTGTCCACTTGCCGTAATTTCTAATGTAGAAAATAGGTCGAGACCTTCACTGTTATAATTGTAGGGCATGGATGTCGCCAAAATTGGCTCACTGAAATAAAGTCGGCTATCACTCGATAGGGAATTTGAAGAAAATAAGATATAATGATTATTGATATCATCAGGTCCTGAATTATTGCCGTCTATACGATGTGTATTCAGAATAACATCAGTTTTTCCATCTAAATTGACATCTGCAACACTCCAAAACTGCTGGCTTTCTCTGGGGTAACCAAAACCACAAGAAACTTGTTCTAATGTAATATCGGTTGTCCATAAAGAGGGGGCTTCGAATGATGAACCAGTTGATAAAGTAACATAAATACCATCTTCACGAAGATACGCGACATCAGTTAATCCATCACCATTAAAATCTCCATATTTTACAAGGTTATTTTCATATCTATAGTTTCTGTTCCCTGACCTAGAAACACTTGTTGCAAAATTGAAGCCTGAAGAAATTTGACCACTAACCCCGCCTATATTTAATGATTCAATGGGGGCTCCTTCCGTTACAACTACTTGTGTAGGGCAGTCATAAAATTTTTGCCCAAACATATTTATAGTTGCTCCTTGAAGACTAGGGAAAGAGCCCCAGCTACTAGCCCAGTTAGCGTTTGGGACAAAAGCACTACCGTTGTTAATACCTACTTGCACCCCTCCACCAGGGAAAAAACTGATAATATCTTTTCGTCCATCTCCATTTAAATCAACTAGATTTGGAATGTTAACATTGCGCGTTATCGCAAAATCAGCAGATGTTAATGCGGGATAAGATGTTAATTCTCCCCATGTGGTAAATGAGTTAAAACCATTTCCGTTATTAATGGCAACTTCTATTTTATTATAACCGCCTGCAAATAAATCAACGGGAAAATAAGGGCGACTTTTAGCCGCAGTGGTTTTTAAAATATCAATTAAACCATCACCATTGATATCTTCTAATTCAATAAAGTTGGAATAACGTCCATTGTAATTTACTCCATCATAATTGATTTCCTTATAGGTAGATAGCTCCTCAAATGATAATGAATAGTCTAACGAATGGGTAAATGTAGTACCATTGCTCAAGTAAAACTGATATCCATGGTCTTTGTATAAAGAGGTTATTACATAATCATCAAGACCATCACCATTTATGTCGATTACCTGGCCCATACTACTTCCAGAAGTGCCTTCTATATTCGAAATGTGGTTGTGACCATAACTTTTACGGATGTTATACGCTATTAATATAGGTGCCGAATTTGAGCTCATTTGTGCATAATGCCTACACCAAAAGTTTGTACACTCCCACCAAACTATCTCTTGTTTATTATCACCATCAAAATCACCACGTAGACTCTTGCCTTTTAATGGTCTATAACCAGCCTCCGGTAATAAAATCCCATTGCCATAGTGATGGTTTGCAATATCATCTTCTAAGTTATAATAATTTGTTTGGTCGATAAGTGTTTTATTAGGTGTCATTGTATTGAGTTTAAATACAACAGGAGCAGAACAATCAAAATCAGTTTGATGACACTGAGTAATGCTTCGGATTCTACTTATTGACAGGGGATCATTATAAACAGCGCCATCATACTCATAGTCATTGACATAGTAATCAATTAAATAGTTTCTAACTTGGGAGTCATTAGTTTGAACAATTATAGAACTTAATCTTTGTTCAATAATTTCTTTATTACCAGCTATAAAGGTTTCCGAAATGTCTTTTCTGTTTTCGTAGAAAAAATTTATAGAGTGGTTAGATCCTCCAGCATTATTTTTGGTGTACTCAATCTTATTAAGATTTATTGAGCTATTACTATAATAATATGAATATATAATTGAGTTACTATATTGATCTTTCGTTGATGTAATAAACCATTTATATGCAAATCCACTACTATCTTTTAATTTAGAGTCTTGATTATCACCAAAAGTCTGTTCTTGGCCATTAGGTAAAAAAGCTACCCAATCATCGCTTGAAGGGTTACGCCTAAATTTAATATATTGTTCGTTTTCTAAACGAAATTCATTATTACTAACCTCGATTAATCGTTCATTATTAAAACAGTATTTATAATCATCATTATGATTAACACCACTTCTGTAGCCATCACGAATAAGACTCGCTGGGCAACGTGAAATATATGAATAACCCGTTAAACTCCAACCATGACCAGTAATTCCATTTTGCTGTGAAGAATCATACCTAAGAGAAAGGTCTGGTTCTATATTTTCAATCCCGCGTGGTATTTTTATCGGCAAGTTATAAATAAGACTTCCTTTATTAGAAGCATAGTATTTACCTTGAGTACCATCTTTATAGACACTTCCATTTATGGCATCGTTAACTGGGTTTGTAGCGGTCTTCGGAACAGGGACTTGAGGCGGTGGTGGCGCAGAAACAGTAAAGCTACAAGTAACTGTGCTACCACAGCCGCTACTATCACAGGCATTTAAGTATGATTTATAACTACCACTTCTCAAATTTGTTAGTCGAGCAGATGATGTCGAATAAACAGAATTTTGTCCCTGATCAGTTGTTTCCCATTCGCCATCAAAGGATTGTTTCGTTCTTATTCTATAATATGATGCTCCCGAAACGGCAGACCATGTATGTAATGAACTACTACTTGTATAAGTATCTGGACAGCTAAAATTGCTAGGAATGCCTGATGGTGCCGCTGCCAATTTTAAAGAAATAAAAAAAAGAATTGTAATTAGTATTTTGGCCATTATAACCTATCTCATCTCACAAAAAAAAGTTAGTAAGGATGAGTTAGGTATCCATAAACATCATCCATGATGTATAGAATAAATTACTTAATTAATATGTCAGTTTTATTAAGTTGATATGATAATTGACGATTTTTATAGAAGACTAATGTTAAGAGAATAAAGTGAACATGAATAAATTTCTAATAATTACGTTATCAATGGCACTAGTGACTTTACTTTACGCGACTAATTCTTTGAGTCGACCAGGATGATTTAGACACTTTTATTTCCTATCACAATTCAATAAAAGGCGCATTTAAATTCTTGTTAATGGCTTTTACATAAAATTGAAGGGGTAATGCTATTTTTGGGTGCCAAGAATCAGAGATGCCTAACCCCTTTGCTCGACATATTTGATATCAGCCGAATTTATTGAGGCTTTCACGATTAAAGTGAAATAGTAAAGCAAAAAATATTACTAACGCCAGAATCATGGCGCAACCAGTTAACAAAGGTCCCATGTTTACATTCTCCTCTCTTTAATTACTTCAAATAGATCATGTTTTAGTTTGTTGTAGTGGCAAGTTACACTAATAGCCAAAACGATTAACACCCACATCTGAAACCATTCATATGTTGTCAGAGTCGCTCATATTAATATCAATGCCTAGTAATACCGTTAAATACGTCACCTTCCCAGTTACATAACTCGATAATCCAATTACTGATTTGCTGTCTCTTATTCGGATTATAGCCGGTAAACGGGAATTTTATTATGGTGCTGCGAGCTTTAAACTTTGTAAAGGGCTCCAGTCTTACATCCCAGATAGCCCCATTTTCATTGGTTATATCGAACGCAAACGCTTTTTGGGATATTAAAGTGAGTAACATATCTTCTTCAGTATGAATATCCTTATCAAAAGAAAGGCCTAGTGGCTCACATTCTACTTCAATACCACACAATCGGTGCTTGATCTCAGCCAGCGCGGGTAAAAACGGCCATAACTCAGAGTTATTAATCAGTTTTTCTTCGTTCATAAAAGCCTCCCCCAATTTGGCATGCCAAATTGGCCTATGAAATAGCTCTAGTAATAAGTGTCGTATAACTCGCCTCGTGCCTGAGCATCCTCAGCCTCTTGACTAGTCATATGTTCACCATCAGCGATAATATTTCCCATACCATCATTAAGCTTATCTAGTTGTTCGTTTTCATTATCAACTGTTTCGCTATAACTAAAAAAAGCACTTGCTACGAAAAAAACTACAACAACTAATATACCCAAAAAGCCTTCGAATCCCATATTAACCCCCAAATAATTAGGCATGCCTAATCTTAAGCTAAGTATTCCTTAGTATTTAGGTTCTATTAAAGCTAAGAAAATCTTATTTTTCAATAGCCAATGTCTTACATCAATTGAAAACTAATGATGGTTCGCCATTTCCAGCACGGGTCATGTGCATAAAAACATAACTTGACCACATTATGGTAATTGTTAAAGCATAACTTGGCCATGCATTGCATTATTCAACACGAGAGTATGTCTTACCATTAAGGAGCCGCTTAACCTGATCAATGTTTTTAGCACCTATCCTATCGCAAATTTCTTCAGCAGCGTATTCTTTACCAAGCTTACGTATTGCCTTAACTTGCTTAACAGATAATCTATCATCGCGTCCACAAATTTGCGCGATTGCCCATTCGTTATCGCGCCATTTTTCTGCAACCCAAGGCGCAGGGAGACCTTTCCTTGGATGCTCTTTGAGCCAACCAGAGACAACTCCATTCCTATCATCTGGCATTGGAATAGCTGACTTTTGAAGTAATCCATTCTCTCGAAGATACCTCAAGCCAGATTTTCCACCTGGGATCATATTTAAGCGTCGTTCATCGCTCCAATGTCCTTCAACCAAGAATTCCTCAGCTTCATACAATTGCTCAAGATTATCGGTGATCCCCATTACTTTGTGGTGTAAATACGTAAGCTTTCCGCACTCAGCTTCTTCTCGAAACTTCTGGTGGAACAATAAAGGGCTTCCATTTTTAATTGCACGCTTATGTTCAGACCACCGCTTTTGCCAGCTACGGGTTGTAACCCCTACGTAAAAGTATCCATCATTAGGGTATGAACAACCGTTGCCAAAAATATGCTGGTATAAAACATACGATTTCTTTGGAAAATGTTTAGGTGTTAGTAGGAAGTGAGCAGGTATTGAAAAAACTAAACTTGGTTGTTTGATCTGTGCTTCATCTATTACAGTTAAACCACGCTTTGCTGCTTCTATAAACAATGGATCAGTTACCAACTCTACTTGAATTATTGGGGGAATAGTTTTCTCTTCATCTCCGAGCTCGTTCCCCGACAGATATTTAGTCTCTCTTGCAACTGTTCTGTGACCTACTTTTAACTTCTGAAGCGGCGCAATAAATCCTGGTGTATTTTTCATAAAAGTCATATGGATCACTGGAATAACCTGACCCGGATTAAGTCTAAATATTCCCTCTGAATTTTGTGCGACCTTAAACCATTCTTTTCCATATGGTTGGGATTGTATGAAACTTTTGAGAAGAAATTCGATCTCCTTACGACGCGAAATTAATGGCTTTGGTGCCAAATGTTCCCACCATAATTTGTTTAATTTCATCATACTAGGCCTTGATTGCTATAATATTTTTGAAGTAATTAATTAAAAATGTTCGACTTTTGTTATCAATATACATGTAGTATGTGAAGCCAAAACAGGACTGGTTGTTATTAATATTTAGCCATTATCCACAAGTTTTGGATGTTAATAACAGAACTATTTGTTTATTAGTTTAAAAGACTTATAAGGAATCCTCGCTAGTTCTTATAAACAAAGGGGAGTAGTTGACCAACGCCTTGGCTTATGCGTAATAAAACTAACTTTATGCGTAGTTATTACTTATCTCATGCGTAATTAAACCTTTAGTTATGCGTAGTTTCTTCTTTGCCCATGCGTGAATAGTTTAGTAAGTTTCGAGTTTCTTTGATACGTGAGGACAGGATTTATATACAATTAGACCATCTTTACCCAAAAACGCATTTAGGTTTTGGTAAGCTAGTTTTACGAGAGCTAAAGATCGTTTTAATTCATTTTTAAAATTATCAAGTCGCTTGCTTTTAGTATTATTGAATAAACTACTTAGTAGAGCCCAACTTAACAAAGTTGATTTTCTAGCCATATTTGGTGCTTTGTATGCAAGAAATAGATATAGGTCTATAGCTAAAGGGGACTTATTATTCATTAAAAATATAAGTACTCTGTTATCTATTGGAAACGATTTATTCTTAGATAGTTGACTAAAGGAGCTAGATAACTCAAAACTGATGGTTATATTAGTTTTTCCTTTCTTATTAAAGATAGTTTTATCAGCTACAACAGCTCTGTGGGTAAGTTCTAGCACATGATATTTTTCTTTTCCTTTGAAGTCATTCACATAAAAGTCTAATGCTAGTACCTTTCTTAACTGCTCTATAAAGCGATGGTGGTTTCCACTTTTTCCACCTGATAAATGATTGATGCCGCACTTATTTGCAACATTGCGTATTGAAGGTGATTCAAGGTGGTTAGATTGCTTAGCAATTGTAGTGATATAAGCTATTAACAACCTGCTATATGCTCCATAAGGGAGACCTAGAGGAGATGAAATAATAACTTCTCTTATATTATTCTTATGTCCATTCGTGAGGTCATCTGTAGATCTTAGTGGTAATATGCAAGGATCAATTAGAAAAATTGGATATAACCTGAATGCACCTGCTTCTATAGCACTTCTATTTTCAATATCTTGAATAATTTCTGTGTTAATAAATTTATTATTTTTCATTATCAATGCCTAGGCTGACTATTAAGCCATGCATCAAATTCTTTTACTGAAAATAATAGCCTCCCGTGGATGCGAATATATGGTGGAATAGGGTATTTTTTTTCATTAAGCTTATTGTGATTTATATGGTTATATAGGGTTTGTTTGCTTATATGCAGTAGTACGGCGATTTCTTCTAAGCGATAAAATATTTTTTCCATGGTTAGCACTTCCCATTAGTTACTTAGTTTTATTTGTGCTTACCTATTATTCATATAAAAAATTAATATTCTCAATAAAACCCCTGTAATCGAACAGGGGGTTTTCGAAGATTATATCAGGGATAGAAAGTATACTTGTTTTGCTCTGTACCGAGGGTGGCTGCTTATAGGCTGGCAAGTTATGCCTAATAACTAAATCTCGTTGGAAGCGAGGAGTTTTAATGGAAGCGCTTTAACCATAGTCGTGTACATCGTATACGCGCCCAACAACTTGGGTCCTTCTTAATTGGTACAGAGCAACTAACTAAATTAGGAGTTCATAGATACTCTTTTCCAAGGGGAATTTGGCATGCCAAATTTTATTTGAATATTTTATTAAATATTTTCTCATCAATATTCATTTTATCTTCATTGCCTTAGTGGTTAATTTGAGAAGATAAATCTCAGCCAACACCCCACATGTCTTCATATTCATTATCATCTACATCACTTTCTTCACCATCAAATATGATTGCAGATGCCATCCCTACTTTGAATTTTAAAGCTTTTCCAAACATATACACCTCATGCTAAGCACTCCTTAGTATCTAGTATTCGTTAAACCTAAGAATATCTTAGTTTTCAAGAGCAAATGTCTCACATCGAATGAAAATTAATGATGGTTCACCTTTCTCGAAAAGGTTAAAAGAAGCTAGAACGAGTAAAAGCTTTTCTCAAAAACAATTAGGTATACAAGCAGGTATTGACCAGTTTGTAGCTTCTGCTCGGATGAATCAGTATGAGCGAGGGGTTCATACACCAGACTTTAAAACAGTAAAAGCAATAGCTGAGGTATTGGCAGTACCTACAGCGTATTTTTTCTGTGAGGAAGATGAATTAGCAAATATAATTATTAATTGGGGGCAAAAATAATTTGGCATGCCAAATTTTTAACTCCCTAAATATGCATAAGTGATACTAAATCTTGTGTGCCCTAACTCCTTGCTAATAATCATTCTAGCTTGGTAATCAATTTCTCTGTTTTCTATTGAAAGCTCTTTACGATGTAAACCACCATCGGCAGGGCACTGCCAACCTGTGATAGCCAAGTAACGGCTTCTCGCGTACATGTGGCGTAAACCATGATTTTTATTTAAACCTGCGCGGTTTGTTTGGTATTCATATACCTTTAATTGCTGAATGTAGTTTTTATCTGAAGGTATTAAAGACTTTCCTTTGCAAAATTTGGCTATCTCAATAAGTAATTTTTGTTGTGATTCTTTAGTTATTGGAATCTTTCGCGCTTTGCCTCCTTTTGTCCATGATTTTTTTAGCCTTATTTTATCTCCACGCACTGCATAAGAGGCGTTAAATTTTATAGACTCTTCGCGGCGCATCCCAAATTCTTTTTGTAAGAGTAATGAAAAATATATATACCTATTTGTTATTTTGTGAAGCTTGCTAATATCAAGCTCTTTCGCTTTTCCTTCAGGTTTATGTTGTCGACGATTAATGCCATATGCGTCGTTCGATCTTAGTACAATGTTTTGCTTGCCAATGATTTTTGCCGTCCAACGTAAAATTGACAATCTGTTTTTTAATGTGGATGGGGAAAGGCCTTCATCTTTCCACCGCTGCACTAGGTGTTCAATATGCTTAGTTTTTAATCCTTTGGGGCTTTTTAATTTAAAGCCTGCTCCTAGTAGTTGATCTGCAACTAGGTTAAGAATTTTCATTCTTGATGCTCTAGTGTTTTGGCTTCCTTGTTTGTATGTTTTTACGAGTAAATGCAAGTTATATCCGAGTTGACTCATAGCGGCTCTCCAATTTATGAAAGTAGCAATAAAGCAAAACAAAAAGGTTTAACGACTAGATGTCTATCGGTAAGTTTAAAAGCCATTCATGTGATCGTAATCATCATGTATCAACGCAACCAAAAGGAAGAGTTACAAGGGCTAAAAACCTTAAAGCAGGGAAAGCTGAGCTGAAAATTTTCTGTTGAAAATAAAGCAGACTACGGTTGTTTTGGTTTATTACTTTGCCCTGATATTAGGGCGGGTATTTCATTGCGTCATGCGCATTGAAGGCAGCTGAATAGCGCCTGTCTTTTTTGATGGCTCATGAGTGAGCTTGTATACGCTTTTCAATATATCACAGAGGCTAATAAGTGCAATACCCCAGCTGTCCTTGAGGTGTCTTTTATCAGACATCATGAGCAGTGGGGTCTGATAGCGACTCTGTCGAGTCGTCCCTACCCCAAAAAGTAGGGACGACTCGATACTCAAAAGGCTTTAAATGTCATTATCAGTTATTAATATGGAAAAAATCCAAAGTGAAATTATGAATATAATTCTGTTAGATATTTTAAATTAAGGTTCCACTTAAATATTATTTATTAAATCAAAAAATTAAACCGCCCAATAAACATAAATAGAATGCAAAAGTATAATGTCGGAATTATTCGTTTTGATGTGATATATCTATGGCCGCTATGGTGGCGGAGTTGCCATTTGTGGTGATAAATCATTAATTAGGTGAAACCTATGCCTTCGGGAATATTGATTGTATTGGTGGAGGAGGATGCTAGTCATTTTTAAAAATATCATAATGCAGACCACTAAATAAATTCAGCTCTACAGATTGATTCCAATCATTCAGCAGTTGAGAAAACTCTTTCATCTCATTAGGGGTAGCAGTTTTGTATAGGGATTTTTCTGATAGGTGGTTTAAACGTTCAAATTCGTCCTGATTCATAGTAAACATTCCTTGTTTATTTGTATTTAAACTATGACTTAAAGCTTTAGGTAATACAAATTATTTCAGAAAAACTGCTATTTGAGATTATTGACAGCTTCGGTGGCATAGGTGCTAGTCTAAAGCTTAAAGCGATGAGTTTATCTCGGTGTCCTCTTTAAGCTCATTGCGGACCATGATATTTACCCTTATAGTTAAAATATGTGAGTTAATCGATAACTCCACTAAAAACAACAATATTTAGTAGCAAAGACAAAACCAACTTTCACTTATTGACAAAAGTTAGCTTTATTTGACGTAAAACTATAGCGCCTGATCTAATGACTCAATTGCAGATACAATTGTATGAACTGAGTTTCGTTCGAATTCGGCTCGGTCTACTTCATCATGAGTGCCTTTGTTCAGATATCGCCATTCTAGAGAATCACCGTTAATACCTAATAATTGTTCAATGGGAGATAAGACGTTATGTTTGTCAGCGTCAGTAAAGTCACTTTTTTTAATTTTAGTTTTAAGTTGGTCTGTTAATTGCCGCAATCCAATTGGTGCATTTGCGGCACGTAATTTGATACTTAGATTACCATCACCATGTTTGCTAACATATTGCCAGACTTTCCCTGTAGTTAATGACTCCAAAGCTTGGCGAGATTTACCCAGTGCAAAACGTAATTCATTTTTGCGAATATGCTCTAATGCCCCTTCAATATAGTTCCTTGGGGCGCATTTGAAATCAACTTGAATATGCGGTTCATCAATACGGGGCAAGAACGCCAACCGCTGACTTCTTTTAACTTGTTCCACCGACAGTTGATTTTGGATATCTTTAAAAAATTCCTCTCCATGACATGTCAAGATAATCTGTTTTCCATCAAAGTAGTCATCTTCAAATAGCGTGCGCCTGATGGATTGACGATGATCATCATCAATGGCGTTAACCGGGTCATCAAAGATAAGAAGAGGACAACCTTCTTTGATGTTTTTCGCCAGTAATATCGCCAAGCCAACACAACGGATATGACCTTCACTTAGTACATGAAGCGCATCAAAATACTTTTGAGGCTCGTTTTGATAGGAGATTTTTAGCTTCTGGTTTTGTGCAAGCGGTAGCTGAATTGATGCCAATAGTTCTGTTGGTGCATCATTACGGTTGAATGCATTATATAATTTAACAACTTCATCACCTAAGTTTTCGACTAGCAGTGCAGGTAGCTTTTTACGATAGGCATTAAGTAAAGCTACAAACACCTGGTAGGACTCTTTGATTTCAATATTCTGCTCCACAATAGGCTTTTCCTGCTCGACTTCACCGATGAGTGCTTTATTTTCTTCGTCAAATTCACTAATTAGCTTTTGAGCACCTTCAATTGCTTTGATTGCAGCACTCTTCGAAGCAGCTAGTTTTTGAGCATCATTTAAAAAAACTTTTAATCGGTTTAATTCTAGTTGCTGAGCTTTCTTATTCTGTTCAATTTGAATACTTTCAGTATCCTGTTTTTCTAGGTGGTTTACCTGTGTATCAATATGCTGAATGGCTGATGTGCCATCACCTAACACAGCATGCAAACTATTCCACCATGCCACATTTAATTGAGACATATCAGCTAGCTTGAATGGTGCTAACTTGTTATCAATGGAATAAAAATTTAAGCAAGTGGATAGTATCTGATGCAATTCTTGAAGCTTTTGAAGCACTGTTTGCTCAAGTTGTTTTATCTTAGTTTGCAATTCAGCTAGGTGCTGAAGTTTGACTAGCTCCTCTCCTGCATGGGTGAAAGGATTAACGGTTACTTCTGTTAATGGGGTTAAACACGCAGGACATTGTTCAGGGCTAATTTGCTGAACTTGAGTTACAGCTTCAAATAGCTGCTGGAAAGATACTTGTTGGCTTGCATTCGCTAATTCTTCTCTTTTTTTGTTATGGTCATTTAGACTGCTTACCAACGTTTGCTTAATTAAGGCTAGGTTAGCTGCGGTTAGGTTACTTTTTTGCGGAACAGGCTTTTGCAGTTCTGCTTCTAATAAAGGTATTTTCCCTTGTCTTTCATCTGTTCCATTAAGTTCAAACATCATTTTTAGTAAAGTACAGCCTTCTCTATAGCGTGTTGCTAATGAAGTTTCTTCATCCTTTACCTGTTCAACAATGCCTTGATTAAGCTTTATTTGCTGTTCAGCGCCTTGAAGTTGAAGCCGTTTTTGAGAAAGTTTCTTTGCTTTGATACCTTCTACATCAATGTGTTTTCCATCCATTTCAGGAGAGAAATTTTTAACAAACTCATTAAACGCATCAAGGCCAAATAGTGTTGATATTAGTTCTGACTGTTTGGCTGGAGCTTGTGCAGCAATACGCGAAAAGCTATCTATTCGGTTTTTCTCAACAAAGCAAAATCGATAAAGAGCATCATTAGGTTTGATATTGATATCACTGCCTTCAGCATCAATTCCGATCAATTTGGGAGGTGTGAATTTATTGGTATGGGCATTTTTCAAATAAGCTTCAACATCTCTAAAACGTTTACTTTCAGCTTCTGCTACTGAACCTAATAAGGCGTATTCTAATGCTTCACAAAAACTAGATTTCCCCGTGCCATTTGGCCCAAAAATAAGCACTAGAAGACTTTTTAGGTCAAAAGTTTCCTCACGGCTAAATCCCCTAAATGAGTCAACCGATAACTCTTTGAGTAGAGTAAAAGACGCAACATCTGACTCAACATCTTCAAGGTTAGTTGGAATATCTGGGCTTAAGCTAGCCCATTCTTTTTGAGCAAGTTTTGCGACATGTTTAACTCGTTGTCCTTGATGAGTACTTAGTGGAACAATTTCACCCAGGCTTTTTAATACCAAGTTAGCGAATTTATGAACTGACGCACTAGATGGAGATGAAAGTAAAGTTTGCAGAAAACGCTGAAATTCAGACTGGATCATACCTTCCCTTATATTTGATAAATTGTCAGATTGCTCAGCAGAGCATTAACCTAACGATAATATCCTTTTGTACATCCTAATATCAAAGTTATCAGTTAAAAAAACTTTTGTAAATCAATATGTAGGCTAATACAGGTTACTTTGACTTTTCAACTATGTAATTAACTGTATGGAATTAAATAAAATATTTAAGATGACTTATAGCCACCTTAAAATTTTTGTCGAATGTCTGCTTTGGTGGCCAAGCTGACTATTGATTGTGATGAGTTAAGACTAAATTAGGATTGGTATGCGCTATTGAAAATATGAAGTAGTTCGTTTGGCTGTGACTTAAAATTATTATCTTGGCAATTTAAAGCCAAATGCTGAGAAAACATTCTTTATCGAATTAATTACTTATGTGATAATCGAGAAATATCAATTTTTTTGATATTTAGTAGCACAGAGGTAGCACAAGCGAGTATATGTTAGTAGGTAATTACTAGAAAAGTCAGTAAAAGTGGTGGCCCCTCAGTGACTTGAACACTGGACCTACCGATTATGAGTCGGGCGCTCTAACCAGCTGAGCTAAGGGGCCATGGTACTGCCGCTTTATGTGATAAGGCTATCAACTTAAAGCGGCGAGAAGTATAAGCATTTTTTATTTTGTTGTCACCTAAAGAGTTTTAAAAAAACTGTCATTTGATACTGTTAGGTGTTTTTTTAAACAAAAAACTATTTGCTGATAATTTATCAGTCATTAAAATGCGACGGTTATGCCTGCATTTACTTCACTTTGAAACCATACGTCGCCATCAACATAAATCGCGCAGTTGTTGTCGTTACAAAGCACTGAACTTTCCGAATCAAAAAAGGTGGCATATAGGCGTGTGCCTAAACGCAGGCTGATATTGTCGCTTACTTCATACTTGGTGAATAAACCTAAGTTAATTGAAAAACGTGTTTCGTTTGAAAGGTCGTCATGGTTTGGGGAAATATGTGTTAAGCCTAGGCCACCAGACACCCATAAAGGAATTTTACCTTTGCCTTGGTTGATTGGTGTGTTGCCGCCTACATGCAGGTAACTTACGCTAAGTTGGGTATTCAAAGGTTCAGCAAGTGGGGTAACGCCGGTATTGTCGATAAAGCTTGTTTGGTAGTGATTGAACAACACTTCACCTTGGCGTTCAAAATCAAACGGCCAAGCGAAAATTAATCCATAATTTACGTCTTCTTCTATTTCTAGCTTTTGCCTGCTGTTTTCAGCGCCAGAGGTAAAGTCGCCACCAAAGCGGTAACCAACGAGCGGGGTAATTTCGAATTGGGTGTTGTCTTGAGCTAGGCTTGGTAAGGATAAAAAAAGAGTTAAGCCAATGACTTTGATAAAAAATCGCATATGAGTGTATTTACCTTATTTAGATAATTTGATTATTAAGCGCAGTTAAAGGGTAGCAAACCTAATAATTTAAACAATGAAAAAATTGCAATAAAAAAGGAGTGACAAGTCACTCCTTTAGTTAAATCTTGATTGGCAGGTTTTATTCGCCGTCTAAGAAACTTTTTAGTTGCTCAGAGCGAGAAGGGTGGCGTAATTTACGTAACGCTTTCGCTTCAATTTGACGAATACGCTCACGGGTAACGTCGAACTGCTTACCTACCTCTTCTAAGGTATGGTCGGTATTCATATCAATACCAAAACGCATTCTTAGTACTTTAGCTTCACGGGCTGTAAGGCCTGCTAGTACTTCGTGTGTTGCGTCTTTTAAGTTTTCAGACGTTGCTGAATCAACCGGTAATTCACCACTGCCATCTTCGATAAAGTCACCTAAGTGCGAATCTTCATCATCACCAATTGGGGTTTCCATTGAAATTGGCTCTTTGGCAATTTTTAATACCTTACGAATTTTATCTTCAGGCATTACCATGCGTTCGGCTAATTCTTCAGGCGTTGGCTCACGACCCATTTCTTGTAACATTTGACGCGAAACACGGTTCAATTTATTGATGGTTTCGATCATGTGTACTGGAATACGAATTGTACGCGCTTGGTCAGCAATTGAACGGGTGATCGCTTGACGGATCCACCACGTTGCATAAGTTGAGAACTTATAACCACGACGGTATTCAAACTTATCAACCGCTTTCATCAAACCAATGTTACCTTCTTGGATCAAATCTAAGAATTGTAAACCACGGTTGGTGTATTTTTTCGCAATTGAAATTACTAGACGTAAGTTCGCTTCAACCATTTCTTTTTTCGCACGGCGAGCTTTTGCTTCACCAATTGACATACGACGGTTAATGTCTTTAATGCCATGTACGTTAAGGTAGGTTTCTTCTTCAAGTTGGTTCAGTTTGTAGATACAACGCTCTACGTCTAACTCGATATCTGCTAGGCGAGCTGAATGAGGAAGGCCTGCATTTTTCTGCTCTTCGAACCAGTCTTTTTTAGTTTCGTTACCTGGGAATATTTTAATGAAGGTAGCTTTTGGCATACCAGCACCAACCACACAGTGCTTCATGATCAAACGTTCTTGAACACGTAAACGGTCCATCACGCTGCGCATGTTTTTCACTAGGCGGTCAAATACCTTAGGTACTAAACGGAATTCTTTAAAGACTTCAGCTAAAGCGTCAATCGCTTTTTCTGCATCTTTATGGCCACGGCCTTTTTCACTGATGACTTTATTAGCCGCTTCGTAGGCTTCACGTAATAGCCCAAACTTTTCACGAGCTAGTTCAGGATCTGGACCTGTATCTTCTTCTTCCTCGTCTTCTTCATCGTCAACATCATCTTTGTCTTCATCGTCTAAATCTTCTTTAGACAATTCTGAGCCGATATGAGTTGCCGCTGCTGGAATTTCTTCTTCTTCAGCATCTGGGTCTAAAAAGCCAACAATAATGTCGCTTAAACGAACTTCTTCAGCTTCGAAGTTATCCCATTGCTCTAATAGATAATTAATTGCCGGTGGGTATTCAGAAACTGAGCGCTGTACTTCTTTAATGCCTTCTTCGATACGTTTAGCGATAACAATTTCGCCTTTACGTGTAAGAAGTTCAACAGTACCCATTTCACGCATGTACATGCGAACAGGGTCAGTTGTACGGCCAATTTCGCTTTCTACTGTAGCAAGAGCTTGTGCCGCAGCTTCGGCAGCGTCTTCATCAGTATTAGCTTCTGACATCATCAGGTCATCTTTGTCAGGTGCATTTTCAAATACTTGAATGCCCATGTCGTTGATCATGCGAATGATATCTTCAACCTGATCGGAATCGATGATGTCCTGAGGTAGGTGATCGTTCACTTCGGCAAAAGTTAAATAACCTTGCTCTTTACCTTTGGTTATTAGCTCTTTAAGTCTAGATTGTGGGGCTTGATCCATTGACGAGTATCCACCTGTAAATTATAAAAAATTGACTATCTATACGAGAAACGTAAAGCAGGCGATTTTAACAAATTGGCGATTAAATTACCAGTAGTTAACTGAGTGCTTTTACATTTCATTGCAAAAAAGCTTAGTACACAATTGTGATAGTGTTTAAGCTCATTGGTATAATTTTATTTTGTTTGTTTCTCTTGTCTTGTTAAGCATTTAACAAGGCTTGTAATTCTTGTTTTTCTTCAGGGCTAAGCTGGTTATTTCGCCCTTTTTGCATTAACTCTTCTGTGCGCTGTTCTACAAAAGTATTGAGCAGTTTTTCAATACTGTCGAGAAATACATCTTCTGCCGCATTTTCTTCAATGCCGTGTTGCCAAAACATCAGCTTAGAAAGCTGCTGACCTTGCGGGGTATCTCTGAAGTATTCAATAAGTTGGGCACTGTTAATGTTTTCATTAGCGCTACACAGACTAAGTAATTGATTTAACAAGTCTGCACCCGGTAAATTTAGGTGTTGTAAAATGGTTATGTCTGGCAGCGCTTTTACTATATGGGGATGCTCTAATAATAATGCAATAGCAAATCTTACCGGTGTCGCTTTACTGCTTACCTGAACCGCTTTTTTCTGTGCAGTTTGGCTGCTGCGCTTGGTCAGTTCAACAAGTTGTTTTTCGACACCGCCAACAAAACGATTGGCGATAGAGGTAATAATGCCGTCTTTAAGTGTACTTTGTGGCAGCTTGTTTAGGTAAGGCTGAAATAGCTCTACTAATTTAGATTTACCTTCTAGGCTATTTACGTCAACTTGTTTGGATAGGTGTTCCATCAAAAATTCAGATAAAGGTGTTGCCGTATTTAATATTTGCTCAAATGCTTCACGACCTTGTTTTCTCACTAAACTATCAGGGTCTTCGCCGTCGGGTAAAAAGACAAATCGCAGAGAAAATCCATCTTGAATAAGCGGTAGTGCATTGTCCATTGCACGCCATGCCGCATCTCGACCTGCACGATCGCCATCATAACAACATATGACTTCTTTTACGGTGCGAAATAAGGTTTGTAATTGTTCGCTAGTCGTTGCTGTGCCAAGCGATGCCACCGCGTTATTAACGCCGTGTTGGGCAAGGGCTACAACATCCATATAACCTTCAACAACCACAAGGCGGTCAAGCTGTTTGTTCGCTTGTTTGGCTTCAAACAAGCCGTAAAGTTCGTGACCTTTATGATAAATTCGTGTTTCTGGCGAGTTTAAATATTTAGGCGTACCGTCGCCTAAAACACGTCCGCCGAAACCGATAACACGACCACGTTTGTCATGAATAGGAAACATGATCCGCCCGCGAAATCTGTCATAAGGGCGAGATTTATCACCTTCAATTGCCATCCCTAAATCAATAAGTTGCTGGTTAGTATTGGCAGAAGAAAACTGTTTCATCATGCCGTCCCAGTTATCGCTAATATAGCCAATACCAAAACGTTTAACGATTTCGCCGGTTAAACCACGACCTTTTAGGTAATTAATCGCAATGTCTTTATCGGTCGCGGTTTTCAGCTGTTGCTGGTAAAAGCGACTGATTTTGCCCATCAATTCGTAGTCATCTTGTTTTTGACGATAGGCTTGTTGTTGCTGTCGTTGCTGGGCAGGGCTTAAGGTATTTTCTTCTTTAGGTACTTCCATACCGTAATGCGAAGCTAGCTCTTCTACTGCGTCGGGAAAGTCTAAGCGGTCAAACTCCATTAAAAAAGAAATGGCATTACCGTGTTCACCACAACCAAAGCAATGGTAGAACTGTTTGTCTTGACTGACGCTAAAAGAAGGAGATTTTTCGGTATGAAAAGGGCAGCATGCTTGGTAATTTTTGCCAGCTTTTTTAAGCGGAACCCTACCGTCTATCAACTCAACGATATCTGCTCTTGCTAATAAATCATCGATAAATTGTCGGGGAATTAATCCAGCCATAATGCTCTTTTACTGACAGATAATGAACTACAATTTTGGCACAAGCAGGTGTTGAATACTATAGATTGGCCAATTGAGGTGTTTCTAATAATAGAAAACCGCGAGGCATGAAGCTTTCGCGGTTTAAGTTCAGGACGAACGTATGTCGCGGTCACACGGATGTGAAGAAGCGACGAATGTTCAGGACTTTATACCTGAAATCTTTCAAGAACTGTACGGATTAAGCGTTGAGTTGTGCTCTTACTTGACCACTCACCGCGCCTAAATCGGCTTTGCCTTGCATGATAGGTTTTAATACCCCCATTACCTTGCCCATGTCAGCCATTGAGGCTGCACCGGTGTCGGCAATTGCTTGGGTAATTAATTGGGCAATTTCATCAGTTGTTAGTGGTTGAGGTAGAAATTCTTCTAGTACAACAACTTCGGCTGATTCATTTGCTGCCATATCATCGCGACCACCGTCGGTAAACATTTTGATCGACTCTTTACGCTGTTTCACCATTTTGGTTAATACGGCAATAATGTTGTCGTCGGTTGCTTCGGTTTTGTGGTCTATTTCGGCTTGCTTTACAGCTGACAACGCCATGCGAATAACGCCAAGACGAACTTTGTCTTTGGCACGCATGGCGTTCTTCATTTCATCTTTGAGTTGATTAAGTAGGCTCATTAATTGATCCTAAAACTCAAAAAGCTACTAAGGTAATCTTAGTACATGCGAACGCGACGAGCGTTCTCACGAGAAAGTTTTTTAGCGGCACGTTTAACTGCTGCTGCTTTTTTACGCTTACGTTCCCAAGTTGGTTTTTCATAAGACTCGCGACGACGAACTTCTGAAAGGATACCTGCTTTTTCACATGAACGTTTAAAACGACGTAGTGCTACGTCAAATGGTTCGTTTTCTCTAACTTTAATTACTGGCATTGTGCCTCTTACCTTAGTATGTATCTATATAAATCGGCGATTAGACTAAGCATTATTGCTTGACCATCACCCGCTCTATTTAAAAATGGGTGACGTATTCTATAGCCAAGCCTATAGCAAAGTAAAGTTTTAATCGGTTTTAGGTGGTGAATTCTTTTCAAGACAGGTAAAATCGCCGCGTTGTTTATATTGAATCAATTTTTCTGCGCTACAGTTTAGGATTATTTATGCGAATTTTGGGTATTGAAACCTCTTGTGATGAAACAGGTATAGCCATTTATGACGATGGTCAAGGCGATTTGCCTGAAGGGATTGTTGCTCACCGTTTATATAGTCAGATCGCTGTACATGCAGATTACGGCGGCGTTGTACCCGAATTAGCATCTCGCGATCATGTGCGTAAAACCATTCCGTTAATTAAAGAGGTGTTAAGCGACGCGAATATGACGCCACAAGATTTAGATGGCGTAGCGTATACCGCAGGCCCAGGTTTGGTCGGCGCATTATTAGTCGGCTGCTCAATTGGTCGCAGTTTAGCCTATGGTTGGAATTTACCAGCTGTACCTGTTCATCATATGGAAGGGCATTTATTAGCACCGATGCTAGAAGAAAATGTGCCAGAGTTTCCGTTTGTTGCTTTGTTAGTTTCGGGTGGACATACCATGTTAGTAAGAGTTGACGGTATTGGCCAATATGAAATGCTTGGTGAGTCGGTTGATGATGCTGCCGGTGAAGCGTTTGATAAAACAGCAAAACTGTTAGGGTTAGATTATCCTGGCGGGCCAGTGCTCGCCAAAATGGCTGAAAACGGCCGTGCAGGGCAATATAAATTTCCGCGTCCTATGACCGATAGACCCGGTTTAAACTTTAGCTTTAGTGGTTTAAAAACCTTCGCCGCTAATACCATTTATAAAGAAAATGAACGTATAACTAGCGAAGAAGAAAAAGTACAAGTGCATGCCGATATTGCTTATGCCTTTCAAGAAGCTGTGGTAGATACCATTGCAATTAAATGTCGCCGCGCATTAGAGCAATGTAAATTAAAACGTTTAGTTATTGCCGGTGGCGTAAGTGCCAATAGTGCGCTGCGTGAAAAGTTAACGGTGATCACCAAAAAACTTGGCGGTGAAGTCTTTTACCCGCGTCCAGAGTTTTGCACTGATAATGGTGCGATGATCGCTTATGCGGGCATGCAACGCTTAAAAGCTGGGGTTGATACTGACTTAACTTTTAAAGCGACGCCGCGCTGGCCGCTTGATACGCTAGCAGCAATTTAGCTTATTTTAACACGCTAGATGATATTTTACTTTCGGTGCCTTTAAGTAAACGAACGATATTATCTTTATGCCTAATAATGATCAGTGTGCTTAACATAAGTACCGCATAAACATAGTCAGGCTTAATTAACCACGTATAAAACGGCGCAAGCGAGACCGTTACAATTGCCGCTAAACTTGAATACTTGGTTGTTTTAGCCACAAACAGCCAAGTCACAATTAACAAAGCACCCAAATCTAAACCTATTGGTAGCAGTACGCCAAATGCGGTTGCTACCGCCTTACCACCTTGAAAATTAAAAAATATCGGGTACATATGCCCTAAACAGGCTGCGATAGCGATAATGCCTAAATAAACCGGCTCTATTGCTAAAAAGTAGGCGCTCCAAACTGGAATTGTGCCTTTTAAAATATCTAAAAATAATACTAAGGCGGCGAGGAATTTATTGCCTAGCCTTAATACATTGGTTGCGCCTGGGTTTTTAGAACCCACGGTTCTCGGATCGGGCAGGTTAGTGATTTTGCACAGCAATACCGCACTCGATATTGAGCCAATGAAATAAGCTAAAATTGTCATCACTAATGTTGTTAATAACATCAAGCCTTCTTATTTCCTTTCAATCACTAAAATTTCAATTATTTTATAATTGTATCGTTTAGTTAGCTAGTTTTTCTAGGGCTTGACAGGTAAACTCGCCATTTATTTAGTTATTGTTGATAAAAATATGTGCTAAAGGTCACAGAATTTATTAACCCTTGGCTATTTTTAAAGTGAAAACTGAAGGACAAATTTATGGATAAGGTTTTTATTAAAGGTCTTAGCATTCAAACCACCATTGGCTTTTATGCTTGGGAAAAAGAGATCAAACAAACCTTAGTTATCGATCTGGAAATGGGTTGGAATATCGCCGCAGCTGCTGAAAATGATGAGCTGGCAAAAACATTAGATTATGCACAAATATCAGAAGCTATTGCCACTTTTGCAAACGCGAACCCCGTTGATTTAATTGAAACGCTTGCCGAGCGTTTAGCCGCTTATTTAATTGAAAGTTATCACATCCCGTGGTTAAAACTGGCGATTGGTAAACCTGGTGCGGTGCACAATGCGCAAACTGTGGGTGTGGAAATCGAAAGAGGTCAACGCTAATAATGGCGCAAATTTATATCTCGCTAGGCACCAATATTAATCGAGACCATTATTTACACTTAGGTTTATCAGCACTTCAACAAGCTTTTGGCGAGCTTGCCTTATCGTCGTTATTTGAAAGCAGCCCTGTCGGTTTTGACGGCGATGACTTTTATAACATGGTAATTGGCGCCAATACCAAGCAAAGTATCGAACACGTAGTGCAAACTATGCGTGATATAGAATTTGCTCACGGCCGTGAAGAAAATGCACAAAAATTTAGCTCACGCACCTTAGATTTAGATTTACTGCTTTATGATGATTTAGTGCTTTCATCGCCTGCACAAATTCCTCGCGCTGAAATTTGCACTAACGCTTTTGTCTTGTGGCCATTAGCCGAACTTGCCGGCGATGTTATACACCCGATAGCAAAACAAACTATTGATCAGCTTTGGCAAAGTTTTGACCAAACAAGCCAACAGCTACGCAAAGTAGCGTTAACTTGGCCTGTAAACGCTCAACCAATAAATAATTAACTAACAAATAGTAAAAACTTTAAAAGGGTTTTATTAAAAATGAGTACCATCGAAATTTTAATTCTGGCATTAATTCAAGGATTGACTGAGTTTTTACCTATTTCCAGTTCAGCACATTTAATTTTGCCATCAGCAATTTTAGGCTGGAACGACCAAGGCATTGCTTTTGACGTTGCGGTGCATGTAGGCACCTTGCTTGCCGTGGTGTTGTATTTTAGAAAAGAAGTTGGCGCGATGGCGGTAGCTTGGTTTGGCACTGTTGGCATTGGCCCTGAAAAAAATAGCAACAGTTTTGACGGCAAATTAGCGTGGTGGATTATTCTTGCGACAATTCCTGCCGGGCTTTTTGGCTTATTAGGTAAAGATTTAATTGAAGAGCATTTACGTTCTGCACTTGTAATTGCCGCAACCACGTTAATATTTGGCGCTTTGCTTGCCTATGCCGACTTGCTTGCGGGCAAAAGAACCGAGTCTGAACATATTGGAATGGAAAAACTGGGGCTGAAAAAAGCCGTTATTATTGGCATTGCTCAAGCAGTGGCACTTATTCCGGGCACTTCTCGTTCAGGTATTACTATGACTGCAGGTTTAATGCTTGGCTTAAGTCGTGACAATGCCGCACGTTTTTCATTTTTACTGTCAATTCCTGCCATTGCTATGGCGGGCAGTTACTTAACGTTAAAACTCATTACGTCAATGGAACCTGTTGATTGGCAGGCCATTGGCTTAGGCAGTATTTTAGCTTTTGTTAGTGCATACGCCTGTATCCATTATTTCCTTATTTTGGTGAATAAATTAGGCATGATGCCGTTTGTTATTTATCGATTAATTCTCGGTTTTGGTTTGTTATATTTTATCTATGCTTAAGCCAATTGGCATAAGGTGCTTGAACTAAGCGCATTTGCCCCAAAATCATCAATAAGACATTATTAATTTAAAAATGGAACATGCTGTGAATACATCGGTTGTCGAAATAAATTTAGAAAACTTTCAGCAGATTGTGGTTGAAGAATCAAAATCGAAACTGGTCTTAATTGACTTTTGGGCTGAACAAATTCCTGAAAGTGTTGAGTTAAAAAATAAATTGGCGATTGCATTGCAAGGTAAAGAAGAGGCTATTTTATTTGCCACGGTTGATTGCCAAGCACAGCAACAAATCGCTCAACAATTTGGCTTACAAGCACTACCAACAGTTATTGTGATTAAAGACGGTCAACCGATTGATGGTGTATCTGGTCCACAAACCGACGAAGCTTTGCAAGCCTTTTTAGTTAAGCATTTACCTAAAGAAGAAGACGAACTGCTAGTTCAAGCCAAACAACTGCTTGCTCAAAATAATGTCAATGACGCATTAACGCCGATCGCCAAAGCGTATCAGCTAGATAGTAGCCGCGCTGATATCAAATTAGTGTTGGCACAGGTTTACATTCAAACCGGTAAACTGAGCGAAGCAGAAGAGTTGTTAGCGACCATCACCATGATCGACCAAGATAGCGACTATCAAGCGGTAATGGCAAAATTGGAATTAGCCAGTCAGGCTGCCGACTCTCCAGAGATCAAGGCATTGGAAACACAACTGGCGAGTGAGCCAGATAATAGTTCACTTAAACAACAATTAGCAGCGCAATATAATCAAGTTAATCGCAATGAAGAGGCGTTAGCTATTTTGTTTCGTTTGATGCAGGCTGATGCTAGCGATCAAACCAGCAAAACCTTATTGCTCGATATTTTAAAAGCACTGCCAGACGGTGACCCATTAGCGACTAAGTACCGTAGAAAACTGTATACCTTGATGTATTAGTAAAAAACTCGCTAAATTATGAAGATACAAAAAATGGCTAAGAAAGTAATTTCTTAGCCATTTTTATTTAAGCTAGATGCAGCGACATAAGTTTTAGTCGCAAAAGCCTTTAGCGTTAAACATTTTAGCGTTAAAAAGGCATTTGCATCGACAGGCGGAAATGTCTGCCATCTTCAACGGTGACACTTGAATAAGATCCGCCAGCTAAATAGGTTTTATCCAATAAGTTTTCAATGTTGAAGCGAAAGTTAACTTCTTGCTGATAAATCGTGCTGCTATATGTCGCACCAATATCAATGCGCGTATAAGCATCTTTTACTATGGTATTTTCAACATCAGCGTAGCGCTCACCTTGATAAAACGCGCCAGCATTAATGGCTATCTTTTCGTTAAATTCGTAACGTGACCACAATGACGCAGACCATTTTGGTACATCGATTGGCGTATTTCCAGCTAGCGTTACGTCATTATCTTCGCCATAGGCGGCATCTAATTGCATCACAGAAGTCATTAAAAATAAACGGTCGGTAATTGAGCCTTGTGCGCCAAGTTCAAAACCTTGATGACGCTGTGTACCTGCTTGGGTAGTAATGGTTTGATAGTCGCCAGGACCAGCATAATCTTCAGTGACTAACATGCCATTTTTGGTAATATCAAAAATGGCACCGGTCAACAATAAGCGATCATCAAGTAACTGCCATTTTGCGCCAATTTCAAATTGCTCGGAGGTCATTGCCTCGAGTTCCATACCATAATTTACGTCCGAATCATCAACGATTGTTTCGGTAGTTTGTGGCTCAAACCCTTCGCTATAACTTGCGTATAGGGTGATTTCGTCGCTTGGATGATACAAAATCCCCGCTTTTGGCAAGAAGGTTTCATTATCGGCATTGTCTTTCTTTTGGATATCGTAACGACCACCTAATGATATTTGCCATTGATCGTTTAAGCTAATGAGATCTTGAAAGTAAAAACCGTAATAGTGATATTCAGTGATGCTCTGGCTGGCAATTTCGTCGTAGTTAATATTGGCATCAGGTTCACTATCGCCAACCGTATAGTCAAACGACTGTCCATCGTATTTGGTTTGTTGATAATAGTAATTAAGGCCGTTGGCGCCTATTAATAATTGATGGTTCATACCTGCTAAGGTTAAATCAGCGGTTAAATCTAGGTAGGCGGTGCTAAATTCCCAGTCATCAAAACGGTCATAAGGTCTTGAAGTATAACTTTGACCATGCTCGACATTTTCGTTGTACTTGGGTGCAGACTCAAAACGCTGACGCTCAAAGTTTTGCTTGTTAATACCTGCTTTTAACTGCCATTCATTATTTAATGCATATTCAACATCAACACCTAAATTATTCACCGTAATATCGGTAAACGCCCACGACATGTCGCGAATGGTTTTATTGTCGCCAATTACATTACCGTCGCTATTTAACCAGGCGCCAGTATCTAAACCGGCTTTGTCATTGGTTTGATCGGCGTGAAAACGCACTAATAAGTTATCGGTAACGTCGTAGTCTAAAACTAAGGCACCTAAAAGGCGGTCACGTTCACGCTGTTCACCATTTTGATATTCGCGTTCATAAACTGCGTTTTGTTGTACTAATACGCCGCGATATCTCAGGCTTTCATCGTCGTTTAATGCGCCGCCGCTATCTAAGGTAAAACGCGTTGAACCTAAATGGTCAACATCAGCGCCTACAGTGGTAAAACGATTAAAAGTTGGCTTTTTGGTGACCATGTTAACTAAACCACCAGGGGCAGATTGTCCATACAAAATACTCGATGGCCCTTTGATCACTTCAACACTTTCCAGAATCTCAATAGGTTGTTGATAATGCGACCAATGCTGATGACCGTCACGTAAATAGCCATTGTTAGAGCTTAACTCAAAGCCACGTAAATTAAAGACTTCACGATTACGCTGTTTTGAACCTGCAATAAGGCTGGCGTCATTTTGTAATACTTCACTTAACGTAGTCGCTAACTGCTCATTAATAATGATGTCGTTAATAACGCTGACTGATTGTGCTGTTTCAAGCAACGACATATCACCGCGCATTGCGCCGCTGGCGTTATCAACTTTATAGTTATTAAAATAACTCCCTTTAACTTCAATAATTTCGATGTTTGAATCGTCGGCAACACTGTGCGTGGACACTAAGGCAAGGGCGATGGCACTAACAAGAGGAGCGTATTTCATGGTTCTTCCAATAAGCGGAAAGTGAGAATAATAATTGCTCGCCATGTTAATGATAACGATTATCACTAACAAGTAATCAAGTGTAACTGAGGTCGGTTAAATTGTTGTTAGCGGGAGTTTTTTTGTTGGAATAAGAGTGAGGAAGCAGTCTAAGCCAATAAAAATGGGTAGCAGGTTTATGTTTGCTACCCATTTGGTATTAACTCTCTTGTAACAAGTGAGGGAAGTTCTCAAGGAATTTTTGGATCTTTTTGGCAACAACCAACTGACAATAGCGATTGTCACCATTGTTGTTGTAATAATCTTGGTGATAACTTTCAGCTGAATAAAACTGCGTCAAGGGTACAACTTTCGTAACAATGGCGTCGCTAAAACTATTGGCTTGGGTTAGCTCGTTAATTTTATTTTTAGCGGCTTGGGCATGCTCATCATTGTGATAAATAATGGTCGAACGATATTGGCTGCCAATATCATCACCTTGGCGGTTTAGCGTGGTTGGATCATGAATCGCAAAAAATACCGTCAACAGTTCTGACACTGAAATAACGTCGCTATCAAAGGTGATTTGTACCACTTCTGCATGATTAGTATTACCTGAGCAGACTTGTTCATAACTTGGGTTTTCAATGTCACCATCAGCATAACCACTAATAGCAGATTCAACCCCTTTTATACGAGCGAAAATATTTTCTACACACCAAAAGCAACCAGCACCTAGCGTAATTATTTGACGATTCATGTAAGTAACCTTGTTTAACGACAAAGAGTTTTGATAAAAGCCAATAATACTCGTTCAATCAATTTACTTCACCTATTCAACTGTTATTATTCAGCCAATAGAATGAAATTAAGGGAAATAAAATCACCATGAGTGGCTTTTTTAGTGAAATGACCAAAGGTGTCAGCCAAATACAGATGATTCTGGTATTACGGTGCGCCGCCATTTTGGTTCAATTCTTTTTGATTTTATTTGTTAATTTAGGCTTAGATCATCAGCTACCTTGGTTGCCGTTAATGGCGGTAATATTGGTTGAAATTGCTTTTACTTTGGCAAGTGGGGGTTACTATTGGCGGCGCAGTGCACAGCAGCGCGATTTGGTCATTCAAATTAGCGCTGACATTCTCTTTTTATCATTGCTGCTTTATTTTAGTGGCGGTGCAACCAATGCCTTTGTCTCCTTGTTATTGCTTCCTATTGCACTTGCGGCGGTAACCTTAACACCGTGGTTATTATCGTTAGTGGCCGTTTCGGCTATTGCTTGTTACAGCGTATTATTATGGCTTACCCCCATGCACATGATGCACGGCAATATGGAAGGTCATTTTATCGCGATGTGGGTGAATTTTTTATTTTCTACCGGGGTTGTCGCTATCGTCGTTGGTAAAATGGCACGCAGCATTAATCAGCGAGAGCGCGCGATTGCAGCTTATCGCGAAGAACAGCTCAAACAAGAAAAAGTGATTTCATTGGGAGTTGCATCCGCGCAAATTACCCATCAATTAGCGACACCTATTGCCACCATTCAGCTATTAGCGGATGAACTAAAAGAAGACTTTCCAAGTAATGAAGCGGTTGAAGACATGCAAACTGAAATTGCAAGATGCAGTAAAAGCTTAGGCGAATTTCGGGAAATGGTCTTTGATATTAAAGAGCAAACCAGTCAACTTGAAAGTTGCGCTGATATACTTGATAAAATTTCTGACAATTTAGGGTTAAACTACCCAGATGTTCACATTAAAATAAATCATTTAGCGGCTATGCAGAGCTTTGCGGACCATAAAGTGGTCTCAGACGCCACGTTACTGCCCGCGATATTAAATTTAATTAACAACGGCATTCGGGCAACTAAGGCCAACAACAATAACAATATTGAGCTAAATAGCGATATCGTTAAACAGCGTTGGCAATTAGAGATTCGTGATTTTGGTAAAGGTTTTAAACGCGCAGAATTGGCTGAATTAGGGGTAAAACCGGTGGAAAGCAACCAAGGTTTAGGTATGGCTGTTTTTTTAAGTCACTCAAGTTTAGAACGCTTAGGTGGTAAGTTATCACTTACTAATCATGAAAGTGGCGGCGCAAAAGTTACTTTGAGCATGCCATTAGTCAAGGAGAAATAGAGGTGAGCGAGACAATGAAACTACTATTAGTCGAAGATGATACAACTTTCGCTAATACCTTAAAAAGGCGCCTAGAAAAACACGGTTTTACTTGCTGGCATGCCGACACTTGCAACGATGCTTTGTTAGCGTGTCATCGCCATTTGCCCGATTTTATTTTGCTCGACATGAAACTACACCATGAAAGTGGCTTAAATTTAATTAACCCTATGCGGCAGTTAAGACCGCAAAGTCGTATTATTTTATTAACTGGCTTTGCCAGTATCGCCACAGCAGTCGATGCGATAAAACTTGGTGCGGATGATTATTTAACTAAGCCTGTTGATACCCAAACCCTATTGGCAGCGCTAAACCCAAAGGCAGCGAAAACTGAGCCGGTGATTAGTCAAGATGAAGATAAGGTACTATCAGCCGAGCAAGTGGAATGGGAGCATATTCAGCAGGTATTAAAATTTAATAATGGCAATGTTTCAGCAACTGCCAGACAGCTGTCTATGCATCGAAGAACTTTACAACGTAAGTTACAAAAACGCCCAACACCAACTAAGTCAGCGTAGGGCGCATGTGGTATTAACCACCAATATAAATCGTTACAAATGTAAAGTGAACAAAATCAGTCTACTGCGGGTTTGCGTTGGTTGGAATAAAAAACAAACAAACTGCGACAATTTACCGCAGTTTAATTCGAACAAAATTTATATCACAAAGGTCAACATGCTCTAGCCTGTGCTAAGAAGGAAAAACTTTGTTAAACGATCAACAACAATTAAGCGATGCTATTAATCAAGTCATGCCATTTGGCAAGTATGCGGGTAGAAAACTTATTCAATTGCCAGAGCCTTATTTGGTTTGGTTTCAATCAAAAGGTTTTCCTGAAGGAAAACTGGGTCAACAATTGGCATTAATGTATGAAATTAAGCTCAATGGCTTAGAAGAAATGCTACAACCACTGATTAAAAAAGACGAATGATTTTTATTCATTCAAGAGAGCTTTGCTAACACTTTGTTTTTTTTAATGAAGCCAGAATTGGTTATAAAAACGGCTAAATAAAGAACATAAAAGTTACTTAAAATTACATATTTTCACTTGTCATAAAACTGAAATTAATCTTTAATAAATTGTCGGTTGTTTTTAGAAGTCGATATTGGATGTAGAGTTTTTATTTAATTATCAGTGCGTTAAAGTGCGTTAGTAATGGAGAGTCATGCATGAAAAGACAGAAAAGAGATCGTTTAGGCAGAGCATATTCAAACGGTTACCAAGCCGGACTTGGTGGCAGAGCAAAGGATAACTGCCCTTATCAAAATGTTGATGCTAGATCGGAATGGCTAGGTGGTTGGCGAGAAGCCGTTAATGAACGAAATATGGGATTATATCGTTAGTCATCAACTTCCCAAACTGACAAACCAAATATTAAGCTTTGTTTAAATGACTGCCCTCTGTTGAGGGCTTTTTGTTTTTTAGCGCTTTATATTCAAAATGCTTAGTTTTTAATGCTTAGTTTTTAATGTTTTTTTGATACATCGATTTTAAAGTGGCACTTATGTACATACCCGTGTGCTTACTTAGGTTGGCAAGCAGGGCAATTTTTTTGTTTTTTAATGGTAAATTGCTGCCATTGGTTGGCTAAGCCGTCAAACAAATGTAGTTGGCTTAATTTCACCTGATTTCCAGTAATGAGTTTTATGGTTTGCAATGCCTGCATGCCACCTATAATCGCCAAAACTGGACCAAGTATGCCCACGGTTTGACAATTATTCGCGGGTGCTTTTTCACTTTCTGGAAACAGACATTGGTAGCAAGCGCTGTGCTCATCTCTAGGATCAATCACCATTTGTTGACCGTCAAAACCTGTCGCAGCACCCACAATTAAAGGTACCTTATGCCTTAGGCACGCTTGGTTAAGTAAATAACGGGTGCCGATATTGTCGGTGCAATCAATCACCACATCAACATCGGGGATGTAATAGTCACAAAGTTCTTGATCAAGCATTTCGTCAATCACTTCAATATCAACATCAGCATTTTGTTGGCTGAGTTTTTCACTGGCGCAGTCGGCCTTGTTGCTACCAATATCTTGTTCGTTAAACATAATTTGGCGCTGCAAATTGGTCAGCTCAATTTTATCGCCATCAGCCAGTAATAATTTACCTATACCTGCTGCCGCTAAATACATGCTAACTGGGTTACCCAAGCCGCCAAGCCCAACAATCAGTACTTTGGCTAGTCTAAGTTTTAGTTGCCCTGACTCGCCAATTTGGCTAAGTATAGTTTGACGGCTATAACGAAGTTGTTCTTGTTGAGATAACACCGGTTAAACTCCTGAAGGTAAATGAAACGTTTTTACTGCACTGGCTTTAAATTGAATGTAAACCTGCTTGTTAAGGTCAAGCTGTAATTGTTTAAACGACAGACTGGTAATATGAGTGAAAAACTGATGATCGCCACATTCAATGGTCAGTAGCACACTACTGTCTTGCTTTTTTATTTGGCAAATTGTTCCGAATAAGTGATTGACAATCGACGAGTTTGTTGGCTCGATTAAACTAATGCTAATGTCGTTGGCAAAGATAAAACAGCGTAACTCACTGCCCACTTTTATTTGCTCATCAAGTAGCGGTAAATAAATGTGTTGATCGCTATTGATGGTTAAACGGGTTAAACCATATTCACTATGATGTGCTTTTACCGTTAACGCTAAACTGGTTTGCTGTTTGATTAATGAATTTTTATTGTTAGGTGTATTTAAACGGTGGATCACTTGGTGAATATTACCAAAGTCGACTATTTTACCTTGGGCTAAAATTAACAAATTTTCAGCAACTTGCTGTAATTCTGCCATAGAGTGACTGACATAAAACATCGGAATATTCAGTTTGTCTTTAATGGTCACCAATAAATTCAACATTAAGGCTTTATTGTCTTTGTCTAACGCGCTTAGCGGTTCATCTAGAAGCAGAAGCTTTGGCTCAGCCAATATGGCTCTGGCCAGTGCAACTCGCTGTTTTTCTCCGCCTGAGAGTTGCTGAATACTTTTGTTTTTTAACTCATTCAGCGCGGTCAACTCAATTACTTCATCAAAGTCTAAACTAGGACGCTGACAGCGCTTAACCGCAAAGTCTAAATTTTCTTTTACCGTTAAGTGCGGGAATAAGCGTGAGTCTTGAAATACCAAACCAATATGGCGATGTTCGGCTTTGATAAAACGCTTAGTGCTAGTATCGAGCAGGCATTGTTGATCAAAGGTAATTTGACCTTGTGCATTAGGCTCTAAACCGGCAATTATGCGTAACAATGTCGACTTTCCTGAGCCTGAATGACCAAAAATGCCAGTAATCCCTTGCGCAGGAAAGCGTTGTTTTATGCTTAAAGAAAATGGCTCAAAATGTGCCTTGATGTCTATTGCGATGCTATTTGTGTTATTTGCAGCATTTACCATAATTGTTTACCTGCTGCAGGTTTGCCATTATTTGACATTGGTTTTTGAAAATTAAGTAAGTAGACCAAGGCCAGCAATAGCACCGAGCCCACTAACAAACTCAGCGCAAGCGTATGCGCTTTGGCGTAATTAAACGCTTCAACATGATCAAATAAGGCAATCGATAAAACACGCGTTTCACCTTCAATATTGCCGCCAATCATCAATACCACACCAAATTCGCCAATGGTATGTGCAAAACCAAGGGTTGCGGCGGTAATAAAACTAGCTTTTGTGAGCGGAAAAACGATATGAAAAAATCGGTCAAGTTTCCCTGCACCTAACGTTGCGCCCACTTCAAGATAATCGTGACCTAACTGCTCAAACGCTTTTTGTAGCGGCTGCACCACAAACGGCAGAGAATAAATAATCGAGCCGATCACCAAAGCGCTAAAACTAAAAGCAAGTTGCTGGCCGGTAACTTGTTGCCAAACTTGGCCGGGTAAATGTTGAGGCGAGAAGGCGATCAATAAATAAAACCCTAATACTGTCGGTGGCAAGACCAAAGGTAAGGCGACAATGGCTTCTAAAATGACTTTAAATCGGCTGGTCATATTAGCCATCATCCATGCCAGTGGCGTACCAATAAGCATCAAAATAATGGTGGTTAACCCTGCCATTTTTAAGGTGGTGAGCAAGGCAATGAAATCAGAGTTTTCAAGCATTACAAATCACCTTGTTGCGCTAACGCTGCGGCTGACTGATAGCCAAACTGGCGGATTTTTTCTTGTACTGGCGCGCTTAATAAATAGTCTTTTAACTGCTGAGCGTTAGCATGTTGTTTACTGGCCTTGACGATCACCAGTTGCTGGTTAATGGCCTGATGGTGCCTCGCATCAATTTTTATACCTGATAAGTTGTTTAGCACTAATTGGCTATAGGCGACAACGCCAAGTTCAACGGCTTTGCTGCGTACTTGCTGAAAAGTTTGATTAATATTAATGCCAGTAACCAGTTGTTTTTTATAATCGTTCCATAAGCCCAAACTGATTAACGCTTCTTTGGCGGCTTTGCCGTAGGGTGCAATGGCAGGGTTAGCGATGGCGACTTTTTTCTGATAATTTTTTAGCTGCGCTAGCGATAATAATTTGTGGGTGTTGGAAAACAAGGCGAGTTCGCCAATGGCATAAGTTGCGCGGCTATTGCTGACAATAAGTTGGTCAAGTTCTAGCTGTTGTGCTCTTTTTTCATCGGCTGATAAAAACACATCAAAAGGGGCGCCGTGATAAATTTGTTGATACAAAGTGCCGCTTGCGCCGCTGATCACTTGGGTTTGAATACCGGTTTGCTTGTTAAAGCTTGGTAGCAGTTGTTCTAATACCGGCGCAAAGTTTGCCGCAACAGCAATGCGCAATTTGTCTTGTTTTGCAGCAGATGAAAAGCTAAAAATACATAAGATGCAAGCCAAGATGATGTACTGGCTTTGGTTTGCCCGTTGTTTAATAGGCGGCAACAAAAAAGATAATAAGCGCAGCACTTAACTTTCCCATTGCTGCGCTTTATTGCTGTCAGAAGTTTTTGCGTCAAGCCATTTTTCACCGTTTTCGGTAAGCTCTTTTTTCCAAAAGGGCGCTTGTACTTTTAAATAATCCATAATAAATTCTGCCGCCGCAAAGGCATCTTTGCGATGCATTGAAGTCACACCAACAAAGACAATTTTCTCGCCAATGGCAAGTTGACCGATACGGTGAATAACTCTTACGCGACCTATGCTCCAACGCTCTTTGGCAATGGTAATGATTTTGTCGAGCGATTTTTCTGTCATACCCGGGTAGTGTTCAAGGTATAAGCCACTCACTTGAAGGCCTTCATTTTTATTGCGCACTCGGCCGGTAAAGGTGACGACTGCGCCATCGCTTGGGTTATTTTCTTCGAGTAGGGCAACCTCGTCAGCTAGGCTAAAGTCTTGCGCTTGAATGCTGATTATTTCTGCCATCAAATTATCCACCTGTTACCGGCGGGAAAAAGGCAACTTCATCACCAGATGTAACTTGCGTCTGTGCGTCAACCATATCGTGATTAACGGCACTTAACAGTGACTGGTTTTCAAATGTTGCTTGCCAATTCGGATGTAATTGCACTAATTTCGCTTTGACATCAGCAATGTTTTGCAAGTCTTGTGCGGCTAATTCAATTTCACCACAACCTAATTGTTCACGAAGTGCCGCAAAAAATATCACTTTGATCATGCTTGTTCCTTTTCTACATTTTGCCCTTTGGCTTGCCAAGAACCAGATTTTCCACCTTCTTTGGTCAATACTTTTATGCCAAAAATTTCCATATTAGGGTCGGCCGCTTTACACATATCAAATAAGGTCAAACAAGCAACCGACACTGCAGTTAACGCTTCCATTTCCACGCCAGTTTGCCCAGTTAAACGGCATAAACTGACCACTTTGACCTGGTTGTTGATGGTATCAATTTCAAAATCAACTTGTACTTTAGTTAACATCAGAGGATGACAAAGCGGAATTAAGTCGCTGCATTTTTTTGCGGCTTGAATACCCGCGATACGGGCGACAGCTAATACATCACCTTTTTTATTATCACCGTGGTGAATAAGCTTTATGGTTTGCGGGCTCATTTTAATAAAGCCTTGCGCAGTTGCCGTGCGAGATGTCATCGACTTTTCAGTAACATCAACCATATTCGCTTCGCCTTGGGCGTTAACGTGACTTAAGCTTGGGGTGTTTGAATCGCTCATAGCTGATTAACCACGTGTTTGACAAGCTTGTGCTTGGCTAATTTTAACGTGCGGCACAAAATTACAAGGGCGATGACTGGCATCAAGCTGCTCTTTAATGACTTTGTCCCATGCGGTTTTACAAGCATTTGTTGAACCGGGAACACATAACACGACTGTGCCGTTAGCGATGCCGCCAAAAGCGCGCGATTGAATAGTTGATGTGCCGATTTCTTGCAGTGACACATGGCGAAATACCTCGCCAAAACCTTCTACTGCTTTATCAAATAAAGGTGTTAATGCTTCTGGCGTATTGTCACGTACGGTAAAGCCGGTGCCGCCAGTTGAAATAACGGCATGCACTTGGTCGCTAGCAATCCATTTTGAAACGATTGCGCGCAATTGATAAACATCGTCTTTGACAATCGCTTTTTCTGCAAGGTTATGGCCGGCTTCCGTTAGGCGTTCAACTAACGCTTGACCAGATGTGTCGTTTGACTCATCGCGAGTATCAGATACGGTAAGTACCGCAATATTTAAAGGCAAAAATTCATTGCCGCCATGCTTAGACATGAGAACTCCGTTTGTTCAAAAATATGTTTTTCGCCTGCTGCCATTGCTCAGGCGTATTGGTATTAAATAAGGTTTGTTGGTTACTTGCCGTTAATGTTTGATGCGGCAACTGCTTTAATAGGCCTTTAATTGATGGACCTTTACCTGAAAAGCCTTGTCCAGATTGTGGAAACGCTTGTTGAAAAAACAGTTCAAGTAAACCGTTGTTGGGCAAATATAAAGGTAAAAAATTATCTTGATAAAAGCAGGCTTTTTGGCTTAATTCACCCGTTAGTTTCAACTGCTTGAGCGCTTGACTGGTCATAAGCGGTAAATCGATAGGTAGTATCAACACCGCTTTCGGCTGATGTTTTTGCATGACACTATAAATGCCGCCTAAAGGACCTGCTTGTTCAATAACATCAGCGATTGCATTATCATTTTGATGTTGACTACCACTAATAACCGTTTGCGCAATGCCGGCATCAACAAGTAGTTGTTGACTAAAGTTGAGCATGTTTTCTTGGTTACGCATTAACTGGGATTTATCTTGTCCCATGCGTGACGATTGACCACCAGCGAGCACTATGCCGAGGCAGTCTTGCTGAGATCTATTTTGTGGTGTTGTCATGTTAGCTACAGTGATCATAAATAAAGGTTACTTCGAATAAACAAAGAGTTAACCACCTAACATGGCTAAGTTTTTTGTTGCACCCGTTAGGTTGTCTTGTAAAAAGTGAGTCGCTTTTTTATCGTGCATCATTGCGGCAATACGCGCTTTTAATGGCTCGACATCATCTTGTTGCAAGTATTCTTTTAGCGATAGACCTTCTTCAGTAAAAAGACATAAATGCAATTTACCTAATGAACTAATGCGCAAGCGATTACAGGTATTACAAAAATCTTTGCTGTAAGGCATGATTAGGCCAATTTTTCCTTGGTAATCAGGATGATAAAACTCTTGTGCAGGGCCCGCTGTTTTTTCTTGAATGCAAGGTAGCCAGCCATCTAAAATCAGGTTTTGTTTAATGCGTGAACCTTGTACATGTTGCGCATCAAAAAATTCTTGATTGTCACCGGTTTGCATTAACTCGATAAAGCGTAAGGTCACTGGCGTATCTTTTAGCCAATTTAAATAGCTTTGAATATCGTACCCATTGTATTCACGCATTAACACTGTATTGACTTTGATATTAGGGCGACCATCTGCGAGCGCCATATCAATGCCTTTTAGAATATGATCTAATTTATTGTGCCCGGTTATGGCATGAAATTGTCTTGGGTCTAAACTGTCGATACTGATATTAATATTATCAATGCCTGCGTCTAACCAAGCGGGAAGATGTTCCGGTAATTTATAACCGTTACTGGTAATAGCGACTTTTTTAATGCCAGCCGTTTGTTTACATGCGCTGATAATGTCGGGTAAATCTTTACGTAGAGACGGCTCGCCGCCGGTGATGCGAATTTTCTCAGTGCCCATTTGTGCAAACGCGTTTGCCACTCTTTTAATTTCAGGCAAGCTTAAAAAGTCACGATCGTTATCACAAGCGTAACCGTCAGGTAGGCAGTAGTTGCAACGAAAATTGCAAACATCAGTAATTGATAGGCGCAAGTAATAAAACTTGCGGCCGAAGTTGTCTGTTAACATGTCACCTTTCCAAATGTCGGGAGGCTAACTCGTTTCCTCGTTAACCCTGGCGGTTTGGTCGCTACTAACTGTTATTGCTTAAGTCGAACAAACCACGGCTAAGAAAACATAATTAAGAGACTAACAGCAAATGTTAATGCCTTAATGTTAGTTAAATTAGCTCGGCGAATAATGATTGTGTGATTCTTACACAACGCATCAGCGTTAGTAAAAATTAAACATCAAGTATAGCTTATTTTTGTTATTTTTATAGTAATATTATCTTGCTGGGCTTAGCTTGATTTGAATCAAGAATACCCTTATTGATTTTAGGGTATTTTACCCTCACTAGTTTTTTAATTACTTGTAGGAATTGAAATAATGTCTGATTGTTGTTCTGCGCCCGGACTTAAACCCTTTGAAGATGCTCTTGCCCAAATGTTGGCTGAGATCAAGCCAGTGTCAGAGTGTGAGTCGATCAATATTGAAACGGCGCTTGATCGCGTATTATCAGAAGACATTTACAGCCCAATAAATGTCCCGCCGCATAATAACTCTGCAATGGACGGATATGCGTTTCGCATTGCTGATAGAGCCAATACCGAACGCTTAACTTTAGTAGGGCGTTCAATGGCTGGTCAACCGTTTACCGGCAGCTGTGGCAAGAACGAATGTGTACGCATAATGACAGGGGCAAAAATGCCAGCCGATTGCGACACGGTTGAAATGCAAGAAAACTGTCAAGTTGAAGGCGATACCGTACATTTTCTGTCGTTAAGAAAAGAAGGCGACAACGTTCGCTGTGCAGGTGAAGATATTGCAAAAGGGCACTTACTTTTTGCCAAAGGCCGCAAACTTTCCACCATTGATATTGGCATGTTGGCGTCATTAGGTGTCGCTACAGTTACTGTTGTACGTAAATTAAAAGTGGCGCTAATTGCTACCGGCGATGAATTAAAACAACCGGGAATGGCATTAACCGATGGTGATATTTTTGAAAGTAATAGCCATACCTTATCGGGCATGTTGCAACGATTAAATGTTGACGTGATCAACTTCGGCATTATTGAAGATGACAAAGCAGCGATACAAGCGGCTTTTGAACAAGCAGATAAAAATGCGGATGCGGTAATTTCATCAGGAGGTGTTTCTGTTGGCGACGCCGATTACACCAAAGAGGTGTTAGATGAATTAGGTGAAATTGGCTTTTGGAAAATAGCCATGAAGCCGGGTAAACCGTTTGCCTTTGGCAAATTACCTAATAGCTACTTTTTTGGCTTACCGGGCAACCCAGTTTCAGCTGTTGTAACGGCACACTTATTGGCAATTCCTGCGTTAATAAAAATGCAAAATTGTCATGACTACCAGCCAGTTAAATTAAAAGTGAAAACAGAAACTGCATTGAAAAAAGGTCCCGGCCGCATGGACTTTCAACGTGGCGTGTTGTCGGTAAACCCGCAAGGTGAAACGGTTGTACATAGCACAGGCAGTCAAGGTTCAGGGATTTTATCGAGTATGGCCATTGCTAATTGTTATATCGTTTTACCTGCGTGCCAAGGCAAAGTATGTGCTGGTGAAATGGTCGATGTGCAGTTATTTGATCACTACCTTAGATAATTTCTTAAGATAATATTTGACCTAGCATTTAAGGCAGTTGAAATAAAATTTTCATTATCAAAGGGGCAAAATGTGCCCCTTTGTATTTATTGCTAGGAATAAGTCCACCTAAGATCACTATGCTGTTATAATGGCCAATATTAACCACGCTGTATTTTTAGCCTTTGCATAACAGGACACACCCTTGAGCCAACTTGCTTTTTCTTCCGTTAATTTATCTAAAGATTTACTCAAAAATTTGACTTCCCTTGGCTATGAGCAGATGACTGATATTCAAGCGCAAAGCTTACCGCATGTGTTGGCAGGTAAAGATGTTATCGCCCAAGGTAAAACCGGCTCAGGTAAAACGGCAGCTTTTGGTTTAGGTTTATTAGAAAAACTTAACGTAAAACGCTTTCGTATTCAGAGCTTAGTCTTGTGTCCAACACGTGAATTGGCCGACCAAGTTGCCAAAGAAATTCGTACCCTAGCGCGCACGATTCATAACATTAAAGTATTAACGTTATGTGGCGGTATGCCTTTTGGTCCGCAAGTAGGATCGCTTGAGCATGGTGCTCATATTATTGTCGGCACCCCAGGAAGAATTGAAGATCACCTTGGCAAAGGCACTTTACGCCTAGACGATGTTGAAATGCTAGTGCTTGATGAAGCGGATCGCATGTTAGAAATGGGTTTTCAATCAGCAATTGACTTAATTGTTGATAAAACTCCGATGAACCGTCAAACCTTATTATTTAGTGCCACTTACCCGAAACAAATCCAATCGATTGCGCAGCGTATTATGGTTAAACCTGTTATGGTGGAAGCAAAATCAAGCCATGATAATAGCAGTATTGAGCAAAAGTTTTATCAGGTTGAACATCACGATGAAGCGCGCTCTTTGGCGGTACGTTTGTTATTACTTGAACATCAACCCGAGTCGTCGGTGATCTTTTGTAATACTAAGCGTGAAACGCAAGAACTAGCCGATAGGTTGCATAATTACGGCTTCAGTGTCGTGGCACTTCATGGCGATCTGGAACAGCGCGATCGCGATCAAACCTTAGTGCGTTTTGCTAACAAAAGTGCTGCGATATTAGTGGCAACCGATGTGGCAGCCCGCGGCTTAGATATCGACTCGTTAGACATGGTTATTAACTACCATATTGCACGTGATAGTGAAGTTCATGTTCATCGTATTGGTCGAACGGGGCGTGCAGGCAGCAAGGGCATTGCTTGTTCATTATATTCTGAAAAAGAAAGTTATAAAGTTGGCTTACTGGAAGATTATTTAGATAAAACCATTACGCCAGATATTTTACCATCAACAGACGTGCTTGATCATTCACCGTATCAACCGAAAGTAACCACGTTGCAAATTGATGGTGGTAAAAAACAAAAAGTTCGCCCGGGTGATATCTTAGGTGCACTAACTGGCAAAGGTGGCATTGAAGGTAAGCAAGTTGGCAAAATACAAATGTTTGATAACTGGGCTTATGTTGCTGTTGAGCGCAAAGTATTAAAGCCAGCGCTGAAAAAGTTATCAGAAGGTAAAATGAAAGGCCGCACTTTCAGAGTACGTAAAATTTAATAAACACTCTATATGAAATAGCAATGCAACTCTCTACCACAAAATGAGAGTTGATTCGCTGTGATTAATAACTGCAAGCTGGTTAAGCAAATTTACTATTTGTGTTGGTTTAAAAAGTAACCGACTGTTTTTGTACTAACGCTAAGTCGCTAATTTGCACCTGACCAAGCGCTTTTGACATTCGTGCTGCGGTTTTATCAGCATTATGTTTTTCGGCGAAGGTGATAATATCGTCGCCGTTACACATTACTTTAAGGGCAACGGTTTTATTTTTTAAACGGTAGCCTTTAATCGTTTTGTTGTAACGGATAACACTGTTACTCATGGCCGACTTACAGACATTGATCAGGGCGGACTCTACATATTCGTCCATGGCTGAGCTGGTAAAGCTGGTTCCTGCTAAACAAAGGGCGCTGGTTATTACTGCTAATGTTGTGGCTTTTACTGTTTTCATGACATCTCTCCATTAATGATATACGAACAATTTTTATAAGCGTTCAAGCACTGCACGCACTTTCATCATGGAAGGTTTTTTAAAGAAAAGTGTTAATTTGCCGGTGATGAATGTAAATGAATATATTTGTTCGCCGCTTTTATTGATCTCTATCTTGTTGTTATTCATCAACTCTGGAAATATCCCCCCGATCTTTGTTGTAATGATGTTTTACATCTGTAGATATTTAGACATAAAAAAGCAGTTAAAGCGGTTATTTGTCTTAAGATGAAATACAGGTGATAAACTTGGAATTTACCAAGATGCTTGTTATGATACTGATGTTTTATACAGTTAAGTGCTTTATTTATGATAAATAAAGCGGGTTTGGTGAGGAAAACTAATGGCAGTTGAAAGTCGATTTGTAGTAATTAGGCAAGGTGTAGAGGTTCAAACGTTCATGGATAAAAAAAGTGCTGATGAATATGACAAGATGCTCGATATGGCTGATAACCTAACGGCGATGTTTGAAAGCTCACCTATTGAACTAACCGAAACCATGACGGAAGAGTTAAGCATTTTCCTCGCTCAACATCGTGAAGACGTGTTAGTTGCATTACAAGCTAAAAAAGCGAAACCTGCGCCTAAGGCAAAAGTAAAAGCGGTTGAAAAAACAGAGACTAAAGACGTTGCGTAATTAGTGTAATCACTGTTTATCTACTTATTATTTGATGTCGCTAAACTACCAGCTTATTCGCAGTGCAAAAAGAAAAACGGTTGGCTTGCAAGTTAAGCAAGGCGCTATTTTTGTGCGCGCTCCTTATTATGTCAGCGAGCAAGATATTGCCGCTATTGTTGAAGCAAAAGCGACTTGGTTAAAGCAAAAACAAACAGAACAACAAAATAAAGCGCCGTTAATTCAGTTTGAACATGGCAGCCGAATATGGATTAAAGGCGTACAAAAAAGCCTTGCTATTGAATTTGCTAGCCAGCCTAGTGTCACTGAAAGCTTAGATAGTTTATCGATTGTCCTTGAATATAAATATCAATTAGCAAGTGAGGATACACTTCACCAAAAAATCGCCCAAGCGTTTGAAGCTTGGTTACTGACATTGGGAAAAGCCTATATACCGCAAAGGTTAGATGAACTTAGCCAAATAACGCAGTTGTTTCCTCAGCGTTATCAAATTAAAAAGTACAAAGCGCGCTGGGGCAGTTGCAATAGCAAAAAAGAACTGAGTTTTAATTACCTATTAATGATGGCGCCAACGTCTGTTATTGATTACGTTATTATTCATGAACTTTGTCATTTGCAGTATTTAAATCACTCCAGTCATTTCTGGCAATTAGTTGCTCAGTTTTATCCAAATGTAAAAGCGGCAAAAAATTGGCTAAAAGCCCATCAAGCGGATCTAACGTGGTAATTTCATTCCACTTTCTTTAAAAATACGCGATATCCTTCAATTTTTAGGTTACAAATATTAACGAGGCTGAAACACCTTGTAGCAGTGTTGTTATGCGCTGTTGGTTAAAATGTCTCCACATTGTTAATCATTATTTTTAAATCACTTTAATCGTTAACCAAACGATTGGCATAAATATTGATTGAAAAACATCAAGTTAAATTGAAGAGGTGGAAGCATGAAAACACGTTTACATTATGTAAAATTATCGACGTTATATTTTGGGTCTGCATTTTTGTCGTTTGCTCTGCTTAATTTAATGTTAGCTTAGCCATTTATGTTTACTCGAATGCCGAGTTGACGTTAATTGTCTGCACAAATTCAAAAAAGGTAGCTTAATTGCTACCTTTTTTGTTTTATTTTTCCGTTAATTATTTAATAACAAATAAATTTAAGGTAGATTAGTTGAGCGCATAAAAATAATAAAAACTGGGAAGAAAATAATGGATTTGTCTGTTCTCATTTGTGACGACTCAAACTTAGCAAGAAAACAGGTATTACGCAGTTTACCTGAAGATTATCGTGACGGTGTTCAGCTAGTTACCAATGGCCAAGAAGCTGTAGATGTTTTACGCAGTCAAAAAATAGATGTGCTTTTTCTCGACTTAACTATGCCGGTACTTGACGGTGTTGGTGTGTTAGAAGTTATTCAAAAAGAAGCCATTGAATGTTGTGTATTTGTCATCTCAGCTGATGTTCAGCCAGAGATGCAAAAGAAGGTGTTAGCACTCGGTGCGCGAGCTTTTTTAAGCAAGCCGGTTAAGCCTGAAATACTATTAGAACATATACAAGAACTTGCTGTGCTATGAGCCATTTAAATTTAAATGAAGATCAGCAAGATTGCTTGCAAGAGCTGATTAACGTAGCAATGGGGCAAGCGAGCGATCAACTTGCCCGCTATTTAGATACCTTCATTTATTTGAAAGTGCCCAATATTGAGCAAGTTGATGCACAAACCCTCACCAATTCGTTAGGACAGAACCAAGACTCTATTGCGGTCGTTAGCCAAGGTTTTTTCGGCTATGATGGTATTCGCGGCGAAGCGCTTTTGGTGTATCAACCAAAAGACTCAGACCGATTGGCTGATTTATTGGGTTATGAACCTGATGAGTTGTCAGATGAAGAACAAATTATCGATTTGAGTTCTATCTTAACAACCACTTTTTTAAACGTATTTGCCAGACAAATTGACAATCAAATGTCGTATAGCGCGCCGCGTTTATTATCAAATAACTATTCCACTGTTTCTGATCATATTGGTCAGCTTTCGTTTAACTGGGATATTGCCCTAAAGGTTCGTATTATTTATCAAGTCACCGACTACTCATTTAATTGTGAAATGGTGTTATTGATACCTGAGTCTGCGATCGTGCATATAAAAACCATGATTGACCGTATTTTGGAACAATATTAATGAACCCCGAAGACTTTTCATTGGCGATAGCTGACAAAATTAATACTGGCGTACTTATTGTCACCGGCAGTGGTGAAATAGTTAAATGGAATCGCTTTTTACAGGTACACGCTAACAAAGCCCCTGAACAAGTGATTGGCCTATCGGTTTATGATGTCTTTCCTGAATTGCCTAAACGTTGGTTTGAGCGAAAATTATTAAGTGTATTGCAGTTAAATACACCTTCGTTTTGCTCATGGGAACAGCGTCATCACTTGTTTGAACTACCGCATACTCGTCAAATTAGTACCGACAGTTTATTTATGGCGCAAAATTGCACATTTTTACCTGTTGAAACCGCAGGCGATGTTAAGCATATTTGCATTTTAATTGAAGATGCCACTGATGTCTGTCATTACCAAAATCGATTAAAAATGACGCTTGATGAATTGGCGTTGGCAAATCGTATTGACGGCTTAACGCAAATCTTTAACCGCAAGCATTGGGAAAATTCACTTGAACAAGAGTTTTCTCGCGCCCAACGTTATCAACACGACCTAGCGTTGATCATGTTCGATTTAGATCATTTCAAAGTACTTAACGATCGTTACGGCCACCAAGGTGGTGATACTGTTTTGGTTGAAACAGCCAAAAAAATTAAAAGCTTACTGCGCATTTGTGACCAATTTGGTCGCTACGGCGGCGAAGAGTTTGGCATTATTTTGCCTGAAACTGACATTACTGGCGCCTTAGATGTTGCTGAGCGTATTCGAATTGCGATTGAAACAGCTGTCTTTACACACCAAGAAAATAGTATTCGTTGTACCGTAAGTATCGGTGTTGCAATATTGAATAAAAATATTCAAGGTTACGAAGAGCTGATTAAATGTGCCGACACTGCCTTATATGAGGCAAAAGCCCATGGGCGCAATAAAGTTTGCACTATGAAAAACTACGAAAATTTGGTCGTAACCGCGTAACCCTAGTTATAATTATTCATTTTTTACGTCATTTATTCATAAAATATAACTTTTTAATAGCAATTTTTCATTGACACTTATCTTGACTTAAGGCATTTTAACTTCATGAAATTTATTAGCCGTTCTACCCGAATTATTATTACCACTATCACCCATACTGGGATGGTAGCTGTCGGCTAATGTGTAAATAAGTACTTTTATCAAAGCCCGCTACCAAATAAGGTTCCGGGCTTTTTTGTTTTATGGACTTAAAGGATTTAGTTGCTGATGGTTGGCATCAAATTGTTTAGGCAGAAAATTGACGTTGTAAGAGGAATAAACATGCGTGTTCTTAAATTTGGTGGTTCATCATTAGCTTCTGCTGAACGCTTTCTTCAGGTTGCTGAAATCATCAAAAACAAAAGCGAGTCATCTGCTGTTGCTGTAGTGGTTTCTGCGCCACAAGGTGTTACCAATCATTTGGTCGCTATGGCTGAAAATATTAATGATGATGTAAAATTAAAAACTGACCTTGGGCATTTCAAAACTGCTATTCAAACCATTATTGATGATCTGTCTGCAAGTGTATCAAGCTTTAATCACCAACACGCTGAGCAGGCACTCGCTAACTGTGAAAATCAATTAAGCCGCTATATGCATGGCGCAACTATGTTGTCGTTTTGCCCTGAGCATATCCGTGCACGTATTATCAGCACAGGTGAACGTTTAAGTGTTGCTATTCTTGAGTCTGTATTGGCAGCAAAAGATGAAAAAGTGTCAGTATTGGCGCCAGAAGAGTTTTTACGCACTAACGACGAGTCGTTAAACGCTGTTGCTGATTTAGTCTTATGTAAAGAAAAATTCCAAGAACAATATGCGCAGTTAAATAAGATTGCCTTAATGCCTGGTTTTATTGGCGTTGACTCTAAAGGCGATGTTACCACTTTAGGACGCAATGGTTCTGATTATTCCGCTGCGGTACTTGCGGTATGTGCTGAAGCCGAATGTTGTGAAATTTGGACTGACGTTGATGGCGTATTTAACGCAGATCCTCGCCTAATCAAAGATGCTAAATTACTTGATTACTTATCGTATCAAGAGGCGATGGAGTTATCTTATTTTGGCGCCAGTGTACTGCACCCAAAAACGATTGGCCCAATCGCGCAATACCATATTCCATGTTTGATCAAAAATACCGGTAACCCAGAAGCGCCGGGCACGTTAATTGCCAATGAAAACGATCAACAGAAAAAAGTAAAAGCGATTTCAAACCTTGATGATTTAACCATGGTTAACGTTTCAGGCCCAGGCATGAAAGGCATGGTGGGTATGGCATCTCGTGTATTTGCGACAATGAGCCGTGAAAACATTTCTTTGGTATTAATTAGCCAATCATCAAGTGAATACTGCATCAGTTTCTGTATTTATTCATCAGACGCACTTCGTGCGAAACAAAGCTTACAGCAAGAATTTGAATTAGAGTTATTAAATGGCTTATTAGAGCCGTTAGAGTTAAAAACGAACTTATCAATTATCTCGCTTGTGGGTGATGGCATGCATCATCAACAAGGTGTGGCAGCGAAATTCTTTAGCTCACTTGCCCAAGCACGTGTAAACGTAGTGGCTATTGCGCAAGACTCGTCAGAGCGCAGTATTTCTGTGGTTATCGAAGAGCGAAAATGTAAAGATGCAATGAAAGTTAGCCATCAGAACTTTTTCTCACACAAGCCAACTATTGATGTGTTTTTAGTTGGTTGTGGTGTGGTTGGTAGCGAATTGATTGCGCAAATCTCTCGCCAGCAACAAAGCTTAATCGAACAAAATATTGACTTAAAAGTGTATGGCTTAGCCAACAGTAAAGGCATGGTATTTAATGCGGAAGGTATCGACCTTGCTAACTGGCAAGATACGTTAGGTAAAGATGCAACGCCAGTAACGGCGGCTAACATTAAGTCGTTTGTCCGTGAAAATAATTTAATCAATCCGGTGTTAGTTGACTCAACTTCAAATGAAGAATTAGCAATGAGCTATGTGGACTTCTTAAATGAAGGCTTCCATGTGGTTACGCCAAACAAAAAAGCCAATACCGATTCTTGGGAATATTACCAAGCATTAAGAGAAGCGGCACAAAAAACCAATCGTCGCTTCTTATATGAAACCACAGTCGGCGCTGGTTTACCGGTAATTGATACTTTGCAAAGCTTGATTAAAGCAGGTGACCAACTGCAACGTTTTGAAGGTATTTTATCGGGTTCCTTGTCATACATTTTTGGCAAGTTAGAAGAAGGTATGTCAATTTCTCAAGCAACCGCTATTGCGAAAGAAAATGGCTTTACTGAACCAGACCCGCGTGATGATTTAAGCGGTATGGACGTTGCCCGTAAATTACTTATTATGGCGCGTGAGTCAGGTATGGCATTAAATATTTCTGATATCACGATTGAGTCAGTACTGCCAAGCGACTTTGATGCAAGTGGTGATGTTGCCACCTTTATGAATAACTTGACTTCAATTGACCAAGCCTTTAGCGACCGTGTCAACGAAGCGAAAGCCGAAGGTAAAGTATTACGTTATATTGGCAATATAGTTGATGGTAAGTGTCAGGTGTCCATTGAAGCGGTTGGTCAAGATCATCCACTTTATAGCATTAAAGATGGTGAAAACGCCTTAGCGATTCACTCTCGTTACTACCAACCATTACCATTTGTATTACGTGGTTATGGCGCGGGTGCAGCAGTTACTGCCGCAGGTGTCTTTGGTGATGTTCTTAGAACTTTAGCGTGGGAGCAAACACACTAATGAGCGTTTCAGTTTTTGCCCCAGCGTCAATCGGCAATGTAAGTGTTGGCTTTGACGTTTTAGGGCTCGCCGTAAAACCTGTTGACGGTACATTGTTAGGTGATGTGGTTAGTGTTGAGCAAGCAAGTGAAGATAGCCTAGTTGTTGTTGGCGAGTTTGCCAATAAGCTTCCGGGTGCACCAACCGATAATATTGTTTGGCATTGCTTGCAGCTGTTTAATAAAGCATTATTAAACAAAAATGTTGAGCCGGTAACCGTTAAGCTAACCTTGGATAAAAAAATGCCGGTAGGCAGTGGTTTAGGTTCAAGTGCATGTTCTGTGGTTGCTGCATTAGAAGCACTTAATGTTTTTTATCAGCAAAGCTTTTCACAAGGTTTTGATGAAGAAGCCATGCTTTTTATGATGGGACAAATGGAAGCTCAAATTAGCGGAAGTTTACATTATGATAATGTTGCTCCTTGTTATTTAGGTGGCTTACAGTTAATGGTGCCTGATGCTGATATTATTACCCGCACCTTGCCTGATTTTGACGACTGTTATTACGTGATGGCTTACCCCGGTATTGAAGTATCGACAAAAGCAGCACGTGAAGTATTGCCAACAAATTATAGTCGTAGCGACTTAATTCAATTTGGTCAGAATTTAGCAACTTTTGTTGACGCTTGTCACCGAGGTGACAAACAGCAAGCATTTTCAGTAGTGAGTGATATAGTTGCTGAACCTTATCGAAAAGGCTTGTTACCGGGTTACGAGCAAGCACACGATTATTTACTAAGCCAAGGCAGTTTAGCGGTTGGTATTTCAGGCTCTGGTCCAACATTATTTTGTGTCTGTGACCAGCTAGAAAAAGCCGAAGCTGCAGCGTTATGGCTGAAAGAAAATTATTTACAAACAGACTTAGGCTTTGTTCATGTCTGTAAAGTTGACCAAGCCGGTGCTGAACAAGTACCTGCCGAGTAAAAAGCATTAATAGGACAAATACGTGAAATTTTATAACTTAAAAGAAAATGATGAACAAGTCAGCTTTGCCGGTGCGGTAAAGCAAGGTTTAGGTAAAAACCAAGGTTTGTTTTTTCCAGAAAACATTCCAAGCTTTAGCAATATCGATGAGTTATTAGCGCTACCTTTAGTTGAACGTAGCGTTAAAATTCTCTACCCATTTGTTAATGAAGACTTAACTGAAGCGAAATTAACGAAAATTGTCACCGCTGCCTTTAACTTTCCTGCACAGTTACAGCCAATTAATGAAAACCGTTCGATCTTAGAGCTTTTCCACGGACCAACATTAGCATTTAAAGACTTTGGTGGTCGCTTTATGGCGAACTGCTTGCAAGCCTTTAGTAAAGATAAAAAGATCACTATTTTAACGGCAACATCGGGTGATACTGGTGCGGCAGTTGCTCATGCATTTCACGGTATTGAAAATATTCGTGTTGTTATCATGTATCCAAAAGGCAAAATCTCACTATTGCAAGAGAAGATGTTTACTACCTTAGGCGGAAACATCGAAACCATTGCTATCGACGGTAGTTTTGACGATTGCCAAGCACTTGTTAAACAAGCTTTTGATGATAGAGAATTGGCCGAGCAAATTGGTTTAAACTCAGCAAATTCAATTAACATCAGTCGTTTATTGGCGCAAATTTGTTATTACTTTGAGGCGGTAGCTCAGCTTTCTCGTCAAAAAGGTCATAGCAAGTTACAAGACATTGTTTTCTCAGTACCAAGCGGTAACTTTGGTAACTTAACTGCAGGCTTATTTGCCAAAGCGATGGGCTTACCAATTAAGCGTTTTATTGCTGCAACAAATGCTAATGACACTGTGCCGCGTTATTTAGCAACAGGTGAATGGTCACCAAATGATACCGTCGCGACTATGTCAAATGCGATGGATGTGAGTAACCCAAATAACTGGCCGCGTGTAGAACATATGCTGAAAAGTGGCATCGTTGATAAAGACTGTGTAACCTCATTTTCTATTGATGAAGAGCAAACACAGTCAACTATGTTGCAACTGGCTAAATTAGGTTATATCACCGAACCACATGCCGCTGTTGCCTACAAAGCCTTGCAATACAGTGCAAAAGACGATGAGTTTGGAGTATTTTTAGGCACTGCACATCCAGCTAAATTTAAAGATGTTGTTGAAAGCACTTTGGGTCAACCGATTGGTTTACCGAAAGAATTAGCAGATTGTGCGAGCGAGAGCATTTTATCGGTTGATATGGCGGCAGATTTTGCTCAGTTACGTGAGTTTTTACTCGCGAATAACGGCTAGCAATAATTGCCCTTAAGCTAAAAAATTAAAAAATAGGCAGTGTTTACTGCCTATTTTTTGTTTAATTTGTCGCGCTACAATTATTTCTTCTACGCTAGTGGCTAACGGTTACGTTATCCAACCAAATATGAGCGGCTTTATCGCTCTGTGCTCTCAGTATACCTAATTGAAAAAACATATTTTCTTGGTTTGATATTAACGTTGCAACTTCGCTCGTACTTTGTTTTTCACCGTTAATAGAAAGCGTGATTTTACCGTTTTCGACTGACCACAAAGTCTTTAGTGTTAACGTGTACCATTCGTTTGCTTTAAACCCTGCTTTAGACCATAACTCTCGGTTTTCCTGAGCTGAATACAAGGCTAATTTGTCGCCGTTAAATTGCAAACGGTAACTTTGCCTATAGCTTTTATCCGACTCCCAATACGCGATTTGATAAGGTTTTTGTTCAAATAATTTTGGCAGCATAAACTGCCACGAGACTGTTGTTGATTGGCTTTCAAGTGTTTGCTGAGGTTTGTACTGTAATTCTACCCGGTTTAAATCGGCGCGGTTGTGCCAGAGATAATGTGGCTCGCCGGTAATGCTAATAAAAGCGGCAAGATCAGATTCGTTTTTTTTGGTACTGCTGTCGGGCTTAGTCAGTAGTTTTATGCCATGTGAGTGCAAAACGTACGACCAATTGTCTAATTTGTTATTGTCAAAATTTGCCTGCCAACTTTGCCTTGCTAATGCACTGTAACTGGTGAAAATCATTACCATAGGGGCAATTGCCAGCGCGCATAGTAACGCTTTACCTTGTTCTTTCACGCCTCTTTTTAGGTTGTGCTTCATATAGTTAACTATTGATGTAATTTTAACCACTATAAATATATCAGAGCATAATTGATAGTGCCTTTGTCGGCTGTGCTTTTTATTTATGCTCCCTCATATCGACAGTAGCTTGTTCGAGCGAAATAACAATTTGGCACTCGCTTTTATCTTAGCCAACAGTTTTCCCATAGCCTAATCACCCGTTTCAATTTAAAATACCTGCTCGCTTAGCACGATAGATATAGTAACTATGAATGTAACCACAGACTGGCAGCCTTTATTTCAACAAGAGCAAAGCAAAGCTTATTACCTAGAACTTGAGCAACAACTTGCTCAGCAGCGCGCTGACGCTGAGGTGATTTTCCCACCTAAAACGCAAGTTTTTTCAGCCTTTGAGCAAACCGCATTGTGTGATATCAAAGTGGTGATTTTAGGACAAGATCCTTATCACGGCTTAGGGCAAGCGCATGGTTTAGCTTTTTCTGTTGAACCGGGCATTAAAGTGCCGCCTTCGCTGGTGAATATGTATAAAGAGCTGAGCACAGATATTGCAGGTTTTGAAACGCCAGATCATGGGAATTTAATATCGTGGGCAAAGCAGGGGGTATTATTGCTTAATACCGTGCTTACGGTAAAACAAGGGCAAGCGCATTCGCATGCAAAGCTAGGCTGGGAAACATTTACGGATGCGGTAATTGAATACATTAATCAGCATAATCAAGGCTGTGTTTTTATGCTCTGGGGCAGTCATGCGCAGAAGAAAGGCAAAAATATTAATCAAGATAAGCACTGTGTGTTAGCTGGACCGCATCCATCACCCTTGTCGGCATATCGTGGATTTTTTGGTTGTCAGCATTTCTCTAAAGCGAATCATTGGTTAATTGCTCAAGACAAAGCGCCTATCGATTGGTGTTTAAAACCAATCTGATTAATAACATGATTAACTCAGAGCTATTTCAGCGGTGCTAGAACTCGCTAAATTTTTGCAGTTTTAGTCATTCTCTATCAAATACTTTTAAACTGTAATTAGGAGGGGCGGGCCGCTGAAAAGCTCCGATACGGCTTGACTAAAACACTTTACTGCGGTGTTACTTATTTTTGAAAGGGAATTACCCTTCCTAAAAAAAAGCGCCTTGCATTAAAGCGTTTTATCTCAAGCTGAGTGATCATTTATTTAATCAAATTGGTTTAAAACCTTCCTTTAAGCAGGAAAGCCTTGCGTTAAAATAGCGGCGCAACAAAAAGTTTGCTGCGCCTGCCAATTACAATAATTGAATATTGATAGGGGTAAGACTAGTGACATCGCCTTTAGGCGTGGTAAAGGTAATGTTAAGTTCAACTAACTCAGCTTCATCGTCTAAGCCATTGGTTAATGAAAATGCGATGGTATCTACCTCACTTGAGTTGGTATTGCTGACGGTATAATTAGTAACACCTGAAACGGTACCTGCACTAAAGCTGACTTCAACTGTTGTGCCAGCAGGTAATTTTTGTCCGGCGCTATCGGTAAAGTGTAACAAGAATGCTTGACTTGCTAGCTCGGTAATATCTGCGACATCACTGCTTTCAAAGGCACTTTGAAACACAATACTGCCGTCGCCATTGGTTAAACTAAATACCGCTTCTGAGCCTGACATCACCAACTCAATTGCACGTCTAATATTTATTGAACGACTGTCGGCAGCGGCACATAAGTCGCCCTGACATTGCGGACCATTAAATAAGCCATTGGCATCGTCAAAGGTTTCATTGCCGTTAATATCGATAAATACTTCGCCAACTTCGTAACTGCCATTAGCGTTATCATCACGCCACGCTTCTGACATATCATTAAAACCAGAGCTTGCATCAGCTATGGTGCCAAAGCCAGATGAAACAAAAGCTACATCAGCAATTGCACTGCCATCTGCGTTATCAAACACATTGTTACCATTGGTATCAACAAAGCTTTCATGGCCAATTGCGGTTGCTAAAATCGTTACGCGGTGATCGACTGGTTTTGGATCGCCACTTGTCCATGTTACCGAGCATGCGCCAGCTACCGTAGTGCAACTTGGCTCTATGCTACCACCTTCGGTGGTGAAATTTACTGTAGTGCCGTCGGCAACAGGATTATTAAAATTATCGGCTAATTGCACGGTAATTGCGGCTGTTTCACCGTTATAATCGCCCGCTTCAAGGTTAAAGTTATCAGCGGCGATGCTCATTGAAGCTTGGTGAGGTAAACCGGTATTAATTGACAGTAAATCTGATTGGCTTTGAATAGAAGTCGTTTCGCCATCAACCGTTAAGCTTGCAGTTGCTGTAACACGAACTGTTGTTGGCACTGTGCCAGAAGCGACTTGCGTACTAATAAAACCGTCATTGTTGGTAACGCCACTTGTTTTACTTAAGCTAACACCGCCAGCAACTGAGTCTAAGGTAAATTCAACTTCTTGCTGCGCTAAAGCGTTACCTAAAGCACTTTTGACTAAAAAGGTAATAGTTGAGCTTTCTTGTTGGTTAACACCACCGGAACCTTTTAAAACAATATTGCTTGGCTCGGCTGAAATAAATTCGATTGAGCCTAAACGTTCACCTGTGATGGTAATAGTTTCGCTGGCACTAATGGTTAATTCATTAACTGAAATCGAGGCACTCACGACATCTTCATTGCCCGAGGTTCCCGCGCAGCTGATATCAGCAAATGTTGAACTGGCACTGCCGTTTGATGTGATCACGCTTTCATCAAGCGTTGCATTGCCGTTGGTGGCACAACTTGAACTAAAAGTTACCGTAACAGGTGTGGTAACAATGGCGTTGCTACTATCAACAAGGGTTACGCTCAAACCTATGGTTCCGCCGGCGCTTACGGTATTGTCGGCAAGTGATAATTTAATTTTACCTTCAACAAAGCTGTTGCTATCGTCAAAGTAACCTAAACGTACCGTTTCATCGGTGATGGTGTTTTGAGTATCGTCAGTATCGCTTTGACTGTCGTCTTCGTTGTGGCCATTACAAGCGGTGAGTAAAACAGCGGATAGAAAAGTTAGTAATATACTAAGCTTTTTCATGCTTAAGTCCTTTAAACTAAATATTTTTATTAGTTAAAGAGGATAAATCTCTGTCTATGAAAAGTCTATGATCTTGTAATTATTTTCATCAAATATGTGAAAACATTTAGCCGTTAATGCCTTATGTGACTTGATTCAATTTTCCGCCGGAGAAAAACGAGGAAATATTGCTGGCAACAATGGCAATTAAACGTTGCTGGGCTTCCATACTCGCCCATGCAATATGTGCAGTAATTTTAAGGTTAGTGAGCTCAGCCGTTAATAACGGGTGATCGGACCTTGGCGGCTCTTGATCGAGCACATCTAAAATGGCGTAGCCAATATCGTTATTATTTAGGGCATCAATAAGGTCGTCATTGTTGATCAGTGCGCCACGTGCGGTATTAACAAGTACGGCATGTGTTTGCATGTTTGAGAAAATTTGCCGATTAAAAAGCTGCTCGGTTTCCGGGGTTTGCGGGCAGTGCAGGGTAATAATGTCGGCTTGCTTAATAACCTCATCAAAAGCATAACGTTGTGATCGTATTGAGACAGCACTTGGACGCTCAGCCACCATCACTTTCATATTAAATGCCGTCGCTATTTGCGCAACCGATTGTCCTAAATCGCCATAGCCAATTATGCCGATGGTCTTATCAGCAAGTTCATAAATAGTATTACCTAAATAACAAAAGGTATCGCTTTGCTGCCACAAACCTTTAGCGGTATTGGCATTGTGATGACTAGTTTGGTTGAAATATTCAAGTAACTGAGCAAATACATATTGCGCAACCGAGCCTTTTGCGTAGGCTTTAGCGTTAGTGACTGTAATGCCTAAAGCGTTTGCTGCTGCAATATCTACATTATTAACACCGGTTGCCGTGATGCAAATGAGCTTGAGTTTAGGTAACTGCTCGAGTGTTTTTTTGTCAAAGACGACTTTGTTGGTTAAGACCACATCAGCATCTTGGCAGCGAGTAATTATTTCGTGCTCTGCAGTAACATCAAAGCAAGTAAAGGAATCAAACTGCGCGCTAATTTCATCTAATGCAATCGTCTTGTGAAAGGTTTTTTTATCTAGAAAAACTGCGCGCATATTGAGTCTCTTATTTTGGTAAAAGTTTTCTTAGTGGAAATTAGCCTGGTCGACCATCGACACGTGCTTTAAATAACATCGGGCCGTAATGGAAAGCAAATATAGCAAATGCAATAAACCAAAGAAACGCACTTACATCGTAAAATATGCTGGTTGCTTGTGGAAAGCCCCACGGACCAAAGGCGCGCACCAGTGCTGCTAATAAAATTGCCACATAGGCAATGCTCATGCTTTTAGGTGGTGTTAATACACGCCCTGTATGACCTAAAGATACGCGCGATATCATCGCTAAAATTAAACCGCCCATACCGCCAACAGTCAGTAAATGCCAAATATGGTTAGATGGAATTTCGGCAATTAAATAACTTACACCCAATAAAATTAAACCAAACCAAATAAACTTTAATGCGCCATGTAACGACCACAACAATGGCACGCCAAGGGTGATCCAAGGTTTTAGTCTAAACCATCGCATTGCTTGGCTAACACCGGCAATAATTAATATCACGCCAAAAAAGGTGGCATTAAAGCCAACCAGTGGATGAAATAATAAAGAAAACATGGCAATGGCTAACGCACCGTTAGTGGTTTTTTCTAACCAAGGCAATGGTAATACTTTGGTGGTTTGTGTACCGTTTGCGGTAAACATAGGTACGACTCGTCCTGCCATTACCGACATTAAAAAGGTCACGAGCAAGACACCGGCATAACCTGAAAAGATTAAGTTAAAGTTATTAGGTGAATACACAGCCAAGTGCATTTCTAAATTAGCAATGGTAAATAAAGCTAACAGCGGCACAAAAAATAAATTACGGTATTGTTTAATGGCAATAATAGGTTTGCCAAGTACATAAGCAACGGCAGGCAAAAAGCTTAAATCGACAATGGTTGTCGCAAGGTTACCCAAAATATCAGGAAACAATAACAAAACACGACCTGCTAACCACAAAGCAAACAGCACCATAAGCGTAGTGCCTTGCGCGCCGCGCACTCCGGTCCAGTTTTGCACTGCAGTTAATAAGAAACCTGCGATAATGGCACCACCAAAACCGTAGATCATTTCATGAATATGCCACCAATAACCGCCGCCAAAAGGCATGTAAGCTAAGGTGCCTTTTAAAATAAACAGCCAAAGAAATAGGGCAATAAAACTAAAGATTGACCCAAATAAGAAAAATGGGCGAAAACCTAAACGAAATAGAGGGAAAATTTGCTCTTCTTTTTTAAGGTCGGTTATTTGCATCATTACAATGTTCACTTATCAAAATAGTGACGATATTGTAGTTAAAATTGCTTGAAAAAACTTGGTGTAAATCAAGATAATGTCACACACTCGTTAAATATCGAGTAGTTTCTTGATTTAGTAGTAGTTTTAAATAACTAATTGATTAGAAAAATAAATCCTTGTAAAAAATAAGGTTTTAGTAGGGTAAATGATAACTCGGGGTTTACGTAACTAACCTGAACTCGGTTTAAGAGATATTTAACGAGTTGAAATATAACATCATATTTTTCATGTTAACCTCTAGCTTGCTGGTTTTGCTTACTTCAAGGTAAATTTACGCGTCAATAGCTGGTCACGGCTTTGGTTCGTACGTCGCTCTACCTTCCACATCCATGTGGGCGTATTGCAAGTGAATTTAACGCGGAAGTTAGTAAAAGTAGCGGCTAAAGAAGTATTTATTAAGCCGAGCTCAGGTTAACTAAGTTATTGCGTTTTAAGCCACGTCTGACATTTTCACACAGTTTTGCTAAACGTGAAATTTCGCCAAAATTGGGAATTACGCCGTCGGCTATTTTTACTTCCCAGTCGCACAGTTCAGTATCAACAAGCTCTAACAGTTTTTTTGGGCAGCCAACACAGGAAATTCCGCAAATATTAGACTCGGGCACGTTGAAAGGAAAGTCGTGTCGTACGGCGCTAATAATATTGAGCAAGGCTGTGCTTCTGTCAGGTTTTTTATGCTTCAAACTAACGTTTTCCTAGTTACCATATTAAGCCAATTAAGTTAAGCCAATTACGTTAAGCGAGTCGGCCACAGCAAGCGCTGTAAACTTAGGTGCGTTGCAAGAATACTAATTTAGAGCTTAAACTCTAAAGTGCATTTTAAGCGTTGTGCAATAAATGCGCAATGCCTTAAAGGATTGTATGTTGACCAAAAGCAAACTTTTCAGATAAGTAGTGCGATTGGGTCACCATATTTTTGACTCATCGCTTAAAACCAACCTTTCATCATGTTTACGGCACATTTAAAATTTCTTTTGCTAAAGTTGATGGGTTTACATATTCCAACATAAAACAACAAGATTTTTAGGAGCATATTTCATGAAGCAACCGCTTATTAAAGCCATGCTAGTTTCTAGCATTTTGCTTGGCTGTAGCGCTAATAACGATTCTCAGCCTGTAGCCAAACAACTGCCCGCTCAAGCAAGCGACAGTGCAACGGTTTCTGCAAAGCAGTCAGCACAACAATTATTAGCAAAATGGACCGGACCTTTCCAAGGCGTACCGGCATTTGATCAAGTGAGCATTGCCGGTTTAGTACCTGCTTTTGAAATTGCGATGGCAAAAAATTTAGCTGAAATTGAAGTTATTGCTAATAACCCAGCGCCGGCTAACTTTGAAAACACTATAGTGGCGTTAGAAGCGACTGGTAGTGATCTTGATCGTTTATATACCTATTACGGCATTTGGAGCAGCAATGTTTCTTCACCAGAGTTTCGTAAAATTCAAGCGCAAATGGCACCTAAGCTTTCGGCGTTTTACTCTAAAATTCGTCAAAACGAAAAACTATTTGCACGTGTTGAACAGGTTTTTCATTCAGACGAAGTGAAAAAACTATCGCCTGAGCAGCAACGTTTAGTCTTGCTTAACTACAACGGTTTTGCGCGTAATGGCGCGACACTAAAAGGTGACAAGCAAAAACGTTATGCAGACATTAACCAAGAACTCGCTAAGTTACATACGCAATTTAGTAATAATGTGTTGGCTGATGAAGAAAACTACGTTTTATATTTAAGCAAAGCGCAATTAGGTGGCTTACCAGAGTCAGTCGTTAATGCAGCAGCATCTGCTGCGAAAGATCGTGGCCGTGAAGGCGAATACGCGATCACTAATACTCGCTCGTCTATGGACCCATTCTTAACGTATTCAACCGAACGTGAACTTCGTAAACAAGTATGGAATAGTTATTATCACCGAGGCGACAATGGTGATGAATTTGATAACAATGCACTGATCGCTAAAATTTTAAAACTGCGCCATGAGCGTGTTGGTTTATTGGGTTATAAAAACTATGCTTCGTGGCGTTTAGAAGATCGCATGGCGAAAAAGCCTGAAAATGCGATTGCTTTAATGGAAGCAGTGTGGCCAGCAGCTATTGCACGTGTTGAAGAAGAAGTTGCCGACATGCTAACTATCGGTAAAAAAGAAGATGGCATTAAAGACATTAAGCCGTGGGACTATCGTTTTTATGCAGAAAAAGTACGTAAAGCGAAATACGACTTAGACTCAGACGAAGTAAAACAATATCTGCAATTAAATAATTTACGTGAAGCAATGTTTTACGTAGCAGGGCGTTTATTTAACTTTAGCTTTGCAGAAATTACTGATGGTTCAGTACCGGTTTTCCATGAAGACGTACGTGTTTGGGAAGTTACCGATAAAACCTCGGGCGAGCATATTGGTTTATGGTATTTAGACCCATTTGCCCGTCAAGGCAAGCGTTCTGGTGCGTGGGCAACCACTTACCGTAGCCATACCACTTTCCAAGGTAAAACCAATGTTTTATCGTCAAATAACTCTAACTTCTCCAAAGGAGCGCCGGGTGAACCAACATTAATTTCTTGGGATGACGCCGAGACTTATTTCCATGAATTTGGCCATGCCTTGCACTTTTTAGCCTCGAATGTTGACTACCCAACGTTAAATAGTGGTGTGCGTGATTACACTGAATTTCAGTCACAATTACTTGAACGTTGGTTATCAACTGACCAAGTAATTGATAACTACTTAGTGCACTATAAAACAGGCAAACCTATGCCGGCGGAGTTAGTGAAGAAAATTAAAAAAGCGGCGAACTTTAATCAGGGTTTTAAAACCACTGAATATTTAGCTTCTGCTTTAGTTGATATGAAATTTCACACCGTTGACCCGAGTGGTATCGATGCTGACAAGTTTGAACGTGAAACGTTAGCGGCGTTAAATATGCCAGAGCAAATTGTAATGCGTCATCGTAGCCCGCACTTTGGTCATGTCTTTAGTGGTGAAGGTTATTCGTCAAGCTACTACGGTTACATGTGGGCGGAAGTATTAACCTCTGATGCGGCAGAAGCGTTTGCGCAAGCACCAGGTGGTTTTTATGATGAAGAAGTTGCTGCTAAATTGGTTGAACATTTATTCAGTGTTCGAAACGCGGTTGACCCTGCTGAGGCATATCGCGCCTTTAGAGGACGAGATGCACAAGTTGAAGCCTTAATGCGTGACCGAGGTTTCCCGGTAAAAGCTGACTAACTGATAAGTTGTCTTATGTAAAAAGCCTGCTGACATTAATTTTCAGCAGGCTTTTTTTGTTCATAGAGGAGTTATATTAGGGGGCGGTGACATAGGTAGCAAGCAAACAACAATTTTGTCATTTTAATTATAGTTTTAAGTTTAATGTCGCTGCCCCTATTTTGATTAAATAGGTGTTATATCGGGGTCGGTGACATAATTGGAATTAAGCAGCAATCTCGTCATTTTAATTGTAGTTTTAAGTTTAATGTCACCGACCCCTTTGTTCTTAGACCCCTTTGTTCCAGCGTTTAAAATAACGAGTATAGGGGAGGTAGTGCTAAATAAACTTACACATGCCATGACCGAGGGCATCGTTTGGCCGAAGTTGATAACCAAATTGTTGATAAAAAGCCTCTTTCCCTTTGGCGGCTAGTAAGCCAACGGTCGCGCCTTTAACTGCATGTGCTTGAATATAAGCTTCTATTGCCGTCATTAGTTTTTTGCCTAAACCTTGCTGTTGGTAATCTTGGCTGACAATTACGTCTTGAATATAAAAATACATCGCGCCATCGCCAATGACTCGGCCCATTCCCACAAGTTTCTTGTCGTGGTATGCGGTGACATGAAAGCGTGTATTTTTCAGGCTTTGCGCTGTAAGTTCTGGGCAAATATTGTTCCAACCCATTTGTGAGCGTAGCTGGCAAAAGTCTTCTACACTCGGGCTGTTATGGCTTAATGTTATTTTCGGGCAGCTGTGATGGGTCATTAGCTAAAAGATTCACTCAATAGTAATGTTATCTAACTGATTTTGTGTCGCAATGGTATTTACCACCGCAACTAATGTTTGTTTTAGCTCGCTATTTAGCAGGGCATTGTCGTCTGATTTTGAATTTAAAACCGCCTCTGAAATTGCTAATACCGCTTTCACGCTGCGGCTATTGGGCGCTTGTTTAACCATAAAGTCATTGTGGTCAGCTAGCGTCCATTGTGCTTGTTGCTGCCCATCGAGGCTTTTTATTTGACTAACCGTTTGTTGAAAACTCTGTTGGCTCAGCAATACAAAAGTACATGTTAGTGATTTATTTTCATCGGCAAACCAATTCGCTTTTAGGGCTTGAAAGTTAAGCCAAGCCTCTAATTGTTCGAGTAATTGTTTGCCGTGGTGTAAGTTGTCAGTCAGCTTACTTTCAGCGGAAAGTGTCATCGGTAAGTCATTCAACATAAACGAGTACTTTAGGTTATACTTTTGATAATACTTTATACCCAATCGAATTTAATGACACGATCTTTTCTACAGTGGTGGCAGACCGATTGCCAATTTTGCCGTAAAACCCGAATGATTATTTTGTGGTTAGCAATAATGCTAATTGCTGATGCACTGTGGTTTCATCTTATTTTTAAATAGCTTTACTTATTAGGAGTAATTTATGGGCCTTAAATGGACAGACTCACTGGAAATTGCCTTAGATTTAATTGAAGAACACCCAGAAGTTGACCCAATGAAACTTCACTTTACCGAACTTAGACAATGGGTATTAGATCTAGAACGGTTTGATGACGATCCTGCCCATTGTGGTGAAAGAGTATTAGAAGCTATCCAGCTTGCTTGGTTATCTGAGTACGATTAGCGCAAGTTTTTTATCATTGTTTTGGTTAAATTCACTGATCAGCTTTGTCACTGTAAGTTATTGCTCTATACTGCTTTCCCTAAAAATAAATATGATGAATTTTCAATATTCACGCTAGCTATACTATTTAGAATAATTCCATATAAATTTTAAACAATGGCAATTACAACATGACAAATAAAACTAAACGTCCGTTATATATTCCTTATGCGGGCCCATCATTATTAGAAACCCCACTCTTAAACAAAGGCAGTGCCTTTACCGCAAAAGAGCGTGAAAGCTTTAACCTAAATGGCTTGTTACCACCGCGTTATGAAACAATTGATGAGCAAGTTGAGCGTGCGTATATGCAATATAAAAGCTTTCGCACCAGCTTAAATAAACATATTTATTTGCGCGCAATTCACGACAATAACGAAACCTTATTCTTTAAGTTGGTGCAAGCGAATTTAGCGGAAATGATGCCGGTAATTTACACGCCAACTGTCGGTGATGCCTGTGAAAAATTCTCAGATATTTATCGCAGCTCGCGTGGGCTTTTTATCTCTCATACGGAAAAAGATAACCTTGACGATATTTTACGTAACGCCACCAAAAGCAAAGTAAAAGTGATTGTTGTCACCGACGGTGAACGTATTCTCGGCTTAGGCGACCAAGGTATTGGCGGCATGGGCATTCCCATTGGAAAATTATCATTATATACCGCCTGTGGTGGCATTAGCCCAGCGTATACTTTACCGGTAATGCTTGATGTGGGTACCAATAATGAAAAATTACTCGCCGATCCTATGTACATGGGCAATCGTCATAAGCGTATCCCACAAGATGAATACGATGACTTTTTAGATTGCTTTATTAAAGCGGTAAAACGTCGTTGGCCACATGTAATGTTGCAGTTTGAAGATTTTGCACAGCCAAATGCCATGCCTTTATTACAGCGTTATAAAGAAGAGATTTGCTGTTTTAATGATGATATTCAAGGGACGGCGTCGGTAACAGTTGGCTCGCTATTAGCCGCTTGTCGCACTAAAGACGTGGCCTTATCTTCACAAAAAGTCGCCTTTGTCGGTGCAGGATCAGCCGGTTGTGGTATTGCTGAGCAGATCATTGCGCAAATGATCAGTGAAGGTATTTCACCTGAGCAAGCGCGTAGCCAAATTTATATGGTTGACCGTTTTGGCTTGTTAACTGAGGGCATGACCGGTTTACGTGACTTTCAGCAAAGCCTATGTCAGCAAAGACAAAACATCGCCAATTGGCAGCTAGCCGGTGAGTTTGCTTCATTGCTTGAGGTGATGAACGGTGCACAACCTGACATTTTAATTGGTGTGTCGGGCCAAGCAGGTTTATTTAGTGAAGCAGTGATCAAAGCGATGAAATCGCATTGTGATTTACCGATTATTTTCCCGTTAAGCAACCCGTCAAAACAAGTCGAAGCAACACCGTCACAAGTCATAGAATGGACTAATGGTGAAGTGATCGTAGCTACCGGTAGCCCATTTGAGCCAGTCCAGTACCAAGGAAAAAATTATCCAGTTGCCCAATGTAATAACAGCTATATCTTCCCTGGCATTGGACTAGGAGTTGTTGCGGCTAATATTAATTTGATCACTGATGAAATGTTAATGGTGGCTAGCGAAACATTAGCATGTGCCTCGCCATTGGCGAATACCGGTGAAGGAGAGCTTTTACCGTCACTGACTGAAATTGCCGACTTAAGCAAAAAAATTGCCTTTGCCGTTGCAAAAGTCGCCTTTGCACAAGGCTTGGCATTGGAAATTTCTGATGAAATGTTGCAAGCAAAAATAGATAACAACTTTTGGCAGCCGCAATATCGCCAATATAAGCGCGTGAGTATTTAGCTTAACGCTTGTTGCCTAAGCAGCTTAATACGATGATTTAAAAGGCGTTGTTAAAACGCCTTTTTTGATCAAAATGACGTGTTTTTCTACGCACTAAATTAATGTAGCTAATTGGTTACATTTTTACCTGAGATAAGCCATAGCGAAACAGTATGCATTTGTTGTTAATTCGTCTATAATCGCGCCAAAATTTATATAACCCATTTTTATTTACTAATTTATGAGGATTGCCCATGGCTATCGAACGTACTTTTTCAATTGTTAAACCTGACGCAGTAGCAAAAAATGTTATCGGTCAAATCTACAACCGTTTTGAAACTGCTGGTTTAAAAATTGTTGCTTCTAAAATGGTTCACTTAAGCAAAGAAAAAGCTGAAGGTTTCTACGCTGAGCACAGCGAGCGTCCTTTCTTTGGTGCTTTAGTTGAATTCATGACTTCAGGTCCTGTAATGGTTCAAGTTTTAGAAGGCGAAAACGCTGTTCTTAAAAACCGTGAAATCATGGGTGCTACCAACCCTGCTGAAGCATTAGCTGGTACTTTACGTGCTGACTACGCTGATTCAATTGACGAAAACGCATGTCACGGCAGCGACGCTTTAGAATCTGCTGCACGTGAAATCGCTTACTTCTTCGCTGATGAAGAAATTTGCCCACGTACTCGTTAATAGTTGCTATTAACAACCATTAGTGTGGTTTATCGTTTTTAGGCGATAAAGCGTATTAAAAAATTGCTTAAGGATTTTACTGAATTATCGGTAAAATCCTTTTGTGTTATAAGGTGTTTTAGAAATTAACAACGCTGTTAATGATTAAAGTGCGTTATTGTTAGTGTGATGAAGGCTTCATTACATTACCAAGAACACATTTCAAATTGTCTCGCTTGGTTAAAAAGTGTACAATTGCACCCTTTGCCCATTGTAATGTTTTATTGAGAATAAGTTGTATGAACGAAGTTAAAACTAAGGTTAATTTACTGAATTTTGATCACCAAGGTATGCGTGAGTATTTTGAGTCGATCGGTGAGAAGCCGTTTCGCGCTGATCAGATCATGAAGTGGATTTATCACTTTGGTTACGACGACTTTGAAAAAATGACCAACTTGAATAAAAAATTACGTGAAAAACTACAGCGTAATACCGTGATCAGTGCACCTGAAATTTCAGAAAAACAAGTTTCAACCGACGGCACAATCAAATACGCACTAAGGCTTGAAGGTGGTCAAGAAGTTGAAACTGTGTGGATCCCTGAAAATGATCGCGCGACCTTGTGTGTTTCATCGCAAGTGGGCTGTGCACTAGAATGTACTTTTTGTGCGACCGCGCAACAAGGCTTTAACCGTAACCTATCAATGTCAGAAATTATTGGTCAAGTGTGGCGAGTGGCTAACGATATAGGCGCAACGCGCATTGCCGGCAAACGCCCGATCACTAATATCGTGATGATGGGCATGGGCGAGCCATTATTGAATATGAAAAACCTGATCCCTGCATTAGACACCATGCTAAACGATTTAGGTTATGGCTTATCAAAGCGTCGCGTCACGGTAAGTACCTCAGGTGTTGTGCCAGCGCTTGATATGCTAAAAGAGAAAATTGACTGTGCGCTTGCCATTTCAGTTCATGCGCCAAATAATGCCTTGCGCGACGAATTAGTACCTATTAATAAAAAATACCCGTTAGAAGATTTTCTTGCCGCCGCTGCACGTTACGTTGAAGGTTCTAAAGCGAATAAACAAGCTACTATTGAATATGTGATGTTAGATCATGTCAACGACAGTACTGATCAAGCACACGAATTAGCACATGCGTTAAAAGATTTACCCAGTAAAATTAACCTAATTCCGTTTAATCCATACCCAGGTTCACCGTACAAACGTTCAAGTAATTCACGCATTGATCGTTTCGATAAAGTCTTGCAAAGCTACGGCTTAACGGTAATCACCCGTCGTACTCGTGGTGACGATATTGACGCCGCTTGTGGACAGCTTGCTGGCGATGTTTTAGACCGCACCAAACGCACATCTGAAAATTTAGCAAAAAAACAGGTGAAAGCTGATGAAATTTCAGTGAAAATGGTTGAAATAAACTAAATTTAACTGGCATCAACTTTTTATGGTTAAGCAACTGAAAAAATTTATTCCCTTAGTCTCGGTAATCTTACCTACTATGATGCTATCGGCGTGTGTGACTGAAAATTTTGAAAATGATAAAAGCACGCCAGTTATCCAAAATGACTCAACCAGCAACGAAATTGCCATGACGCGTATTTCGTTAGGTTTAGGTTATTTGAAAATGGGCAATACTACACAAGCCAAACTCAATTTAGAAAAAGCGAAACGGTTCTCGCCAGATTTAGCACAAGTACATACGGCCTTTGCTCATTATTATGAAACGGTTGGTGAGCCTGAATTGGCGACAACGTCTTATGAGCATGCCTTGAGCTTGTCAGAAAATGATGCCGACACCTTAAATAACTATGGGGTTTTCTTGTGTCGACAAGGAAAATATGATGAAGCTGAAAAGCAAATTCTAAAAGCGATTGCTGTACCAAGTTATTTATTAGTGTCACAAAGTTATGAAAACTTAGCCATGTGTCAGCTAAAAGACAATCGTTTCGACAAAGCCGAGCTTTACTTCGAAAAAGCAATTCAACATAACCCAAGCAACGCTAATGTGTATTTGCAAATGGTGCAGTTAAAATACGCCAAAGGCGAATATAAAAACGCGCAGCTATTTTTAAAACGTTACGAAAAAGCAACCCGCCGCTTTTCTCCCCAAGCGCTTGCATTAGCGTATAAAGTGTATGTAAAGCAGCGCCAATTAGGCACCGCTAAAAACTACGCTAGCATGTTGGTGAAAATGTTCCCTAACTCTTATGAAGCCAAACAATATGTATTAAATGGCTTAGAACGTATTCAAGCTGATGAATTAGCGGATGATTACAAGCAGTCGTTGGCAAGCCGAGATGGCGAGTCAACTAAGAAGCGAGTGGTGGTATTGTCGCCTAATAAACAAGGTGACAGCCAAACCACATTGGTATCAAGAAAAAGTACTCAGCCGACCGCGGTTAAAAAACAAGTCGCTAAAAAGCAAGTCGATAAAAAAGAACCACCTTCAAATACATCTATTGCAAGCGCAGTTAAGCAAGCTTCACCTGAACAAGTTTTATCTGAACAAGGTACGCCTAAGCTCGTACTGCCTGATGCAACTGTGCAAACCCAACCAGCAGTGAATGAAGCTGCTGAAGAAATTGTGCAAGCTAAGGCGATTCCAACGAATGTAATCACTCAAGCTGAACAAGAAAAAGTCAATAAAATAGCGGCCAATAAGGCGTATCAAGCCTTAATCAAAGAGCAGTTGGCAAAAGCCGAATCTAGCCAAGTATTGCCGCCTAATAGTCGCGCACAAAAAACTCAACCAATTGTTGATGAAAAAACAGCGGTTAAACAAGCCGCAGAAATCCCAAAGCACATCGTTGCCAAGGGAGAGAGCCTGTTTTTTATCTCGCAAAAATATAACATTAAAATAAGTGCACTAAAAAAATGGAACAAGCTTAGTGCTTCCAAGGTCATAAAAATTGGCGATACCATTTTTTTAGCTAATCCAGAAAAGGCTCAATAAACGCATGAGTGATAAAGAGCAGATTTCAGAAGAACTGTCTGAGGATATTGAAGTTATTGGTCCGGGCCAAATGTTGGCGGAAGCTCGTGAAAAGCTTGGTTTTTCACAAGAGTATGTTGCAGACAAACTTAATTTTAAATATTCACTGGTTGCTGATATTGAACAAGAACGGTTTGATAAATCCTTACCTGCTACCTACAACCGTGGTTATTTAAAAAATTACGCCAAGCTAGTACATATTTCAGCAGACGAAGTACTCTCAAGTTATGAGATGCTCGGTGTTGCTGAAGCACAAAGTGCTGAAATGCAAAGCTTTTCAAAAATTACTGAAAAACAAGCACAAAATAATTTATTAATGTGGGCGAGCTATTTAATTATCGCCATTTTAATTGGCTTAACTGCTATGTGGTTTTTACAAGATAATCAAAAAGTGTCGTTCAATGATTATTTGCCGAGCTCAAATCAGAACAAAGAAACAGCTAGCAATAACGAAGCTATTGAAGATAAAGCGCCTGCAAATAGCGAGTCGACACAATCTGTAGCACCTGAAGCTAACCAAGCACTTGAACAAGCCAGTGAGCTTGAAAGTGCTCCTGCTGGCATAGCAGAGCAAACAAGTGAGTTAGTCGAGCAACATGTTGGCAGTGAAAACACTGCTGAGTCTGTTTCGGCCGAGATAAATTCAACCGCGCCAGAATTAATACAAATTGCTGAAACAGCTATGGTTGCTACCGAAGAAGCGCCTTTGTTAGCCGATGTGGTCTTTAATTTTTCAGGTGATTGTTGGGTAAATATTTATGACGCCAATGGTGAACGTGTTGCTTGGGGCGTGAAAAAAGCGGGCTACGAAATGAAAATTTCAGCCTTAGCGCCATTAGTAGTAACACTTGGCAAACCTGAGTTAGTGGCTATTTCATACAATAGTTCTGCGGTTGATATGTCACAATTTAACACCGGTAATATTGCAAAATTTAGCTTGCCTATTGTGGCGAACTAATAATTTTTTTATAGAAATTCATTGAGTTATTATGTTTAAAGAATCTCCGATTATTCGTCGTAAGTCTCGTCAAATTATGGTGGGTAATGTGCCAGTCGGCGGCGACGCACCGATTACTGTGCAGTCGATGACCAACACCTTGACCACAGATGTGGCTGCAACCGTTGCTCAAATAAAATCATTAGAAAATGTTGGCGCTGATATTGTGCGTGTCAGCGTACCGACTATGGATGCTGCCGAAGCATTTAAAGAAATTAAAAAGCAAGTTAACGTGCCGCTAGTCACCGATATTCATTTTGACTACCGTATCGCGTTAAAAGTGGCGGAATATGGCGCTGACTGTTTGCGTATTAACCCAGGGAATATTGGTCGTGAAGATCGCGTTCGTGCGGTTGTTGACGCCGCGCGTGATAAAAATATTCCCATTCGCATTGGCGTAAATGGTGGCTCGTTAGAAAAAGACTTACAAGAGAAGTATCACGAACCAACACCACAAGCCCTGCTTGAATCGGCCATGCGTCATGTCGATATTCTTGATAAATTAGACTTTCAAGAATTTAAAGTGAGTGTCAAAGCCTCAGACGTATTTTTAGCGGTCGAGTCGTATCGCTTGCTTGCTAAGCAAATTGATAATCCATTGCACTTAGGCATTACTGAAGCCGGCGGGTTTCGCTCGGGTAGCGTAAAATCAGCGGTTGGCTTAGGCATGTTATTATCTGAAGGCATTGGCGATACCTTACGTGTGTCTTTAGCTGCCGATCCCGTTGAAGAAATAAAAGTTGGCTTTGATATTTTAAAATCGTTAAAACTACGTAGCCGCGGCATTAACTTAATTGCTTGCCCTAGCTGCTCACGTCAAGAGTTTGATGTTATCGCGACGGTGAATGCGCTTGAAGAGCGTATTGAAGATATTTTAACGCCAATGGATGTCTCAATAATTGGCTGTATTGTTAATGGCCCAGGTGAAGCAACAGTTTCAGATCTAGGTTTAACAGGAAGTAGCAAAAAAAGTGGTTATTATATTGACGGTATTCGTCAAAAAGAGCGCTTTGACAACAACAATTTAGTTGACCAACTTGAGCAGCGAATTCGCGCCAAAGCTAAGTTGCTAGACCAAGCCAATGCTATCGACGTTAAAGAAATTAGCGACTAACTAAGTCCAACATTTACGTTTTAGCGGAATGCGCCTATAATGCGCGCTGCATTTTCAACATTGTAAAGAGAGAATCACCTAAGTGAGTAAAGCTATTCAGGCAGTACGCGGCATGAATGATTGCCTGCCATCGCAAACCAATATTTGGCAAATGGTTGAAGAAAAACTGCGTCGTGTTGCCAGTAATTATGGTTTTGCTGAAATACGCATGCCTATCGTTGAGTCTACGGCTTTATTTAAACGCTCTATTGGTGAAGTTACCGATATTGTTGAAAAAGAAATGTATACCTTTGATGATCGCAACGGCGATAGCTTAACATTGCGACCTGAAGGCACAGCAAGCTGTGTTCGCGCAGGTAATCAGCACGGTTTATTGTACAATCAAGAACAGCGCTTGTGGTACATGGGACCTATGTTTCGCCATGAACGTCCACAAAAAGGACGTTACCGTCAGTTTCATCAATTTGGCCTAGAGGCCTTTGGTATTGCGACACCAGACATAGATGCAGAAGTTATTATGCTAACTTCTCGACTTTGGAAGGAACTTGGCATCAATGAATTTGTCACACTAGAGTTGAACTCGTTAGGTTCGAACGAAGAACGTGCGGCTTATCGTGATGCATTAGTTGAGTTTTTAACGGCAAAAGAAGACCAACTTGACGAAGATTCAAAGCGTAGAATGCATACCAATCCGTTACGTGTGCTAGACAGTAAAACCCCTGACGTGCAAGCTGCACTTGTTGGCGCGCCAAAGCTGGCTGACTATTTTGGTGAAGAATCAAGCGCGCATTTTCAAAGTGTGTGTCAACGTCTTGATGCCGCGGGTATTAACTATGTATTAAACGATCGTTTAGTACGTGGTTTAGATTATTACAACCGCACCGTGTTTGAGTGGGTAACGTCAAGCTTAGGTGCTCAAGGTACTGTCTGTGCAGGTGGCCGTTACGATGGCTTAGTTGAGCAGCTTGGCGGTAAAGCAACACCTGCCTTTGGTTTTGCTTTAGGCATTGAACGTTTAGTATTAATGCTAACCAGTTTAGAAAAGGTAGAAAATATTCGTCCACAAGTCGACGCTTATTTAATTAGTTTAGGTGAAGGTGTTGATATTAAAGCTAATCAATTAGCAGAGCAGTGGCGAGATCAGGTTATTGACATTCGACTACAAAATCATTGTGGCGGTGGCAATATGAAAAAACAAATGAAACGCGCAGATAAATCTGGAGCACAAATCGCCCTAATACTAGGGGAAGATGAAATTGCTGCAGGCCAAGTCACAGTAAAATATTTGCGTGGACAACATGAACAACAAAGCGTGGCACTAGAGCAAGTGCCAAGTTTATTAGCAAGTTTAATTTAAGGGTAAAATTGTGGACGTTTATCAAACCGAAGAACAACAAGTTGACGCGATTAAAAGTTATTGGAAAGAAAACGGCAATACTATTATTGCTGGTATAGTGATTGGTTTAGGTAGTTTTATTGGCTACAACAAGTATCAAGATTATAACGCCGAACAAGAAGTAAAAGTTGCCGAGAGCTTTCAAGCGGTAATGGAAAGTGCTGGTACAGACGAGCAAGCCTTTACTAGCGCTGCGAATCAGTTTATCAGTGAAAATTCAGACTCAAGTTACGCATCTTTAACTGCATTAGCGTTAGCTAAGCAAGCAGCAACAAGTCAAGACTGGGCCGAAGTTGAAAAGCAATTAACTGTTGCTGTAAGCAAAGCCACAGATTCAGGCATTAAAGCCATTGCCACTATGCGTTTAGCACGTGTTCAAGTGCAGCAAGAACAATACGACAACGCTTTAGCGACGTTATCAGCACAATTACCAGCATCGTTCACAGCGGCAGCTGAAGAAATTAAAGGCGATGTCTACTTTAAGCAAGGTAAAAATGATTTAGCTCGTAATGCTTACCAAGCAGCAATTGACGCTAACGGCGTGGCAGCAAATCCAAGCTTACAAATGAAATTAGACGACTTAGCCGTTGCCGTTAATTTGCCAAAATAACGACAAGCTTTTGTATGTTTTGCATCAGTAATAATAAGAAATAAGCTATCAATAAGTGGAGTTTACGTTGGAATTTTTCAATAAAAAACTAATAGCAGTATGTTTAATTGCGGTAGGTTTAACCGCCTGTTCATCGACGGATGACGAAGATGATAGTCAGCGTATTGCTGAAATCGTTGAAATAGATGAAAAGTTCCAAACACAAACCTTGTGGATTAAAAACATAGGCAGTGGTGTTGATGATTATTTCTCAAAAATTAAGCCACACCCAGCATATGGCAAAGTATTTACTGCCAGCCGCGAAGGTGATGCTGTAGCCTTAGATGCGCAAACTGGTGAAACCATTTGGAGCGTCGACTTATCAGATATCGATGATGAGCGCGGCTACTTTGATGAAAAAATCGAAGCCTTGATAAATGGCGGTCCAGTATCAGGCATTAATAAGGTATTTTACACCACAGAAAACGGCGAAATTTTTGCCTTAAATGCTGAAACGGGTGAGCTTGATTGGCAGAGTAAAGTTAAAGGTGAAATTATCGCCGCCCCTGCAATTGACTCTGGCATTATCGTGGTCAATACCGCGTCAGGTATTTTAAAGGCGTTTAATGCTAGTAATGGCGAAGAAGTCTGGGAAGTTGTACAAGATGTTCCTGCCTTAACATTACGTGGCACCAGTAGCCCTACAATTGCTGCCGGTGGTGTTATTGTTGGCACGCCAAGCGGTGAAGTAACGGTTTATATTTTAGAAAAAGGCCAACAAGGTTGGACTGTTGAAGTGGGTGAGGCAACTGGCTCGACTGAATTACAGCGAGTTGTCGATGTTGATACCACGCCAGTAGTTTATGGCGATAAAATTTATTCAGTATCTTCGCGCGGTAACTTAATAGCGATTGAATTGCGTACCGGTCGCATTTTATGGAAACGTCAATATTCTTCATACGCTCAAATGGCGATTGCCGGCAACAACTTGTATTTAACAGATGTTAGCGGCCATGTTTACGCCATTGATCGTAATAATGGTTTGGAGCGTTGGAGCCAATTAGGCCTAAGCAACCGCAATGTAACTGGACCTGTTATTGAAGGTCAATATGTTGTTGTTGGTGATTACCAAGGTTATTTACACTGGCTTGAACAAGAAACCGGTGACATAGTGGCGAGACATTACATTGATGGTAGTGGCATTCATACGACACCTTCAGTAAGCAATAATATTGTTTATTCACAAAGTCGAGACGGGCAATTACAAGCGGTTGGACATTTAGATCCTGAGCAAGGGCCAATTGAAAGATTATTTCACAATATAAAAATATTGTTTTAGTAAAAAATAATTTTTCAACAATAATTTAAGACGGCTCCTCTGCAAAATCGCAGGGGAGCCGTTGTTTGTTACAGTGTTTAGCTAAATTTATAAAAAGCTAAGCATCAATAGAGAAAATAGAGGTAAGCATGCTTCCTGTTGTTGCGCTTGTTGGGCGCCCCAATGTTGGTAAATCCACATTATTTAATCGTTTAACACGCAGTCGAGATGCACTTGTTGCCGACTATCCTGGCTTAACTCGCGATCGTCAATACGGACAAGCGCAAGTTGAAGACCACCCGTTTATTGTTATTGATACTGGTGGTATTCATGGCGATGAAGAGGGTATTGATGCCTTAATGGCTGAGCAATCGCTAACTGCGATTGACGAAGCTGATGCGGTATTATTTTTGGTGGATGCCCGCGCAGGTTTAACCTCTGCTGATATTGGCATTGCTGATTATTTGCGTAAGCAAAACAAAAAAGTATTTTTGGCTGCCAATAAAGTTGATGGTATCGACGCTGACTCAGCCGTAGCCGAATTTTACGCATTATCGTTAGGTGAAGAAGTGCACAAAATTGCTGCTGCCCATGGCCGTGGTGTAACGCAATTATTAACCTTAGCGCTTACTCCGCACATTGAAGCTTTAGGTGAAGATTTATCAGCCGATGGTGATGAATTTGACGGCGATATTGAATTAAGCGACGCTGAAGATATTACCGATGCGCCTGAAGAACACGACAAAATTAAACTGGCCATTATTGGTAAACCTAATGTGGGTAAATCAACGTTAACTAACCGTATTTTAGGTGAAGAGCGAGTGGTTGTGTACGATATGCCTGGCACAACACGTGACAGTGTTTATATTCCAATGGAAAGAAATGGCCGTGAATATACGCTTATCGATACCGCCGGTATTCGCCGTCGTAAAAATGTTACTGATGTCGTTGAAAAATATTCAGTGATTAAAACATTACGCGCTATTGAAGATGCTAACGTCTGTTTACTTATTGTTGATGCGCAAGAAGGCATCACAGATCAAGATTTAAGTTTATTAGGCTTTATTTTAGAGTCTGGTCGCTCTTTAGTCTTGGCAGTTAATAAATGGGACGGATTAGACGACTATGTGAAAGATCGCATCAAGTCTGAATTAGATCGCCGTTTAGGTTTTATCGATTTTGCTCGTGTGCATTTCATTTCTGCGTTGCACGGCACAGGTGTTGGTCATTTATTTGAATCTGTTGAAGAGGCGTTTGTTTCAGCAACTAAACGTATCTCTACTTCGATGGTAACCAAAATTTTGGATATGGCAGTGTTTGATCATCAGCCGCCAATGCACAATGGTCGCCGTATTAAATTAAAATATGCTCATGCCGGTGGTTATAACCCGCCAATTATCGTTATTCATGGTAACCAAGCGAAAAATTTACCCTTGTCATATAAACGCTATTTAATGAATTACTATCGTAAATCGTTAAAAATTATGGGCACACCAATTCGCATTGAATTTAAAGAAACCAGTAACCCGTTTGCCGGCAAGAAAAAGTTAACTTACACCGAGCGTAAAAAGGCGGCCAGAGCTACGCAAGGATATAAAAAAGATACCGACTAAATGAGTTAACGTTTTAGTGCAACGAAGATCAGGTTTAGACCTTGGTCTCGTTGCATTTTTACTATTAATTGACTAATGTAAGGTTAACTCTGTGATTTATAACCTATTAACTTAAAGGGAGCTTATGTCGGCAAAATCATCTCAAATTGAAATGGCGGAGCGACTTAATCGAAACCTCGGCTTATTGCAGGCTGGCTCTAAAGTCACTATTGATATTACCACGCCAGCAGGTCAAAAAAGTAAGCATCGTACTACCTTTATCGGCTATCTTCCCAAGCAATATATTCTGATCCAATACCCAGATTCGAGTAAATTAGGGAATTTTGGTCAGTATTTAAAGCAGGGCGCTGGTGTTACCGTTCGTGGCTTAATTGAAGGCCATGAAGGTGCTGTTGTTGCATTTGTTAGTACCATAATGCAAACCCTACAAATTCCTTCGCGTATCATTGTACTTAGTTTCCCTCAATCAGTTATTTTACAAAGCCTGCGTTCGAGCATGCGCATAGATACCGATATCGTCACCAAAGTGAAAGTGGGTAATGAATATTGGCAAGCGTCGATGATGGATGTTTCAGTGAGTGGTTGTCAGGTATTTATTGGTGAAGGTGAAAAGCTTGTTCTGGCAAGTGATAAAAAAATTGAATTAGTGATAGAAGACTTTCAAGGCTTAAGCAATCTTAATTTAACTGCAGAGCTTTGTAATAACAAACAAGTCGCTAACGGTATTTCTTTAGGGTTAAAATTTTTACCGGAAAGTAAAGAAGCTGTGGTCAAACTTATGCATCATGCGGTGACTTATGAAGGCACTGAAACTTCGTAACCCTTAAAGTCAGCTTTGTACTTTAAACGCTATTTGTCCTCTTTTTTAACTTTATAAGATAACTTTCTTGGGATGTTACGCAATTGTAAAGTTAAGTAAAACCCTTATTATCTCACGCCTTAACATTTTAGTATGATAATACATACTTTACCGACAATCTGTATTAGCAAATCCTATTCAGCAGTTGTTTAAAAATAATGGATTATCAATGCGCTTTGTTCGCCTAAATCCCCTAAACCGGTTATTTCAACTAGTCTTTGTGAGTTGTACGCTTTGTGCTTGTGCTATTCAAACCAACAACGAAGTTGATATGCCAGCGCTTAATCAAGCATTTGTCAGCTCTGGTACAGCAAAGCTTGATGCCCATTGGTGGTATAGTTTTTCAGATCAAACCCTAAATCGACTTGTCGAGCAAGGTTTGACTAATAATCAAAGCCTTGAGGCAACCTATGCACGCTTACAAGCGGCAAATGCGACCACTCAAATTAGCGTGGCCAAACAGTATCCCAATTTAAGCTTAACCACGAATGCATCCAGTGAATTTGACCGTCTTGGCGACCTGTCAGGTTCATCGTTAGGTTTGTCTTCTTCATGGGAAATTGACCTTTGGGGGAAATTATCAACACAAACTGAAAAAGCACAATGGGATTTATTACAGCAACAAGCTAATTATAAAATACGGGCAAATACGGTCGCAGGGGCGTTAAGCCTTGCCTGGTATGGTTGGTTAGCCGAACTTGATAAACAGCAGCTTTTTAGCGATCAATACCTACGTACGCAAACCTCATTAAAAGTCATTAAACGCCGCTTTGCTTTAGGCAAAAATTCCGTTACTGACGTTTGGCAACAAGAACGGTTACTCGCATCAATTAAAGTTCAGCAAGCGCGAAACTCAGCACAGCTAGCACTTTATCAGCAACAAATTGCGCAGTGGTTAGGGATTAATAGTGAAGCCTTGCCAGAGTTGAATGCTCGCCATTTACCCGAGTTACCACCCATGCCCGCAACGGGGATCCCGCTAGAGAAATTACAGCAACGACCTGATATTCAAAAAGCCTATGCGCAGTTAAAATCTGCCGATGCAAGTTTAGCTATTGCCATCACCGAACGACTGCCGCGATTAACGCTACGAGCAAGTTATTCCACCACTGAAAATTCAAGCCATGAGTTGTTTGATAATTGGAGTGGTAACTTAGCGGCAAACTTGGTGTTGCCGTTAATCGATATGGGCAGCCGTAAAGCCAGTGTTGAGCAAAAAGAATACCTTTATCAAGCAGCTTATGCAGACTATAGACAAACCTGGTTAGACGCAATTTATGCGGTTGAAAAAAACTTAATTGTTGAGCAGCAATTATCTGAAGTGGCGCAAAATATCCAAGTGCAAATGCAATTAGCCAATAAAACGGAACGATTAACATCACTGAAATACTTAAATGGTAAAGCGACCTATTTAAGCTTATTAAGAGCTCAAGAAACGGTACTGAACCTTGAGCGCCAATCGGTAGATGCTCGGCACAATTTGCTCAATAATCGCATTGGTTTATATCGTGAATTAAGCCACGCAAACTTTAAACAGTTAAAAACAAATTCCGATGAGAGTAGCGCGCCCGTCACCACTTCTCATTCTTCTATCACTGCTGAGTCAACGACGCTACTAGGTACAACATCATCATGAATACTGAACAAAAACCTCATTCATCAGCGCTTAAAAAATGGTTGCCTTGGTTATTGGTTGTTATCAGCCTGCCAATCGCGTTTTATATTTATGAATCGGGTAAGCAAAATAGCCGCTGGTTTGGTAATGACGTAAGTGAAAAAAAGTCAGTACTTAAAGGTAAAGAGCTAAAAGGTAAAGAACTAAAAGATAAAGCAGAAAAGAAAAAAGCGGATGTTTTGCCAAGCAAGCAGAGAAAAAAGTCGCAGCGTATTGTGAATGTAGCCGAGTTGCAGCGCAGTGATTATCAACCAAAATGGCAAACCACAGGGCTAGTCAAAGCGGCTGAATCAGTCAAAATTGTTGCGCAAGTGGCAGGGCAAGTCGAGGAAATTAATCACGCGGCATTTCCAGGGGCGTTAATTGAAAAAGCGCAATGGTTAGTTCAGTTAGAACAAACCGACTATTTACTGAATTTGCGCACCGCTCAATCTCAGTTAATACAGGCTCAAACAAACTTGTCACTGGAAATGGCCGATCAGCAACTGGCCAAAGAAGAGCTGTCATTAGTGGAGCATTTAGATCAAAGCATTGAGGTTGCACTAGTGCTGCGAGAACCTCAACTTGCTGCGGCAACGGCTAAAGTGGATATGGCTAAAGTGTCTGTGGAAAAAAGTGAATTAGCACTTAAACGCACTAAAGTAATGATGCCGTTTACTGGAAAAGTCATCAGTCAAGCGGTTGGACAAGGCAGTCGTGTCGGGCAAAACAGTCAGTTATTTGAAGTGGTCAATGTTGAGCAGTTTTACCTTGAAATCAAAATTCCGCGCAGCTTTTTACCGCTGTTAGACCAACAACAATCGATTACCTTAAGCCAAGAGAAATTGTGGGGAAATGGCAATACGCGTCAAGCAAAAGTCTTGTCGATATTGCCTGAGTTAGATGTTAGAGATCGCCAAGTGAAAGTACTGCTTTTAATTGAAGATCCATTGCTAATTAGCAGCCCAGTTAAAAGCCCGCAAATATTTATCAATGACTTTTTAACCGTTTCAATTACAGGTAAAGCGCTAAACGATGTTTGGGTTTTAAAGGATAATTGGCTACAAGCTGACAATACCATTTGGGTAGTTGATAAAAACGCTACCTTACAAAAACGAGCCGTTAAGGTAATTTTTAAAGGCCAAGATAAACTTTATGTTGAAGCCGATTTTCAGCCAAATGATCGCGCCTTAAATGAAAAGCCAGGCATTGCCAGTGTTGGCCTTGCAGTGCGCGTAAAACAACCTAATTATTCACATTCAGTAGAGGCTAACTAAGATGAAGTTTAGCCCGATTAGTTGGATGATCAATCACGGTATTGCGCCGCATTTATTAATGCTTGCACTCTTGCTTGGTGGCATCGTGATGTCGTTAGTTATTCGCAAAGAATATATGCCAGAAACCACTTTAGATCGCATCTCTGTGCGTGTTTTTTACCCGGGTGCTTCACCGGCTGAATTGGAAAATAGCATTGTAATGCCGGTTGAATCTGCGCTATCTGGTTTACCAGGTATTAGCAAAATTAACACTTGGGTTTATACCGGGCGAGTATATGTCTTTGGCGAGCTAGAAGCAGGTGCTAACGCCCAGAAAATTTATCAAGACGCTCAGCAAGCGGTTAATCGAATCTCCTCCTTTCCAGATGGCATGGAAAAGCCATTGGTTCAAATGGATACTCGTATTGTTGATGTGATGGAAATTGTTGTGCATGCTGATATGGACCGCTACAGCGTTAAGCGGTTAACCGAGCAAGTACGGGGTAGGTTATTGCAGTCGCCGTATATTTCTCAAGTCAAATTACGTGGTATTCCGGCAGAAGAGATCCATGTAGAAATCCCCCAGCACACCTTACAAACCTATAATTTAACCTTAGATAAAGTTTCAAGCCTGATTAAACGTAGTGTCTTGGAAAAGTCAGCGGGTAAAATAAAAGCGCAAAATGGTGATATTTTAATTTCTGTCGACCAGCGAGAATTTTGGGCGCAGTCGTTAGCAAAAGTGCCGGTTTATTCCAGCCCTGAAGGGGATCAACTACTTCTAGGGGATATAGCGACGGTGAAAGAAGGCTTTGCTGACGAGCGCAATGTTGTTACCTACAACGGGCAACTGTCAGCACGACTTAATATTTATCGCATGGGGGATCAAACCCCAGATCAAATAGCGCAGTCGGTTGAGCAAATGTGGCCTGAAATAGAAGCCATGTTGCCCCCTAACGCCGGTATAGCCATTGTCGATTCAGACGCAAAAAATTATCAAAAACGGTTAGGTTTACTGCTTAGCAACGCCTTTTTAGGTTTGCTGTTAGTATTATGTTTAATGAGTTTGTTCTTGCAGTTTAAGCTCGCCTTTTGGGTGGTGGCAGGCATTCCGAGTGCTTTTTTAGGAGCGATGTTATTTCTGCCAAGCTTTGATGTTTCGATCAATATGGTCTCGATGTTTGGCTTTATTATCGCGCTCGGTATTGTTGTTGATGATGCCATTATTGCGGGCGAAAATATTTTTTCTCATATTCAAGAGGGCATGAGTTATCACGATGCTGCCGTGCAAGGAGCAAAAGAAGTTGCCAAACCGCTGACCTTTGCCATTTTAACCAATATCGTCGCTTTTCTGCCGCTGTTGTTATTACCAGGTTCAATGAAATTACTGTTTGGCGCAATACCCATTGTTGTTGTCTTGTGTTTCCTTGTTTCTTGGGTGGAAGCGCTATTTATACTACCGTCGCATTTAGCCAATATTAAGGAGAAAAAGCCCAATGTTTTTGCACAAAAATTGGCGCGAGTTCAGCAGTTTTGTCACCAAGGCATGCAGTTTTTTATTAAAGAAAAATACTCACCGGTACTACAAAAAACCTTAGCTTGGCCGGGATTAACCTTAGCGCTGGCGTTTGTCTGTTTTACGTTAGTGATGTCGTATGCCTACAGCGGAAAAATGGGCTTTAGCTTGTACCCTAAAATGGAAGGGCGCTGGGTAAAAGCGAGCTTTGAAGTTTCCGAGTCAACGCCAATCGAACAAGCCATAACGATGCGAGACAAGCTAGAGCAAGCGGCAGAAATAATGTTTGCGGATAAAAATATTAGCGATGATTTGGTCAGTGTGCGAAGTTATATTTCTGACACCGGTGTTGAGGTTGCGTTATTGCTGGTAGAGAGTGAAGAGCGTGAAGTGAGTACCGAGCAAATACGGATTTGGTGGCGCGAATATACTCAGCATTTGCCCGGGCGAGAAAAGTTAAAATTTCGCGGCGCAAGGCGCGGTAGTAGCACGGTGAGTGAATCTTCACTGACGATAGAATTAAAGCACAATGACAGCCAAGTATTAATGGCAGCAACCAAAGCGGCCAGTGACTTATTAGCCGAAACAGATAACGTGGTTGCCACCATTAATGGCATGGAAGATGGCAAGCCGCAGTGGAAACTAAAGCTCAATGAAAATGGCCGTTCGCTAGGCTTAGATGCGTCAGATCTAGCAGGGCAATTACGCTCGGCAATGTATGGCGCACGGGCACAACGTCAACATCGCCTTGGTCATCAGGTCACTACACTGGTGCGTTTGCCGGAAAACGAGCGCCAGAGCGCAAGTGATATTGAAAACTTAATGATCAAAACGCCAAGTGGCGGTTTTGCGCCACTTGGCTCGGTGGCAACTATAGATAAAATTTTAGCGCCTGCACGTATTGTGCGACGAAAGGGGCAACGGGTTGAAAAAGTCGGCGCTGAAATTATTCCTGAGCAGGCTATTCCTGCGGTGATGTCTACGGTTAAAGCAAGCATTATTCCTGAGCTTGAAGGTCGCTACCCAGGGCTTCAAATCAGCTTTGGTGGCGATCAAGAGCAAATCGCTGAAAGTGTGTCTCGATTAGAATTAGGTGCTGGTTTTGCTTTAGCCGGTATTTATATTTTGTTGGCGGTTGCTTTTCGTAGCTATGGCCAACCATTGCTTATTATGGCGATTATTCCTTTTGGCGCAGTAGGAGCGATTTTAGGGCATATGATCTTAGGGCTAGGGTTAAGCGTGGTTAGTTTAATGGGCATGTTAGCACTGGCTGGCGTGGTGGTTAACGACAGTCTCATTTTGGTGGAATATGCCAATCAACAAATGCAAAAAGGTGAAAATGCGCACCGCGCGATATTTCAAGCCTGTCAACGCAGATTTAGGCCAATCATCTTAACCACACTCACTACCTTTGGCGGCTTAGCACCTATGGTCTTTGAAACATCAAAACAGGCGCAGTTCATCGTTCCTATGGCAGTGTCGCTTGGTTTTGGTATTTTATTTACCACTGTGGTGTGTTTGCTGGTACTGCCGGCGTTATTTATTGTTTTTAATCGACAAAAGCGTCAACCCAATTTTTAACACCATGATCTACCGAGTTTTTTTGTAATATCTAAAGATCATTTTTTGTGAGATAGTAAGTCACGTCGCAAGGAGAATACTTTTAAACACTGGAGGGATACGTGGACAGTCATGGCAAAGTCACGTTTACACGTGAAGCAAGCTTGTTGAAAGTAGAAACCTTTGGCCCTTTTAATGAAGAAGGCGCAATAAAAGCGTTTAAAGAATACGTACAACATATCGCTTATTATACCAAGCCGTTTGCAACGTTAGAAATATGGGACGAGGCAACGTTAGCATCCCCTCAAGTATTTAAATTGGTTGAAGAAATGTGGCTGAAAATAGCCACGTCAAACTGTTTTGCTATCGCATTAGTTGTTACCAATCAAGTGCAATATGGCGTTGCCAAAAAGCATCTGCCAGCGTGTGCTAAAGTGTTTTTTGATCAGCAAGAAGCCTGTCATTGGTTAAAGACAAAAAAGCCTCAATAATGATTGAGGCTTTTAGTTAATCAATTAGATGAAAATTAAAAAGTGTTTACTTTTTAGCTTCTAGTTTAGCTTTGTGATCTAATTCATGGCTTGGCATGGTTTTATTACCTTCTTTTAAGTAGTTATCCATCCAACGCATTAAACGTAAGTTGTAATCATACTTAGCAGCAATACGTTTGTTTCCATGCCCTTCATCTGGGTAATAGACTAAACGCACTTCTTTACCTTGTACTTTCATGTAGCGGTAAAGTTCCATTGATTGTGCAGGGTGAACACGTGGATCACTCTTACCGTGCATAATAAGTAATGGTGTTTTTGACTGGCCTACCCAGTAAATTGGGCTGCGCTCTAGGTAATATTGCCACTTGTCCCACGGGTAAGAGCGAGCATGTACCAAGTTCATTTCGTTTGAAATATCAGTCGTACCAAATTTTGATAACTGGTTAGAAATACCAACAAACATAACACTAGCAGCAAAATGTTCAGTTAACTTAGTTGCGCCCCAAGCAGATGCGTAGCCACCGTATGAACCACCGGTAATACCGACACGTTTTTTATCAACTAAACCAATGTTTACTAAGTGATCTTTTAAATCAACTAAGTCATTAAATTCAGCACCGGCGTAATCGTTTTGACCAAGCTTTGAATATTCAACGCCTTTACCTGTGCTACCACGGTAGTTAGGGTATAACACTGCATAGCCTTGGCCTGCAGCAATTTGACCTGGGCGAGAATAAGCCGTTACCCAACCGTTTTTGTCATGACTTTCCGGACCGCCATGTACAGACATGATCAGTGGGTAAGTTTGACCTTCTTTATAATCAAGTGGGTAAATTAATACGCCGCTTAGCTCAACACCATCGCGTGCTTTTACATTAATGGTTTCTTGTTTGGCGAACTTTTTATCGTTCAACCACTCGTTAGAATCAGTTAAGCGCGTGCTTTTGTATTTTGAACCACGAAGCATAAAAACTTCATTTGGATGTTTTGCTGTATTCGCGGTAACCACTAAGGTTTTGTCTGAGTCTGAAACTGAGATTTTACCGGCGATAAATTTACCTGGCTTAACCAAGGTTTTGTAACTGGTTTTGCCTGGTTTAATTTTACCTAATACCGTTTCAGTACCAATATTGGTGGTAAAGAATAAGCTGTTTTCATCGTTTGCCCATTCAAAGTCACTGACATGACCTAAATGATTGGGTAACCAGTCAGTTACTTTACCTGTGGCAACTTCGGCTAAAAATAAACGACCGTTGGCAGGATCGTGCTTATCTTCTGCGCCGTGTAGAGCAACATATTTGCCATTGTAAGAAAATTCAGCTGCGCCTAATTTACCTTCGGTGGCAAACGAGGTGGTAACTTCTTGGTTGTTAGCATCAACAATGTGCCATTGCGATTTCATGTACTGATCGTCAATTAACGCTGTTGGTTGAGTTTTAACTAATAAACGCTCGCCAGAAGGTGACCAGTGAATATCAGAAACATAGTTCTCAATTGACCAAGCTTCTGGGCTTAGCTCTGTCGCTTTTGCTAAATCAACCACATATAAAACTTGGTTGGTTAAGTTTTCTTCATAGATTTCAGCTTTAAAGCCAAATTCGACGAGTTTTTTATCAGCAGGATCTTTAGCTGGTTTTGCTAAAAGTGCGATTTGTTTGTTTTTAGCGCTAACTTCATAGTCGCTAATACTAGTGCCTTTTAAGCTCACTAGTTTCTGTGCTTGACCACCGTTAAAAGCAATTTGGTACAGCGCGGTATATTTGTCGTCGCCCATTTTGGCAAGAAAATAAATATTTTTGCCATCAGCTGACCACTGAATGTTTTTAACGTTAACTTTACCACTGATAAAAGCACGTTCGTTGCCTTCATCATCTACAACGTAAAGTTCATTCCAGTTAAAACCGTCTTTTTCAACGTATAACTCTCTTGGCACCGAGCGTGAAAATGCAACACTTTCACCGTCAGGGCTTACTTGTGCTTGCGTGACATATTGCAAGGTTGCGATGTCTTCAGGAGTTAAGGTATCGGCAGCAGTAGCAGATAGGCTGAATAGGCCTACAGCTAAAGCGATTGCTCTGTTTAACGTAGTTTGAGTTTTTTTCACAGGTTAATTTTTCCTTTTAACGAATAAAACGCGAATTATTGTTACTTATTGTAGTTCGATATTAAGATTTTTTACGAAATAAACCAATCTTAAAACCTTTTAGAATAGACGAATAGAGCTAAAAACGAGATTAAATTGATAATAATATCGTTTATTCGCTGTAAACTGTTTTTAATTCCGATTATTCCTGAATCATTGTTCGCCAAGTTGGTTAAACAACTGCTTAGCGCAATGTTTTTTTTGTCGTAAAACTAGGGCCAACAAATCCTAGGAAAAAACGATAGTCAATCGCAACGTATTTTCCATTGTTATTGAAACGTGTGCGCAAAAGTACGCCAGAGTTTGCGCCAAGCGTTTATGTAAATTGAGATTATTATGACCCGAACAACTCCATCGTCTATTTTTAAAAGTTTTCCTAAAAATTTCTGGATCGCCAACAGTGTTGAGCTATTAGAGCGCGCCGCCTATTACGGGGTGTTTATTGTTATTACTTTATACCTTTCGCGTATTTTAGGTTTTGACGATATTCAAGCCGCTTGGATCTCAGGCTCGTTCTCAGCGGGGCTTTATTTCTTGCCCACGTTTACTGGGGCTATTGCCGATAAAATTGGCTTTCGCAGCTCGTTAATGTTGGCGTTTGGTTTATTAACCATAGGTTATAGCGGTCTAGCAGTATTTCCTGCCATGTTAGAGCAGCAAGGCTTAGTGGAATATAGCCGCACAGTAAACTTCACTGGCTTACTTGAAGCTGATATTCGTTGGGCAATTGTGCCGATTATGGTCATTATTATGATTGGTGGCTCGTTTATTAAAGCGGTGATCACTGGTACTGTTGCCCAGTCAACCACCACAGAAACCCGAGCCAAAGGTTTTGCCATTTTTTATATGATGGTCAACATTGGCGCATTTTCAGGCAAAACTATTGTTAAACCGCTGCGTGAATCTATGGGAGATTTAGGTTTAATTAACTTAAACTATTTTGCTGCAGCAATGACCATGTTGGCTTTTGTTAGTGTGTTTATCTTCTTCAAAAATGCTGAAACTAATCAACAAGGCAAATCACTTTCTGAAATTTTTTCCGCATTAATTAAAGTACTCACCAATGGCCGCTTGTTAGCACTGATTTTAATTATTACCGGTTTTTGGATGGTGCAACACCAGCTGTATGCCACTATGCCAAAATATGTATTACGTATGGCAGGCGAGGGCGCTTCGCCTTCTTGGTATGCTAACGTTAATCCTTTAGTGGTGGTGTTAACGGTCAGTTTTGTTACCTCATTAATGAAAAAACGTAGTGCGCTTTTTTCAATGACAACAGGCATGTTCATTATGCCAATATCGGCTCTGTTAATGGCGTCAGGCAATATGATGAGCTCTGATATTGACCTTGGTTTTATGCAGTTTAACCCGATTGCCTTTATGATGATTGTTGGCATTGTTTTTCAAGGCTTTGCTGAATCGTTTATTTCACCACGCTTTTTAGAATATTTTTCACTGCAAGCACCAAAAGGTGAAGAAGCGCTTTACCTTGGTTTCTCGCATTTACATTCATTTATTAGCTCATTATTGGGTTTTGGTTTATCTGGTTATTTACTTGATGCGTATTGCCCAGATCCACGTAAATTTGCTGATCATCAAGCATGGCAAGAAGCCGCAGTAAATGCGCATTATATTTGGTACATTTTTGCTGCAATTGCCACGATATCTGCAATATCGTTAGTTATTTACGGAAAAGTGATCACTCACTTAGATAATAAGCATCAAGCTAATATTAACGCCGAGTTACCTGCATCTAGCTAATACTTACTTTGAGCTTGCGACCACAAGCAGATACAAAATTTTAAACTGCAAAGATCAACACGCTCTAATAGGCCGTTATCGTTTTCTCTGATAACGGCTTGTTATTTTTTTTAAAGTTAATACTATGAGCGCATTCATCCCTAATGTTTGCGTTTTATTATGTCTACCACTTCCAACCAAGCAGCCGCGCAAAGTTCTATAAATAAAAGTAAAGATAAAAGTAAAAATAAAACAAAAACGTCAGCAGACACTCAAACACTCAGTCATGCACACTATAGCGAGAGCACTTTATATCTTGTTCGCCATGGCGAGATCGCAACTCCGGGAATTTTAGCGGGGAAAACCGATGTTGCGCTGTCAGATAAAGGTTGGCAGCAATTAAGCCATTCAGTGGCAAACTTAGCTAAAATTGATGTTTGCATTAGTTCGCCGCTGAAACGTTGTCGGTTATTTGCTGAAGATTTTTGTCAACAACATCACCTCGATTTAGTTATTGATAAGCAGCTTGCAGAAATGAATTTTGGCGATTGGGATGGAAAAAGTTATCAAACGCTATGGCAGGCAAATGCGAATAACGACGCTGCTAAAACAACAGAGAACTTTAATCTTGGCGATTTCTGGCAAAATCCTTGGCAATATGCCATCAAAAATGCCGAGCATATTAGCGATTTTACCGACCGTGTTGACGCTTGGTGGCATAATTGGTTAAGCCAGCAAAATCATCAACAAGCTAATACTTGTTCGTTAATATTTGCCCATGGTGGAGTAATTAAGCACTTACTTGCACGTATTTTGGCAATGCCGATCCCTGGTACTGGCCATATGAGCGCCATTGATGTGCCATACGCTAGTGTGATTAAGATTAGTGTTTGTCATGACTCACAAGGTAAACATTGGCCTAGGCTTGTCTTGTAAAGTTTACGTTAAGCTTGACCTGACACAGATAAAAACTAAATAAACCTTGCTATTTTGTGGCGGTTATCGATAATCGCGGCTATTAAAATTTATTATGCATTTTTAATGAATTGTTCGTTTTGAACAATTTTGGGAATGTGGTGAAAATCCACAACTGTACCCGCAACTGTAAGGCTTTGTTATTCATATTTAAAAATGAATTAACGCTCGCTAAGTCAGGATACCCATTAAAAATTGCGTTAAGTAACAAGTCGAGCGGGCTACTCGAACATTGTCTCTTCAACTCTATTTTCATAGATGCGCAGTGCTTTGTTTGGTCGCCTAAATAAAGGCGAGTCAATATTGCGTACAGAACAAACTTCTTTATCAAATTCACTGATTTCAGTTGAACAACTTAGTTGGCAAACTGAGGGTAAGTTGATCCTTGATAAAATTAATTTTAGTGTTGCTCAAGGCAGTTTTACTGGCTTACTCGGGCCAAATGGTGCTGGTAAGTCGAGCCTATTACGCTGCTTATATCGCTTTGTAAAACCTGATGCCGGACAGGTGATTTTGCAACAGCAAGATATCTGGCAAATATCCGCTAATGACTTTGCCCAGCAAGTTGCGGTGGTATTACAAGAGTCGCCGTCGCATTTTAACTTAACGGTATTCGACGTTGTTGCGTTAGGCCTAATTCCGCACAAAGGCATTTTCACCCGTGCGCAAAGTGCTGATAACGACAAAATTAGCCAAGCGATAGCGCAAGTTGGTTTAGCCGACAAAACTAAGCAAAGCTTTGAACATTTATCTGGTGGTGAAAAGCAGCGAGCTTTAATTGCGCGAGCGATAGTGCAAATGCCCTCTGTTTTGATAATGGACGAGCCAACCAGTCATTTAGATGTACGTTATCAAATTCAAGTGATGGAGCTTGCTAAATCGTTAGGCATTACCATTATTGCCTCTTTTCATGATTTAAATTTAGCGAGTGCGATGTGTGATAATTTATTGGTGATCAACCAAGGTAAACTGGTCAGCCAAGGCAGCCCAAAGAAGGTTATCAACGCGCAAATGTTGTCAGATGTTTTTGGCGTATGCGCACAAGTGAATATGCATCCTCAGCACAATGTGCCACATATCACCTATTTTTATGACTATTTCCAGCAAGCCGACCACTCGCCAACATTAGCAGGAGCACGTCATGATTAAAGTCAATCAAAGCTTGGCGTTAGTGCTGACCCTTTTATTGTTGCTATTGAGCTTTTTCACTGCTTTGTCGATGGGAGCTGCTGATATTGGCTTTGCTGATGTTTGGCATAGTCTTATGCCCACCGCGCAAGGCGAGCAGGCCTTTTTTCTTGAACGTATTATTTGGCAACTTCGTATGCCGCGTACTATTTTGGCTTTTCTTGCTGGCTGTGGTTTAGCGGTTGCCGGGTTAATATTGCAAACGGTGACGCGAAATCCATTGGCTGATCCGTACCTTTTTGGTATTTCGTCAGGTGCATCGCTTGGCGTGGTTATTCTGGTCGCTGTATTTGGCAGTGCGCTAACGTTATTAACCTCGGTGGCGGCATTTATCGGCAGTTTATTGGCAATGGTGATGTTATTGATCATCGCCGGGCGCAGGCAGTCTCAGCAAGTTGAGTCGATGCTATTAGCCGGTGTCGCCTTGTCATTCTTATTTAGTTCAGTGACGAGCTTGTTGCTGTATCACACCGACCCACAAGCAGTGGCAGCAATATTATTTTGGACCATGGGCAGCTTTTCTCGAGCTCAGTGGGCAACGTTATGGTTCCCTGCTGTGGTAATTTCTACATGTGTAGTGGTTATGCTTGCTTATCGTCGCCAACTTAACGCCATGTTGTTGGGGGATGAAAGTGCAACCACTTTAGGCATTAACGTTAATCGTTTTCGCGTGGTGATGTTAGTACTTAGTTCACTGATCACCGCAACATTGGTTTCTATGTGTGGCGGCATTGGATTTGTTGGCTTAATGATCCCACACATCGTGCGCTTTTTTGTCTCGCAAGGCACGGTTTTTGGCATTTTATTAACCGCGTTAGTGGGTGGCATTTTTATGATCTGGGTTGATGTGCTCTCGCGCATTGTTTTGGAAAACCAAGAGCTTCCCGTTGGCATTATCACCGCAGCAAGCGGCAGTATATTTTTCTTAACTTTACTTTATTTTCGCAAAAACCGACCGAGCTAGTCTTTGGTGGGTATAGTCCTTAGTGGATTTAGTCTTTGGTAGATACAGGAACACAGCATGAATTTTAACATAGGCGCCGTTGATCACAGTTTTGCCGATAAAATTGCGCAAGTTATCGATGGTAAAACTAAGCCATTAGGCGCACTAGGGCAATTAGAGGCGCTAGCGACAGCGATAGCGAAAGTGCAGTTGTCAGCGCAAACGGCTGAGCAACCTTTAGCGATCACTAAGCCTAGTTTGTTTATTTTTGCCGGCGATCATGGCGTAGCAGCACAAGGCGTCTCAATTGCGCCGAGTGAAGTGACTGGGCAAATGGTGGCTAACTTTGCCAGTGGCGGCGCGGCGATTAACGTTTTTTGTCGCCAACTGGGTTGGCAATTGCAAGTGGTTGATGCTGGTATTTTGCAGCAACCAGATCCTCAACTACACATAATCGACCAAAGGTTAGGTGATATAACTCAGCCGCTTCATTTAGCACCAGCGATGAGCTTAGCGCAAGTTGAGCAAGGTTTTTCAATGGCTAAAAAATTGGTCGCGGTAAGTAAACAAAGCGGTAGTAATTTAATTGCTTTTGGTGAAATGGGCATTGGCAATACCACCTCAGCGTCAGCCATTATGTCAGCATTAATGCAATTACCTGCAACTGAAACGGTCGGTAAAGGCACTGGCGTCGCTGACGATATTGTTGTGAAAAAACAGCAAGTGGTGACGCAAGCGTTAACCTTGCACAAGGAAAAGCTCAACGATCCTATGCAAGTATTAGCTTGTTTAGGCGGTTTTGAAATTGTGCAAATAACTGGCGCTATGTTAGCCGCAGCCGAGCAAAATATACTGATAGTGGTTGATGGTTTTATTTGCACCGCCGCAGCTATGCTAGCTTATGCGATTAACCCCAAGGTACGTGATTATATGATTTTTGCCCATTGCTCAGGAGAGCAAGGTCATCAAAAAATGCTGGCGTGGTTAGCAGCAAAGCCACTGCTTGATTTGGGATTACGTTTAGGTGAAGGCACGGGCGCTGCGCTCGCTTTACCGCTTATTCAGGCGGCCGTTGGTTTTTATAATGACATGGCAAGTTTTGCGCAAGCCGAGGTGACCAATGTCGTCGACAACTAACAAGACACGCTGTCTTGAAAATGCTGGAAATTGCTAAATGAATTGGAAAGTTCACTATCATTTATTACTTTTGGCGATAAGTTTTTTTACCCGCGTACCGGTGCGTTTGCCAGAGGACGTCAGCTCAGAGATGCTTAATCAAGCGAGCCGTTATTTTGGCGTCGTGGGCATATTTGTCGGAATTGTCGCTGCAACGGTATTTGCATTAAGCACCTTTATTTTTCCCGTTGAAATTGCGGTGCTACTTGCGATGGCAACGAGCATTATTTTTACTGGCGCATTTCACGAAGACGGTTGGGCAGATGTTTGGGACGGCTTTGGCGGCGGCTGGCAAGTTGAGCAAAAACTAAACATTATGAAAGACAGTCGCATCGGCACCTATGGCAGTGTCGCGTTAATTGTCTTGTTAATGGTGAAATTTCAAAGCTTAGTTTCACTGAACCAATATTATTCCCTCATCAGTGCGCTTGTACTTGGTCATTGCCTTAGCCGCGTGCTGGCAACCAGTTTGATTTATACCATGAACTATGTGCAAGAAGATGCGCTCAGTAAAGTTAAGCCGTTGGCGCAAGCACTATCTTTTAATGGCTTAATGGTCTTGTCACTAACAGGCATTGTCGTCGCTTTTTTTGCACTGCCAATTCACGCTTTTTTTACCTTGTTACTGACATTATTGGTTTTTAGGTGGTTATTAGTGAAATGGTTTAATCATCAACTTGGTGGTTACACTGGCGACTGTTTAGGCGCAGCTCAGCAACTTTGCGAAGTGGTGATTTATTTATTCTTACTCGGCTATTTTGGCCAAGGCACTAACATATGAACAATATACATTTAGTTTTAGGTGGCGCACGTTCTGGTAAAAGTCGTTTTGCCGAGCAAATCGCCCGTCAAAGCCAACAAAGTGGTGCTGAACAAGTCACTTATATCGCCACAGCTGAACGCGGTGATGATGAAATGCAGCAGCGCATTGACATGCACCAAGCGCAAAGATCCCAAGATGAGCTTGCTAAATCATGGCAGTTAGTGGAATCGCCTTTAGCATTAGCTTTCTCAATTGAACAAGCTTTTAACGATAGCGATTGTGTGTTGGTTGACTGTTTAACGTTGTGGCTCAGTAATTGTTTATGCAAAGGCGCGCTTGATTTATGGCAGCAAGAAAAAGCGGCATTGTTGCAATTGCTTGAACGCTTGTCGCATTCAACAGAGAAAACCTTGATTTTAGTCAGTAATGAAGTAGGACATGGCATAGTGCCACTTGGCGATCTTGCGCGTGATTTTGTTGACCAAGCCGGTTGGCTTCATCAAGACATTGGCAAAATTGCCAGCCACGTTGATTTTATTATGGCGGGTTTACCACTGACGCTAAAAAATGATGCAAATACTGAGATGAATCCATGAAAACCTTAATGGTGCAAGGCACCACGTCTGATGCCGGTAAAAGTACTTTAGTTGCTGGTCTGTGCCGAGTCTTTGTTAATTTAGGTTATAAGGTTGCGCCATTTAAGCCGCAAAATATGGCGCTTAATAGTGCTGTGACCAGTGATGGTGGTGAAATTGGTCGCGCTCAAGCCTTACAAGCCATTGCTGCAAAAACGCCGCTTCGCGTTGATTTTAACCCGATATTATTAAAGCCTAACAGCGATACTGGCGCGCAAGTGATAGTGCATGGTAAAGCCATTTCAAACATGGAAGCAGATAGTTACCACGACTATAAAAAAGTGGCGATGGATGCGGTACTCACCTCACACCAGCGTTTGGCTAATGATTTTAATGTCTTGATGGTGGAAGGCGCAGGCAGCCCGGCTGAAATTAATTTGCGTGCTAATGATATCGCCAATATGGGTTACGCTGAAGCGGTTGATTGTCCTGTTATTTTAGTTGCAGATATCGACAAAGGCGGCGTTTTTGCGCACTTAGTTGGTACACTCGCGCTACTTAGTGAAAGTGAACAAGCACGGGTAAAAGGTTTTGTGATTAACCGCTTTCGCGGTGATATTAAATTGCTTGAATCAGGCCTTGATTGGCTAGAAGAAAAAACCGGTAAGCCGGTTCTTGGCGTTTTACCGTATTTGCACGATTTAGCGCTTGATGCTGAAGATGCTATTGCCATCGATAATAAACTTACCACAGAGTCGGATGCGCGCATTATCAATATTGCGGTGCCGTTATTACCTCATATTAGTAATCATACCGATTTTGACGCGTTAAGGCTGCATCAGCATATCAACTTAACTTATGTGCGCGTAGGCGAGCGCATACCCGATTGTGACTTAATTATTTTACCCGGCAGCAAAAATGTTATTGAGGATTTAGCCTTTGTTAAAGCCCAAGGATGGCAAGAGCAAATTCAGCGCCATTTACGTTACGGCGGCAAAGTACTTGGTATTTGTGGTGGCTATCAAATGTTGGGCAATAAAATTTTCGACCCTTTAGGTATTGAGTCGAGTTCAACGCAGGCAAAAGTGGGGGTTGATGGTTTAGGCTTTTTAGATATCACTACCGTGTTAAGCGCGGATAAAACCTTAACAAAGGCGCATGCCACCATGACCGTAGCCGGCAAATCATGTCAGGTGAAAGGTTATGAAATTCATTGTGGACGTTCTTCAGGTGCTGCATTAGCTTCGCCACTGCTGAGCGAGCTTCAATTAAGTGTCGACACTGCATGTGACGCGGATAACTTAACGACCGATGGTGTTGTATCGCAAGACGGGCAAATTATTGGAACTTATTTGCATGGACTGTTTGATAGCCGCGAAGCTACTGAGCTTATTTTACATTGGGTAGATAAAGATAATGGCATAACCGAGCATATTGACCTTGATGAACATCGTGAAATTCAGCTTGAGCGTTTAGCCAGTGTTTGTCAGCAATACCTTGATATTGAAAAAATTACCGAAGTGATTCAACAAGGTACATTAAATAAGTCACTATTAAAAAAGGCACCGATATGAATAAAGTTTTTAACTCGATAGTGTTTACCGCGTTATTGTTGGTGAGTCAGGTTGCTAGTGTTCACGCAGGTGATAATGACAGTGATGAGCAAAAGCAAAATATGCGCATTATTGCCATGGCGCCTCATATTGTTGAAATGCTGTTTGATATTGGCGCAGGCAAACAAATAGTTGGCGCAGTTGAGTATTCAGACTTTCCCGAGGAGGCGCTGAGTATTGAACGTGTTGGTGGTTACCATGGCGTAAAAATGGAAAAAATATTGGCGCTAAAACCTGATTTAGTGATTGCTTGGACGACAGGTAATCAGCAAAGCGATATTGAACAAATGCAGCGTTTAGGCTTAAACGTGGTTTTTAGCCACCCTAAAAATGTAGCAGATGTCGCCAAAGAAATACGCTATTTTGGCGAGTTAACCGCGCGTGAAGAGCAAGCAAAAAAAGTCGCGCAGCACTTTGAGCAAAAGTTACAGCAAATTCGCACCAGCCAAGTCGGAAAAAGCTCAACTAAGGTTTTTTACCAATTGTGGCCTGAACCTATGATGACAATTAACGACGACACCTGGTTGAGTCAGCTGCTTGGTATTTGTCAGGGGGATAATGTTTTTGGTGAAAATCCAACGCAATATCCAAAAGTGGGTATTGAAAACGTCATTGTTGCTCAACCAGAGATCATTATTATTCCAGACGAAAAATCGAAAAAAGTGCAACCTGTGGTTAATTGGCAACAATGGCCTGAAATTCCAGCCGTGAAAAATAATCATTTTGTTCACGTCAATGCAGATTTGCTGCATAGATTTAGTACACGGTTATTATCGGGTGTTGAAGATATGTGTGAAAAAATTGATGCGCATCGCTAAAAGCTAATAGAGAGTGCATTAAAACGTAACGAGCAGAAATACTCTGCTTTTATTTGGCGAGCTTTAGGGGAAAGCAATGAAAATTTGCTACTGCCCCCGCAACGGTAATTGCTTGATCGAGAGCATAAGTCCGACAGCCTACAGCTTGCTTCATTATCGCCAGTGTTTAATTTCTGGTGATCAATAAAGTGCGGAGGGCACTTTAAGACGAGGTAATATGACAACTAAACAATTAGTACAAACTAAAAAAATGAAAAAATCGCCAATTTATTTGGCATTAACAAGTGTAGTATTTTCAAGTGCAGCATTAGCTGCTCCAACGCCTACAGACGATATGGAAAATATTGTGGTAACGGCAAACCGTACGCAACAAGATAAATTCTTGTCGTTATCGGCAACTGAGGTTATTTCTCAGCAAGATATTGAGTTTATTCAACCACAAAATATTACTGATTTATTAGAAACTATTGCTGGTATTAGTGTGGTCAGCCAAGGCGGCGCTGGGCAAGCTAGCTCAGTATTTATGCGCGGAACTAACAGTGATCATACCTTGGTATTAGTTGATGGCGTGCGTGTCGGCTCTGCAACTTTAGGCACAACTAACTTTGCTGCGATGTCTATTGGTTTAATTGAGCGTATTGAGATTGTTAAAGGGCCGCGTGCAGCGCTTTGGGGTTCTGATGCAATTGGCGGTGTTATTCAAATATTTACCAAGCAACTTACCTCAGGTGAAGGTTATGTCTCGGCGGGTACGGGAAGCCATGGCTTTTGGAAAACAGAAGGAGCAGTAGGTTTAGGCAACGAGCAACACTCATTGACCTTATCAGCTTCAATGGAAGAAAGTGACGGTTTTACCGCGAATACTTATGAAGATGATGATGATGGTTACGACCGTCGTTCAGTTGGTTTAGTGGGTAAAAGCCAAGTATCTGAAGAATTATCGTTTCAGTTAGTCTCTCGCTATGAAGAAGGTGGTTCAGAGTACGATCCTAAATGGGGTGGCGCTAATGAACAAGACTATGAAAACTACTCGATAAAAGTAGGCAGCCAATACCAAGTTGAAAATTTCTTCACCGAAGTATCTTTATCAACTAGCCAAGACGAAGGCGCTAACTTCATTTCAGGCCAAAAAGACGATGCTGCTTTTATTGCTACTGAACGTGACCAATTTTCATTAGTGAGTCAGTATAGCTTTAGCGATGCTTCTAGCTTAACCGCGGGTTTTGATTGGTATGATGAGCAAGTCTCTGGTAACAACAGCAGCTGGGACAAAGACGAGCGCATTACGCGTGCGGCATTTGTACAAGCACGCCATCAAATGGCACAATTTTTATTTGAAGGTGCGGTACGTCGTGATGAAGTATCTGGCTTAAGTGGTGAGAATACTTATAACGTGTCATTTGGCTATCAAGTCGATGAAAATTTATTAGTGAGTTTAAACCGAGGTACTGGCTTTAAAGCGCCAACATTTAACGATTTATATTGGCCTGGTCAAGGTAACCCAGATTTATTACCTGAAAGCATTGAAAGTACTGAATTTTTAGTTAAAAACCAGTTTGAAAATGGCGCTTTTGAATTTGCGGTTTACAACTCTGATGTAGAAAACTTAATTGCGTGGGCGCCTGATGCCAGCGGTAACTGGAAACCTGCCAATATCGCTAAAGCGGGTATTGAAGGTGCAGAAGCTACCTTACGAGTAGATATTGACGATTTCTCTCAAAAAGTCGCTTTAGCTTACACTCGCACTGAAGATAAACAAACCGGTGAGCAATTGCATCGTCGTCCGAAAGTAACCGCTAATTATACTGCCAGTTACCAATGGCAAGACCTAAAAGCCAATGGTGCGTTGAATTACCGTGGTTCTAGTCTTGACTCTAGTGGCGCAACGTTAGAAAAGTATATTACCCTTGACGTTTCAGTTGATTACCAAGCAACTGAGAATTTACTGGTAATCGCTAAGATCAATAACTTGTTTGACAAAGAGTATGAAACAGCAACCAATTATACCGCTGACGGAACTAACTTTCAGTTGACCGGTACGTATACTTTCTAAAAAAATTAGTGTTTTATTCGCTTAGATAGAAGCAAAAAACAATAAAAAACCAGCAATGTCAGTTGCTGGTTTTTTTATTTATTGCTACAAGTCTAGACAAAGATTAGTTTTTACTCGCTAACTCAACCAAGACTGCGGTATACATTTTTAAGTTTAAAACAAACTGTTCCATGGTAATAAATTCATATTCCGAATGCCCAGTGTATGCAACATTTGGCATTGACGGACCAAAACTTACTGCATTTGGAAATAAACGGGAATTGGTGCCGCCACCAATGGCAATTGGTTGAGCATTTTCAATCCCTGTGTAATGAGAAAATACGGAGAGCAAGGTTGGAATGTGCGGCGCATCGGTTAATAGCCAAGGATCGCCAATTTTATTATGGCTAGCTAGTAAACTGACTTTATGTTTACTTTGCCAGTTAATAATCGCGGCATTAATTTCATCGGTAAGTTGCTCTGCTGTTTTGCCTTGTGGTCGACGAACATTTATCGTCAGTTCAATACCTTGTTCAACTTGTTTTAATAACGTTGCAGAGACGGTCATTCTCCCCATAAAGTCGTCTTGGTAAGCGATATCTCCAAACTTTTCACCGTATAAACCTATGCCTAAGTTATCATTAATAAAATTAACTAACGCGCCTTCAGCATTATTTGGCCAGCGCTCAAAAGCGAGTAAATTCGCAATATGTGTGATGGCATTAACGCCATACTCAGGTTTTGAAGAATGAGCTGATTTACCGAGGGCGGTAATGGTGAGATCAGTATCGACCATGTTCAGATCGAAGCTCACTTCTGGGAATTGGGTCATTCTCGCTATCAGTTTTTCTAACAAGCCATAATTGGCATTGCTGATCACAACTTTTGCATCTTCAGGAATTTGGCTGGCAAATGCGCCACCGGTAAAACGACTAATATAAGCATGCTTTGACATAACCTGTGCATTAGCAAAACTTACGCTAATGGTGCCATAACCTTTTTCGGCGGTAACGACTGGGTATTCAGCATCAAGTGTGATATTCGTTTGTGGTAAATCGTGTTGTTTTACAAAGTCGCGCAGCGGTTGCCAATCAGACTCTTCAGCCATGTAAATGTACAATTCAAGTCGTTTTTTTAACGCGATATTTTTATCTTTTATCGCTTTCATCGCATACAAGGCTGAGACGATTGGCCCTTTATCATCTTCAGTGCCGCGAGCAATTAACTTGCCTGGCTCTGAGGTTCGGTCTAATTCAAATGGCGATTTTTGCCATTTACTTTCATTCACCGGCTGCACGTCACCATGCGTAATAATGCCCACTCTTTCTTCGCTATCGCCAAGGCCAATAACCACTAAATAGCCGTGGTCAGTAAAATCAAAGCCTAATGTGGTTGCTTGTTTTTTTAATTCAGCTTTAAAAGCAATATGTTCAGGGTTTTTAGGTGAAGGTAGATCTTTTACCGCAACCGTATTGTACTTTACCAATTGCGCAAGGCTGTCGATCATAGCTTGTTGATAAGTAGATTCAGCGTAGGCTGCAGTGTTGGTAGCAACTGTACTCGGTTGCTTGGCCGCAGCTGAAAACGCTAAGATCAACATTAAGCTGATATGAATAATATATTTAAACACTAAAACTCCTAAAATAAGATTAACGGATAAGCCGTAAATTTTTATGTGACACTATATACAGTTTAATCAAACTGAAACAGCGACAAAAGTCGATAAAGTTGAGCTGCACAGTTAGTGCTATAGTTGACAAAATTTAGCGTCAACAGTTCAAGTGAATTTCTGTTGATAAAAAATACAAATAAATTGCTTTATTACGACGGTTTTTCTCTCTTAAAACGTTAATAATGTTGTTATACTGCTTGTCTTCATCATCGCAGCGACCAAGAGTACTGTTTATCTTTTATGCGATTGACGGGTTAACTTAACTAGAGCATCTGGACCTTTGTGCTGCCAAAATATACACCAAAGATCAATATGCTCTAAACCATTGACAAAATAATATGTGATGGCGCTAAGCCATTCGCTTTTGAAAGAGAGAAAAAAAAGAATATGTCTATTGAATTGAAAGCGCTTGAACCTTCAAAACGCGGCTCATGCCCAGAAGAGTACAGCTTTGGTGGCACTTTTTCAGATCATATGTTTACCCAAAACTATGATCCAGAAAACGGTTGGCACAATGCAGAAATTAGTCCTTACCATGCATTATCTTTAGACCCGTCTGCAGCCGTCTTACATTATAGTCAGGAAATTTTTGAAGGTTTAAAAGCCTACCGTACACCTGAAGGAAAAATTAACTTATTCCGTCCTGAAGAAAACTTTAAGCGCTTTAACCGTTCGGCTAAACGTATGGTAATGCCGGAAGTTGATGTCGACTTTCATTTAGAAGCGCTGACTGAATTAATTAAACTTGACCATGCTTGGGTGCCAAACCAAGAAGGCTCTTCGTTATATATTCGTCCAACGATGATCGCAACCAGCTCTAAATTAGGTTTAGGTGCAAGTGCTGCATATTGTCATTATATTATTGTGGGCCCAGCTGGCGCTTATTTCCAAGAAGGCTTTAATCCTGTATCCGTTTATATCGCTGATACTTATCGCCGCGCTGTTGTTGGTGGCGTAGGCGAAGCAAAAACAGGTGGTAACTATGCCGCCAGTCTTTTTGTTTCTGAAGAAGTAGCCAAGCTTGGTTATTCACAAGTGCTTTGGTTAGACGCCATTGAAGGTAAATATATTGAAGAAGTTGGCGCGATGAACATTTGTTTTGTTTACGACAACAAAAAAATTGTTACTCCAGCACTTAGCGGCAGTATTTTACCTGGCATTACTCGTGATTCAATTTTGAAATTAGCGCCTGCGCTAGGTTATGAAGTTAGTGAAGAGCGTTTAGATATTACGCAAATTCTTGCTGATATTAAATCAGGAAAAATCACTGAAGCATTTGGTTGTGGTACCGCGGCGGTAATTTCGCCGGTTGGCAATTTATGCTTAAAAGGTGAAGACCATATTATTAACAACAATGTTTCTGGCAAAGTGGCTAAGCACTTGTACGATGAACTCACCGGAATTCAGTACGGCACAAAAGAAGATCGTTTTGGTTGGGTAAAAACAATCGACGTGTAAGCTTTTTTGCTAAAGAATAAAAGTTAAATAAAACGGGGCTGATAAATTATCAGCCCCGTTTTATTTTGGTAACTTTTAAAGTGTCGTTATTTTTTAAAGCACAGTGATTGCTTTACTTTGGAAATAACCAAGTCGCTTGTAAGCGATAAGCGATACCTTCAGGACCTGTATCAGAACCTTCAACATAATAGCGAACGCCGCCACCTAAGTTGATTAACTGACTACCAAAGCGCATGACTTTTGATACATTAATGTTTATTGGCAAGGTAAGCTGGTCGTTTTCCCAGTCATAAATCGCTTCTGCATTTAATGAATAAGAAACTGCCGCTTTAGTGGTATAAGATACAAAAGGCTGAACAAAAGTATTGTTAATATCTGCTCGGTCGCTATCGCCTGCCACTGAGACAATATGGTTAGTTAAGCCACCATAGGTCCAAGGTCCGCTTTGTTTTAACGCTACGGCTGTTGGTCCAATACCCCACTTATCTGTGGTGAGTGCTTCATCGGTACCCGTTGGTAATAAAAATGCACCGCCAACGCCCCAGATCCAACCACCTGAACTTGGTGCTTTAGGTGAAAAGAATAAACTTTGTGTGGTATCGCCAAGCCCTGATTGACTAGAATTGCCAATCACGTCACTTTGTTGAATGATGGGCAAAATTGTTCGACTGATCATGATCCAGTCTTCGTTTATATCAACAGGAATTACCGGTTGAACGTTGGTAGTGAAACGTGAGCCTTTATCATTTAATCCTATGTTTTGATCGTAATTAACTTGCACAGGTAAACTGATCAAATTCGCTATTGGGTTGGCTAATTTTTTAGCAAGTTCTTCATTACTCTCGGCTAATACAGGCTGGCTTATACAGCTAAAAGCGACAGCGCACGTTACAGCTATTTTTGCAGTTGGGTTCAAAGTTCGTATTGTCATGTTGATTTCTCTTTATCAAATAAAACAGCTAAAGATATAACTCAAAAAGTTGGTTAACTTCTTATATTGTAACAGAAGTGTTAAGTGTTGCAGGTAGGGTTGATGCGATATGTTCGATTAAATGTAATGAAATGTGATTTTAAGCCGTGTTAAAGCTAAGCAAATCTTTTGGTAAATTTATCGTCGGTAAAAGTTTTGATTTGGTTGACGCTAATTAAAAGTCCCCCAGTAGTGCCGTGTTTTTTTGCTCGGTTGAGACAAACCATTTGTATTCCATGTCTGACTTTAGAATATGGTGGCTAAGCCATTTATAAAGAAATAAGCCAATTTTATTGTGTGTTTCTTCATCTTTTTGCAAAAGCTTTTCTTGCATGGCTTTTACTTTTTTCACAATAGAATAGTGCTCGGCTTTGTGTTCAATTAAATTCGGGAAATTATTGGCCAACATCAATTTCTCTTCTTCAGCAAAATGCATCAGCATGTATTTATTAAGCTTTTGAAAAATGGTGATGGTTTGTTCTATGTTGTGTTCACTGTTAATAAACTCTTTAATAATTTGAAAAAGTTGCTGGTGGTGTTCATCCATAAGTGGGTGTCCAACTGAATACTCTGGTAACCACTGAATTTGGTCAATATTATTTTCAGTTTTGAATTTTAATAAGCCGCTTGGATTTAACAGTTCATTAATAACTGTGTCTAAAATCACTTTATGGTTAGTTGATTTAGCTAAATATTCACTGATCCCTAGTGGTAACCAATGCTTTAATTGTGATTTGTTTTTGCGTTCTGCTAAAACAATAATGGGAATACAGCTACCTCCATTTCTGATCTTACGGGTAACGGCAATGCCGTCCATTTGAGCGAGGTTATCTTCAAGCAAAATAAGATCAGGGGAAAAATCGTCAAAGGCTTGCAAAGTTTGTCGGCCATTAATAGAGATGCGAATCTTAAAATTCATATTTTCAAAAATTTCTGCAATGGCATTGGCGAGCAACATTGAACTTTCAGCAATGAGAATTTTGTAACAAACATTGGCTTGGTGTTTAAAAGAGATGACGTCGTTAGCTTTTTTCGGTAACGGTTTGTCTGCGTAGTTAATTCGGCTATTCAAGCGCTTATTATTGGTAATGTTTTTCAGGGTGGCGATTTGAATGTCTTTGCTAATGTCTATTAGCTGTTGCCCCATTTTAGTATCAATATCGCTAAGGAGTTGCTGAGTACAGTCGTGAATTGCTTGATGAATACTGCTTTGTTGTTGTGCGTCACTTATCAACTGTTTCAGGCGATTTTCTAATGACCGCTGATAGTTTTTAAGTTGTAGGTTTAAACTATTTAGCAGTAATTTTTTTTGCACATCGCCGGTTGTCGTTTGTTCGTGATTATCATTGGATAATAATTTACTGGTATAAAGCTTATGCTCGGCAATGGCTTTTAACGACTGCATTAATACGAGGCTTAAACGCTCCTCTTCAAAACTGGGTTCAATAATAATATAACTATCAAATAAGCCGTCTTCACAAGCGCTAAATGCCTCAGATGCTTCATCTAAGTGAATGAGCGCAATGGCATGATGATTGGCAAGCTGCTCTTTACATTGCACCAGTAAATCTAGGTAAAACTCGGTGCCAGTGATCATGTGGTGACTAGATAGTAATATTATCTTTGCCTGACAAGCGATAATTTTTTCATGGTTGTCTTTACTCATGCGAATACATTGAAAACTTAAATGCAAGTTCTGAACTTTTTCAATGGTCTTGCCAACTTGATAGCGATCTTGATAAATAACTAAAACGTCTGTTTTAGCTGTGAGTTTATCTCTACTCGGCATGCTTATGAATCCTTACTCAAGCGTATGAAAATTAATAGCCAACAGATAAAAAGTATAGGTAGGGCTTGCGTGTTGTGCATAAAATATGTGAGATAAATCATTTACAAAATGTAAATGAATGCTGACTGCTGTTTAAAATACGATGTGAGAATGAACAGATTAAGAACAAGGAATAGGTGAAATGTAAGCGGTTTAAGCTAAGGGAAGGGGGCGCGGCAACAGTGAAAATTTACCATTGCCGCATTAATTGATGCTCTTTAACCGAGCTCAGCTTATTTAGTTTAGCTTTGCAATAAGTGACGTTAGCTCAGTTAACAAGACTTGATCAGTTAGCTGCTGCTTTTCCATATCAAAATTATCGTAAAAACTTGGTATAGAAAGTGAGCCCTTAACATCGCCTGCAAAATAAGGAGCTGAAGTTGTCGCCGCGGTTAATACGGTATTTGCACCGCCTGGACCTGGTGAGGTGGCCAATAAAACCATAGGTTTATTTTGAAATAATTTTTGTTCGATACGTGAGGTCCAATCAAATAAGTTTTTATAAGCGGCGGTATAAGAGCCGTTGTGCTCAGCAAAGGAAATGATCAGTGCATCGGCTTGCGTAATCTTATTAAAAAAGTCTTTTGCTTGTTGTGGTTGCCCTAGCGCTTGTTCCTTATCTTCACTAAATAAAGGCATCTCATAGTCATTAATATCTAACAGTTCTATTTCTGCATCTGTATGCAGTGAGGCAGCATAACCGGCTAATTGTTTGTTAATGGATTTTGAGCTACTTGTGGCAGCAAATGCTAATAGTTTCATAACATACCTCTAATAAGTGTGATAAACAGGGCGACAATTCAATGTTAGAGAGTGTATATTAATCTCAATTAATAATTAATAGTGCAAAATATAAAGAACTGTTTCCATATGGCTTCTAATACTAAATTATTTGACGGCGTTGTGATTTTTACTGAAGTGGTGAAATGTGGCGGCTTTTCGGCCGCGGCTGAAGCAACAGGGCATTCAACTTCTTATATAAGTAAAGAAGTTAATAAACTTGAAGCGCGCCTAGGCGTGCGCCTACTTAACCGTACAACCCGTTCAATTAGTCTGACGCCCGAGGGAAAGGTGTATTACCAACAGTGTTTGCAAATGGTTGCCGATGCCGAACAAACCCTAGGTGAGTTAGATCAACAAGATATTGCGCCGAAAGGTTTGCTTAAAATAAGTTGCCCAGTAGCACTGTCACATAATTATTTGCAGCCAATTTTGTCTGAATTTATGCAAACATACCCTAATGTGCAGCTTGAGATAGATTTAAACGATCGTCATGTTGATGTAGTGCAAGATGGGTTTGACTTGGTGATCAGGGCAACACATCAATTAGAAGAATCAAGTTTGATTTGTCGAAAATTGTTTAGCTCAAAAGCTTATGTTGTGGCGACCAAGCAATACATCAAACGGTTTGGGCGACCTACAACTCCAGACGAATTAGTCGATCATGCCTGCATTTGTTATAGCAATTTAAAAAACCCGACACGTTGGTACTTTACCGATGCTTCTGGCAAATATAGCTATGTTGATGTTAAGTCAAGGTTACTGTGCAATAGTTCAGAAATGGAACTAGCATTGACCTTAGACTCTATTGGCATTTGTCGCTTGCCGGCATTTACCATGGAAAAAGAGTTAGCCAACAATCAATTAGAAATATTATTGAACGATTATCCTGCGCAAAATATCGATGTGTTTGCTATTTATCCAAGCCGAAAACACTTAGCACCTAAAGTACGTAGCTTTATTGATTTGTTAGTAAAACGCGTTAATGGTTAAGCTGTTTAGCTTGTCTTGGCCTTTCGACGTTTGCACGATGCCAAAATGGCATGTTTTTCTTGCGTTGAGGTTTTACTCCAACCTGTTATCTCATCAATATGTCGAAAGCAACCCAGGCAAATATCTTGCTCGTTCAGACAACATTTTCTTATACACGGCGACTCTACCTGGGTATTTTCTTGAACGCCTGAAGTCGTTAGCTTGATTGAGTTTTGCATATTCGCTGTTTGATGCTTTATTTATTTTGTGTGATAGATATCAAAAAAGCTTTTATTTGAGTTCGCCAAAAGGAAACGTCAAATAAAAGCTTTTGTTAATTACATTCATAAACGCTTTATACAAGCGTGTATTCGTTATCACTTAAACGAGCAGTATGCTCGCGTAACAATGACAACTTTCTCTGTTTATAATTTTACCTAAGGTAAAACTATTCGACAGACTCTACGACTTCATATTCGTAGTGGAACGCACGAACCTGTTTGTTTGCATCAGAAGTAAATTCAACTGTAGTAGAACGAGGATGAATTAATACAGCTTCAAATTCTTTACCAGCTTCACAGCCATTTTCAGGGTTTTTATCAATTGTTGCAGTTAATCTAATACGCATATTTACTTAATCTATCTTTAGTTCAAATTACATTGGTCGAGATTGTAACATTTTTAACCGTATCGGGTAAAATTTAATAATACCGTTATTTGCGTTTTGTTTAAATAAGTGCAAAAAATATTTTTTTAACTGTGTTGATGTGTACACAACCATTTTAATACTGCGGGGAAGTGGTCGTTAATCGCTTGCGGAGAAGTTAGCATATTCAAATGATCGTAATCGACAAGATTACCTTGTTTGATACTTAATAAGGAATATTTGTTGTCTTGACCGCCAGACTCTTTCATAAAGAGTTTTACATCACTTTGATGGCCCAAGCTGTGATCGTTTACCGCGGCAAGATAAAATATCGGCGGCAACTTTGCGGTTTTGGCTGCTTGATGATAGTCAAAACGATCATCACTATCTTGCCAGTCATCTTTTTTAATCCATTGAATACATTGTTGATGAGTTTTTTGTGTTTCATTGTCTGCGCCAACTTTTAATCCCTTGGCAGGGAAATAGCCACGCCGCTTAGAAATGGCAAAACCGAGCTTATTCCAAAAAAGGTCAATTTTAAAAAAACGTTCGACATTTTTCACTCTGACTTGACGTTTTGAACCAAAATAGACACCACTATAAACTTGCTGACAAATTTTTGGGAATCGCAACAAACAAGCATTTAAGTAAACGCCGCCCCAAGAATGGGCAACTAAATGCAGTTTGTCGTGGTGGCTGTGCGCTAAGGTGTACGCAATTAATGCTGGAATATCGTTAACGATAGTTTCGGTTTGACCGTGAGCAGAGTTTTTATTGATTCTGGGTTTACTTTGCCCAATGCCGCGCAGGTCTGCAACATAAACGCTGTAGCCTTGTTTAGCCAAATAACAAGCCAACCCCTTGCCATTTTTGTGATAAAAAATACGACCATCTTCAATCATTCCGTGGATCATCAGAATTGGAATGCCTTGATGAGCGGGTGTTTTGTTAATCAACATTAAGTGTAATTGGCAACTGTGACTTAAGCTGACAAAGTGAGATTGAAAATGCATAAACAGTCAAATTAAAACATGTGTTTGAATTGTTTTAGCTTAATTCAAAGCACAGCTAACTGTCTAGGGCTGTATTTGATATTTTCTGTGCAAAGAAAGCTTTGATATGAGTCAAACAACCCTTTGGCTGCGCCAAATTGATCTGTACATGCGCACGAGATAGTGTAATATGTAAATAGAAGTAATTCTCATTTGTAAAGGGTTGTAGAGAAAATGACACTCAGTGATTTGTCAAAAAACCAGAAAGCTAAAATTGTTGCCTTACCGAAAAATTTTGAACTAGCAGAGCAACTATTAGAACAAGGCTTTGTTCCTGAATCAGTAATTTCTTTAGCTCATAAAGCCCCTTGGAATGGTCCAATGGCTTTTCGATTACACAATACCAAAATAACGCTACAACAAAATCTTGCCAACCAAGTGATAGTGGATGTTATTTAATGTCCAACTTTCAACATTATGCACTGGTTGGTTTTGCCAACTCAGGAAAAAGTACGCTATTTAATTTATTATCTGGTGATAAGCAAAAAGTTGGTAACTGGTCTGGTGTTACCGTTTCAGCAAAGCAAAAATCAATTACTCTTCCAAGTCACGATGCGACACTTTCCGATTTACCCGGTTTAAGTTCATTAACCAAACGCGATCAGCAAGGTCAAGATTTAACGATATCTCATGATTTTCTGCGTGATAATGACATTGATTGCTTAGTTAACGTGGTTGATGCCACTCAGTTGCAACGTCAACTTTATTTAACAACTCAGCTTCTAGAGCTGGGTGTGCCGATGATCGTACTATTAAATAAAACTGATAGAACGGAATCGTTAGATGTCGATGTAAATTCTTTATCGCAACTCCTCGGTTGCCCTGTTCATGAAATTAGTGCGCAAAATAAAGATTACTTATCGAGAATTCAACATGCTTTGACGTCTGCTTCAAACACAGATGAGCACTATATTGTTAAAAGTCACCAGCCAATAGAAGCAATTGACGTTATTCATCAGCGCCATGATTTTGTGCGCTCTTTGCTGGAAAATGCCACCAAAGAACGATTAGAGCGACGCAGTATTACCGATCGCCTTGATGATGTTGTTTTGCATCCTCTTGTTGGTATTCCTGTCTTTTTAGGCATGATGTATTTGCTATTTATGTTTGCCATTAATGTTGGTAGTGCCTTTATCGACTTTTTTGACATTTTAAGCGGTACAATCTTTGTTGATTATCCGCTTCATTGGTTATCTAGCTATGATCTTCCCGCATGGTTATTGACGCTGGTTGAAGGTGTTGGCAGTGGTATACAGACAGTGGCAACTTTTATTCCTGTTATTGTTTGTTTATTTATTGGTTTGTCGTTACTGGAAAGTAGTGGTTATTTAGCGCGTGCAGCCTTTGTGGTTGACAGTGTTATGCAAAAAATAGGCTTGCCCGGCAAAGCCTTTGTACCGCTAATTGTTGGTTTTGGTTGTACCGTTCCTGCGGTAATGTCTGCGCGAGTACTTGATAGCGAGCGTGAACGCATTACTACAGTCATGATGGCACCCTTTATGTCGTGTGGTGCGCGCTTGCCTGTTTATGCATTATTTGCCGCCGCATTTTTCCCAGATAACGGTCAAAATCTAGTCTTTCTTTTATACCTTGTTGGTATTGCTGCGGCTATTTTTACCGGGTTTTTACTGAAAAAAACCACCTTGCCAGGTACAAGCTCGATTAACATTATGGAGCTACCGTTATACGAAATGCCTAAGCTTACCGACATTAGCGCACGTGTTTATCAGCGAACCAAAAGCTTTGTTACCGGTGCCGGTAAAACCATTGTCATCGTGGTGTGTGTATTAAACTTCTTTAACTCTATCGGCACAGATGGGCAATTTGGTCACCAAGACAGCGAACAGTCAGTGTTAAGCGAAGGTGCAAAACTTGTGATGCCAGTATTGGCGCCTATGGGGGTTAAAGAAGAAAACTGGCAAGCAGGTGTTGGTATTATTACCGGAATTTTTGCCAAAGAAGTGTTGGTCGCAACATTTAATAGCCTGTATTCACCCCATGGTGAAGAAGAGGGCGGTCAGCCTTCATTGTCAGAAAGCTGGCAAGAAGCGACAGACAAAATTAAAGAAAACTTATTAGGCATTGAAGCACAAGATCCATTAGGTATCGATGTTGGTGAGGTCAGCGATCTAAATGTTGCTTCACAAGAGCAGGAAGTCGAGTTAAATACTTATCATGTTATGCAGCAGGCGTTTGACGGTCAGTTAGGTGCGTTTAGCTATTTATTGTTTATTCTTTTATATACGCCATGTGTAGCGGCTATGGGGGCAATAAAGAATGAAGTTGGTACGCGCTGGGCTGGTTTTGCAGGTGCTTGGAGTTTTGCATTGGCGTATTTAGCCGCAACCTTCTGCTATCAGTTAGGCAATATATTGATAACACCTGTTGTGTCATCTTTTGCGCTAGTTGTTGTACTTTTGGTGTTCTATCTTATTTACCGAATATTAAAAAGCTACGGTAATAAAATTCTGACCATTCCCATTTCGGTTAAATATTCTTAACCTTTTCTGACAATAAGTGACTATGATAAACATAGTCACTTAGCTTATCTTATTCACATAGCACCTAGTTATCGAGGATATTATGTTTAGTCTTAAAAAAATTGTACTCATTGTTTGTGCCTTTGTGGTTTCTGCATGCACCCAAACAGCGGATGTAGCACAGGCAAATAACCAAGCCAATAACTATGTAGAAACTGGCGCGCTTTTTGGTAAAACTTGGCAACTTGTGGCAATGAATAATGAAACTGTCAGTTATCAAAAACAGTGGCCTAAGCCTAGTATTAATTTTGATGAGCAAAAAAATACCGTATCAGGTAACTCTGGGTGTAATCGTTTTTTTGGTGGGTATATCATTGATGGTCAAACGCTAGAGTTTGCCCCATTAGCGTCCACTAAGATGCTATGTCAAGGCCACGCAAATTTAGAAATGGATTTTTTGAAAGCGTTAAGCCAAGTCAATACATATAAAATTTCGTCAGGTCAGTTGTTGTTACTTGGCGAAAATCAGCAGGTATTATTAACGTTTAACCAGCTTGTTGCTCAATAAGTTTAATTGAAAAATAATCTGCAGTTGCTATTAGTGATGCTTGTCTGAGTTAAGCTCAAGCAACTCTTTCTTTAACCCTAAACTTTCTAAAAAGCGGTTATAGGTTTTTTGGTACTGGCCGCTATTTTTATATTTTGTTAAAGCGAGATTAAAGTCTTCACATAGAGACAACTCATTAAAGCCGATGCTTGAATAAACGGGTGGAAATATAGCGTGCACTTTTAATGAGTTAGGTTGGTAATTATCTTTTTGCCATGCTTTTAAGCTATGTAGAAAAATATAAATATCGCCAATACTGACATCGACTAATTCTGATGTTAATAATTTCGCTTGCTCTTCAGGGCGCGCAACTTCTTGATAATATTGATTAGCTTGTACCAATTGACTAAATTCCCTGCCCAATAAGTGTTCGGCACGCTGATAACTGACGATTGACTTGTCTTTTAGTTCTTTAACTGAGCTTATTCTATGATTGTTTTTTCTAAGGGTTATCGCCACATCAGTGAACCGAAATACCGGGTCTGTTAAGCAGCCATTAATTTCTTCAGCGCTAAAGACATTGGCAGCACCCTCAACGCTTTTTTGGTTAAGCTCTACGGTTAAACGTGCATTTGAAACCATGTAACGATAGTTAACTTTATACTGTGGTAAGTATTGAAAAACGCCGTCAATGATATCTTTAAAAAGCGACGGTTGATTTTCGTGGGCAAACATAGGTTCGAAGTTACCTAAGGCGATAGTAATATTTTTTGCGTAGATTGTTTGACTCGAAAGAAGTACCAAAAAAAGCAGAATAAACTTAAAGCTATCGGGTAAAGACATTGGCGCTTCCTAATTTGTAAATGCTTACTCGCTAATTTTACTTAGCTTTACCAAACATATTGCGGATAATTATTTGATAACTGCTTATTTCATAGATGAAACTTATCATCTAAATAATTATAATACAAAGTTGGATAATTAAACGTTAAAACAAAATTTACTGTTATGATAGCTAAAACAGTATCGTTACCTATGTAACTTCTTATTGAGGCCCTTATGAGTAGTATTCGTAAAAAAAATGAATCTGAGTTAGTGCAAGTTTTTAAAGCCTTGCTTAAAGAACAGTGTTATGGCTCTCAAAGTGAGTTATCACAAGCATTATCTGGTCATGGGTTTCAAGATGTGCCACAAGCAAAAGTATCTCGACTGCTTGCTAAGCTTGGCGCGGTAAAAATGCGGAATACCAATAATGAAAAAGTGTATATCTTGCCTGACGAGCTTGCAGTACCTAAATCAAAGCAGGCAATTCAGTCGGTTGTCTTGAGTGTTAAGCACAATAATATGCAAATTATTGTTAAAACAGGTATTGGTGGCGCTCCGTTAATTTCACGTATGCTAGACAGTTTAGGTGAGTCGTCAGGAATTTTGGGAACATTAGCGGGTGATGATACGATTTTCATCGCGCCAGTAGATGCATCAAAAATTGAAGAAATATGCCAATCTATTATTGATTTATTAGACGTAAAAGTTTCAGAATAGTGATGAAATATGATATAAGTCATTGTGTATATTGTTAATGGTTTTTAATAAATAGTCTTACTGTTAACAATATAGTTTAGTTGGGTTTTATGCGTAGTCGCCTTGTCTTTAGTTAAAACAAAGCATACACATTCCTAACTTTTACTTTAAGGGCTTAATTCGTGCAACTTAGCTTAATAACCTATTAGGCTTTAAATTATTCGTTTCCATATAAAAGTCCTTAGCTTTGAACTGTAATTGTGCGCAAATGTGTTTCGCATTGCTGACTTGGAAAATAATATGCACCTCTCGGACTTGTCGTTTAGAAAAAAAATTCTTATTCTTCTTTTAATACCGCTACTTGGATTCTTATGGAGCAGTCTCACCTCAATCATTACTAGCATACAAACTAACAATGAAATGAAGGCGCTTAGCCAGCAAATAAAGTTATCCGGTGTTTACAGTAATTTAGTGCATGAATTGCAAAAAGAGCGGGGCATGACCGCCGGATATTTGGGTTCTAAAGGCACCAAATTTTCCGATAAGCTTAAAGGTCAGCGTAAGTTAACCCTAGAAAGGGCGGCGAAACGCACGCAGTTTTGGCAAGACAACCCGTTTGAAAATAAGCAGATCCAAAACCTACACAATAAAATTAATCAAAAGCTTGCCCAACTCGAAAGCATTCGTTCTCGTGTTGACAATCAAACGATCTCGCTGAAAGAGGCGTTAGGTTATTACACCAATACCAACGCTGATTTATTAAGCCTTTCTACCATTATTTCCAAGTACAGTACCAATGCAACACTAAGCCAAGCTATCGGCGCTTATTATAGCTTTATTCAAGGTAAAGAGCGTGCCGGAATTGAACGTGCGGTATTGAGCAATACGTTTGCAAAAGATGCCTTTGGCAGTGGTATGTTTGTTAAAGCGGTAACCTTAGCGTCAGAGCAACATACCTATTTCAATCAGTTTAACGCTTTTGCTTCTAACGAAAATACACAATTTTATCAGCAAAGTATGAATCATCCAGCTGTTGCTGAGGTGAGAAAGTTAAGAAGTATTTCACAACAAAAAGCGACAACCGGTCAATTTGGTGTTGATGCCGAACATTGGTTTGCGCAATCAACCAAACGTATTGGACAATTAAAAGCGATTGAAAACTTTATTAGTGATTCACTGCTTTCACAAGCTGAAGCTATTCAAGCTAAGGCTTTTAATTCGATGCTTATTAATATTCTTACCAGTATCGTGATTGTACTTGTTGCACTGATGTTAAGTGGCTACATCGTTAAAAAGTTGCATCGCGAAGTAAAAGATTTAACCAATGTTATGGCAAAGGTTCGTGATAATAATGATTTGACCGTAAGAGCCACCTATGTGGGTAAAAGTGAACTAGGACAAATAGGTATCGCTTTGAATTTAACCTTGGAAAAATTTACTGCTGCTATGGAAGAGATGGCGAGTTCAAGTGCAACGCTTGCAGCCTCGGCAGAAGAAACGTCGCAAACCTGTTTACATAACTCAAGCTCTTTAACTGAACAGCAATCTGAAATTGGTTTAATTGCAACAGCCATTGAAGAGTTATCAATTACCGTGAAAGAAGTGGCTGGTAATACCCAATCTGCTGCGGATGCAGCTAAAGATGCTGACGGCAAAACACAAGATGCGCGAACGGTCGTGCAAAAGTCTTATCATTCTATTGAAGATTTAGCCGCGGAAATTACCAATATCGCTGAGCGTATCACCAATTTACACACCAGTAGTAATAACATTACTAATGTGGTTGATGTAATAAAGTCGGTTGCGGAGCAAACTAATTTGCTTGCGCTAAATGCAGCAATTGAAGCCGCTCGTGCCGGAGAACAAGGTCGAGGTTTTGCGGTAGTAGCCGATGAAGTAAGAACATTAGCACAACGCACACAAGATTCTACCAGTGAAATTGAAAACTTTATTAGTACCTTGCAAAGTGACGCCAACGCAGCTTTTAGTGTTATTGAAAATAGTCAAAAAATGGCTGATGCTGCCGTTGAAAATTCAAAAGATGTTGAGCAAACATTAGCGCATATTACCGATTCCGTCAGCGAAATTTTTGCCGTAACGGAACAAGTGGCAACGGCTGTAGAAGAGCAAGCAATGGTGACTCAAGATGTCGCGCAGAATGTGGTTAATGTTGAAGCAAAATCGACAGAAACAACAGTTGGCGCTAACCAAATTACGGCAACAGCAAATGAACAAGCGCAATTAGCAGCAACACTGCAAAATGTTGCTAGTACATTTAAAATCTAAGCGGGTTTAATCAAGCTATAATTTAAAAAGGCCTACGGGCCTTTTTGGGTCTCTAATGGTTAGCTTGTAGGTATTATTATCTTGCTGTAAAAGGCAAGGGATTGATAGTAACAACTTTGAATATGACCGTTAGTTCCTTGTTTGCTTGGTTAGTTTACTTATTTTGAAGGCCCTGTTTATATTGAACTGCTACTGAGCTGATCATCATTCACTTTAGTTAAGGCTCGCTAAAATTGCGCAATAAAAAAGGCCGTTAGGCCTTTTTTATTCAAAGTTATATGAGCAATGACTAGCTTAGGTTGTAACCTGACTCTTCATGTTCAACTTGGTCTAAGCCGTTTACTTCGTGCTCTTCTTCTACACGCAGTCCACCCGTCATTAAGCCAACAATTTTTAATAGGATGAAGGTAACGATTGCGGTATAAACCAAAGTCGAAACAATACCAACCATTTGAACAAATACTTGTTCACCCATAGTTGCTATGCCGTCTGCAAAACCGAAACCGCTAAAGACACCTAAACTTGTTGCAGAAAAAATACCGGCTAAAAATGTACCTAAAATACCGCCTACACCATGCACTGGAAATACATCTAATGAATCATCAATTTTAAGTTTTTGTTTGATATAAACAGTCGCGTAGAAACAAACAATACCTGCTGAAATACCAATAATTAATGCACCGCCTGGGCCAACAAAACCTGAAGCTGGGGTAATAGTACCTAAGCCTGCTACCATACCTGTTACCGCGCCTAACACACTCGCCTTACCAAATTTTTTCCACTCAATCGCTGCCCAAGTTAATGTACCTGCAGCGGCAGAAATATGGGTAACTAACATTGCCATTGATGCATCACCTGTAGCAGCTAACGCGCTACCACCATTAAAACCGAACCAGCCAACCCATAACATACCTGCACCAGTTACTGTCATTGTTAAGTTGTGAGGTAGCATAGGTGTTTTAGGGAAACCTCTGCGCGGCCCTAATACCATAGCGGCAACAAGTGCTGCTGTACCGGCGGTAATATGTACAACAATACCACCTGCAAAATCGTAAACACCCATTTGAGCTAACCAGCCGCCGCCCCAAACCCAGTGGGTAATTGGTGCATAAACCGCTAATAACCAAAAGCTACTAAATAACAATACCGCTGAAAATTTCATACGCTCAGCAAAGCCACCAATAATCAGTGCAGGAGTGATCACGGCAAAGGTCATTTGAAACAGCATAAATAAGCTTTCTGGAATATCGCCTGATAATGAATCTTTATTGATGCCATTCATCATCATCTTACTAAAATCACCAATAAAGGCGTTGCCACCACCAAAGGCTAAGCTGTAGCCGACAACTAACCATAAAATAGAAGCAATTGATGCGATGGCAAAACATTGCATTAAAATCGATAGCACGTTTTTCTTTCTAACTAAGCCACCATAAAAAAGTGCCAGACCAGGTAAAGTCATTAGTAATACTAATGCTGTTGACGTTAGGATCCATGCAGTGTTCGCGCCATTAAGTTGGCCATCGTCTGCAAATGCTAATGAAGGTAACACTAACAGCAAACTAATAAGTATTTTTAACATAGGTATTTTCCAAAGCTTTTTATTTGTAATAGGCAGCCAATATCGACTTTTTCAGTGCAAGGTAGAGCAAATTAATTGGTTTTCTTTACCTAGAATAAAAAATCATCACATATTTGGTGCGTAATTCTGATTGAGCTTTTACTCGGCAATAAGCAATGCACAAAATAAGCCATTTTATTTTATCTTATATAACAATGCTCTATATATTGCATGTTCTATAAAGGGGAATTTACTGCACCTTTTTGGTGAGTCGTGGTGATGTTTTGCTTGTTTATGGTGCGTTGTTTGTAGTGCGCTTTTCTTGTGATGCGCTGTTTGTGCGGCGGTGCTTTTTTATTCATAAAAAAGCCTAGCGGATGATCACGCTAGGCTTGGTATTGGGAATGTGATCTATATTGGTTTATCTAATTTTCTTATTTATATTGCGCAGCTAAGTATGCATATACCGCACGTATACCAAACGCTTCGCCACCAATTGGGCGACCTGTCAATGCTCGGGTATTCCATGCCATTACATCAAAGTGCAGCCAGTTGGTGTCAGGATTGACAAACTCTTGTAAATATAAGGCGGCAGTAATCGCACCACCTTGCGGTACCGTTGCGCAGTTGGTCATATCGGCAACATTGCTCTTTAATAAGTCTTTGTAAGGACTATAAAGTGGCATGCGCCATACGGGATCATTTATTTTTTCACCAGCTAAGGTAATTTGCGCAGCTATTTCACTGTTCGTTGAGAAAAAGCCCGGTAACTCAGTACCTAATGCAACACGCATCGCACCCGTTAAGGTGGCAAAATCAATAAGTAATTCAGGGTTGTCGTTTTCTGCTTCGGCTAATGCATCACATAATACTAAGCGACCTTCTGCGTCAGTATTGTCAATTTCTACGGTAATGCCTTTGCGTGTTTTTATGACATCACCAGGACGTAATGCATTGCTTGAAACGGCGTTTTCAACCGCTGGAATTAATACACGTAAATTTATCGGTAAATTATTGGCCATAATTAAATGCGCTAGACCAAGTACGTGGGCTGATCCGCCCATGTCTTTTTTCATAAAACGCATGCCCGCAGCGGGTTTAAGATCTAACCCTCCACTGTCGAAACAAACGCCTTTACCCACTAAGGTCACTCTAAGATGACTTTCGTCACCCCAAGTTAAATCAATTAAACGTGGTTTATGTAAACTCGCACGGCCGACGGCATGAATGGTTGGATAATTTTTATCTAAAAGATCATTACCAATAATTTGTTCTACCTTTCCGCCAAACTGTTCGGTAAGGCCAAATGCGCATGCGGCAATGTTTTCAGGCATCATATCTGCTGCAGGAGTATTGACCATGTCTCTTACTAAAGCGGTCGCTTGCGCTTGAATAATAGCTTCGCTAACAATGTCTTCATTATTAATGGCTAATGTAGCTATTTCCTTATTGCTTTTTTTGTAGCGATCAAACTGATATGAACCAACAGCCCATGCAAACGCAATGGCTTTTTGCTCAGCTGCATCACAATGCAATTGATATTGTCCCTTTGGTAATTGGGCACTTAAATCGCCACAAGCAAAGTAATGCTCTGGTTGCTTGGCAATAAAAAGCACTTGAGACAATTCACCTGAGTTATTTGGAATTAAACTAAGCCCTTCACCGCTATAGCGAGTTTGTTCAAGCCATTTTTGGGTAAACGTATCTTGCTGTGATAACCAGTTTTGATACTCACTCGTTTTTAAAATGTGTAGTGGGGTGCCTTGATCGCTTGCTACTAGGATTGAATTCATTTTCTGCCTTACGTTTGTCGTAATTAATCGATTGTGTATATTTACTGCTTGTGTCTTGAGTGTACTTTGTCTGTTTTTTCTTAGCCAGTTTAGCAATGCAAAATTCGCAGTATTTTAGCGGCTATTTTGATCTGTTTTGTAATTTATCATCTACACACGATGATTTACGCGAGCAAGCAATTAAAAACTGTTAAGGCTAAGCCGTTATGGGTACACTAGCGTTTTTTCGTTATTGCATGATTTTATGAATACACCATTTTCGTACACGACTAGTTACCTATTAGATAAAGCACATTTTCAAGAATGTTACAGTCAATCTGTTCCTTTAGATCGCGGATTGAAAATTTACACTAAGGCAGCATTATTAGTGTTAGTGGGATTAGCGTTTTTATTGTTTAGCGATAACGACAAATATGTTGCTTGGTTTATCGTGGCACTCGGTGTTTTAGATGCAGTGGCGACCTATTATCAAAAGCCGTGGTGGGTGACCAGACAAATGCTTGGTCGCGCATCAGGCAGTAAAGTCACCTTAACTATTGATGAAAAGGGCATTCATAACCAATCTCATTATGTTAATAACGCACTAACTTGGTCTGAAATCTCGCAAGTAGAAAGTACCGAGTTAGGTGTATTGATTATTCATGCTAAAGGTAAAAACTATATATCTAACAGTGTATTATCTAAAGAAGCTTTAGCGTATATTGTTAGCCAGTCCCCCAATGAAAAAAGTTAGTGGTGATTAAAACTGCCAACAATGCTTGAGCTGCTTTTAAAGCAGCCTTGCTATGTATTTAAGCGTTATCGTAAATGAGCCAAGTGATTAAAATAATAAAATTTATGAAAAAACAACCGCTGTTCTATTTCTTGCTTTTCGCTTTTTTATGGCTGCTGATGCTTGTCTTATCACCCATAAATGCCTCCGAAATATTGGATTATGCACCGTTTAGCTTTTTAGGTGTGCTCGGCGCTATTTTTGCCAATTCAACCGGCGCTGGTGGCGGAGTGATATTCATTCCCATGTTTAACCAGCTTAACTTTACCGAAGCACAAGCAATTGCTACCAGTTTTGGTATTCAATGTTTTGGTATGACCGCAGGCGCAATTACGTGGTATCGCCATTATCACGCAGAAAAACGTGAACTTAAGCTTTGGCAGGGCTTTAAACGTATCATTGCCATTACCTCAATAACTTCGGTGATTGGTATTGCTGCTACCTATTGGCTTGAGGTGAAATCACCTGCCTCTTTGCATAACAGTTTCAGTTGGTTTTCATTGTTAATTGGTGTCTTTATTGTTGCCAGCGTACTTTGGTTAAAACCACATCGAGAGCGTAGCCAGATTTATTGGTACGATTGGTTAATACTCAGTGCGATTGGTTTATTTGGCGGCGCAGTAACCGCATGGCTTTCTGTTGGCGTTGGCGAGTTGCTGGCGATTTACTTGATCATTAGACGCTTCGATATCAGTATGGCCGTTGCTGCTGCGGTGGTTATCTCAGCAATTTCTGTTTGGGCAGCTATTTGGCAACATACCTTAGTCAATTTTCAAGTTTTTTGGCAAGTGGTTATTTTCGCCGGGCCCGGTGCAGTGCTGGGTGGAATATTTGCCAAAACGTTAGTCACTCATTTATCGGCAACACGGTTAAAACTATTTTTTGCTAGCTGGTTATTAGTGATTGGCATTGTTGGCATCTAAAAGTAAAAGCGCTCGATCCCACTGACATCACTTGTTACAACAATTTGAACTCCTTTTTATTCCTTTAAATGCACAAAAATTCATTATTTAGAACATTTTTACCGGTTTTATGGGGCACAGATCCACAAAAGCCCACAATTTCATAAACTTCGCCAAAAGCCTTAATTTTATTGGTGATCGTCCTATTCAAAATCAACAATCTTTGCTTGACATAGCTTTACTTTACTCTCTAAACTGTATCAATGTGGAGAAAAGTGGGAAATAGTGGATCAATGATGGTCCCATAAAAAGAATAGGGTTATGTTTAGAGGCGCCAGCGCAATCACGTTAGATAGCAAAAACAGAATCACGATACCGACAAAGTATCGCGAGGAGCTTTTTGCCGATTGCCAAGGAAAAATGGTCTGTACTGTAGATATTCAACATCCCTGTTTATTGCTTTATCCACTCCCTGAATGGGAAGAAATTGAATTAAAACTCTGTAATTTATCGAGCATGAATCCACAAGAGCGTTTATTGCAACAAGTGTTGTTAGGCAATGCCTCTGATTGTGATGTCGATAAAAGCGGTCGCTTATTGATCAATGGTCCATTAAGGCAGCACGCAGGGTTAGAAAAAAATATTATGTTGGTAGGTCAGTTAAAGAAATTCGAAATTTGGAGCGAAAGTGCTTGGCAAGCACAAATGCAACAAGGCATAGCAAAAATTCAATCGGGTGAAATTGAGCTGACAGATCGACTACTTGATTTATCCCTGTAATTAAAAACGATAATTAGACGGCGTTTAACAAAAAAAATGCATACAGATAAGTCACATATTTCGGTATTGCTTGAAGAAGCAGTAACCGCACTAGACATAAAACCAGACGGTACATACATCGACTGTACTTTCGGCCGTGGCGGGCACTCATCACTTATTCTTTCTAAATTGTCTGCGCAAGGGCGTTTGATTGCGATCGATCGCGATCCAACAGCTATAGCAGCTGCTGAAAAATTTGCTGACGATGACAGGTTTGTTATTGAACACCAAGGCTTTGCTGAGCTAGAAAACATTGTTGAACAGCATCAATTAATGAAACAAGTTGATGGTGTTTTACTCGATCTTGGCGTGTCGTCACCACAACTTGATGAAGCTGAACGTGGCTTTAGTTTTATGAAAGACGGTCCATTAGATATGCGCATGGACACCACTCGTGGCCAAACGGCGGCAGAGTGGCTAGCAAAAGCTGATGTTGAAGATATTACCTGGGTACTGCGCACGTTTGGTGAAGAAAAACATGCTTGGCGCATTGCCAATGCCATTGTTGATAGTCGAGAGGAACACCCACTAACGCGCACGGGTGAATTAGCCAAACTAATTAAAACAACAGCGCCACAACGTGAAATTAAAAAGCACCCAGCAACACGCAGCTTTCAAGCGATCCGCATGTACATTAATAGCGAGCTTGAGCAAATTGAAAAAGCACTGGCAGCGTCACTTAACGTGCTTGCTGAAAGTGGCCGCTTAGTAGTGATCAGTTTTCACTCGTTAGAAGATCGTTTAGTTAAACAGTTTATGAAAAAACATTCGCAAGGAAAAAAGGTGCCGCGCGGCTTACCTATTAGCGAAGCAGAAGTGCAAAAAGGGAAAAAGCTTGCCTTAGTCGGTAAACGACAAAAACCCAGCAAGCAGGAAGTGGATGAAAACGTGCGTTCACGTAGTTCGGTATTACGTGTCGCGCAAAGGTTGGCTGATTAACCATGGCGTCGGCAAAGGTTGTGCTTGCATTTGATGTTTGGCATGACATTAAACGTCATAAGTGGACGTACGCGATAATGATATCAGTGGTGATATCGTCGTTTGCGGTAATTTATTATACCCACTTAAATCGACAAGCCACCAGTAGCTTAGAAGTAATGCTCACCGAGCGTGATGAATTAGATATTGAATGGCGCAACTTGTTGCTCGAACAAAACAGTTTGGCAGAGCACAGCGCAATAGAAACAAAAGCAGCAAAATTGTTGAATATGCAACGACCTAGTGTCGATTCGGAAGTGATAATAAAACACCCATGAAAAACGTGGCAAAAAGAGCAAGCAATAAATACAAACCAAGCACAGTAGCATGGCGTTTTTACGTTGTGATCGCTATTGTGATTGCGATTTATGCTGGCTTAATGGCACGTACTGCATATATCCAAATAATTGAACCGGATATGCTGAAAAAGCAAGGGGATCGCCGTTCACTTCGCGTGGCGACCCATACCGTGCAGCGTGGCTCGATTGTTGATCGTAATGGTGACGAACTGGCCGTTAGTGTGCCGGTTGAAACTGTTTGGGCAGATCCAAAAATTATTATTGAAAAGCAAGCGCTTGCTATGAAAGATCATTGGCAAGCTCTGGCAGACGTTTTAGGGCAAGACGTTAAAACATTAACCAAACGTGTTGGTACCAATCCGCGTAAGCGTTTTGTTTATGTTGAGCGCCAAGTCTCGCCAGCGATGGCAAATTACATTCGCGAATTAAAAATTCCAGGGATTCATTTACGTAAAGAATCAAAACGTTTTTACCCAGCAGGTGAAATTAGTGCCCATGTGGTTGGTTTTACCGATGTAGATGATAAAGGTATCGAAGGCATAGAGCGTGTTTACGACCAACTACTAACGGGCACTAACGGTGCGAAGCGTTTTCGCAAAGATGCTAAAGGTCGAAAAATTGAAATTTTATCGGTGGAAGAGTCAACTAAACCGCAAAATATTGTGCTTAGTATCGACCAACGTATTCAAGCGCTTGCTTATAAAGAATTAAAAGGCGCGGTTGAAGCTTTTAAGGCAACGTCAGGCTCGGTAGTGGTGACCAATGTTAATACCGGTGAAATTTTAGCCATGGTGAACAGCCCTTCTTATAACCCCAATAACCGACAAAACACCGCTATTCATCGATTTAGAAATCGCGCGATCACCGACATTTATGAACCCGGCTCAACCATGAAACCTTTAACTATGTTAACCGCATTAGAATTTGGTTCGGTAGCCGACAACGACATTATTAACACCAGTCCGGGGTGGATGCGGCTCGGAGGGCGAAGGGTCAGCGACCCAATAAACCGCGGTAAGTTAAGCTTGACCGACATCTTAGTTACCTCATCCAATATGGGCACCACCAAACTAGCTTTGTCGGTGCCTAAAGAGTTTTTATTGGACAAGTTTTTTGACGCGGGTTTTGGTGAAGATACTGGCACAGGGTTAGTGGGTGAAAGTGTCGGCATGATGCACGATCGTTCTCGTTGGTCAGAATTTGAATTAGCAACTTTATCTTGGGGCTATGGCTTAGCGATCACACCACTGCAACTGGCACGTTTTTATTCAACCTTAGCCAATGATGGCATTAAGCAACCGTTAACCATCATCAAAAAAGGTACTGAGTTAGTTGATGAGCTGCAAGCTGAGCCAGAGCAAACATTTTCAAAAGGCTTTAGTCGCAAAGTGGTTAACATGCTTGAGCATGTTGTTGATGAAAAAGTTGAAAAGGCGAAAGTCGCGGGTTATCGCGTTGGCGGTAAAACAGGAACGGCTATTAAAGCCTTAGCGGGAAGTTATGGTAATGATTATGTTGGCTTGTTTGCTGGCGTGGCGCCAATTTCAGATCCGGAAATTGCTATTGTTGTGGTGATTAATGAACCCGGCGGCGATTTATATCACGGCGGCGATATTGCAGCGCCGGTATTTTCACGGGTAATGAAAGGCTCATTGCAGTTATTAAATATCGCGCCAGATCAACCAATTCAAATGGCTCATAAAAACCAGAATAAAGCTAAAAATAAAAAGGAGAGCAATGATGCCTAGCGCAAGCCACTCTTCTTATTTTACTGAAAATGCATTAACGCGCATCAGCAAAGCGTTGGCCCAATTTGAGATTGAACTTGACCATGAGTTTGTCCTAAGCCAAGGCGAAGATCTGGTTCTGAATGAGTTAGTAAACGATAGCCGTGCAGTAAAATCAGGTGATATATTTGTTGCGGTATTTGGCCACGACACCAATGGTTGCCAATATATCGATAAAGCAATCGCCCAAGGTGCAAATTTAGTGATTGCGCAATGTGAAACCTCAACGCAACACGGTCAAATTCGCTATGTCGCAAGAGAAAATGCTGAACATGCACCAGTCGCTATTGTTAGTTTTTATCAACTGTCTGAGCATTTATATCACTTGGCAAGTGATTATTATCAACAGCCTCAGCAGCAGTTAACTATGGTTGGTATTACAGGCACCAATGGTAAAACCACCACAAGCCAAATTATCGCGAACTTGCTTGAAGCCAATAATCACGCTTGCGGCATTATCGGTACGGTTGGCGCTGGTCGATTGAATCAACTTACGCCAATCAACAATACCACGCCGGGCGCAACGCAATTATTAACCTTGTTAGCCGGTTTTGCCCAAGACAATATTTCGCATGTGGCGATGGAAGTGTCCTCTCATGCATTGGCGCAGCGCAGAGTAACCAATGAGTTATTCGATATTAGCGTCTTTACTAACTTAAGCCGTGATCATTTAGATTATCACAACAGCATGGATGAATATGCGGCCGCGAAATACAAGATATTTGCTGAGCATGCCAAACAAACTGCAGTGATTAATGGCGACGATGAGCAAGCTAACGTTTGGCTAAATGACGACAACGCATTAAATAATCAGCCAGTTATTGTCTATGGCAAATCAGAGAAAATTAAACAATATTCACAATACCTCGTTGCTGAAAATATCCACCATCATGCCCACGGCGTTGATTTTACTGCCTGCACTCATCTTGGTGATGTCGCGATTAACAGCCCGTTATTGGGCGACTTTAATATTGATAACTTACTTGCCGCTATCGCCGTTTTACTGGCCGGCAATATTAGCTTAACCGATATTGCTAAAGCGGTAAGCCTGATCAAGCCGATTGCCGGCAGAATGGAAACTTTTGAAGCGAGTAATAAAGCGACCACGGTAGTTGATTATGCACATACACCTGATGCACTCGAAAATGCCTTGCTTGCATGTCGAAAACATTGTTCTGCCAAGTTATGGGTAGTGTTTGGCTGCGGTGGCGATAGAGATAAAGGTAAACGTTCGCTGATGGGAAAAATCGCCGAGCAACATGCCGATCGCATTATCATCACCAACGACAATCCACGCAGTGAATCAGCCTCAGCTATTGCTAACGATATATTATCCGGTTGCCAGTTTCCTGAAAAAGTGGACGTTATGCTCGATCGCAAGCAAGCGGTAAGCAAGGTTGTTACACAAGCCAGTCCGCAGGATGTAATTTTGCTTGCCGGAAAAGGCCATGAAAAAAATATCATTATCGGGAACGACGTTTTGCCGTATGACGAACGCGCTTTAGTTCACGCAATTTACCACAACGAGGTGACATTATGATCCCATTATCATTAGTCGACATTGCTCAGGCGGTAAATGGCAAGCTCATTGGCGCAAATATTACCATTAATTCGATTGTGACCGACAGTCGAGCGCTAGCAACTGATGATGTCTTTTTAGCATTGAAAGGACCAAATTTTGATGGTCATCGTTTTGTTGAGCAAGTATCAACACAAGGTTGCAGCGCGTTAATTGTTGACCATCAAGTCGACAGCCAGTTACCACAAATTGTCGTTGAAGATACCCGCATTGCCTTAGGCCAAATAGGCGCTTTTGTTAAAGCAAGTGTCGCACCTAAAACCGTGGCAATAACCGGCAGTAGTGGTAAAACCACTGTGAAAGAAATGGTTGCGGCGATTTTATCTCGTTTGGGTAATGTTTTAGCGACCAACGGCAACTTTAACAACGATATTGGCGTGCCATTAACTTTATTACGTTTAGAGCAAAAACACGACTATGCAGTAATTGAACTTGGTGCAAACCATATGGGTGAAATTGCGTATACCTCAGGACTTGTTTGTCCAGATATCGCCATTATTAACAATATTGCCGCTGCTCATTTAGAAGGTTTTGGCGACTTATGTGGTGTGGCTCGCGCTAAAGGCGAAATTTTTGAAGGGTTAGTTACGGGCGGCGTCGCTATTTATAAACAAGACTGTCGTTATGCCAATAAATGGCAGTGGCGCTTAACTGACAAAAAAGTCAGTAAGTTTTCATGTGACGGTAAAGCCGATGTCTTTAGCTCTAATGTTGTCTTAGACGATAACGGCTGTGCAAGCTTTTCATTAAATTCACCAGTTGGTCGTACATTTATCGAATTAAATGTACCAGGCAAACACAATGTTTGTAATGCCGTCGCTGCAGCAAATATTGCGCTTGAATGTGGCGCAAGTCTTGATGACATTCGTCTTGGTTTAGCGGATATGGCGACTGTAGGTGGGCGTTTAAATCTTCACCACTTGGGTGACAATTTTAAACTGATTGACGATACCTATAATGCTAATGTTGAATCCGTTAAAGCCGCAGCAGAGCTGCTTTCAAGTTACCCAGGCCGTCGAATTTTAATTTTGGGCGATATGGGTGAATTAGGTTCAAAAGCACGTAGCTATCATCAAGAAGTAGGTGAGTACGCTAAGTCTTTAAAAATAGATAATTTAATGACCTTAGGTGTATTGAGTCAAAGCGCCTCAGATGCATTTAATGGCAACGGACAACATTTTAGTAGTCGAGAAATGTTAGTTAAACAACTATCAAATTTACTGAGCGATGAAGCTCAACACATAGCAATTTTAGTCAAAGGTTCACGCAGTGCGCATATGGAACACGTGGTTGAAGCAATCAAAGACTGGCGTTCAAAACATCACACTGGGGAGCAAGTTTAATGCTGTTATGGTTAGGTGAGTACTTAACTCAATATTTTTCTGCTTTTAACGTTTTTTCATATTTAACGTTTCGAGCCATTATTAGTACCTTAACGGCATTAGTCTTGTCATTGTATTTTGGCCCTAAACTAATCCGCGCCTTGCAGCGCATGCAAATCGGTCAAACGGTGCGTGATGACGGTCCAGAAAGCCATTTATCAAAATCAGGTACGCCAACCATGGGCGGCATTTTGATTTTAGGCTCGATTGTCACCAGTGTTTTATTATGGGCAGACTTAAGTAATATCTATGTTTGGGTGGTACTTTTTGTGGTAACCACTTTCGGCATTATTGGATTTGTTGATGACTACCGCAAAGTTATTCGTAAAGACTCAAACGGCTTAATTGCACGTTGGAAATACTTTTGGCAAACCGTGATCGGTTTTGCCACGGCGTTATTTTTATATAAATTGGGTCAAGGTACTGAACAAACGGCGTTGTTAATTCCATTTGTTAAAGACGTGCTACCGCAGCTGGGCATTTTTTATATCTTCTTAACTTACTTTGTCATTGTTGGTACCAGTAACGCCGTTAATTTAACCGACGGATTAGACGGTTTAGCCATTGTGCCTACCATTATGGTGGCTGGCGCGTTTGCCATTTTCGCTTACATGACGGGTAACGTGAACTTTTCTGCATATTTGCATATTCCATATATTCCCCAAACCAGTGAATTGGTCGTGGTATGTACCGCTATTGTTGGCGCCGGTTTAGGCTTTTTATGGTTTAACACCTATCCTGCGCAAGTTTTTATGGGCGATGTTGGTTCATTAGCATTAGGTGCCGCCCTTGGTGTAATCGCGGTGTTGGTTAAACAAGAGCTTGTGCTGTTTATTATGGGCGGCGTTTTTGTGATGGAAACGGTGTCGGTTATTTTGCAAGTCGGCTCGTACAAACTACGCGGGCAACGAATTTTTAGAATGGCGCCGATTCATCATCATTATGAATTAAAAGGTTGGCCAGAGCCGAGAGTGATCGTGCGTTTTTGGATCATCTCGTTAATTTTAGTCTTAATTGGTTTAGCAACGCTGAAATTACGTTAGAGGTAAAATGAGCTATCTATCAGGATTAAAAAATAAAAACATTGTGGTACTAGGTGCTGGTATGACAGGGCTTTCCTGTGCGCGCTTTTTACAACACCATGGTTTTGTTTTTTCAATTAACGATAGCCGAGAAAATCCTGAACTCGCAGAGCAAGTGAGCGAGCAGTTTCCTACAGCGCAGTTTATTCAAGGCCGTTGGCAGCAAACCTTAATTGCTCAAGCCGATGTTTTGATCGTTAGCCCAGGTATCGACCTTAATACGCCAGAAATTGCAGAAGCAATCAATACCCATACTGATGTTATTGGCGATGTAGAGCTTTATGCTCGCTTAGCCAAAACGCCAATTTTAGCGGTAACCGGTTCAAATGGTAAGTCAACGGTAGTGTCGTTATTACATCATGTTGGGCAAACTTTAGGTGTAAATATTGCGCTTGGCGGTAATATTGGCGTGCCGGTATTAGATCGTTTGCTTGAAGAAGATGAGCAAGCGCTTGATATGTTAGTGCTTGAATTATCCAGTTTTCAGTTAGAAACCTTGCACAGTATGACGGCAATTGCGACTTCGGTGCTTAACGTCAGTGACGATCATTTAGATCGACACAAAACTTTAGAAAACTATGCTGAAATTAAACAGCGTATTTATCGCCAAGGTAATATTGCTGTTGTTAATAGAGACGATAAAGCGAGCCAGTGCTTATTGAAACACAAGGAAATTATTAGCTTTGGCAGCGACAAAGCTAAAAAAGGTCACTTTGGGTTAATTACTGAAAATGGTCACACTTATCTGGCGTTTGGTAAGCAGCAGTTAATTGATGTCGCTAAATTGCCACTTGCCGGTATTCACAACGCGTTAAATTATTTAGCGGTATTAGCGCTCGGTAGCAGTGCAGGTTGGTCTGTAGAGAAAATGCTAACGGCATTTTTAAGCTTTGAAGGCTTAGCCCATCGTTGCCAGCGAATTGCAAGTGACGACGGTATTTATTGGGTTAACGACTCAAAAGCGACCAATGTTGGCGCTGCATTAGCCGCAATTGAAGGTCTAGCACCAACATTAAGTCCTGAAAACAAATTATACCTGATCGCCGGTGGCGACGGTAAAGGCGCAGATTTCACGCCACTTAAAAATGCAATTGCTGAACATGTAAGCCACGTTTTTACCCTAGGAAAAGATGGTCAACAAATCGCTAATTTATCAGCAAATAGTCAACATTTTGATAGTTTAGCTGCCGCTGTTGCTGCGGCTAAAGCAAGCGCTAATCAAGGTGATATTGTCTTGTTATCTCCGGCATGCGCCAGTATCGATATGTTTAAAAACTTTGTCGAACGCGGTGAAGCTTTTATTGACGCTATTGCCAATACGACTGTGGAGGCAAGTGTATGACCACAGCGGTAGCCTCATTTTTTGATAAATTAAGCCTAGAAAATTTAGGACTAGGCAAACTTGCCAACTGGTTTGAGCCAGCACCGGCAAGTCATGTTGTATTCGATCGTAGTTATATTGTGCTTGGCTTAGTGATGTATATGATTGGCCTGGTAATGGTTGCAAGCTCGTCTATGCCAGTGGCAGAGCGCTTGTTTGATAATCCATTTCACTTTGTCACTCGTCATGCCATTTATATCGTACTTAGCCTGATTATCGCCGGTATAGCCTTACAGGTGCCGATGAGCCGTTGGAAACAACACAGCGGTATGTTGTTATTATCCGCCTTGCTGCTGTTAGTGGTAGTGCTGTTAATTGGCCGCTCGGTCAATGGTTCAACTCGCTGGATTGTTATCGGCCCAATTACCATTCAAGCGGCAGAGCCGGCGAAATTATTTTTCTTTTGTTATTTATCGGCGTATTTAGTGCGACGTCGTGACGAAGTGATGGAAAACCTAAAAGGTTTTGCTAAGCCATTAATCGTTTTTGGTTTATTAGCTTTTTTATTATTGATGCAGCCAGACTTAGGTACGGTTGTTGTGATGTTTGTTACTACCTTCGGTTTGCTATTTTTAGCGGGTGCAAAACTTTGGCAGTTTTTTGCTGTTGCCTCAGTCGGGTTAAGCGCACTAACTATGTTGGCCGTTTTTGAACCGTATCGCTGGCGTCGGATCACGAGCTTTTTAGACCCATGGCAAGACCCATTTGGCAGTGGCTATCAGTTAACGCAATCTTTGATGGCTTATGGCCGTGGTGAAACTTTTGGACAAGGTTTAGGTAATAGCATTCAAAAGTTGGAATATTTACCTGAAGCGCACACCGATTTTGTTATGGCGGTATTAGCAGAAGAATTTGGCTTTGTTGGTATTACCGTTATTTTATTACTGAGCATGACCTTAGTGATCAAAGCATTATTGCTTGGTAGAAAAGCGATAAGCAAAGAAAAATACTTTGAAGGTTTTTTTGCTTATGGCATCGGCATTTGGATGGCGTTTCAGGCGGCGGTAAATGTTGGTGCGAGCGCAGGCATTGTGCCGACCAAAGGCTTAACTATGCCGCTAATTAGTTATGGCGGTAGCTCGATGATCATTATGACCATCGCGCTTGTGGTATTAGTACGTATCGATCATGAAATACGCTTACAAACCATTCAAGCAACGAGCAAGGTTGCAACAAAAAACGCTAAATCAACACGCGCAAAAAAATTAGCAGATAAATCAACAAGTGAAGGAGGTGAACAATGACAACTCCGCACTTAACTTTAACGCCAGACGCAGAAAATGAAGTACCAGAAATGACCAAAACGAGTGTTCAACAAGCAAGTCAACCACGCACCATTTTAATCATGGCGGGTGGCACAGGTGGTCATATATTTCCAGGTATTGCCGTGGCAGAGCATTTAAAAAGCCAAGGCTGGAATATTCACTGGTTAGGTACCGAAAAACGTATGGAAGCGCAAATCGTACCTGAACATGGTTACGACATTTCATTTATTAATATTGCCGGTTTGCGTAATAAAAATTGGCTGACTTGGCTAAAAACACCGTTCAAATTATTTCAATCGGTGATGCAGTCGGTGCGCGTAATACGCAAGGTTAAACCCGACGTGGTATTAGGCATGGGCGGTTATGCTAGTGCTCCGGGCGGTTTTGCTGCTTGGTTATTAAGTAAACCTTTAGTGCTGCATGAACAAAATGCCGTAGCAGGTATGAGCAACAAATTTTTATCGCACATTGCTAGCGCAGTATTAAGCGCTTTTCCGGGCGCTTTTGGCGAAAAACGTAAGTCAAAAGTCGTTGGTAATCCGCTAAGAAAAGACATTGTTGAAATTGAAAAGGTGACGCCAGAGCAACCAGCGACCACTAAAAAAGTCTTAATTGTTGGCGGTAGCTTAGGCGCAAAAATACTAAACGATACAGTGCCACAATCGATGAACCAAATTAAAGTGCAAAACATCAGTGTTTGGCATCAAACGGGTAAAGGCAACGAACAAGCGGTACGTGCAAGTTACGACCAATATGGCTTAGATGCGCAAAATATTAAAGTCAGCGAATTTATCGACGATATGTCTGCCGCGTATCAATGGGCCGATGTGGTTATTTGCCGAGCAGGAGCGCTAACCGTATCTGAACTGGCAATGGTGGCAAAACCTGCGATTTTTGTACCTTTACCGCATGCGGTTGATGATCATCAAACCAAAAATGCAATGTACTTAGTTGAACGCGGAGCGGCCAAGCTGATCCGCCAAAATGAATTTAACGGCACAACCTTAGCGCAAATGCTAAATAGCTTTTTTGTTTCCGACAAAGTGATTCAAAATATGGCTAAGGCTGCGCACGATGCTGCTCATGCAGACGCAACCATTAAAGTTGCCAAAACGTGTATAGAGCTGGCGAACAAATGAGAAAAGCAATGACAGAAAATAAAGCAAATTTATCACCAATTAAAGTTCCTGAAATGCGCCGAGTTAAGCGTATTCACTTTGTTGGTATTGGTGGCGCAGGCATGGGAGGTATTGCAGAAGTACTTCTTAATGAAGGCTATCAAATTTCTGGCTCAGACATCGGTGTTAACCAAGTGGTTAAGCGTTTAACAGCATTAGGCGCTGATATTGAAATTGGCCATAAAAAATCGAATGTTGATGGCGCGAGTGTCATTGTTGTTTCAACGGCAATTTCAGCACAAAACCCTGAATTAATTGCCGCAAAAGAAAATCGAATTCCAGTGGTTCGTCGTGCTGAAATGCTGGCTGAGTTAATGCGCTTTCGACATGGCGTCGCGATTGCAGGAACACACGGGAAAACCACCACCACCAGTTTAATTGCTAGCGTTTTTGCCCAAGGTGAATTAGACCCAACCTTTGTTATTGGTGGTTTGCTAAATAGCGCTGGCACTAATGCTCGCTTAGGTACCAGTCGTTACTTAATTGCTGAAGCTGATGAAAGCGATGCTTCGTTTTTACATCTTCAACCTATGGTAGCGGTGATCACTAATATCGATGAAGATCACATGGAAACCTATCAAGGTGACTTTGAAAAACTAAAAGACACCTATATTGAATTTTTACACAATCTGCCTTTTTATGGCTTAGCTGTGGTGTGTATCGACAACCCAGTCGTTCGTGAGCTACTGCCACGTATCGGCCGACAAGTTATTACTTACGGCTTTTCTGAAGATGCCGATGTACAAGCAACCAACTACCAACAACAAGCTGGCATAAGCCACTTTACCGTTGAGCGTGCAGGACAACCGCCGCTTGATATGAGTGTCAATTTGCCAGGTCAACACAATGTCTTAAATGCACTCGCTGCTGTTGCAGTTGCTAATGATGAAGGTGTTGACGATAACGCAATATGTCAAGCGCTGAAAGAGTTTGCAGGTATTGGTCGACGTTTTGAACAGTTGGCTGATTTGACAACCGATAAAGGGCAAATGGTATTAGTTGATGATTATGGTCATCATCCAAGCGAAGTTAAAGCGACTATTTTAGCGATGCGCAATGGCTGGCCTGATAAGCGTTTAGTGATGGTATTTCAACCACACCGTTTTTCACGTACCCGTGACTTATACGAAGACTTTGTTGAAGTGTTATCAGAAGTTGATTGCCTTTTCCTTTTAGATGTATATGCTGCCGGCGAAGCGCCAATTGCAGGGGCCGACAGTAAAAGTTTAGCCAGAAGTATTCGCCAGCGTGCACAAATTGAACCTATTTACGTTAGCGATGTTGAAAAGCTTGCTGGCTTAATGGCAAATCAACTGCAAGATGGTGACATGGTTATCACTCAAGGTGCCGGTAATATTGGTGTTGTCTCACACGATTTAGCCAATCACCCGCTACTTTCGGGGGGGCAGTAATGAGTCAATTACATATTGCTGTTTTATATGGTGGCGACTCAGCTGAACGCGAGGTTTCGCTAAATTCAGGTGCTGCAGTGGCTAAGGCTTTGTCAGCTTCTGGTCATAAGGTTGAATTATTTGATACCAAATATCGCCAATTAAGCGAACTTAAAGCGCTCGCTATTGATTGCGCCTTTATTGCACTTCATGGCCGAGGCGGCGAAGACGGCTGTGTGCAAGGCGCGTTGGAATATTTAAATATTCCCTATACAGGGTCAAAAGTTTTAGGCTCTGCGCTGTCGATGGATAAAACACGTAGCAAGCAAATTTTTCAAGCGCTTGGTTTACCGACGGCAAAATTTTCCGTGGTTGAAAAGCAAAGCTTTGACAATCAACAAGTGGCCAATATTTTAGCTGATCTTGGTGGCAAGGTAATGGTCAAACCGGCACATGAAGGCTCAAGCATTGGCATGGCCAAGGCAGAAACTGTCGAAGAGCTTAGCAGCGCTTTAACAAGTGCATTTAGTTTTGACGAGCAGGTATTGGTTGAAGCATGGATTAATGGACCAGAGTATACCATCAGTATTTTAGGCGAACAGGCGCTGCCGGTTATTCATATGGAAACCCCAAATGAATTTTACGACTATGAAGCTAAGTATCAATCAAATACGACTCAGTACCATTGTCCATGTCACTTAGCAAAAGATGAAGAAAAAGCACTACAAGCGCTAGCACTTAAGGCGTTTAAAGCCACAAATGCCCAAGATTGGGGACGAGTAGATGTGATGCGCAATGAGCAGCATCAGTGGCAAATATTAGAAATTAATACCGTACCGGGGATGACGGAAACATCCTTAGTACCGAAAGCAGCAAAAGTATTTGGATTATCGTTTGAAGAATTGGTCAATGCGATAGTGAAAATGGCGATTAAATAGCTTAACGAGTAGCGATTGATAACATGGCAACAGTAGCAAAAGGCAATCAACAAGAAAAAGTACACTGGTCATTTTGGCTAGGTGTCGCATTTTTTGTTGCTGTTATTATCGCTATTTTGTCAACCTGCTGGGTTGTTACTCAGCGTATGGCGTCTGAAGAAGCGGTGCCGGTTAATTCAATCGTAATACGTGGTGAAATGCCGTACACCAGTAAAGCTGATATTGACCAGATCATGCAAAGTATTAACTTAGGCAACTTTTTTCATGTTGACGTGAATGAAGTTCAACAAAAAGTTGCCAAGTTGCCTTGGGTATATTCTGTGTCGGTGCGCAAGCAGTGGCCTGATGAAGTGCAACTTTATATTGTTGACCAAACGCCCGTTGCTCGTTGGAATGGCGATTTTTTTATTAACAGTCAGGGGCAGGCATTTCAGGCGGATGTTAGCAGAGTTAACCATGCGTTACCTGCGTTTTTTGGTCCAGAAGGCAGTGAAATTACCGCGCTTGATAACTTTAAAAGCTTGAATAAATTATTGGCATTTAAAGCGTTATCAATTGATGAATTGGTCTTGTCTGAGCGCTATTCATGGCAGTTAATATTAAGCGATGGCGTGACCTTAAACTTAGGTCGTGAAGAGCGGGTAGAACGAATCCAACGATTTATGGACGTTTATTCGCAAATAAAAGAAAATAAAAAAGAAAATCAGCAAGTTGATTACGTCGATTTGCGGTATGATACCGGATTGGCTGTTGGTTGGAAGCCAGTAGTTGAAAAACAAAGAGTTTAGCTTAGATGTCAAAAGTAGCAGAAAGAAATTTAGTTGTCGGTTTAGATATTGGAACATCCAAGATCTCGGTCGCCGTTGGTGAAATTACGCCAGACAATCAATTGAGTATTGTCGGGGTAGGGAACCAGCCGTCGCGAGGCATGGATAAAGGTGGTGTTAACGACCTTAATTTAGTGATCCAGTCTATTCAACGCGCGATCAATGAAGCCGAATTAATGGCTGATTGTCGCATTAGTTCTGTTTACTTAGGTATTTCAGGCAAACACATTCGTTGTCAAAATGAAAATGGCATGGTGCCAATTAATGACAAAGAAGTCATTCAAGAAGATGTTGATAATGTGATTCACACTGCACGCTCGGTACCTATTTCAGCCGAGCGAAGAATGCTTCATGTTTTGCCACAAGAATATAGCATTGACTGTCAAGACGGGATTAAAAGTCCAATTGGTATGTCAGGCGTTCGAATGGAAGCCAAAGTGCATATCATCACTTGTGCCAACGACATGGCAAAAAATATTGTTAAATGTGTTGAACGTTGCGACTTAAAAGCAGACCAACTTATTTTCTCTGCATTAGCATCAAGCTACGCGGTATTAACAGAAGATGAAAAAGAGTTAGGTATTTGCGTGGTCGATATTGGCGCTGGCACTATGGATATTTCAGTCTTTACTGGTGGTGCACTTCGACATACGGCTGTTATTCCAGTTGCCGGTAATCAAGTCAGTAGCGATATCGCTAAAATTTTTAGAACGCCACTGAGTCATGCTGAAGATATTAAAGTGCAATATGCGTGTGCACTTCGCCAAATGGTGAGCATGGAAGAAAATATTGAAGTACCAAGCGTTGGCGGACGTCCTGCACGTTCAATGTCGCGCCATACACTTGCGGAAGTAGTAGAGCCTAGATATCACGAATTATTTGAGCTTATTCAAGAAGAACTAAAAGACTGTGGTTTAGAAGATCAAATCGCAGCCGGTTATGTATTAACAGGCGGTACTGCAAAAATGGAAGGCGTGGTTGAATTTGCCGAAGAAGTTTTCCAAATGCCAGTACGCATAGCCCAGCCGATGAATGTTTGTGGCTTAAAAGAATATGTAAACGACCCAAGTTATGCGACCGTTGTTGGCTTATTGCACTATGGCATGCAAGCGAATGAGCAAGACAGCGGCGAGAAAAAATCCAGTGAAGGTGTGAGTGGTTTATGGTCGCGCCTACACGCATGGTTTAATCGTGAATTTTAAAAAATTCATATTGAATAAATGTAAGTAATTTACTTACGAATAAGAAATTTTTGGTGGAACAAAAACGTTTAAGAACGGAGAAAATAACATGTTTGAATTGATGGAAGATCATAACGAAGAAGCAGTCATTAAAGTGATTGGTGTAGGTGGCGGTGGCGGCAACGCTGTTGAACACATGGTAAGTCAAACGATTGAAGGTGTGGAATTTATCACTGCCAATACTGACTCACAAGCACTGCGTAATTCTGCAGCAAATGTTACTTTGCAAATGGGCTGCGATGTCACTAAAGGTTTAGGTGCTGGCGCAAACCCTGAAATTGGTCGTCGCAGTGCTGAAGAAGACCGCGAAACAATTAAGCAAACCTTACAAGGCGCTGATATGGTATTTATCGCCGCTGGCATGGGTGGTGGTACAGGTACAGGTGCTGCGCCTGTTGTTGCTGAAATTGCGAAAGAAATGGGCATTTTAACGGTTGCTGTTGTCACTAAGCCTTTCCCATTCGAAGGCAAAAAGCGCATGAACTATGCTGACCAAGGTATTGAGTTTTTATCTAAAAATGTTGACTCATTAATTACCATTCCTAATGAAAAACTATTAAAAGTATTAGGACCAGGTACAAGTTTATTAGATGCATTTAAAGCGGCAAACAATGTATTACTTGGCGCGGTTCAAGGTATTGCTGAACTTATTACACGTCCAGGTTTAATTAACGTCGATTTCGCCGATGTGCGCACCGTAATGTCTGAAATGGGCACTGCGATGATGGGCTCTGGTATTGCATCAGGTGAAGACAGAGCTGAAGAAGCGGCAGAAGCTGCAATTTCAAGCCCGTTACTTGAAGATGTTGATTTAGCCGGTGCGCGCGGAATATTAGTGAATATTACGGCAGGCATGGACATTAGCATTGATGAATTTGAAACTGTGGGTAATGCCGTTAAAGCATTCGCGTCTGAAAACGCCACTGTTGTTGTTGGTGCGGTAATTGACCCAGAAATGACAGAAGAGCTTCGTGTAACTGTTGTTGCTACCGGTATTGGCGCAGAGCGTCGCCCAGACATTACTTTAGTAAATCCAGCGCCACAGATGGAACCAGTTGCGGTAGGTGGCGATTATACGCCAGCAGCTCAACCTGCGCCTGAGCCTGTAACGTTTGCTGAAAATAACATTCAAAATGCGCCAAAAACAGCCGTCGCTGGTGAAACCGAAAGTTATTTAGATATTCCTGCTTTTTTACGTAAACAAGCAGACTAAAATATTAGGCGTTAAAGCCGGTATTTTGATTTTGATAGGTTTTTTTGTTATATTACGTCGCCGCGCAAATCGTGGTGAATGTATATAGCATTGATATTGCTTATGAGAAGGATTGTTAATGATTAAACAGCGTACCATTAAAGAACAAGTTTCGGCAGTTGGTGTTGGCTTACATAAAGGTGAAAAAGTGCAGATCACTCTCCGTCCTGCACCGGCAAACACTGGTATTGTATTTCGCCGCGTCGACTTAGATCCTGTTGTAGATATTCCTGCAACCCCAGAAGCTGTGGGCGAAACAACTTTATGTACCTGTTTAGTGAATGAAGAAGGTGTTCAGATTTCCACCGTCGAACACCTTTTAGCAGCCGTTTCTAGCTTAGGTATCGATAACCTAGTGATTGATGTCGACTCGGCAGAAGTGCCGATTATGGATGGCAGTGCCTTACCATTTGTTTACTTAATTCAATCAGTGGGTATTGAAACGTCGAATGTTGCCAAACGCTATATTCGTATTAAAAAACCTATCCGTGTTGAAGAAGGTGACAAATGGGCAGAGTTACAACCTTATGAAGGTTTTCGTGTTAACTTTGCCATTGAATTTTCACACCCCGTTATTGCTAATACATGTCAAACCATGAGCATGGACTTATCAAGCAACGCGTTTATCAAAGATATTAGCCGAGCACGTACGTTTGGTTTTATGCAAGATATTGAATTTCTACGCTCGCATAACTTAGCGTTAGGCGGCAGTTTAGAAAACGCTATTGTGCTTGATGAATATCGCATGCTTAACAAAAACGATCTTCGTTACGACGACGAATTTGTTAAACACAAAATTCTTGATGCCATTGGCGATTTATACATGGGCGGCGTTAGCATTTTAGCTGAGCTTAATGCCTTTAAATCGGGCCATGCGTTAAACAATATCTTGCTTCGAGAAGTCTTTAAACAAACCGATGCATGGGAATGGGTGACCTTTGAAGATGAACAAGCGCGCTCACCGATCCAGTATCAAGAAATTAATGCTTCTGCATTTTAGTGTTTAAATCATTGATGCGTAAAAAATCGACTTAGGTCGATTTTTTAGTTTTTATCGCCTAGTTGGGCAAGTCGCTCTAAGGTTCTTTTTAAACCTTCTGGGGCGCTTTGGGCAACTTCACGTAACTGCTCGGCGGTTTGTTTCGATAGCTGTGTTGATGTTGAAGATACAGGTTTTTGCGCTGGCGTTACGCTCGACGCTTTATTTCGGTAGGGAGAAACTTTGATCTCTATTTGGTTAAATTGATTTTCTGTTTGTTCAATTAATGCTTGGCAGATATTATTACGTTCGAACTGCAAGCGTTGACTCCAAACAGGGGACTTAACTTCAATAACCAAAGTATTTTGACGAAAATTTGCAATATGCCAGACATCCTCTGGTAGGTCAGGACAAATTTGACGTACAATGTCAGCTAATATTGTCAAAGAGTTGGTTTTTGACGCAATTTGTGCCAAAGTGCCTTTCGACGAATTGAACAGCGCCGACATATCTTTGGGAAGTTTCGATTTTTTAGCCATATCACAAAGTAACAGTAAATAAGAATGAGTTTAACACTACTATACCGCGGAAAAAACGTCAGATTCTCGATGAAGCTAAATAAGCTTCGCTGGTTGTCTGCGCTTGTTGCCTTTTCGTTAGTATCGGGCCTTTTTGTTTATCTCCTAATATCTTCTGATCAACTTCCTAAAACGCCTTATTTTCAAGTGCAAGAGCCAGTAAAGCCAGTCGCTAAAACGACCTCAGCTGAAGAGCATCAAATTACTGCACTTACGATGAAATTAGCTGAGCTGCAAAGTCATGTTTTACGGTTAAATGCGCTCGGCGACCGACTTGCCGATGAAGCTAATATTCCTGATAAAGAATTTAATTTTCAGGAGCTACCACCAAGTGGTGGCCCAGCAACTGAAACGCGTTATGTGAGTGACAAATCAATTACTGAAATACTTGAAGAAATTCAAACCCTGGAGCAAAAATTAGGCATTGAAGAAAAACAATTAAAAATGCTTGAATCTTTAACCTTAGGTCACCATATAGAAAATACTAGTTACTTATCTGGCAGACCAATTTCTAAAGGTTGGTTATCGTCTTATTACGGAATGCGTAAAGACCCTTTTTCTGGCAAGCCTGCTATGCATAAAGGTATTGATTTTGCTGGTAAAGAAGACGGTAATATATTAGCTACTGCTGCCGGTGTGGTGAGTTGGGCGAGTGATCGTTATGGTTATGGTCAACTTGTTGAAATTAACCATGGCAAAGGCTACAAAACTCGCTACGGTCATAACAAAAAAATACTGGTTAAAGTGGGCGATGTGGTTAATAAAGGGCAAGCAATTGCATTGATGGGCAGCACTGGGCGATCAACGGGTCCACATGTACATTATGAAATTTTGAAAAACGATCGTCAGATTGATCCAACTAAGTACGTTTATAGAAAAGCAAAATAACGTTCAATAATTTTTTTTGTGTTCAATGAAAGTTGAGCATGTATTTTTTAGGCGGAAGAGCTCTTCCCAATACGGTTTATAAAGATGTTTGTAAAAATAATGACAAAACTGTTTGGTAGTCGTAACGACAGATTACTTAAGCAGATGAAAAAAGAAGTAAATAAAATTAATGCGCTAGAGCCAGTAATTGAAGCGTTAAGTGATGAAGAGTTAAAAGCCAAAACCGCCGAATTTAAACAACGTGTTGCTGATGGTGAAACACTTTCAGCGATCCTTCCAGAAGCCTTTGCTGTAGTACGTGAAGCCAGTAAACGTGTCTTCGGCATGCGTCACTTTGACGTGCAAATGATCGGTGGCATGGTATTAAATGATGGCAAAATTGCTGAAATGCGTACCGGTGAAGGTAAAACGCTAACCGCGACATTACCGTCATATTTAAATGCGTTAACGGGTAAGGGCGTTCATGTTATTACCGTGAATGACTACCTAGCAACGCGTGATGCTGACTGGTCTCGTCCATTATTTGAATTTTTGGGTATGACCGTAGGCTGTAACATTGCCGGTATGGCACATCCTGAAAAGCAAGCGGCCTATAATTCAGATATCACTTACGGTACAAACAACGAATTTGGTTTTGACTATCTTCGCGATAACATGGCGTTTTCACCTGAAGAACGTGTGCAAAAGCCATTACATTTTGCTGTAATTGATGAAGTTGACTCGATTTTAATCGATGAAGCGCGTACACCATTAATCATTTCAGGACAAGCGGAAGACAGCTCTGAACTGTATCGTCAAATCAACTTGATCGTGCCAACGTTAGCACTACAAAGTGAAGAAGATAAAGACGAAGAAACCGGGCAATCTGAAGGTTTTGTTGAAGGCGATTTCACCGTAGATGAAAAGTCTAAGCAAATTTACCTAACTGAGCGTGGTCAAATTCACATTGAACAAATCATGCAAGAAAAAGGCTTGTTGCAAGCAGGTGACTCGTTATATTCAGCCAATAACATTACTTTATTACATCATGTAATGGCGGCATTACGTGCCCATAAATTATTCCAAAAAGACGTGGATTACATTGTTAAAGACGGTGAAATCGTTATTGTTGACGAACACACAGGTCGTACAATGGAAGGTCGTCGTTGGTCTGAAGGTTTACACCAAGCTGTTGAAGCAAAAGAAGGTGTTAAAATTCAGAATGAAAACCAAACTTTAGCTTCTATTACTTTCCAAAACTTTTTCCGTATTTACGAAAAGCTTGCCGGTATGACAGGTACAGCGGATACAGAAGCGTTTGAGTTTAACCATATTTATGGTTTAGAAACTGTTGTTATTCCAACTAACCAACCGATGATACGTGACGATCGTGCTGATCTTATTTACTTAACTGCAGAAGAAAAGTTTGAAGCAATTTTAGCTGATATTCAAGACTGTGTTAAACGTGGTCAGCCGGTGCTTGTTGGTACTATCAGTATTGAAACCTCAGAATTTTTATCTGACTTTTTGAAAAAATCTAAGATTAAGCACAAGGTACTGAATGCTAAATTTCACCAACAAGAAGCTGAAATTGTTGCTGACGCAGGTAAGGTGGGTGCGGTAACCATCGCAACCAACATGGCCGGTCGTGGTACCGATATTGTGCTTGGTGGTAACTTAGGTGCTGCTATTGCGAAATTAAAAAATCCAACAGATGAGCAAATTGAAAAAGCAAAAGCAGATTGGCAAATTCAACACGACAAAGTATTAGAGCTTGGTGGTTTGCATATTGTTGCGACCGAGCGTCATGAGTCACGTCGTATCGATAACCAATTACGTGGTCGTTCTGGTCGTCAGGGTGACGCAGGTTCAACGCGCTTTTACTTATCAATGGAAGATGGTTTGATGCGTATTTTTGCCTCAGAGCGTATTTCAAACATGATGCGTAAATTGGGCATGGAACGTGGTGAAGCGATCGAACATCCTTGGGTGACTCGCAGTATCGAAAATGCGCAACGTAAAGTTGAAGGTCGTAACTTTGATATTCGTAAGCAATTACTTGAGTTTGACGATGTTTCAAACGATCAACGTAAAGTTATTTACGAACAACGTAATGAATTAATGGATGAGTCTGACATTGAAGAAGTGATCAAAGCCATCCGTGAAGATGTTGTTAACGGCCTAATTGAACAACATATTCCGCCACAATCACTTGAAGAAATGTGGGACGTTGAAGGATTAGAAGAGCGCTTAAAAGGCGAGCTTACTTTAGAGTTACCGATTGCAAAATGGTTAGACGAAGACAAGAGCTTGCATGAAGAAACGCTTAAAGAAAAAATTCTGGCTACAGTAGAAACCAATTACGCTGAAAAAGAAGAAGCAGTTGGTAAAGACGTATTACGTCAGTTCGAAAAAGCGGTAATGTTACAAAGCTTAGACTCACACTGGAAAGAGCATTTAGCGGCAATGGACCACCTACGTCAAGGTATTCACTTACGTGGTTATGCACAGAAGAACCCGAAGCAAGAATATAAGCGTGAATCTTTCGAATTATTTTCTGAGCTTTTAGAGAACTTAAAATACGACGTCATCGGTATTTTATCTAAAGTGCAAATTCGCGCTGAGTCTGATGTTGAAGCTGTTGAAGAGCAACACAGAAAAGCGGAAGAAACGCCAAAAGAATATACCCATGAAAGTGCCAATAACAGTGTGCAAGAAAAACCAAGCATGCCACGTGTCGGTCGCAATGAACCATGCCCTTGTGGTTCAGGTAAAAAGTACAAACAGTGTCATGGTAAACTTGCCTAAACACAGTTAACGCTTTATTAAAATGCCAGTCTAATGACTGGCATTTTGCTTTTTATAGAAACGAATAATTAGGTTATTTACGCTATGCAAAAAACAGTTCATGTTGCCGTTGGAGTTATTTATCAAAACCAGCAGTACTTCTTAACTAAGCGTCACCAGAGCGCTCACCAAGGCGGTAAATGGGAATTTCCAGGCGGTAAGGTAGAATCAGGAGAAACTGTCGCACAGGCGCTTGCTAGAGAGCTTAAAGAGGAAGTTGCGATTGATATACTATCGTGCCAACCATTATTAGTGATTGAGCATGATTACGGCGATAAAAAAGTGTGCTTAGACGTGTATTTGGTCGATAACTTTACCGGTGAAGCAACAGCACTTGAAGGGCAACAAGAAGGCTGGTTTAGCTTAGAAGAATTAAGCCAGTTAGAGTTTCCAGCGGCTAACGTAGCGATTATTGAAAAACTGAAAGAGCTGTAAGTTAAAAGCTGCAAGTTAAAAGCTGTAAGTTAATAGTTAAAAGCTGCCGCTTGTAGCTTATTTCTTACCGCTTGTAGCTTGTGGCTAAACTCTTCCCACTTGCAGCTTATAGCTTATGGCTGCCTTTATTCCGGCTCAACAAAAAACTTGTTGTGTTGTAAAAACTCATCTTCTAAGGCATCGAGCATGTCTTCGGTCATTACAGCAGCGCCTTGAATCGGTTGAGTAATTTTGTGACCTTCATCAGCCCATTCACCTAAATCGATTAATTGACAACGTTTACTGCAAAATGGGCGAAACTCGTTGTCGCTATGCCAAATAACGTCTTTTTTACAGGTTGGGCAATCTACTTTTAAAGTCATAATGGGTTTTCGTATTGAGCGTGTTTATTTGCGCAGTATAAAAAATAAAGTCAGTTAACGCTAGGATATGTTGTTAGAGGAGCAATTAAAGGTCGTGCGATTTAGCACTTTGCTAATTGAAATTCGGTCGCTTGATTTGAATATTTCCTACCCGTTTCAGAGCAAGGGTGCATAAAGCGAATAGAGAAACGAAATTTATTGCCACTAACGGTTGGGTAAAATGTTGCCGTTTCATCAAGTTTAATTCTTAACAATAAAATGCCTTCGCCACTGTCTTGGTAAAAACCGCTGCTTGATTGCACGTGTTTAAAGTCTGCTCGCATGCGCAAAAACTTTAACACTAACTCTAACGCATATTTTATTTGGTCAAGGAGCGACAACCACTGTTTTATTTGCTGTTGTTGTACTTCTTTTGGTTGATGTAACCAAAATTGCAGTTGGGGTAAGTCAAAACTTGAACTGCCACCTTGAATGGCAAAACGTTGTTTTACTGTCGCCAGAAACTTATCATCTTTAAGCTGCCACCATTTTGGTCTTGGGCAGCGTAGCTTGCATATTAATGAGACAGTGTGCTTTAAGTTTTGCTCTAAGGTGGTTGAGTCGACGTTAGGTGCTTGCGACCAAACGATTAAGTTTTGTTCAAGTTTTTCAAGATCTTTAATTAAATCGCCACGAATATCGTTACGCTCTAAGGTATCAATAATCGCAAAAAAGCTATTGAAAAAAATACCTTGGCTAACTTCTATTCCACACGCCAACGCATCGTTTACTTGCACAAATAATTGTTCAAGTTTTAAATAACTTCGAATGCGTTCATTCAATGGGTGTTCGTATAAAATGGTTGTCATAACAAGGTGTTGAACAAATTAATTATCACTATAGTAACGATACATTTAAAAAATGGCGAATGTTTTTCATTAAAGTGTCATTTTTAAGTGTTAGCTGATGTAACTAACGCGAGATACTTACTATGTAATAAAGCGACGTTATCTTTAAGGATCTTTAGATCTGTTGAACTATTGTCGAGAATATCATCAGCCGCTTGTCGGCGTTGTGAACGAGTAACTTGGCTAGCAATAATGGCTTTTATTTCTTTTTCAGAGCTTGGATCTCGCGCTAGCGTTCGGGTTAACTGAGTGGCTTCATCAACATCAATCACCAAAACGCGGTCAATTAAATGCAGTAAGTTATTTTCAATAAGCAAAGGCGCTACTAATAAACAATAAGGGCTAGTACAAGCAGATATTTGTTGTTCGATGCTGGTTCTTATTAGCGGGTGCAGTAATTGATTAAGCCAGTTTTTACTGGCGTCATTTGAAAATATTTCACTGCGCAGTTTCGCTCGATCTAACTCGCCTGACTCCAGTAAAAAACCTTTTCCAAATTTTTCAACAATGGCAGCTAAGCCTTCACTTTTTGGGGCGACAACTTCACGGGCAACAATATCAGCATCGATGGCATCAACACCTAGGTTTTCAAATAATGTTGTTACTGTGCTTTTACCGCAACCAATACCACCGGTTAAGCCAATAATAAGTTCAGACATGGAAACAATTAACTCTTAAAAAATTTAATTAGTATATATAACCCAAATACCAAGACCAAATGCTATTGCCCCACAATAAACATATCCAGCCAGCGATGGCTAAATAAGGACCAAAAGGAATGGCTTGTTCGCGCTGATGATTTTTAAACACCATTAGCGAAATACCAATAATGGCACCCACTAAAGATGCCATTAAAATAAGCAATGGCAGCAGTTGCCAACCAAACCATGCGCCAAAAACGGCGACAAGTTTAAAATCGCCATAACCCATGCCTTCTTTACCGGTAACTAGTTTGAATAGCCAAAATATGCTGAATAAACTTAAATAACCTGCAGCTGCGCCGATAACCGCTTGCTCTAATGGTACTAAGCCATTACCTGATAAATTAAATAACAAACCTAACCATAATAATGGCAGCGTGATTTGATCGGGCAGTAGCATGTGGTCAAAATCTATCATGGTTAAACTAATTAGGCCCCAAGTTAGAATTAATACTAACAAGGTGGTAAAAGTAACGCCAAAATGAACGGCAACTAATGTACTAAGTAAAGCTGTCGCTAATTCGATGCTTGGGTAACGGGCAGAGATCTTAGCTTTGCATTGGCTACATTTACCTCTTAATGCTAACCAACTAATTACCGGAATGTTTTCATAAAAACGTATTTTATGGCCGCATTTTGGGCAAGTTGAGGCAGGAACAGATAAGCTAATTTCTGCAATTTCTTTAGCGGGAATATCTTTTACTTCATCGGCTAAAAATTCACGACACTCATAATACCAGCCGCGCTGTAATATTTTTGGCAGTCGATAAATCACCACATTTAAAAAGCTGCCGATCATTAACGAAAATAAGGCAACTGTTGCGTAAAAAACTAACGGAAATTGTTCAAAGGTGGAAATGAGTTGGTTAAACATTAATTTTTCTCAATTAAAACGCTTAACCGTTAAAGCATAATTAAATGCAATAAAGGTTAAGCGTTAGATTTTTAAAAGCGTGAAACTTATAACTGGAATTTGGCAACTAGTCACTTATAGCTTGCCACTTTTAACTTTTAGCTTTTAGCTTTTAACTTGCAACTTGCAACTTGCAACTTGCAGCTTAAAGCTCGTAGCTAGTACCTTAAACCACCATACCAATTTGGAAAATAGGCAAATACATCGCAACGATCAAGCCGCCAATAACAACCCCTAATACCGCCATGATCATTGGCTCAATTAAAGCGGTTAAGTTATCTACGGCGTTATCCACTTCCATTTCATAAACGTTGGCAACTTTCGCCAGCATATCATCCACCGCACCAGACTCTTCGCCAATGGCGACCATAGAAATTACCATCTCTGGAAATATATTACAGTTACGCATCGCTAAATTCATTTGCATACCAGACGATACTTCTGCTCTTATTTCTAAAATTGCATCACGAAATACCGCATTCCCTGAGGCGCCAGCCGCAGATTCAAGTGCGTCAATTAAAGGCACACCAGCAGCAAAAGTGGTCGATAATGTGCGAGCATAACGGGCTACCGCTGCTTTTTGCAAAATATCGCCAATAACCGGAATTTTAAGTATTTTTTTATCAACACTGTCGCGAAATTGCGCACTACTTCGATGAGTTTTTTTAAATAAATAAATACCGACAAATATACCTGCTAAGGCAATGTACCAATAGGCTTGCATAAATTCTGAAATGGCAATCACTAAAAGAGTAAATCCGGGAAGCTCGGCGCCAAAATTGTTAAATATATCTTGGAAAACCGGAACCACAAAAATCAGTAAAACGGCGGTGACGATAAAAGCGATTATTAATACCGATATTGGATAAGTCATTGCTTTTTTAATTTTTGCTTTTAACGCCTCTGCTTTTTCTTTGTAGGTGGCAATTCTATCGTAAATGGTTTCTAACGAACCTGATTGCTCGCCCGATTGCACCAAATCGCAATATAAATCATCAAAATAAAGTGGGTGTTCGCGCAAACATTCAGATAAAGGAATACCAGAAGAGAGTTTATTGCCAATATCCGCTAATAGTTTTTGCATATTACTGTTGCTGTCGCCTTTACCTATCATCTCAATGGACTGTACTAAAGGTACACCAGCGGTCAACATAGTGGCTATTTGACGGGTTATGACCGCGATATCAGCTGGGGTGATTTTTTTATCACCGCCCATGCCAAATAAGGGTTTAGGTTTTTTCTTTACCTTGCCGGGGGTGATGCCTTGTTTTCGTAATTGCGCCTTAAGTTCAAGCATATTAACGGCAGAGAGTTCGCCATTCACTTTTTTACCTTTACGGTTAACCCCTTGCCAAATAAAAACGTCAAGGGCTTTTGGGGTTGGCATTTTTGCGGTAGTAGAGGCCATGACTCACCTAATATGATTAAACTTATTAATTAGTTATAACTTTTCAATAGCTTTTCAGCAAGCTTAAAGCGATAGATTATTGTTAAAGTTTGATTATTTACGAACTGGTAACGCGATTAACTTCGGTAAGGCTGGTCATACCGTTCATCGCTTTAATTAAGCCCGACTGGCGTAAATTATTGTAACCTTCTTTTTGACACTGCTTAGCAATGTCTAATGAGTTACCGCCTTCCATGATGATGCTTGAAATTTCAGCGCTAATTTTGATTACTTCATAAATACCGACTCGACCTTTATAACCACCGGTGCATTGCTCACAGCCAACAGGCTTAAATAGTTTAACTTTAGGCAGTTGTTCGTGCGTAAAACCTTGATTCAATAGTTCTTGATCGGGAATATCTTCTGGCTCTTTACATTGCATGCATAAACGGCGAGCTAAGCGCTGAGCGATAATAATGCTCACTGAACTGGCAACGTTATATTGCGGTACACCCATATTTAACAAACGGGTTAAGGTTTCTGCCGCCGAGTTAGTATGTAAAGTGGATAATACTAAGTGACCGGTTTGCGCCGCTTTTATCGCAATTTCTGCAGTTTCTAAATCACGTATTTCACCAACCATAACAATATCGGGATCTTGTCGTAAAAAAGAGCGCAAGGCACTTGGGAAGGTAAGACCGGCCTTGGTATTAATTTGAACTTGGTTAATACCCTCAAGGTTAATTTCAACCGGGTCTTCTGCAGTCGAAATATTACGTTCAGCGGTATTTAAAATATTTAAACCGGTATACAAGGAAACGGTTTTACCTGAGCCGGTTGGTCCGGTAACTAAGATCATGCCTTGGGGTTGATCGAGCGCTTCCATGTAAATTTGTTTTTGTTCGGGTTCATAGCCAAGCATATCGATACCCAGCATAGCGCTAGACGAGTCGAGTATCCGCATTACTATTTTCTCGCCCCACATAGTAGGTAGCGTAGAAACACGAAAATCAATCGACTTTTTCTTAGAAAGCGCAAGCTTTATCCTGCCATCCTGCGGTACACGTCGCTCGGCAATATCGAGCTTAGACATCACTTTTAAACGTGCCGCCATGCGAGAAGAAAGTGATACTGGCGGGCGAGCAACTTCGGTTAATATACCGTCAATACGAAAGCGAATGCGGTAGGCTTTTTCATAGGGTTCAAAATGTAAATCTGAGGCACCTTTTTTTATCGCATCTAATAAAATTTTATTAATGTAAACAACAATCGGGGCGTCGTCTTTTTCGGCGCCTGCCGGTACATCATCTTCTTTGCGCTCTTCTTCAACATCAATGCCGGATAATTCGTCCGCATCAATGTCGGTAATATCTAGGGCGTCACTGTCTTCTTCTAAAACTCGCTCAATGCACTCATGTAGCGAATTTTCATCGGTCAGCACTAACTCGGTACTAAAACCGGTATTAAATTGAATTTCTTCTAAGGCGTCATGGTTAGTTGGGTCTGACATTGCGACAAATAGCACTTTACCACGTAAGAAAAGCGGCAGAGCATTGTGTTTACGGATTAATTTTTCGTTACGTATGCCATCAGGGACTAGGCTAGTATCAAAACTTTTTAAATCGATTTGCGGATAGCCAAAACTTTTGGCCAGAATAGTGGCGATATGTTCAGCGTTATAGTGTTTATCTTCAACTAAATAACGGACAAAAGGCTTTTTTTGACGGATAAATTCAGAGCTGATTTTTTCCACTTGCTCTAGGGGAACTAAATCATGCTTAGATAAAGCGGAAAGCAAACTTGATTGTTGGTGCAACCCTTTCATCAGATCTTGAATTTTCTCAATGAGTTAGTATTACTCTTGAGTGTAGCGCATTTTTAGAAAGGGAAAAACAAAAATATTATTAACAGACACCGTTTTCAGTGCACGTACCTGATTTAGTCCAGTTTCCAGTACCGTCAGGAGTTAAAATGTACGTAGAGGCACTTTCGTCGACTCCAGTTCCAGTTATTTTCCCTGTTGTCGCAGTAATAACAACAGAGGCTACATCTGAGCTTCTTGCAGCATCTGTAAGATCAGTTCCAATCTTTGCTGCTGTATCGCAATCAGTAATATTTGAATTTAATTGTAAGCAAACTTCCATTGATGTTTTTACGGTATCTACAGCCAAGGTTACGGCTGTAAATCGAGATTTTTCTGTTAATTTTTGATAAGACGGAAGAGCAATAGAAGCTAATATGCCAATAATCGCAACGACAATCATAAGTTCAATTAATGTAAAACCTTTAACAGCTTTCATTATTTATGCTCCATAAATTAAATAATTTAAAAAAAAAGCCCCTATAAAGGGGCTCTTTACTCAGTTATTATTTAACAAACACCATTCGCTATACAACTGCCTGTTTTATCCCAGTTGCCATTTCCATCTGGAGTTAATATGTACTCAGAGCTATCAGGATCAGTACCGGTACCTGTAATTGCTCCAGTAGTTCCTGCAATTGTTACGGATGCTACATTATCTCCACGCGCTGCATCAGATAAGTCAATGCCTATTTTGGCTGCTGTATCGCAATCAGTTATATCACCTTCTACTTGAATACAAACTTCCATTGCTGATTTTACGCTACCAACAGCTAAAACAACTTCTGAGTATTTAGACTTTTCTGTATAAGTCTGATAAGCCGGTAGTGCTACCGCGGCCAAAATACCGATAATCGCAACAACGATCATCAATTCAATTAGGGTAAAACCTTTCTGGGTTTTTGCAGTTGCTAAGTTTTGTAATGTCTTTTTCATAATAACTATTTCCATACGTTTTTACGGGGGCTGATTTCATACTGCGACAAAAATTCGCATTTGTAAAATAATGAGACGAATTTTTTTTGTTTTTTTTTCAAAAAGTTGATTTTTGGTTAAAAAACTAACAACTTATTAACGTTTTTACAGCACATTAACACCCCGTTAACCTAGTGGTTGCTGCATATTTTGTAAACTGTTTTAGTTTGTATGTTAATCGTTACCCTAAAAAGCGCATCGATAGGTCGACTGCTTGAATATGTTTGGTTAATGCGCCGACGGAAATGAAATCGACACCCGCTTTGGCATAATCTTTTAATGTTGCTAGGGTCATATTGCCTGATACTTCTAATTTTGCCTGACCTTGATTTATGCTTTTATTCACTACTACCGCTTGTTCGATCATCTCAGTGCTGAAATTATCTAACATAATAATATCGGCACCAGCGTTTAATGCTAATGTTAGTTCGTCGAGCGATTCAACTTCCACTTCAACCTTTTTATCGGGGTGATTGGTTTTTGCCGTCGTTACCGCATTTTCAATACCACCACAGGCCGCAATGTGGTTTTCTTTTATTAAGAAAGCATCAAATAAACCGATTCTGTGGTTATGGCCACCACCACAAGTTACTGCATATTTTTGCGCACTACGTAAACCAGGGACGGTTTTACGAGTATCAAGAAGCTTAGTTTCGCCACTGGCTAGCGCATCAACATATTGGCGAGTTACGGTTGCCGTTGCTGAAAGGCTTTGTAAAAAGTTCAACGCGGTGCGTTCACCGGTTAATAAAATTCTGGCGTTACCGGCTAATTCAAACAGTGGACTATTCGCTGGCACTTTGTCGCCGTCTTTAACAAACCAAGTAATGGCGGTTTTAGTATTGGCCACTTGGTCAAGCTGTTTAAATACTTCATTAACCCAAGCCACGCCACAAACGGTGCAATTTTCACGGGTAATTACATTGGCAACCGCTTGGTGATTTTCAGGAATAAGGGCTGCGGTAATATCGTAATTTGAATTGGTTTCGCTGGTAAATTCTTGACCTAGGTCTTCTTTAAGTGCCCATGAAACTGTAGTTTGAATGTCTTGTAAAAGTGCAGAAGAAAGCATGTTGGCGAGTTCTCGTATGTAAACTTGTTGATAATCAATAGAAAATAATTTGCTTAGGCAATGCTTGTTATTGTCGGTTAAACAATCGCATTACGCTTTATTGTTCGGTTAATATTAAGGTTTTACCCGTTTGGCGAAATTCTACTCTTTTTAGGGCGCTCATGCCTAAAAGAATTTCATTTGTTTTCATCGCTGGATTTATATTTGCGCCGACATTATGCAAAATAATATTGCCGATGCTTAATTGATCTAAGCTGGTTTGGTAAACGGTGATTGAGCCATTGGCGGTTGATACGCGGTGGCTGCCTTGACTGGTTAAATTTAAATTTTCAGCAATATGCGCCGGAATCGACACTTGCGTTGCGCCAGTATCTAATAAAAAAGTGACTGGTTGCTGATTAATGGTGCCGTTAACCACATAATGACCATGGCGGTTTTGTTCTAAATGAACTTCTGCTTTACCTTGGTTTGATAAATAAATGTCGGGCTTGCTGTTAGGGTTCCATTGGTTTTCTAGCATGTCTTGAAAAAAGAAAACTAATAAGGCAATAACGATTAACCACGCAAACCATATAAAAAGTTTACCTAGGCTGTTACTTGTATCATTTTCACTCATGCTTAAAATTATCAGGTCAAATAAATCAATAAAGCAATGTTATCATTAAAGCACACTTGTTAAAATTGATTCGTTATCGCAACTTTACTCTCGAATTCCTTAAGGTTTATATGGTTATGAAAATAATTGATGGTTGGTTATCTGATGTGGAAAAACACTGTTCACCGCATTTTGACCAACGCGAGCAAAATGAAATTAGCTTGTTGGTTATTCATAATATTTCATTGCCAGCAGGAAACTTTGGCGGCAGCTATATCACCGACTTATTTATGGGCTGCTTAGATGCTAAGGCAGATAAAAGCTTTGCAGAAATTTATCAGTTAAGAGTATCGGCGCATTGTTTAATAAGGCGAGACGGACAAATCGTTCAATACGTGCCATTTGAGCAGCGAGCTTGGCATGCTGGTGTGTCGAATTATTTAGGGCGAGAAAAATGCAATGATTTTTCAATAGGCATCGAGCTAGAAGGCTGTGACGATATTCCTTATACTGACGCGCAATATCAACAACTTGTGATCGTTACGCAATTGCTGCAACAACAATATCCTGCCATTATGAATAATATTGTTGGCCATAACGATATTGCCCCAGAAAGAAAAACAGACCCAGGTGAAGCCTTTGACTGGCAACGCTATTTAGGTCAAGTAACAATAACACTATAATCTAATCGCAAGTGAGTTAAAGACTCAATTATAAGATACTCAATTATAAGATACTCAATTATAAAACACTTAATTATAAAACAATGAGAATAACATGAGCTTAATCAGTTTATTAATTGCTTTGGCAGCAGAGCGTCATTTGTCATCACCACTATGGCAATTCAGTACTTTTTATCAAAACTATTTACGAGCTTTTATTAAGGTAAAAGCCTTGGCGTCACCATGGCAAAGCAGTTCGATAACCGCACTATTTGTTATCGCGCCTGTTATTGTGGTTTACATTATTTTAGACTTGGTTGACGATAGTTTATTGCACCTCATTATTTCCACCTTAATACTTATCGTATGTTTTGGCTGTTTTAAAACGAGAGATTGTTATAAAAACTATCTCATGTCAGCCTTTCGCGGCGAAATTACCACGTGTGAAATGCATCACTTGCAATTGCAACAAGATAAAGATCAGCCAGAGATGGGCTTTGGCCAATTATTAGTGTGGTTAAACTTTCGCTACTTTATTGCCATTATGATTTTCTTTGTTGTTTTTGGCGCAGCAGGGGCACTTTTTTATCGCTTGCTAACCACAGTTGCAGAGCAAAACACCCTAGAAGATCTGCCTATTGACGAAGACGTTAATAATCAAGCCAAACAATGGTTAGCATGGGTAGATTGGCCGTTAGTGCGCATTGTTGCATTTGGCTATATGCTTGTTGGTCACTTTTCAAAAGCATTACCTGTATGGCTAGAAAGTATTTTTGATTTTGAAAAAGCGCCGCATCGTATATTAAGCAATGTCGCGCAAAAGTCTGAAGACTTTATGATGGACGATGAAGACTGCACCGCTGAACCATGTTTGTTGGTTAAATTGGCAAAACGCACTTTGTTGCTTTGTTTAGCTGTAATAGCTTTGTTAATACTTACTGGCGTATTAAGTTAACAAAACTCGCTTAAATCTTTACAAGTTGGCCGTTTGTTATACGGTCAACTTGCTATAAAAAATAGCTTTAATTCCCTTCTTTTATAAATAACCTTATTAATCAATAAAGTATGTTTTTTGATGATTTTTTATTGGTAATACCAATTAAAAAATCAAACATTTGTTTTAAGTTTTGGCTCTAATTTAGTTGTTGCTAAATTTATTACCTTCATCTAAATTCCGTTTACATTCTGTAGCAAGTTTGCTATTTTAACGCTCGTTATTTGAATGGTAATACCAATTTACCAAGAGTTTTTGGCTTTAATTTTACGGTGATAAATGAATTATCAACAAGTGAAAAAACCAGTAAAACAACCTAAATTATCTGATGTGATTTTAGCTCAGCTAGAAAACATGATTCTTGAAGGAAGTTTAAAGCCAGGGCAGAAACTTCCGCCTGAGCGAGAACTGGCGGTTCAGTTTGATGTTTCTAGACCTTCGCTTAGAGAAGCTATTCAAAAATTAGAAGCTAAGAACTTAGTTACCCGCAAGCAGGGTGGCGGTACTTTTGTGAATGACAAAATTCTGACTGGTTTATCAGATCCGCTGTTTGAATTGATGTCAAAAAATCCAGAGTCGCAATTCGACTTATTAGAATTTCGTCATGGTATTGAAGGTATGTCTGCCTATTATGCGGCAATGCGCGGTACAGAGGCTGACTTTGATGAAATTCAAAAACAGCACGACAACATTGGCAATGTGCAGTTAGATGAGAATTTTCATACGGAAGCGCAGGCGGTTTTTGATTTTTACTTAGCCATATGCGCGGCGTCACATAATGCCATTATTTTGCACTTAGCACGCAGTATGTCGGATTTATTAATCGACAGCATAGAGCAGAACTTAAAGATAGTCGCTAAGCGCCCAGATGTATTTGCCAAAATATCTGACTATCGAAAAAATTTACTTGAGGCGATCATCTCTGGTCAGCCTCAAAAAGCGTGGGGGGCAAGTCATCGCCACTTAGCGTTTATTGAAGAAGTGTTGCTTAAATCAACACAAGAAAATAGTCGCATGGAACGTTCGATGCGCAGAATGCAGCGTTAAAACTGAAACTTTATTGCCAACAATGGCAGTGAACTTTGACTTTTAGCCTAAACATTAAATTTACGTAATCATGAGTGAGTGCTCTTGTTAACAAACTAGACGCTTTGCTTTTAAATACAATAACTATCGGAGACTAATACTTATTATGTCTGAGCTCCCTAATTTAGATATCGATTCATTAGAAACGCAAGAATGGTTAGAGTCGATGGAATCAGTTTTGGAAAACGAAGGTCCAGAACGTGCCCATTTCTTACTTGAAAAGTTAATTGATCATGCCCGTCGTAGCGGTACTCACTTACCTTTTGACGCAACAACGGCTTATGTAAATACTATTCCTCCTGGGCAAGAACCACACATGCCTGCTGATCAAACCATTGAATCACGCATTCGTGCCGCAATTCGTTGGAATGCGATGGCATTAGTACTTAGAGCGTCTAAAAAAGATTTAGAGCTAGGTGGTCACATTGGTTCATTTGCTTCATCTGCAACCCTTTACGATGTTGGTTTTAACCACTTCTTTAAAGCAGCGTCTGAAAAAGACGGTGGCGACTTTATTTTTGCTCAAGGTCATATTTCTCCGGGTATTTATTCTCGTGCTTTCATTGAAGGTCGTTTAACTGAGAAGCAAATGGATAACTTCCGTCAAGAGTGTGACGGCGAAGGTTTATCTTCTTACCCTCATCCTCATTTGATGCAAGATTTCTGGCAGTTCCCAACCGTTTCTATGGGCTTAGGTCCACTACAAGCGATTTACACTGCGCGTTTCTTAAAATATTTAACAGACCGTGGCATTAAAGATTGTTCAGGCCAACGTGTTTACTGTTTCCTAGGTGACGGCGAAACTGATGAGCCAGAATCATTAGGTGCTATCGGCCTTGCTTCTCGCGAAGGTTTAGACAACTTAACGTTCGTGATCAACTGTAACTTACAACGTCTTGACGGTCCGGTACGTGGTAACGGAAAAATCATTCAAGAACTTGAAGGTACTTTCCGCGGCGCAGGCTGGGAAGTGGTTAAGGTTATTTGGGGTTCGTACTGGGATGCACTAATCGCCCGTGATACGTCAGGTAAACTTTTACAGCTAATGAGCGAAACGGTTGATGGTGAATACCAAAACTGTAAAGCGAAAGGTGGTAAATACACTCGCGAAAACTTCTTCAACAAGTACCCAGAAACAGCGGCTATGGTTGCCAATATGTCTGACGAAGATATCTGGCGCTTAAACCGTGGTGGTCACGATCCAGTAAAAGTTTACGCGGCATATAAAAAAGCCATGGAAACTAAAGGTCGTCCAACGGTTATCTTAGCAAAAACAGTTAAAGGTTTTGGTTTAGGTGAGTCAGGCGAAGCGCAAAACGTTGCGCATAATGTTAAGAAAATGGATGTTGAGTCAATCAAGAAGTATCGTGATCGTTTCAATATGCCAATTCCTGATGATCAAATTGAAGACTTACCATTCTACCGCTTCCCAGAAGACAGCGAAGAATTCAAATACATGAAAGCGCGTCGTGAAGCCTTAGGTGGTTCATTACCTGCACGTCGTGAACAAGCAGAAGAGTCGTTAGAAATTCCACCACTTAAAGCCTTTGATGCGATTTTAAAAGGTTCAGGTGAGCGTGAAGTTTCATCAACCATGACCTTTGTGCGTGTATTAAACAGTTTATTAAAAGATAAGAAAATTGGTAAGCGTATTGTGCCGATTATTCCTGATGAAGCACGTACGTTCGGTATGGAAGGTTTATTCCGTCAAGTGGGTATTTATGCTAACGAAGGACAAAAATACGTTCCTCAAGATGCTGACCAAGTGGCTTACTACCGTGAAGACAAAAAAGGTCAAGTATTACAAGAAGGTATTAACGAGCTAGGTGCAATGGCGTCTTGGGTGGCTTCTGGTACGTCTTACTCAACGTGTAACGCGACGACTATTCCATTTTACATTTACTACTCAATGTTTGGTTTCCAACGTGTTGGTGACTTAGCATGGGCAGCGGGTGACAGCCAAGCACGTGGTTTCTTATTAGGTGCAACAGCCGGTCGTACTACGCTTAATGGTGAAGGTTTACAGCATCAAGATGGTCACTCTCATGTACAAGCGAACTTAATTCCTAACTGTGTAACTTATGATCCAACCTATGGTTATGAAGTTGCTGTTATCGTTCGTGACGGTTTACGTCGTATGTACGAAGAAAATGAAAACATTTTCTACTACTTAACCTTAATGAATGAGAACTACCAACACCCGGCAATACCTGAAGATAAAGACATTGCTGATCAAATCATCAAAGGTATTTACAAGCTTGAAACGGTAGCGGCGAAAAAAGCCAAAGCTAACGTTCAATTAATGGGCTCAGGTACTATTTTGAATGAAGTACGCAAAGCGGCGCAAATACTGTCAGCTGATTATGGCGTATCAAGCGATGTTTATTCTGTGACTTCATTCAATGAATTAGCACGTGAAGGTCAAGATGTTGCTCGTTGGAACATGCTTAACCCTGAAAGCAAGCAAAAGCAAGCTTACATCAGCACAGTGATCACTAAAGAAGCCGGTCCTGCTATTGCGGCAACTGACTATGTTAAAGCTTATTCTGACCAAGTTCGTGCCTTTATCGATACTGAATACCGCTGTTTAGGTACTGACGGTTTTGGTCGCTCTGATAGCCGTGCAAACTTACGTACTCACTTTGAAGTGAATGCTGGTTATGTTGTGGTTGCTTCATTATATGAGCTAGCAAATCGTGGCGAAGTTGAACGTTCAGTCGTTAGTGAAGCAATTAAACGCTTCAATATTGATACTGACAAACTTAACCCGCTTTACGCGTAATTAAGACTAGAGAAGGAAACAAAGAAATGTCTGATGTTCAAAAAATTCTAGTCCCAGATGTTGGCGGTGAAGAAGTTGAAATCATTGAAATCTGTGTTGCAGTTGGTGATGATTTAGAAGCTGATGAAGGTATTGTTAGCGTTGAAACCGACAAAGCATCAATGGATATTCCTGCGCCATTTGCCGGTAAATTAACCAGCTTAACCGTTGCTGTTGGCGATAAAATTAAAGAAGGTGATGTAATTGGTGAAATGTCAGCCGCAGGCGAAGAAGCGCCAGCTGCTGAGCCAGAAGCCGCGCCGGAGCCAGCTCCTGTTGCAGCAGCACCTGCTGTAGAAGCGCCTGCACTAGCTGCCGCTCCTGCACCCGTAGCTACTGCCAGCGCAGTAATTGACGTTGAAGTACCTGATATTGGTGAAGACGGCGAAGTTGACGTTATCGAAGTACTTGTTGCTGTTGGTGATGTTATCGAAGAAGAAGACGGTTTAATTACCTTAGAAACTGATAAAGCGACGATGGACGTACCTTCGCCAAAAGCGGGTACCGTTAAAGAAGTTTTAATTAACGTTGGTGATAAAGTTAAGCAAGGCTCGCTAGTGATTAAACTAGAAACGGCTGGCGGTGAAGCGGCTCCTGCAGCCCCTGCGCCAGTTGCTGAACCTGCTCCTGCTACAGTAACTGCAGCACCTGCACAAGCGCCTGCGAAAAAATCAGCGCCTGTGCCGCATCATCCGCAATCAGGTACTAAAGCTAAAGGCAGTATTTATACGTCGCCTTCAATTCGCCGTTTAGCGCGTGAATTTGGTGTTGATTTAACACTCGTTAAAGGTACTGGTAACAAAGGCCGTATTTTAAAAGAAGATGTTCAATCTTATGTGAAATACGAACTTTCTCGCCCGAAAGCCAATGCCGGTAGTTCTGTTGGTGCTGGCGAAGGTGGCTTACAAGTGGTTAGCGCGAAAGCGATTGATTTCTCTAAATTTGGTGAAATTGAAACCAAACCGTTATCACGTATTCAGAAAATCTCTGGCCCATTCTTACATCGCAACTGGGTAACGATCCCACATGTTACCCAATTTGACGAAGCGGATATCACTAACGTTGAAGCTTTCCGTAAAGAGCAAAACGTTGTTGCTGAAAAGAAAAAGCTTGGTTTTAAAATTACGCCATTAGTATTTATTTTAAAAGCTTGTGCTGACGCACTTGCGGCATTCCCAACCTTTAACTCAAGCTTGAGTGAAGACGGCGAAAGCTTAATTTTGAAAAAATACATTCATATTGGTGTTGCGGTAGATACGCCAAACGGCTTAGTAGTACCGGTTGTGCGTGATGTTGATAAAAAAGGCATTCATGAGCTATCTCGTGAATTACTTGAAATTAGTATCAAGGCACGTGAAGGCAAGCTAAAAGCGGCTGACATGCAAGGTGGTTGTTTCACTATTTCAAGCCTAGGTGGTATTGGCGGTACGGCATTTACGCCAATCGTTAATGCACCAGAAGTGGCAATTTTGGGTGTTTCTAAATCAGAAATTAAACCAAAGTGGAATGGTAAAGACTTTGAGCCTAAGTTAATGTTGCCATTGTCAATGTCATACGACCATCGTGTAATTGATGGTGCATTAGCAGCGCGCTTTACTGTGCATATTGCTAATGTAATGTCAGACATTCGTCAGCTAATTTTATAACTTTTTAAATGACGCTTAATCAATATTGGTTAAGCGTCATCATAAAAAGTATAAAAACTTGGTTAAAGATTATTAAAAGATAGCGATTTTTACTGACTTTAAGTAAACTTCGTGGCGTGAAAAATAACCACAATTAATTACATAGTTAGCGTGGTTAAATAAAATTATTTATTGTTATGAAACAATTCATAACAACAAACAAATTAAACAATTTGAGGTTAGCATGAGCAACGCAATTAAAACTCAGGTAGTAGTTTTAGGATCAGGCCCTGGTGGTTATTCAGCAGCATTCCGCGCGGCAGATTTAGGTTTAGATGTAGTATTAGTAGAAAAGCATAACGCCTTAGGTGGTGTATGTTTAAATGTTGGCTGTATCCCATCAAAGGCTTTATTGCATGTTGCTAAAGTTATCGATGACGCGGCAGACATGGCAGCGCACGGTGTAACTTTTGGTAAGCCTGAAATTGATTTAGACAAAATCCGTAAATGGAAAGATACAGAAGTTGTTGCTAAGCTTTCTGGCGGTGTTGCTGGCATGGCTAAAATGCGTAAAGTTAAAACGGTAACAGGTTACGGTAAATTCACTTCTGACAAAACTATTGAAGTAGAAGGTGCTGATGGTAATACCACGATTACCTTTGATAACGCGATTATCTCTTGTGGTTCTTCTGTTGTTGACCTTCCTTTCATTCCTAACGACGACCCACGTGTTATCGACTCAACTGGCGCGCTTAAATTAGAAGACGTACCAGGTGAAATGTTAGTACTAGGCGGCGGTATTATCGGTTTAGAAATGGGCACAGTATATAGCTCACTAGGTTCTAATGTTTCAGTGGTTGAATTTGCTGATCAACTCGTACCTGCAGCCGACGCTGACATCGTTAAAATCTACACCAAATACAACAAGCCACGTTTCAAATCAATTATGCTTTCAACAAAAGTTGTTGCCGTTGATGCTAAAGACGATGGTTTATACGTAACGTTTGAAGGTAAAAATGCACCTGCAGAACAAGTACGTTACGACAAAATTTTAGTTGCTGTTGGTCGTAAGCCTAACGGTCACTTAGTTGCTGCTGACAAAGCTGGCGTAAACGTTGATGAGCGTGGCTTTATCAATGTATCTAAAGAAATGCGTACCAATGTTCCGCACATCTTTGCTATTGGTGATGTTGTTGGTCAACCTATGCTTGCCCATAAAGCGGTACACGAAGCACACGTTGCTGCAGAAGTTATCTCTGGTAAGAAGCATGAATTTGACCCACGTTGCATTCCTTCTATCGCTTATACTGATCCAGAAATGGCTTGGGTAGGTGTTACTGAGCGTGAAGCAAAAGAGCAAGGCTTAAACATTGAAGTAGCTAACTTCCCATGGGCGGCTTCTGGTCGTGCCATTGCATCAGCACGTACCGAAGGTAAAACGAAGATGATCTTCGAAAAAGAGACTGGTCGTGTACTTGGTGGCGCTATTGTTGGTATTAATGCTGGCGAAATGCTTGGTGAAGTTTGTTTAGCGGTTGAAATGGGCGCTGACGCAGAAGATGTTGGTTTAACCATTCATGCGCACCCAACGTTAAACGAGTCAATTGGTTTAGCGGCTGAAATCTTTGAAGGTTCAGTGACTGATTTACCAAACGCAAAAGCAGTAAAGAAAAAGAAATAATCAACGAATGCGTTAATCACTCGCATTAACGAACAGTTGTTTTATTAAAAAGGGGTCGGTGACAAATATGTCACCGACCCCTTTTTTACCACTTATCGCTTATCGCTTATCGCTTATCGCTTACAGCTTTCCACTTTCCGCTCATAGCATGCCACTTAACGATAACGACGCATAAGCGTGCCAGTGTTTGCTGTCTTGTTTAAACGCTTTTGTGTAAGCGTTGACCTTAAAGCCAAAGGCAAAGCCGCTATATGGGTAGATAACGCCAGCGGTTGTGCTTATTTGCACGTGATTGACTTCAATAGGTGTTTGATAAGGTAAATCGCCGTCTATGGTTAAATCGTTAAAACGATAGCCAACATGCGCATAGCCATAATACAGCCATTGGCTATCCGTTAAGCTGCTCCAGTCGCTACTATGAGCATAATGGGGGCTTAAAAAACCAAAACTGTCAGCTAACTGGCGACTCGAGCGCAATATCAAACCTAGGTTAGTTTCTGATTTATAGTTACCGATCTGGCTATAACTGTAAGTGCTAAGTTCCCACTCTTTATTTGCATTAAAGGCTTCTCGAAAAATTAAGTAGTCAGCTTGATAAGCAAATTGCGCGGTGACTTGTTCTTCTATTTGATAATGCCAACCCATAGGTGCGGGGGAACCTATCATATCGTGCACCGTTTCATGCACATACTGCCCGCCAGAGTCTTGACCAATATAACCAATAGCCAGCCAATTTTTTTGGCTGCGGCTTGGGCTAAATTGCCCATAATAGCTTTGCAGTTCAACATAACCAGCGTAAGGGCGATCGTATATTTGCACTTGCGGATTTTCAAAATCTTCAGGGGTAAAAATACGTTGCGACAGTGTCGCGCTTATTTGTGCATGCTCAGCTTCTTGCTCAAAGGTGAGTACTTGTTGAAATTGGCTGATTAAGTTAAGCCTAGCGGGTGTTGCATTGGCTTTATTTAACACAAGGCTTTTACCAAGCGAGAGCGCAACACCGTTGGTAAAGTTACCATCTGTGCCCACTAGAACATCATTATCCCATTGAATTTGCCAATAATGTTCATTTGCATGTGCTTGATTTACATACGAGAAAACTACACTAGCAACAACTAAAAGTGCAGGTCGAATCATGCCGTTAATACCTTCATAAATCGCAAAATTAGTAAAAATCGAGAGCGTTTATTTTTGTTGGTTTATGTTGTTAAAGTGTAATTCCATTTAAGTAAAAGTAGTAAAAAAAACTGTAAAAAAATTAATTCTTTAAGGCAAAGCTACAGCTGTTAGTAAGTATAGCGTGTCATCGTCCCGTCATATTTGTTAAACAAAAGCTACATATTTCTAAAACATTTCTGTCATCTTTGCGTCGTAGGATATCGGCAAATTTATTATTAACTTTGTTTTAACAATTATTCTGCGGAGCAGGAAACAACATGCAAATCAAAAATATTTTCAAAATAAGTGCCGTAAGCGCTGCGTTAGTTCTAGCCGGTTGTGGTGGTGACATTAATTTATCGTCAGATGTTGATAACTCTGTTGGCGATACCATTATCAATAACCCGGCGCCAACAACACCGGTTGAAGAAGTACTAGCAGGTAAGCCAAATACTTCATTATCAACTGAAGTTTCAGCAGCCCTTGGTTTTGATGTGCAAGTTCAAACCTTAGATGAAAAAATTACCGAAGATACTACCTTAGTCGCGTCAACTGGTGGCAAGCCAGTATTTTACGCGGTAAGTGGCGGCTTAGAAGTTGGCGGTATTGATTCGGCTAACAAACAAGCACGTGGCGCTTCAGACCCTACCTTAACGATTGAACCAGGTGCGGTATTATTTGGTCAATCAGGTGAAGACTATTTAGTGGTTCACCGCGACGCAAAAATCATCGCAGAAGGGACTAAAGCTAAGCCAATTATCATGACCTCACTTCAAGATGTGAAAGGTGAAGCTACGAGTGCTGGCCAATGGGGTGGTGTGGTTATTTTAGGTAATGCACCTTCTAACAAATGTCCAAGCGATGGCAGCGATTGTGCCTTACAAGTAGAAGGTATCGGTGAAGGCGGCGTATTTGGTGGTACTAACTGGGAAGATGACTCAGGCACATTAAAATATGTTGTTGTTAAATATGCAGGTTACGAAGTATCTCCTGATAACGAATTAAACGGTATTACCTTTGGCGGTGTTGGTTCTGGTACTACGGTTGATTATATTCAAGTTCATGCTAATGCGGATGACGGTGTTGAGTTCTTTGGTGGTGCAGTAAATGTTAAGCATTTAGTCTTAACTGGCAACAAAGATGACAGCATTGACTGGGATAACGGCTTTAAAGGCATGATGCAGCATATTTATGTTGAACATGCTAAAAATGCCGGTGAAGCTAACCGTGCTATTGAAGCAGATAACGACGGTTCTACTCCTGATAAAGAGCCACAATCTAACCCGACGTTAGCCAACATGACTATTATCGGTAATAACTTCGACACCGCTGATAAAGACTCTGAAGGTATTTATTTACGTGAAGGTACCGCAGCGAAAATCTTCAATACCGTAGTAACTGGTCCTAGCGAAATGGGCGAGTGTTTTGAAATTGAAGGCGGCGATACTTCATCTGTTACAGTTGATAATGCCACAAGCGGCAAAATCGTGATGCAAAACTCAGTACTTGCTTGTTCAAATGGCGAGAACTTTAAAAATGCAAAAGCGGCTGACGATAGCGTATTGCTTGATCTAGAAGCTTGGTTCACAGCTGAAGATTCAAACATGATCAGCACTTCTATCTTAATTGATGAAAATGGTGTACCAGATACTAACTCGCCATTAATTGCTGCTGATGCGGGTCAAGATGTTGCAAATACTCAAGATGCCTTTTTCGATAGCGTAGACTACATTGGTGCTTTTGATGGCAGCACTGACTGGCGTGACGGTTGGGCATTTGGTTTTGGCGGTGGTGAAGTTACCGCTTCTGCTGAAGAAGAAGGTTGTCCAACAGGTACTACATCAATTTCACCAGTTGACGGTAGCACCACTACGTGTGAAATCTCAGGTCGCATTACGGCTGACTTAACCCTAACCTCTAACAACATCTACGCATTAAGCGGCGCAGTATTTGTTGGTGGTGACAAAACTGACTCAGCAACCTTATCAATTGAAGCGGGTACTACCATTTACGGTCGTTCAGGTGACGATTATTTAGTGGTGAGTCGTGATTCTCAAATTGAAGCAAATGGTTCTTCTTCAGCGCCTATTACTTTTACTTCACAACAAGATATGACAGGTGAAGCAACAAGTGCCGGTCAGTGGGGCGGTATTATCTTATTAGGTAATGCGCAATCAAATAAATGTCCGAGCGATGGCAGCGACTGTGCCCTACAAGTTGAAGGTGCAGAAAACGGCGCAGTATTTGGCGGCACCGACGATACAGACAGTTCAGGCACGCTTCGTTACGTGGTTGTTAAGCACGCTGGTTACGAAATTGCCCCAGACAATGAATTAAACGGTATTACGTTTGGTGGCGTAGGTTCTGGTACTACAGTTGAATATATCCAAATTCACGAGAATGCTGATGACGGTATTGAGTTCTTCGGTGGCACGGTAAACGCTAAGTATGTGGTTTTAACCGCTAACAAAGATGACAGTGTTGACTGGGACAACGGTTACCGCGGTAACTTACAGTATGTATTAATTAAGCATGCTGACAGTGACGGTGAAGCTAACCGCGCGATTGAAGCAGATAACGACGGTTCAACGCCAAACAAAATGCCACAATCTAACCCAACGTTAGCTAACTTCACTATTATCGGTAACGGTTTTGATACTGCTGATAAAGACTCTGAAGGTATTTACTTACGTGAAGGAACACGTGCACAACTTCATAACTTTGTGGTAACGGGTGGCGCAGGTATGGGCGAATGTTTCGAACTTGAAGCTGGTCTTACTGTTGACCAAGCAAAAGATGCCGATACGGTGATCACTAACTCAGTATTTGCTTGTCAAGAAAACTTCAAAAATACCAAAGATTCAGCAGATGCAGACTTTGACTTAGGTACATGGGTTGTAGCGCAAAGCGACAACAGCACCGCAACAGGTATGTCAGACGTGTTAAACGGTGTGGTTACAACCGACACTACAACACCTAAAGACTTTACTGGTGATGCCTTCTTTGACAATGCCGACCATATTGGTGCGGTAGGTTCAAACGACTGGACTGCGGGTTGGACTGTTGGTTTAGAGTAACGTCGACCAAATAGCAGCACAAACCTCAAATGCTGCAAGGGTTAAGCCTTGCAGCATTTTTTAAATAGTTAAGTTTGTTTATGTATTCAGGGCTTTATTAGCAACTTTTAAAAAACATGACGCTAATAAATCCTTTCATGAGGTATGAAATGAAAATTCAAAAGAACCGTTTTAGCCTGCCTAAATTTGCCTTATCAGGTTTATCTATTGCGGTATTAGCCAGTTTGCCAACAGCATTATTTGCCCAAGAAAGCGATGTTGAAGCAAGCGTTGCTGAGCAAAATGCAATGGAAGAAGTGGTGGTAAAAGCATCACGACTAAAAGGTACAGCGAGTGCGGTAATTGAAGAGCGTAAAAACCAAGCCTTTGTTGCTGACATTTTAGGTGCTGAGCAAATCTCACGCACTGGCGATAGCGACGCAGCCGCAGCATTAAGACGTGTTACAGGTTTAACCTTGGTTGATGGTAAATTTATTTATGTCCGTGGTTTAGGTGAACGTTACTCAAGTACGTTACTTAACGGCGCAGCCGTGCCAAGCCCAGATCCAACCCGTAGCGTTATTCCACTTGATTTATTCCCAGCGTCGATAATTGAATCTTTATCGGTGCAAAAATCGTATTCACCTTCTATGCCGGCGCACTTTGGTGGCGGTGTGGTTGATATTCGCTTAAAAACCATTCCAAGCGATTTTATTTTTAGCCTTGCTGGAAACTTAGGTTCAAATTCAAATAATTTAGACGATGGCTATACCTACAATGGTGGTGGTGACGACTGGAAGGGTAAAGACGACGGCACACGTGCAGCCCCTCAGGCGTTAATGAACTTATGGCAAAACTACCAACCATTAAGCGCACTGTCGCAACAAGAAAACCGCGAAATTGCCGCGCAATTAAATCGTGATTACGACCCTGTTATTGACAGCATTGACCCAGACTTTGGCGTTGATTTAGTCGTCGGTAATCGTTTTGAAAGTGGTAAGTTTGACTGGGGCTTTTTAGCGTCAGCCTCGCATGATAATACTTGGCAAGTTTCTGATCTTTTTTTAGGGCAAGACTTTACCGAAAGTACCGACGGTAGTTTTTCATTGCAACGGGGTTTTGACCAAGCAAGCCGTACTGAGCATTCAGTTAAATGGTCGGGCGCACTTAACTTAGGGGTTGAATACGACCGAGATCACAAAATTGATTACAGCTTGTCAGTGCTTCGCGATACTGTTGATCAAGTCTCAAGTGCCTTAGGTGTAACCAATAACGTTAAGCTTTCTGATGGCTTACGTGTACGTGATAATGAAGTAACTTACGAAGAGCGTGAGTTTATTTCTAACCAAGTGCGCGGTACACATAATTTTCCTAAATGGTGGAATATTGGTGTTGATTGGAAATACTCTGATGCCCGTTCAAGTCGTTACGCACCGGGTAATATTTCAACGCGCTTTATTTTAGCCGATGAAAACGAAGACGGTATCTTTGACCTTACTAACGAAAGTAGCTTAAGAAACGCCAACACCGCGGTACGTTATACCTTTCAAGACTTAAACGATGAAGTTGAAAACTACGGTTACAACGTATCACTGCCTTTATATTATAAAAACTTTGATATTGAGCTCAAAACCGGTGCAGATTTTATCACCAAGTCACGTGATGCCTTTGCTCGCCGATTAGATGTAAATACCTTAGTGTTTGACGGATTAGACTTTAGCGGTGATAAGCTTAACGATATTTTGACTGACGATGTTATTTTAAATCAGCCTATTAACGGTAATGGTTTAATTATTCGCGATACCTCAGTTGCTGGCGATGATTATTATTCGGCGCAAATGGTTGATGCGTATTACGCTGAAGCCGATATTTTAATTGATAATACTTGGCGTATTAGCGGTGGTGTTCGTTGGGAAGATTTTCGTCAAGTGGTTGCGCCAATCGACCCCGCTACTGGTCGCTTTGACTTTCCGGGTGATGTGAATCAGCCAACCGAAGAAGATCTAGCTAGCATGGCGTTTAAAGAAGACGATTTATACGGCGCCTTGGCATTAACCTATATTATGAGTGAAGAAGTGCAATTTCGCGCCTCATACGGTGAAACCACCATTCGCCCAGATATTCGTGAAGTTGCGCCAACCACTTACCTTGACCCATTAACTGGATATCCGGTACGTGGTACACCGGGCGTTGAAACCACCGCGATCAAAAACTATGACCTTCGCTGGGAATGGTACATGAATACCGGTGAAACCTTATCGGTGGGCCTTTTCTATAAAGACATGCTAAACCCAATTGAGTCAGTGCAATCGCCAGGGCAAGACGGTCCGCCGCTAATTGTTATCGCTAATGCTGATGACGGTGAAGTATACGGGGTTGAAGTGGAGTTCATGAAAGACTTTGCTTTTCTTGGCGGCATAGGTAACGATTTCTTTTTATCAGGAAACATTACCTTAAGCGACTCAGAAGTAAATATTGATACCCAGCGTGTTGTTGAGCAAACTGGCGTGTCGGCGGCGATCACTAACCCTACTCGCCGAATGACCGGTCATTCAGAATACGTGGTCAATATGAACTTAGGCTACGATGCGCCTAATGGTAATCATTCCGCCAGTTTAATTTATAACGTATTTGGCGAACGCATTATTATTCCGGGCATTGAAGGACAAGACGATAGGTATGAGCAACCGTTCCATTCATTGGATTTGGTTTACACCTATTATCCAACCTATTCGACAACGTTAAAGTTTAAAGTGCAAAACATTTTAGACCAGCAAAAAGAAATCGAATTTTCAGAGACATTATTTCGCAGTGAAACTAGCGGAACTGATGTTGAAGTTGCCTTTAAATGGGATTTTTAATTGTTAAATTGAGTAACTAACTCAATAGGTGTAGCTAATTTACCACCAAAAGGTTGGTGAGTTAGTTGCACCTTTTTTTTGCTTCCATCTTTATGATTTGTAAGAAAAAGTTCACCTAACTGTCATTTTAATAAAGTTGCAATATTAGTGTAACCTAAGTGTAACAACACTCCGTTAAGCTTCTCATACCAATTTGATTAAATATTTAGTCACTTAGCGTTGCAAGAATATCATTAGAACAAACAAGATTTATAAAGATATAGTCGTTCTACATCAAATAAATATTGTGCAGTTATCATGATATTCTTGAACGCCCGAAGGGTGAGTTTCAAAGGCTTATATGCAGCGTTGCTAATTTTAACAAGGGAATCACCATTCTTTGCAATTAGCGCCTTGCCTATAAGCCTTTTAATTCTCACTAAATGATCAAATATTTAGTCAATTTGGTATCACCAAAAATACACCAATCTATGGCGCATCTGCTGCTAGATTGTTTTGAGTTTAACAAAAGGTTCACTTATGAAACGCGCTTTATTGACGAAATCTCGCCTTGCAGTTTGCTTAGGCTTAAGTCTAGTTAGCTTAGCTTATACCGCTCAAGCACAAGATCAAGAATTAAACAAAGTAGTGGCGGCAGGCACAGCGATTAACCAGTCAGCCAACCAATCTCAACAACTTATCGATTCAATGAGCGGTCAAGTTCAAACTAAGTTACAAGCGTTTAAAGGCGTCAACAAAGAAATTGACGGCTTAAATGTTTACAACGAGCAAATGCAAAGCCAACTCGATAGCCAAATGGAAGAGCTAGAGCAGTTAGCCAACTCGATGGAACAAGTAAGCGTGATTGAACGTCAAATTTCACCATTAATGGCACGTATGATCACCACTTTAGAGTCTTTTGTGAAACTTGATGTGCCGTTTTTAATGGACGAGCGTAATAAACGTGTTGACGATTTAAAGCTAATGCTAAAACGCGCAGATGTCAGTGTTTCTGAGAAATTTCGCCGTGTATTAGAAGCTTACCAAGTAGAAGCAGAATACGGTCGTACCATTGAAGCCTATACCGGTGACTTACTCTTAGACGGTAAGCAGCGAGACGTTGATTTTTTACGTATTGGTCGTGTCAGTTTTGTTTATCAAACACGAGATGGCAGCCGTTTAGGTCAATGGAACCAAGCAAGCCAAAGCTGGCAAGACTTACCTGAAAGCAACCGCTTAAACATTACCAAAGCGCTACGCATCGCCAAAAAACAATTAGCCCCAGACTTAATTTTAGTGCCAGTTGATGCTGCTAAAACTGTTGCGGAATAAGGGACTGTGATGAACGCTTTTTTACCCAAAATTAGACTAACTAAAGACATGTTTACTATGAAAAAATTATTTTCACGTTTAGGCAAAGCCAGCTGTGCGACCTTATTATTATCAGCCGTTGGCATTAACGCCAATGCTGCTGAAGAAGCTGCTAATCTTGATGAATTATTAAACCAATTAGCGCAAGGCAGTGCCGCACAAAGTGCGCAAAATCAGCAACGCGAAGCCGAATTTAAAAGTAAGGTTGCCGAGCAAGGTGCTTTATTAACTGCGGCGCAAAACAAGCGTGACCAAGCAATTAATTTAAGTACACGTTTAGAGCAAGACTTTCAAAAAAATGAAGTGACTTTAGCCAATCAAACTGAAGCGTTAAACAAACGTTTAGGGGAATTGAAAGAGTTATTTGGTGTGCTTCAGCAAGTTGCTGGCGATACCCGTAGTAAGTTTCAAACGTCGGTAATTTCTGCGCAAATTCCTAACCGTGGCGTATTTTTAAATGAGTTTGCCCAAAGCATGGGGTCAACGTCAAAACTTGCCTCAATTGAAGAAATTGAACGTTTATGGTTTGAACTGCAACGTGAGATGACAGAAACCGGCAAAGTGAGTCGTTTTAACCGCGAAGTGGTTAATGCTAACGGCGAGCGTGTTAATAAAGATGTTATTCGTGTGGGTGGTTTTAACTTAATCGCTGACGGTAAATACCTTGAATATGTCAATGAAACGGGGTCGGTTGCTGAGTTGATTAGACAGCCGTCTTCACGCCATTTAGCCACAGCGCAAGACTTAGAAAATAGCCAAACCTCCGCCACCTTTGCTTTGGATCCAACCGGCGGTTCAATCTTAAGTTTATTAGTTCAAGCGCCAGATACCATGGAGCGAGTAGAGCAGGGAGGCCCGGTTGGTTACATCATTTTAGCCATTGGCGCGATTGGTTTATTAATTGCCCTAGAGCGCTTTATTTCATTGGTGATTGTCGGCAATAAAGTTAATCGTCAGCTTAAGTCTGATACACCAAGTAGCGATAACCCATTAGGGCGCGTGATGATGGTGAAAACCGAAGGCGCTAATGTTGATAATGAAACTTTAGAGCTGAAACTATCTGAGTCGATTTTACGGGAAGTGCCAAAACTCTCGAGCAAGTTAACCCTAATTAAAATTATTTCCGTTGTTGCGCCGCTTATTGGTTTATTAGGCACGGTAACCGGGATGATCAATACCTTCCAAGCGATTACCTTATTTGGTACTGGTGACCCGAAATTAATGGCTGGCGGTATTTCACAAGCACTTGTTACTACCGTGCTTGGTTTAGTCGTGGCGATTCCTATGGTGTTCTTATTTACTTTCCTAAATAGTCGCAGCCGTAAAATTATTAATATTTTACAACAAGAAAGCACTGGCATTATTGCCGAGCGAGCTGAAAAGGGAGCATAAATTGTGATTGAGCTCATCGAAATGATGAATGCTATCCGCGATTTTTTGGAAACTGGCGGTCAAGTATTAACCGTCATTGCCGCTGTTATTGCCCTAATGTGGCTGTTGATATTTGAACGTTTAGTATTTGTTTTTTATGGCTATAAAAAGCTGAAAAAAAGCATTAAAAATACCTGGCAAAACAGAGCTGAGCAAACCTCGTGGAATGCAATGCAAATTAGACAAGCACTTATTGCCCGTGGCAGTGCCACATTAACTACCAATATTGCCTTAATTCAATCTTTGGTGGTGTTATGTCCGTTACTTGGTTTGTTAGGCACAGTAACTGGCATGATCCAAGTATTTGATGTGATGGCAATTTCAGGTAGTGGCAATGCACGGTCTATGGCGTCAGGGGTTTCACAAGCAACTATTCCAACCATGGCAGGCATGGTGGGATCACTATCAGGGGTATTTTTAGTGACCTGGTTGCAGCGAAATGCCAAACGCGAAAGTGAGTTATTAGAAGACAGCTTAACGGTAACCAAATAAGCCAAGCTGTTATAACAACATCGTGCCAGTTACTCATAATTGGCGCTTTAATAAGAGAGTTTAAGTATGCGTTCTCCTTTAGCGAAAGTTATTCAAGAACAAGAAGAAAGCGAAGAAATTAATATGACGCCGATGTTGGACGTTGTATTTATCCTATTGATATTTTTTATCGTAACTGCCTCATTTGTCAAAGAAGCGGGCATTGAAGTAAATCGCCCTGAAGCGGCAACTGCGGTGAAAAAAGAGCGTGCCAATATTTTAGTGGCGATCAGTGATAAAGGTGAAATTTGGATTAATAAACGCCGCGTTGATGTTCGTGCCGTGCAAGCGAATATTGAACGTTTAAAAGCTGAAAATCCGCAAGGTACTGTGGTTATTCAAGCGGATAAAAAAGCGACCACCGATGTCTTGATCAAAGTAATGGACTCTGCACGCGCGGCAGGTGTTTATGATGTTTCAATTGCGGCACAAGAGGCATAAACCATGTTGAACGGTTTAAATAAAGCACTGCGATATTCGCTTGCTGCTTTACTTGCAATTTCAATGACCCTTGTTTTGCTTTGGGGCATGCAGGCGATAATTTCAGGCGGTAATGATGTAATGACCGAACCGCCAAGAGGCAATGTTTTAGACTTCATTCGTTTAAAGAAAGAAGAAGCGATCGTTAAAAAAGATCGTAAACCACAAAAGCCGCCTAAACCAAAAGAGCCACCACCGCCAATGGAGCAGCCGCAAATGCAGCAGGCTAATCCTAATGCAACCGCCAGTGTTGCCAATTTTGCTACCGACGTGCAAATTGACGCAGGTTTATCGGGCGGCTTATCGCTTGATACCGGTGACGGTGACTATTTACCGATTGTAAAAGTCGCGCCAGTTTATCCTCGTCGTGCACAAGCGCGCGGTATTCAAGGGTATGTGATTGTGGAGTTTACCGTCAGTAAAAATGGTTCAGTGATCAAACCGTTTGTGATTGAAGCCGAGCCTGAAAATATTTTTGACCAAGCAGCGATTGATGCCGCCAGTAAGTTTAAATACAAGCCACGGGTGGTGGATGGCCAGCCGATGGAAGTGGCTGGTGTACAAAATAGAATTACTTTTGAAATTGATGGTTAATTGCGTTTTGGCTGTCGCTTACGCTTTACGCTAGGTAAATAAGTGAGCGACAGGCAAAAAATAAGATAGCGAGAAAGAGATGAAAATTAGAAAATTAGCGCAGTTTATTTGTTTAGTTAGCGCAAGTTACATCGCGCCAACGCTACTTAGCGGTGGTCAGTTTAATCAAGTTATGGCGGCTCAAGAGGCAGGTGCCAAGGCGTCAGTGAAAGTGCCCGCGATGCGAAATCGTGTCTATGCACAGCTTGCTCGCGCGCAAAAATTAGCCGATGAAGGTGACAAAATTGCTGGCTTTGAAGTACTCGATGAAGTTAAAGATCGTATCGACAGTTTAAACAGCTATGAAAAAGCCATGCTGTGGAACTTTTATGGCTTTATGTATTATGGCAACGACGATGTTGCAATGGCGATTGATAGTTTTGAAAATGTGGTTGCACAAGAAGCGATCCCGGCAAGTTTACGATTATCAACCTTATATTCGTTAGCACAACTGGCCATGCAGCAACAAGATTATAAAAAGTCGTTGGTGTTTTTAAATCAATGGCGCGAGTTAAATGGCAAAGCACTTACTAGCACACAACAAGTGTTGTTTGCGCAAGTCTATTATCAAGACAAGCAATACCCACAAGCCTTATCGCATATAGAATTAGCGATTGATGAGGTTACTGCAAAAGGTGATATTCCAAAAGAAAATTGGTTGATCCTGCAACGTGCTTGTTTTTACGAGCTCAAGCAACCTGAGCAAGTAACAAAGGTGATGGAAGCCTTGGTGCGTTATTACGACAAACCAGCGTATTGGCTGCAACTTGGCGGTATGTACGCTGAAATTGGCCAAGAAGATAAACAACTAGCGGTAATGGAAGCAGCCTGGCAAGCAGGTTATATCGAAAAATCATCTGATATTATTTCGCTGGCGCAATTATACCTTTATCACAATGTGCCATTTAAAGCGGCGATACTGTTAGAAGAAGCGTTTGAACAAGGAAAAGTCGCGCCTGAAACTAAATACTTATCGATGCAGGCACAAGCGTTTATTGCCGCCAAAGAAGATGATAGAGCGATACCGGTATTAATTGCAGCGTCGAAAACATCAGACAATGGTGAGTTTGACTCGCAATTAGCGCAAAGCTATTTAAATACGGATAAGTGGCAATTAGCGATAAATTCTGCAGAAACTGCACTTAAGCGCGGCGGTGTAGAGCGCATGGGTAACGTTTATCTTGTGTTAGGTATGGCGCATTTTAATTTGAAAAACTTTGAAGAGTCACTCAGCGCGTTTGAACAAGCGTTATCTTTTCCAAAAGCGAGTAAAATGGCCAGCCAATGGACCAAATACGTCGAGCGTGAAAAAACCTATCAATTGCAACTAGCGATGACACGTAAATAACGGTGCTTTAAACGCTTAGCAAGCTTGGCAAAAGAAAAAGCGCTTCGGCGCTTTTTTTATCCACATTCGGTTATTGCGATGCTTTCAACTTTCAACTTTCAACTTTCAACTTTCAACTTTCAGCTTACAGCTTTCCACTTACCGCTTACCGCTTACCGCTTGCCGCTTTTAGCTTTCAACTTACCGCTTACGCCTTTCCACTTACAGCTTTTCACTTGCAGCTTTCAACTTACCGCTTATCACTTTCCACTTACCGCTAGCTCTGCTCCGGTTTACATGTTTTTGTTGTTGATCACTTTTTGGCATTTTTGTACTTGATAGCCTAATTTTTTAGTGGTTAAAGCGGCAGCTGGAATAAAGCCGATCGCTTTGGCAGCATTTAATTTGGCTGCATCTATGGTAAATAGATAAATATTGCCAGTAGCACCACCACATACAGAAGGGTAGGCCATTCCCGTTATTACTGCGCAGCTTGCCTGAGAAACGCTAATATTTTCTTCCAATAAATATCCTTTTGCCTTAGCCAGTGAAATACCGCCAAAATGACACTGTTTGTCACCTTTACTGATATAAACATCAACAAATTTTTCTTCTGGTGTAGCGGAAGAGGTGCTTTGACAAGCCACCAATAACAGCGATAGCACAGGTAAAAAAAGCTTCATAACAAATCCTTATTAAATGAAAAGATAACGCGACGACATGTGATAACAGTCGAACGTATCGCTCCTTGATAATAGCCTTATTAGGGCATCAATGCCTAGGGTCTGTTGAACTTTAAAGGTTAAGTTTTGGTTTGCTGATGTAAGAAAATGTGTGGTGATCTTGCCAAATTAGCTTGCCGGTAAGATCACCGATAGCATAAGTACGATGTCAATGGTAACCCTAAAGCGTGTGTTGTTGCGGTAACCAAAGTTGATCTGAAAGCACTTCTGGACGCTGCCAATCGCCGGCTAAAATCCATTTTACTAACTCTTTTGCGACATTGGGTGTTGCATGATTATTAGCTTGGTTGGCAAGCGCAATTTGATTTAACCAATGAGAAATTTTTTGCTCATCTAATTTTTTCATCACTTTGGCTAACCCTAGTTGGTAAAGGGCAAACGCATTAGATTCTTGCTCCATTTGATCTTTAACTGGCTTGGTTAGTACCGGTAAACCTAAATGCAAACACTCGCTAATTAACTCAAAGCCGCTGTTGCATATTACCCCAGAGGCGCGCGCTAAATCGTGCTTAAAGCCTTGGTAGCAGGTTTGTTTTTGATTAACATTATTCACAAACCCGTCGACCAAGTCAGGCGAGTATTGAATAAAGTGTTGGCCATTAAACTGGTTTAATAAGGCAGTTACCTTTTTTTGATTTTCAAACGGTAAATAGACCAAAATCGCGTTGTTTGGTGTTTGCTTCGTTAGCTCGGTATCGATAATCGGCGGGAGTATTTTTTTGTCATACGGATACCAATGCAAACCAATTGAAGTATCGGTTGGGGCAAAATGACGCATAATATTTTTACCTAACCAGTTTTCGCCGCTACAAGGTGTCGACGCGCCAAAGGCGTACTGATGACCAACACCTAAAACGTGTTTATTCTTGAGCTTGCCTGCCCAAGCGGTAATAGGTTCAAAGTCGGTAATAATTAAATCGTATTGGCTAACATCGAGCTTAGCGACATCGTAAACAAAGCGAGGTACGTTATTTGTTAAGACACTTTTTCGAATATTTATTTTTCCTGAAATCGTGCTAAAGGTTAACCCTCTGCGATGGAGAAAATCGCCAAAACAGTCCATTTCAAACAACTTATCTTTTTCACGTCCTGAAAAAAAATAAGTCACGTCAGCATTGTGCTCGCTAAAGTATTTAGCCATTACTCGGCTACGTGCGATATGCCCATTGCCTGTGGCTTGAATTCCGTAAAGTATTTTCATAAATAAATAACCATATTTGCGATTAAGGTACCGATAAGTGCGCCAGCTAAAATATCTGTTGGAAAGTGCACGCCTAAAATTACCCGAGATGATCCAACGGCAATTGCCCACAAATAAATAGGGTAGGCATGACCGCCAAGTACAGAGACAGATAAACCGGCCAATAAAAATGCCGCCATTGTATGCCCTGACGGAAAGCTAAATTTGTCAGAAGCGGTAATAATGCTTGAAAATAACGGCACAATTTCTGGTGGTCGGCGACGTTTTAAGGTGTGTTTTAAAAAGAAATAAAGAATGCGTTCAATTAAGAAACTTTTCAGTGCTAATAATAAAAACTGCTCGCCAACAACAGGAATGAGCAGCGCACAGATAGCTGGCAATACAACTTGCATGTAGCCGTCGCCGCTTTTGGAAATAGCACGTACTAAGGTGATATATCCAGCGGAGTTAGCCGACTTTCTGCACCAAAGTAGCAGGCGTAAGTCGTATTGATAAATCTTATTAAGCATAGTCATATCGCTAAGGTAGAGCTTTTGTATGACGAAGATGTGACAAATACTTTGTTGATTTGTTACAGCTTTCGCTTAAATGCAAGGCAATGAATACGTTTGTTATTTGTCAATATTGAGTGTCTTTTTAACCTGATGGGCATAAACTAAAAGTATAAGAATTTTAAAAGGAATATATATGCAACATCTTGATTTGGCTAATACAGGACTCAAAAGCTCGCGCTTAATTTATGGCTGTATGCGCATTAGTGGTGACAATAGTTTAGAAGACCGAGTAAACGGCAAGCATGCCATTCATGCGGCAATTGATGCGGGCTATAATCATTTTGATCATGCCGATATTTATGGTGGCGGTCATAGCGAAGCTTTATTTGGCGAAGTGATAAAAGAGTCGCCGCAATTAAGAGACAAGCTAATTGTTACCTCAAAAGCGGGCGTGCGTTTTGCTAATCAACCCAATGCTGGCGATCCTGCTCGCTACGATAATAGTCGCGAACATTTAATTAAAAGTGCAGAAGGGTCGTTATCAAGGCTTAATGTTGATGCGCTCGATTTATTTTTAGTGCACCGCCCTGACTTTTTAATGGATGTAAACGAAATTGCTGAAGCGTTTGCCTTGTTAAAAGCCAGTGGCAAGGTTAAACATTTTGGTGTCAGTAACTTTAGCCCTGCGCAAGTCTCGTTGTTGCAGTCGGCACTACCTATGCCAGTTGTGGTCAATCAAGTTGAAATGAATATTCACAATACTAACGCATTTACCGATGGCACATTAAGCCAATGTCAAATGCACAATATTATGCCCGTTGCATGGTGTCCTTTAGGTGGTGTCGCTTATTCAGCCTGGGGTAATACTTTTTCATCGACTGATGAGTTGCGAATTGAAGCAGAGTTATTGTCACAAAGCGAAAAATATCAAGCCGAGCCTTGGCAGGTGATTTTAGCTTGGTTGTGTTTGCATCCTGCGAATATTTGCCCGATCATTGGTTCAACAATGCCAGCACGTATTGAAGCAGCGACCGCAGCGTTGGCAATTCATTATCAAAAAGAAGATTGGTATCGATTATTTGAAGCGCGTAATGGCGAGTCTGTGCCATAATCGACACTTTTAAATAGATGAGATAAATCGGTAAATGAATATCAAAACTTTAGTGGCAACAATGCGTATTCCTTTTTTATTGTTGCCAGTAATGTGCGTTTTTTATGGCGCAATGACAGTGGCAGGGGATATTGATAGTAGCCTGATTGTTTTGATTTTTTTAGCAGGAATTTTAGCTAATATCAGCGTAAATGTTTTAAATGAACATCAAGACTTTGAAAGTGGCTTAGATCTTAAAACGCAAAAAACGCCGTTTAGTGGCGGTAGCGGTGGTTTAGTGTCTGAGCCTAGCGAGTCGCGCAATGTTTTTTTCTTTGGCGTATTATCGCTAGCAGGCTTATTAGCAGTAGGTGGATATTTTGTTTATTTACGTGGCTTAGCGCTTATTCCGTTTGGGTTGTTTGGCATGCTAATTATTGTTAGTTATACCCGATATATAAATAAACAGCCGTGGTTATGTTTAGTTTCACCGGGACTTGGTATCGGTGTGATGATGGTTATTGGCACCCAATTTGTGTTAACTGGCGCATTTACTGGGCAAGGTCTTTTGCTTTCACTGATCCCATTTTTGTTGATCAATAACTTGTTACTACTTAATCAATACCCTGATATTGAAGCCGATAAAACCGTTGGTCGTTATCATTTACCAATTGCTTACGGTACGTCAGTGAGCAATCTTGTTTATGGCTTGATGTTAACTACCGCGATGGCTTTATTATTTGTTTTTATTAGCAGAGAAATGCTACCAACTTTGAGCTTAATCGCCTTATTGCCGATGCTTTTAGGTTATATTGCCCTTTATGGCGCGATTAAATACCACGACAGAATTGGCGAGCAGCCACACTTTCTGGCGTTAAATGTTATGGCAAGTATACTCACTCCGCTGTTGTTAGGCATATCGCTTTGGTGGTAAATGCATAAAAAAGCTTGGGTAATATTTGAGTAATATTGAGGGAATATGTGGGTAATAAAAAGGGGAAGGTTAAATGAATAGTTTGCAAATGAAAAAGCGTATTGTGTTAACAGGTGGCCCTGGCGGTGGAAAAACCACGGCATTAGATTTATTTCGTCGAGAATTTTCTGGGCAACTAGCCTCAGTGCCTGAGTCTGCCACGATGATTTTTAGCGGCGGCATTGAACGCTCTGATAAGCCTGAAGTGATAGCTGCACAGCAAAAAACGATCTTCAACTTGCAAAAAAACTTAGAAGATACCCAGCGCGCTATGTTTCCAGAGTGTTTGATATTGTGTGATCGCGGCACTTTAGACGGCTTAGCGTATTGGCCGGGCAGTGAACAAGATTTTTTTGAGACCATGAATACCAGCCTTGAATTTGAACTTAGCCGATACGATGCCGTGATTTTTTTTGAAACTGCGGCGAAATCTGGGCAAGGCATTCGCAGCAATAACCCAATAAGAAATGAAAGTGAACAAAAAGCAGTGGAATTAGATCAGCGTTTACAGTCAGTTTGGTCGCAACACCCTAACTTTAACTTGGTCAGTAGCTCAGAGTCTTTCATTAAAAAAGTGATGTTTGGCATTATGACCATTGAAAATGTCATTGGACAAATTGAACCTTAATTCGCACATTTACTAATGTAATTGCCTTGTTTCAATGTATACTTGCGCCTTGAAAAATTTATAGGAACTCGTGTTGTTAGCTATTGTTCGCCTATTGGCACTTTTGTTTGCTTTAATCGGCATCTCAGTATTCTCGTGTATTTTTTGCTTATTTCGCCCATTTCACCGCAATAATGTTCATATTGCGGCAAAAATTTTAGGCAAAGTAGCAAAAATTCTTGGCGTAACGGTTGAAATTAGAATGCCTGAGTCGGTCAAGAATATTGGTCCTGTGGTTTACATTTGTAATCATCAAAACAGTTACGATATTTTCACGCTTAGCAACGCAGTTTTACCTGGCACCGTTAGCATAGGTAAAAAAAGTTTAAAATGGATCCCATTTTTTGGTCAAATGTATTGGCTTACTGGTAACATTTTAATTGACCGCAATAACAGCTCAAAAGCGATGAATACCATAGAATTAACCGCTGAGAAAATTCGCGAAAAGCAGTTGTCGGTGTGGTTATTTCCTGAAGGGACACGCAGCAATGGTAAAGGCTTACTACCGTTTAAAACCGGTGCTTTTAGAACCGCAGCAAAAGCTGATGTGCCTATCGTGCCCATTTGTGCAAGTAACCTACATAACGCAATAAAGTTAAATCGCTGGGATAATGGCAAATTTATTGTTGAATTTTTAGCGCCAGTTTCGATTGATGACGACGACAAAGCGACCATCAGAAAACTCGCTAATGATACGCGCGAAGTTATGTTGAAAAAAATTGAAGAACTTAGCATTGAAACAGGCAATGAAATGCCTAGCTCTGCTAAGATAAAGTAAGCGACAAATTTAGAGAATATAGTGATGAAAGACCAAGCAATGCAAGAATGGGTAGAGCATACGCAAGAGCTAATTAATGCCCTAATTGAAGACGGTACTAACGAAGAAGTTCACCATACCATAGAGCATCACTTTTCGAGTGTCGATTTTGATTTACTGGAAAAAGCCGCGGTAACTGCCTTTAAAATGGGTTATGAAATTGAAGAGCCAGAAGAAGCAGAGTTGGAAAACGGCGATAAAGTGTTTGCCTTTGATATTGTGACAGAGCAGGCATTAGAGTTCGATATTATTATTGATGAAACCGAAGCCATGTTTAACCTAGCCAAACAATGTAACATTGATTACGACGGCTGGGGCACTTACTTCGAAGAATAATGCGCTGGTTTTTATTTGCTTTAATGCATCTTTTGCTTACATCATAACTTTTACAATGCCATCGACTTGTTATTCTAAAAGTTAGCATTATAATTAAGCAATTAACGCGCAACTAATGCCCAAATAACATATTAACTTGCGCGTTTGATTAGGGTCTGTTGAACTTTCGAGGTTAAATTTTGTTCAACGTAAACGCTTTTTGTTCAAGGCGTGAAAAACACAGCATGGTTGTTCCATATAAGTTGTGAACAACGATGAAGAAATAGCGTTTAATTGACCCCCAAGGGCAGCGTTTCTAGGCATTTATACTGCATTATTGCGCTTTCATGTGGAATAACCACATAGCAATCACAATGCTTTGTCTAAATACCGATAAACTGCTGCAAAAATAAACACGAAAGATGAACAGCCCCTAGCTTTAATGGAATAAACTAATAAGGAAAAAACCATGGAATGGATCCTCAATTTATTTGACTCAGAAACACTCGCATTATTAATCCCTATCATTGTAATCGTTGGCTTTTTTATTGTTGCAGCGATGCGAGCACATCATAAACATCAAGAACGCATTGAAAAAATAAAGCGGGGCTTTGGACCTGACTTTTAATTAGCGTTTATAAATAAAATAGCGTGTAAAAAAGCTCAATAACTTCATCAGTTATTGAGCTTTTTTATGCCGTGTGCGCTAACTAACCTGAACTCGGTTTAAGAGATGTTTAACTGCTTGAAATATAACATCATATTTTTCATGTTAACCTCTAGCTTGCTGGTTTTGCTTACTTCAAGGCAAATTTACGCGTCAATAGCTGGTCACGGCTTTGGTTCGTACGTCGCTCTACCTTCCACATCCATGTGGGCGTATTGCAAGTGAATTTAACGCGGAAGTTAGTAAAAGTAGCGGCTAGAGAAGTATTTATTAAGCCGAGCTCAGGTTAACTATATCAGTGTTTATTCTTCATTAAAATTTTTGTACTGGCTAAATAACGAAAACGCCGCAGGCACAAACAAGAAGGATAAAAATGTCGTCAGTACTGTGCCACCCGCAATTGCCACGGCAAATGGCGGCCAGAAACCACCACCGGCTAAAATAAGTGGTAAAAATCCACCCACGGTAGTTATTGTGGTTGAACTTATATGGCGAGTACAGCTTTGTACACAGCGCGTTATTGCCTTGATATCACCTTGCGCTGCTGCTGTGTCTGCTTTTAATTCCGCGATGATGACAATTGCGGCATTAATTGCTAAGCCCATTAAACCTAATAAGCCAATAATCACCGTAAAACCAAAGGGATAATTAAATAGGTAAACACTTAGCAAGCCCAAACCAATCGATTGAAATGCCGATAAAAAGATAATCGCGCTAAGTCGGTACGAGTTAAACGACAATACCACTACAGTGATCAGTAATGTGAAGATAATGCCAATACTGGCGAGTAAATTGCCAACCGCTTCATTACGTTTTGCTGATTCACCACCAATTTCTAAATGATAACCTTCAGGTAACTGATAATTTTTCGTTTTAATGTTCTCTTTAATTCGTTCAAGCACGACAGACGGTAAAACACCGGCACTGATATAACCTTCAATCGTATTTACCCGCATACCATTTCGGTGAGGAATGGCGCCACGTGAAGGTTTTAATTCTAGGCTGGCAATGGCGGTTAGCGGAATTTCTTGCGCCGATTGTGGGCTAACCAAATTAAGATTTGCAAGCTTCACTAATTCAGTACGTTCTTGATTGCCAATGCGAACTCGAACAGGAATAGACTCTGTTGCTTCAATAACCGAACCATTTAAACGACCAGACAAGTTAGCATCAAGTTGCTTGGCAATATCAACTAACGAAAGACCAGCAAGCGCTGCAGATTCTTCATCAACATTAACCCACACTTTTGGCGCGCCAGGTTGCAGTGTCGCTCTTGAGTGTTTAACGTCTTGGGTCACAGACATGATTTGTCGAATATCTTCACCAAGTGTTTTTAAGGTATCAAGGTTAGGTCCAAATATTCTTAGTTCAACTGGCGCGTTAAATGGAGGTCCTTGTTCAAGTTTACGCACTAAAATTTGCGCATCTGGCACTAGGCTGTCTAGTTCATCTTGAATGAGCGGAATTAAACGGTTGGCGGTTTGAAAGTCGGTGGTGGTGATCATGCCTTGGGCATAATTTTGCACACCATCATTTGCTGGGATCAGGTTATAATAAAAAGACGGCGCACTTTTACCAATGAACCAACGTACCTTGCTGATCCCCTCTTTTTGATGTAAATACTTACTTACTTTTTCAGTGATGGTTTGCGTATTAATAATACTGCTTTGAACTGGCAAAAAGACTTCGATTTGAAACATGTCACGATCTGAGGTCGGGAAAAACTGCTCAGATAAATGTTTCGCTAAAACAAAACCTGCCAAAGGTAGACAAAATACTAACACAATAATGGTTTTTCTATGGGTAAGTGCCCACAGTAAACTTTGTTCAAATGCGTTGGCAAGTTTTGGAAAATGAACGCCGCGGTTGTACCATTGGTGCTGATCTGGACTGCCTTTGCTGAGGAAACGGCCAGCTAGCCCGGCAACGATTGTATGCGAAATAAAGTAAGAGCCAATCAGTGAAAAAATAACGCTTAAGGCGATACCGCCAACAAACTCACCGGCAGCACCCGGCATTAAAATAATCGGTAAGAACGCTAAAATTGTGGTGGTGGTTGAACCTAACAAAGGTAGCCATAAATGCTGAACCGCGTAACTTACTGAGTCTAAACGGCCATAACCTTGCTGGCGTCTAGTTTGAATGGTGTCGCTCATGACAATCGCGTTATCAACCATAATACCTAACGCGACAACAAGACCTGTTACCGACATTTGGTGAATAGGCAGACCAAACATATTCATCATTGCAAGGGTGAAAAATACAGTTAACGGTAGCGAGGCGGATACGATTAACGCTGAGCGCCAACCTAAAGAAAATAGCAGAACAACAACAATTAATACAAAACCTAGGGTAATGTTATCAACCAAATCGCCAAGGCGCTGCTCAGTGTAGGTGTTTTGGTCAAATAACACTTCTAATTTTATATTGTGTGGTAACAGCTTGGCGTAACTTGCGAGTGTTTGTTCAACATTATCAGTCCATTTATCGATACGAATATTGGGCAGCATTCTGGTAGCGACAACAACGGATACTTTATCGTTAACAACGGCAATTTCACTTGGCGGCCAAGCAAGTGTTTTTGAGATTTCAGCAATGTCGTTTAATCTGACTAAACTACCCGATTGGCTACTTTGCAATGGGATGTTGCCAATACGCTCAATCGTGGTTAACTCGCCAGTTAGTTCAACTTGCATTTTGTTTTTACTGTTAACTAATTGGCCTGCCGATGTTTTTGCGTCTGCCGCAAAAACTTTGGCTGAAATCATCTCTGCAGTTAAATCGAGTTGACTACTGTCTGCTTGATTAATATCGACTAAAATTTCTTCTTGGCCTCGACCAAAAATATCAACAAAATCTGTACCTGATACTAAACGCAGCTGATTTTGCAACTCTTGTGCATAACGGCCTAAACTGGCTAAATCGACTTCGCCATTACCTTGCCAATTGAGTGATATCAGCTGAGTAAATGCATAACCTCTGTCATTATTTAGGTAAGGGCTAAGGGCATCGGCAGGCAAACTTGGCGTAACATCATTGAGTAAATCTCTAACTTGCGACCATATCGGGTCAACGTCAATAATGTCGTCTTTTAATTCAACTTTAACAACAGAAATCCCCGGCCGAGATGTTGAGGTTATTAATTTAATTTGCGCAAGTTTTCGTAATTTTTGTTCAATTTTTTCAGTCACTAATACTTCAATACGTTCAGCACTTGCGCCGGGAAGCTGTGTTAATACACTGGCGACTCTATTTTGAATACGTGGATCTTCGGTGCGTGGCAAAGTCGACAAGGCACCAATACCTGAAACGATAAGCAAAGCGATCACTAAGCTCATTAGTCGACCATTTTTTACAAATGAACGGATCATTATGGTGCTACCTCACCTGAAGGGCTAATGAGCAGCGACTCTGTATTTTCTACTTTCACCGTTTGCCCAGGCACATAACGATGCACACCGGTTTTGATGATGAGCTGTTTGTTGTCTGCAAGCCCGGTCACATAAGCATATTCTTGGTTGGCGTGCAGTACTTTGACCGTTGCCGCTGAAATTTGGTAGGTTGCATTTTCACTTGCTGTTGCCAGATAGACATTCCATTGTCCTCGAACACCATCAATTAAGGCGCTAGTTGGCAACCAGGTACCACTTTTGTTGACTTGATAATCAATTTGCACGCGTGCTAACTGGTCGTTAAAGTGCTTTATCTTTTCCAATAATACAAAGCGTAGTTCAACCGTTCTAACAACCGAATCGATTTGTTGACCGATATTTATCAGTTTAATACGAACTTTTTGTTCACCAATCGTGGCGTTAAAGACACTATCGATAATTAATTTGTTGGCAATTTTAGCAGGAATGCCGACCACGATTTCTTCGTTGTCACTCTTAATAATAGAAAATGCGGCGGTATTTGGAGAGGCAATTTCGCCGGTTGTTACGTAACGCTTGCTAATAGTGCCTGTAAAAGGAGCGATTAGGTTGCTGCGAGATATTTGAAAATTAATGCTGTCGATACTTGCTTCAAGTTGTTGAATTTTCGCCTGCAATACTTGCTGCTCAGCTTTAAGCTCGTCTACACGTTGCTGTGCGGTATAACCTTCGTTGATTAAACGTTCATAACGCACTAAATTACTTTGATTCAGTTGAATATTCGCCTGCGTTTGCTTGCGCTGAGCTGCGAGCTCTGCCAGTTTAATCGTTAATAATTGCGTATCTTGTTTTGCTAGCACTTGGCCTTGTTGCACGTGATCGCCACTGTTAACTAAGGTGCTTTCAATTTTTCCTGCATATTCAAAACGTAATTGGGAAAACGCGGTGCTATTAATTTTGCCAATGTAACTACGGTTAGCTAAATAATGGCTATTTGGCGTAACTTCAATTAATTGTGCTGATTGCAGATAAGGTTCGGTGTCAGTTGTTTTTTGGACTTCAGGTGAACAGGCAGTGAGGAGAAAAAAGCTAAATAACATCGCCGCTGTATTGACTGTTGAAGAATAAAAGCCGTTGGCCGAGGTGATCATGAAAGTGTCCTATCCATTTTGAAGGTGCAATTACAAAAAGTTACTAAACTGGACTGTCTAGTCTAGTTTTGTGATAGTTTAGTTACAATAAACTGGACTGTCTAGTCTAATTTGATAATATGATGAATCTTATCCAAGGTAGAGTTGTAAGTTATTAGGCATGGTTGAAGTGAAATCTCGTAAAGAAATTAAGCGTGAGCAAATACTTAAAGCAGCGGCAGATTTGTTTGTTGAAAAAGGGTATACCTTGGCAAGTATGGATTTAATTGCTAAACAAGCAGACGTGTCAAAGCAAACGGTTTATAGCCATTTTGGCAGTAAAGAAGAATTGTTTTCTGCAACCATTAAACAAAAATGCGATTCGCACCAAATGTTGGACTTACAAGGTGCCGACTTTGCCGATCCTTATGCCATGTTATTAACTATAGGCAAACGATTTTTAGGCATGTTAACGTCAAAAGAGGCGTTAGCAGTTCATAAAATATGTGCATTTGAAGCAAGAACTTACCCTAAAATTTCTGAGCTCTTTTACTATGCCGGTCCTGCGCAAATTACCGCTGAGCTGACTGAGTTAATGGCGCAGTTTCATCAAAAGAAAATACTCAATATTGCTAACCCGCGCTTTGCTGCTTTGCAGTTCTTGAATATCATAAAGGGTGAAATTTGGTTGCAAGTTGAATTTAATATTGAGCAAAAAGTCAGCGACGAAGAAATTGCTGACTATTTAGCTTCGTCGATTACGTTCTTTCTAAAAGGCTACGCTCTTTAGCTAGAAGCGACAAGAGAAAGCCACAAGCTACAAGTTACAAGAAAGAAGTGATAAGAGAATAGCTACAAGTGACAAGCGGCAAGTCTCAAGCGAAAAGCTACAAGCTGCAAGTGAAAAGCTACAAGTTAGAAGCGACAAGAGAAAAGCTAGAAGGCAAAGAAATTAAAGCGCTTTTGCTGACGAGTCGCGGATCACTAGCTGAGGCGTATAATGCTGAACAATATTGGTGGGTGTTTGTTTACGTGTTTGCGCGATAAGTAAATTTGCGGCGTTTTCAGCAATTTCACTATTGGGTTGATCAGCCGTAGTTAACTTAGGCCAGGTTTGACGAGAGAACGGACTGTTCTCAAAACCTGCAATCGATAATGCTTCGGGTATGGCAATATTCATTAACCTTGAGGCAAATAATGCTCCAGCGGCAATTTCATCGTTACATGAAAAAATCGCCGTTGGTTTAACTGTGCCGCCGAGTAAGGTTTTTGCTCCTTGCACGCCGGAATCAAATGAATATTCCCCATCAATAATTAAGTCGTTATTAATGGCAATATTGTTATCTGACAATGCTTGCTTGTAACCCTCTAAACGCTCAATGGTTGATTTATGCTCGGCGCCACCGGCAATAAAACCAATGTCGCTATGGCCTAAGTCAATTAAATGTTGGGTAATGGTAAAAGCGGCTTTGTGGTCATTGACCATAATGCAGGGGGTAAGATCATCTGGTGCTTCATCGCCCGACATAATTCTAACCACTTTCACATCAAGCTCGGTCATGGCTTTAACAAACTCAGGCATCTCAGAAAAAGGCGGTGTTAATACCAAGCCTGCAATGCGTGAATGTTTGACCATGTTGGCAACTTCTTGCTCAATATTATCGGCTTTTGCGTTACAAGGGTGAATTAATAGTTCAAAGCCTTGTTTACGACAGGCTGATAAAATACCGGCTTGCATATCAATCACATAATAAGCATTCGGGTTATCATATACATAGGCAATGCTATAAGATTTGGTACCAGCTAGATTACGAGCCGCTAAATTAGGTTGGTAATTTAATTCGGCTACCGCGGCCATGACTTTATCACGGGTATTTTGTCGAACCGAGGGTTCATTATTCATCACACGTGACACGGTTTTAATGGAAACGGCTGCATGTTTGGCAACATCGTTAATGGTAGCTTTCATTCTTAAGTTTAGCCTTTGCTTTAAAATTGAGTTTTTATTATTACTGCACCAACAGCCCTAATATGCTAATGGCAAATTCATTGTATTCATAGCAGTAATTGCTTTTTACATAATATTAATTTTTCCACTCATCGCCCTAATACTGTATTGCTTAGATACTTTTTAGGAAGTAATTTAAAATTGACAGCGCTGTCATTGTTGCATATTCTGTTATCAAATGTAAACAACACCTATTTTGGGAATATTTATGCATAAAAGACCAACCTTAGCGAGCTGGCAACAATTAGAAGCGATGGCGGCAGGTAAGAAATCGCAGCACATGAACGACTTATTTGCACAAGATGCACACCGTTTTGACAAATTTTCAATCGAACTGCCGAGCTTAATGCTCGACTATTCAAAAAACTTGATTGATAGCGAAACCTTAACAACCTTGTTGGCTTTAGCTGAAGAAACGCAAGTCGGGCAATGGCGAGAAAAAATGTTTCGTGGCGACAAGATCAACAAAACTGAAAATAGAGCGGTGTTACATACAGCTTTACGAGCAAGTGCTAATAAGCCGTTAATTGTTGATGGTGAAAATATTACTGAGCAGGTACAAAAGCAGCTTAATAAAATGGAAGCCTTTGTCAATAAAGTCAGGCAAGGGCATTGGTTAGGCTATTCAGGAAAACGCATCACCGACATCGTTAATATTGGCGTAGGTGGTTCAAACCTTGGTCCACAAATGGTCACCGAAGCGTTGAAAAATTACAGCGATAATAGCGTTAATGTGCACTATGTTTCTAATGTCGACGGTGCGCAAATTGCCGAAATTTTAAGACCACTAGAGCCTGAAAAAGTGCTGTTTATTGTTTCATCAAAAACCTTTACCACCACCGAAACCATGACTAATGCGAAAACAGCGATCAACTGGCTAACGGCGGCATCGTTTGATCAAAAAGCGGTCGCTAAACATTTTGTTGCAGTAACAGCAAACAAGATTAATGCTGGCGAGTTTGGCATAGAAGCAGATAATATTTTTGATATGTGGGATTGGGTAGGCGGTCGTTTCTCACTTTGGTCAGCGATTGGTTTACCGATAGCGCTCGACCTTGGTTTTGACAAGTTTAAAGAGTTACTGCAAGGTGCTGCCGAAATGGATCAGCATTTTCTTGACGCGCCTCTTGCGCAAAATATGCCGGTAATTATGGCGTTACTTAGCGTCTGGAATACCACCTTTTTAGGTTCAAAATCGCAAGCCATTTTACCTTATGATCAAACCTTGCACATGCTCGCCGCTTACCTTCAGCAAGCGGAGATGGAAAGCAATGGTAAATCGGTCAGTTGGGACGGTGACGAGATTGATTATGCAACCGTGCCTTCGATATGGGGTGAACTTGGCATTAACGGCCAGCATGCGTTTTATCAGTACCTTCACCAAAGTAATAATGTTGTGCCTGCCGACTTTATTGGCTCAGTAGAAAGTGTAACGCCAGTAAAAGGGCATCATGAAACCTTAATGGCTAACTTTTTTGCCCAAACGCAAGCGTTAATGACCGGTGTAAATGAAACCCAAGTGCGCGCGGACTTAAAAGCAAAAGGGCGATCAGAGCAATACATTAATGCCATTGCGCCGCATAAAGTGCATAAAGGCAATCGACCCACAAATACGATATTACTGAAACGCATCGACCCAAATACCTTAGGACAGTTAATTGCACTTTATGAACAAAAGATATTTGTCCAAGGCATTATTTTGCAGATCTGTTCGTTTGATCAATGGGGTGTTGAACTTGGTAAAGGACTGGCTGCTAACATTCAGCAAGAATTAGAAAGTGTTTCATCTGAGAATGTACACGACAGTTCAACCCAAAACTTAATTAGCTACTATAAAAAGCATCAACAATAAAAGTTGTTAACTCGAAATAACTGCTCATCGTTTAACTAAAAACGAGTAAAAAATCAGCTTTTATGGCTTATTTATAAGACAAAATGTCGATTTGTAATACTTTTATTGTACTAAATAAAGAAAATAATAATAATTATAAATTCAATTAAATCAGTATTTTAATTAAATTATAGTGAAATATTTGTGATTAAGTGTAGCCAAAATATTAAATTGTGTGTAAGGTAATCCCTATTGAAATGACAACGCTGTCATAAAGCAAAAAGACAACGCTGTCATAAAGCAAAAAGACAGCGCTGTCGTCATTAGATATATACAAATTTAAAAAACAACTATATTTATAAAAACGTGTGTAAGGGAAAAGTCAATGTCATCAAAAACATTTAAAAAAGGTATGTTAGCAAGTTCAATTGCCATGATCTTAGCCGGTGGTGTTTCACCACTTGCTATGGCTGCTGAAGCAGGCGAAGCTGCCGATCAAGATATCGAAGTTATTCAAGTTACAGGTATGCGCGGTTCTAATCGTCTGAGTGTAAATGCAAAACGCTTTTCTGACGGTGTTGTCGATGCAGTAAGTGCCGAAGATGTTGGTCAGTTTCCTGATTCGGATGTTGGTCAAGCGTTAGGTCGTATTCCTGGTATAACGGTTGGTCGTTCGTTTGGTCAAGGTGCGTCAGTATCGATTCGTGGTACAGATCCACTTATGACTTTAACGACGTTAAATGGTCAAAACGTAGCTTCTACTGGTTGGTACGATCAATTAAATATCGACCGTTCATTTAACTACTCGATGTTACCTTCTGAATTAATTGGTGGTATTGAAGTTTATAAAACAAGCCAAGCCAACATAGTTGAAGGTGGCATTGGTGGTACGGTTATTGTTAAAACATTAAAGCCATTAGATTTAGAGGCGAACAAGGCGTTTGCATCAATTAAAGGTGAATACGGTTCAGTAAATGAAGAAGTTTCTCCTGAAGTTTCTGGTTTATATAGCTGGAAAAATGACGATGAAACTTTTGGTGTTTTAGTTTCTGGTTCACATGTAGACCGTGAATACCTTCGTCGTGGTACAGAGTCAGATTTAGACTGGGGTGGTCGTTCTTCAATTCAACCATCAAGCTTCTTGCAAAGTCAGCAACGCACTGCGCTTGATGCCACACTTCAATATAAACCAACCGAAAATTTAGAGTTTGGTGCACACATACTTTCGCTAACGCTTGGTGCCGACAGTATCGGTGCAAACATGTACATTAATACAGATACGGATTGGGGCGAAGGTCCATCTAACTGTCAACAGTTTAATGCAGCAGGTGTTTGTACCATCAGCAATACAGCAGAAAGTGATGCTTCGCGTGTCTTCTTCCAAAACTGGGCACGTAAAGGTGAAATGACTTCAGATACCTTTGAGCTAAATGCTCAATATGAAGGTGAAGGTTATACATTTACTGCTGTTGCCGGTAATACCAAAGCTGAAGGTGGTACACAAATGAGTGCTAACTTCGGTTATGGTTGGTGGGGTGACAACTTTAATGAAGTTAAATGGCACGGTAATGTTGATGCTACTGGTAAGCAAATTAAAATTGATGGCGCAGATATGAGCTTCACTCGTGACCAGCTTGATACAACAGTGGGTACTTCTCAATGGACTGGTATTCAAGGTCCAAACTCTGACGAAGAAAGTTATGTACAATTTGATGCTGACTTTGACCTAGACCTTGGCCCATTAACTAAATTTGAAACGGGTGTACGTTTTACTCAGCATGAATTTGAAAAGTCTGAATATCGTGCAATTTACGGCGATGGTGAAAACTCATTTAATACCTCTGATTTATACAGCGGTACCATGAAGTTAGGTGCTGCAGGTTATACCATTCCAAAAGCAAACCTAGATGCGATGATCAACAGTACCATTTCACTTGTTGATGAATTTGCCTATAGTCGCTCAGCTTACGGACTCATTGAAGAAGATAACTTCTCATTATACGGTATGTTTAGCTTCGAAGGTGATGGTGTACGTGGTAACTTTGGTGTTCGCTATATCAGTACTGATGTAACTTCAAGCGGTCATATTATTGACAATTCTCCAGCGGATAATTTAGCGGTAAATGAAGGTTGGAGTGAAGAAATTCATAGCGTTAAAGATAGCTATAATGACGTTTTACCAAGTGTTAATGTAATATTTGATTTGTCAGATGAAGTTATTTTACGATTCTCTGCAGCACAAGCTATTACTCGCCCTAACTATGATAACCTGTTTTTATCAAGTGTTTCGGGTTACCCAGATGATCGTAGTGGTAATGAAGAAATGACTTACGGCAACCCTGGGCTTGAACCAATGAAGTCTTCTCAAGCTGACTTAAGCTTAGAGTACTACTACGGCGACGGAAACCTAGTATCTGCAACTTACTTTATGAAAGATATTAGTAACTTCATTGTTGCAACTACTGAGTATAATCAGCAAATTGGTGTTATCAATAACGACCTTGAGCCACCAGCAGATGACTGGACGGTTAATGAATACATTAATGCCGGTGGTGGTACGATTGATGGTATTGAACTTCAAATTAATCATGCTTGGGATAATGGCTTTGGTTTAAATGCCAACTACACCTTCGCTGATGGTGCTGCTCCTGCGGCTGTTTATACGGATAATATTGGCCGTTTTACTGAATCTTCAGACCATACTGCAAATATTGTGGGTTATTGGGAAAATGATGACTTCAGTGCACGTGCTGCATACAACTGGCGCTCTGAATACATGGTTCGTGAATACGGTAAATACTACGGTAACCGCATGCATGACGACTTCGGTACGTTAGATGTAAGCTTTGGTTGGAATGCAACTGACAATATTTTAGTTAAGTTCGAAGTAGTCAACCTAACTGCTGAAGATGATGTGCAATACGGTGCTGCTGCAGAAGGCACAGCTGTTAAACCTGCACTTCAAGAAGGTTACCCTACTTGGTCATTTATTGGAGAAACTACTTACAAGTTAGGTCTAAACTTTAACTTTTAAGTGTAGTTAGCGAGATAAAAACCCAGTTAATACTGGGTTTTTTTATCTTTAGTGTGATAACCATTAAGTACCTTAATACGCTAAAGCACAATTTTTGAGGAAATAAGATGAAAATTAAACGTATAGCTATTGTGGGGGCGGGAACTGCTGGATGGTTAGCTGCAAATCATTTAGGTGCAGAATTAAGTACAGATCCTGCGATAGATATTACCGTTATTGAATCTAAAGATGTGCCGACTATTGGTGTAGGGGAGGGTACCGTACCCTATATAATGAATGGTTTAAAACGCTTTGGAATTTCAGAAGCGGAATTATTGTTAACTTGCGATGCAACCTTCAAACAAGGTATCAAGTTTGTTAACTGGCTAGACCAAAAAAAACATGGCGACAATGCTTATTATCACGCGTTTGATGAACCATACCCTGGTGGTCTTGATATTAGTAACTATTGGTTAAATCACGCAAAAGCACGTCCATTTGATGATGTAGGGATACAGGCAAGAATTGCCGAACTTGGACTTTCACCTAAGCAAGTTAGTGCGAAAGAATATCAAGGTGATTTAGCATATGCATATCATTTTGATGCAGCTAAATTTGCGCAATTATTGGCGAAAAATGCACAGAAAAAATTTAATGTGAAACATCGCTACGCGACTATCAAAGATGCCAAGCATGATAGCAATGGCAATATTACACATATAGTTTCGTCTGAAGGAGAAGCGTTGGCGTTTGATTTTTATGTTGATTGCAGCGGCTTTTCATCAGTACTTATCGATCAACAATTAGAAGTTCCTTTTATCAGTAAAGCTGAAGAACTTTTGACTGATACCGTGTTGGTGCAGCAAATGCCTTTGGGCGCAGAGGATAAAATTAACCCTTATACAACTGCAACCGCGCACGAAGCAGGTTGGATTTGGGATATACCATTAACCACACGCCGTGGCACTGGCTTTGTTTATTCAAGTCGACATATGAGTGAGCAAGAAGCACTCGTACTTTATGCGCAATATTTAGGTGTTGAACCAAGTGAATTTTCGCCTCGAAAGTTACCAATGCAAATTGGTTATAGAGAAAAATTTTGGCAGAAAAACTGCGTAGCGTTAGGATTAGCGCAAGGCTTTTTAGAGCCATTAGAAGCAACATCAATTTTATTGACTGACTTTTCCGCTGAACTTTTGGCGAAAAGTTTTCCAAAGCACAGTCAGGATATCAATATTGAAATTGACTACTACAACGAAGTGATTACCTATGCTTGGGAGCGCGTTGTAGATTTTATTAAATTACACTATTGCTTGTCTGACAGAAAAGACTCTTCGTTTTGGCTCGATAACCAAAAAAGTGAGACTTTTTCTGAAGAATTACAAGCTCGCCTGAACAAGTTTAAAATACGCACGCCAAAACAAAGTGATTTTTTCAGTCGCTTTGATTTGTTTAATGAAAAGAACTTTTTATACGTTTTGTATGGTATGAAATATCATACTCAACCGAGCGTGTTGTCAGAAGCCCAAAAACAGCAGGCACAGGCGCTACTTGATAGTAACGACCGAATAGTTGCCAGTGCCGAGCAGCATTTGCTTAAGCATAAAGATTGGTTAACTGGCTTAAAGTCAGCGGCCGAAAGAGGCTAGTTTTACGTCGAATAAGCATTTAAGTCGTGCTCATTATCAATTATCTAAGGTGAACAAGCCAAGGCGATATTTACACTGTCTTGGAGATTTCTGGATTTAAATTATGAATATAAAAAACACTGTATTTTCATTTCTCATCGCAATCATAGGGCTATCTTTATTTGGATGTCAGCAAGAGACAAAAACTGAGCCCAAACCATTACAACAACATGAAAATAAAAGCGTAAGCTTATCTCCTGCCAACCAATCAAGCGTTAATGCTATTGCTAAGCAGCTTGATGTAAATTATCGACTTGTCACGAATATTCCTTCAGAAAAATGTAAAAAAGACATTGCTGACGGTGCCTGTTTTGAAGTGGAGTTAACACTTACCGCCGAGCAAGCTATTTCAGCAAACAACTGGCAAATTCACTTTAGCCAAATTGCGCCAATTCAATCATTTGAAAGCGATGAATTTATTGTTGAACACCTTAATGGTGACTTGCATAAAATTGCCTTAAGCGAAAACTTTAAAGGCTTTTCTGCGGGTGAAAGCAAGCGTATTTTATTTAGAGCTATGTTTTGGTCGTTATCAGAATACGACGCGTTGCCAAATTACATCGTTAGCGCTGACAATTTACAGCCACAAGTTATTGAAAGTACAAGGGCGATTATTGACCCAGAATCTGGCATCGAAATTCAGCCGTTTGTGCAGCCGTATACCGATAATGATAAACATTTTAAACGCACAGCTAATGACAATACTGTGTGGTTAACGCCCGAACTGTTGTATCAACGCAACACGAAAAGGTTAGCTAGCCAGGCAAATTTAAGCGCTGCTATTATCCCTACGCCGCAGTCGGTAACTTATGGTGAGCAACAATTAGATTTAAGCGCAGGCATACAAGTTAATTACAATGCGGTTAAGCCAAATTTGGTGAATAGTGCACTTGCGCGTTTAGCAACATTAGGTATTAAAGAGCATGAAAATGGCGTAGTGGTAAATCTAAATCTTGTAAAAGACAGCGCTAAAAAAATCGGCGGTTATCATTTAGAGATCACCCCAGAGCATATTAATATTAACGGTGTTGATGAATCAGGCGTTTTTTACGCGCTCCAGTCATTAGCTTCGTTAGTAACAGTAGGTGAAAGTTCTATCCCGACGTTAACGATAGACGATCAGCCGCATTATGAATTTCGTGGCATGTTGGTTGATGTTGCGCGTAACTTTCACAGCAAAGAGTTTATATTAACGCTGCTTGAACAAATGGGCGCTTATAAATTAAATAAATTGCATTTGCACTTAGGTGATGATGAAGGTTGGCGCTTAGAAATTCCGGGTTTACCAGAGCTAACGGATATTGGCGGACAACGTTGTTTTGATGAAAACGAGCAAAATTGCTTGTTACCGCAACTTGGCGCAGGGCTTGATACTAGCGCACCGGTTAATGGATTTTACAGCGTAGAAGATTACACTGAAATTTTGCAAGCGGCGACTGCACGTCATATTCAAGTGATCCCATCACTTGATATGCCAGGTCATGCGCGTGCGGCGATTAAAGCTATGCATGCACGTTTTGAAAAATATTCTCAGCTTGAACAACCGGAAAAAGCAGCGCAATTTCTATTGCACGATCCAGAAGATACCACTAAATACTCGTCGGTTCAGTTTTATAACGATAATACCATTAACGTTTGTCTAGAGTCCTCTTACGCGTTTATTACCGAAGTGATGAAACAAGTAAAAGAGATTCACGCACAAGCGGGGCAACCGTTAACGCGCTATCATATTGGCGCAGATGAAACTGCTGGCGCATGGGTTGAATCACCAGCTTGTAAAGAATTTCTTGCCAATAATAACTATGGCGTGAAAACCGTTGCAGAGCTAGCCCCTTATTTTGTTGAACGTGTGTCAAACTTGCTTGATGAGCTTGATATTGAATCAGCAGCTTGGAGCGATGGTTTAGAGCACACCAAAAAAGAGAATATGCCGAGCGTGGTACAAGCTAATGCTTGGGGACATTTACCGTGGCAGTCACACAAACAAACCCATGAATTAGTGAATCGAAATTGGCAAGTGGTTGTTTCAACACCCGATGTTTTGTATTTTGACTTTCCTTACGAAGCTGATCCAAAAGAGCATGGCTATTACTGGGCGTCACGTCAGATCAATACTGAAAAAATCTTCCAATTTATGCCTGATAACCTGCCAATTCATGCAGAATTTTGGTTAGACCGAGAGCATAACCCGTTCGAAGCTGATGATAGAAAAATTGTTGATGACAACGGCAAGTTGCTCTCAGGTCCGATGGAAGCAGGGCGCAAGTTTTTAGGTATTCAAGGACAGCTTTGGAGTGAAAATACCCGTAATGATAACTTAGCTGAGCATAAAGTTTTCCCTCGACTTTTTGCTTTAGCCGAGCGTGCATGGCATTTACCTAAGTGGGCAGTGCCGTATAATTATCAAGGCGCTAAATATGATCAAAAAAGTGCGGTATTTAGCCAAGATAAACAGCATATGCGTGATCAGCAATGGGCCAATTTTGCTCAGATAATAGGTAGTAAGGAATTGGTAAAGCTGGAACTTGCCAATATTGATTATCGTTTGCCTACGGTTGGCGCTGTTATTGAAAATGGTCAGCTTAACGCCAATATTGCTTTTGACGGCGTCGCGATAGAATACCAAGAAATGGGGAAATCGTGGCAAAGTTATCAGCAACCAGTTGCAGTTAAAAGCAAGGTTAATATCCGCAGTGTTAGCCATGATGGTGCAAGAAAAAGCCGTAGTACCGAGGTTAGCTTTAATTAGTTGCTAGTTTATACGGCCATTTATATGAATAATGTTAAATTGAAACAAACACTTAACATAAAGCGCAAAAAACAATCGATAAAGATGTGAGATTGTTAAATAAAGTAAATGACAACGCTGTCATTTGTGGTAGTATAGATAAATATAAAATGTAGTGCTTCAAAGCAAAGTGCTAAAAGTAGGAAGTAGACATGAGGTCGATATGCTAAACAGCAGTGGTAAACATAAAGATATATTTCTTGGCATAGACGGTGGCGGCACTAAGTGCAAAGCTATCGTTGTCTCAGCAGACGATCAAATTTTAGGTACAGGTATATCGGGCCCAGGTAATCCGTTACATGGTTTTGAACAAGCAACGAATTCAATTGTGGAATCTGCACAATTTGCCCTTAAAGATGCTGGTTTAGCGAATACGCCATTAAGTGAAGTTGTCGTTGGCATTGGCTTAGCAGGTGTTAACTTGCCGGTATTGTTTGAGCAAATGTCTGCTTGGCAACATCCGTTTAAAGAGATGTATTTGGCAACTGACTTATTAATTGCCTGTTTAGGTGCACATCAGGGTAAAGAAGGTGCGGTGATGATCACTGGCACGGGCTCTTGTGGTTTTTCATACGTAGATGCCAAATCTACTATTGTAGGAGCACATGGTTTTCCTCATGGCGACAAAGGCAGTGGTGCTTGGTTTGGTCTGCAAGCGGCAAAGCAAGTGTTATTGGCACTTGATGGTTTAATTGAAGAAACTGCTATGTCCAAGCAATTGTTAAAGCTATTAGCGGTTGATAACGATGTTGCTTTAGTTGAAGCGATTGCTGGAAAACCGGCAACTTATTACGCCAAGCTAGCAAATTTGGTATTTGATGCCGCTGAAAATGGTGATGTAATCGCGCGTGACATTGTTAATGAAGGTAGCGAATATATTAACAGTGTCGCGAGAAAACTTTCACATCAAAAACCACCCCGAATGTCGATGATAGGTGGCTTGTCACCGCGCATTCAACCTTGGCTCGCCAGTGATGTGCAAGCAATGTTGTCACCGCCATTATCAACCCCTGAAATGGGCGCGGTACTTTTTGCCAAGCAACAAATTGCATTAACTTAGTCGCTAATGGGTTAACGTTCAATATCTTTGTTTGTTAACCCTGCCAAATGCTAACTATAGGTTATTTATGTCAGTAGAAAATCAAACACCTTATCGTTTACACGCGCATCGACTTTTTGATGGTCAATCGTTTCTAGATCACCATGTACTCACTATTGCCGACGGCCGTATTATTGCCATTGATGACAATACAAGCGATGTGGATCAAGTGTGTCAGCAGTTAATCGTACCGGGTTATATCGACTTACAAGTTAATGGTGGTGGCGGCGTATTGTTTAACCAAAGCCCTAGCCTTGAAAACTTAACTGTGATGATGCGTGCTCATGCATGTTTTGGCACAACGGCAATGTTGCCAACGCTAATCACCGATAAAGTTGAAATTATGGCGCAAGCGGCTGATGCAGTGGCGCTAGCAATAAAAGAGCAAGTGCCGGGGATCATCGGTATTCACTTTGAAGGGCCTCATTTATCGGTTGCTAAAAAAGGGGCTCATAGCGCCCAATACATTCGTGAAATTTCTGCTGCGGAATGGCAAGTATTGTCACGCAAAGATCTCGGACAAATTATTGTTACCTTAGCGCCAGAAACGGTTACCACAAAAGATATTAGCAAAATGGTGGCGTTAGGTATAAAGGTTTGTTTAGGTCATACCAATGCCGATTTTAATAGCGCTCAACAAGCACTTGATGCTGGCGCTGACGGTTTTACTCATCTATTTAATGCCATGTCACCAATTCAAGGGCGTGCCCCCGGTGTTACGGGGTGTGCGTTACTGAACGACCAAGCAAGTTGCGGTTTAATCGTTGACGGTCATCATGTGGATTATGCAAGTTGCCAGTTAGCGATAAAAACGAAACCTAAAGGCACGGTGTTTTTAGTGACTGATGCCATGCCACCTGTCGGTACAACAGATACTGAATTTGCTTTTTTTGACCGCACTGTTTATTTAAACGACGGTAAATTAACATCGACCACAGGTGAGCTTGCAGGCTCTGTATTAGACATGGCAACTGCGGTTAAAAATACCCACTTAGGTTTGAAACTGCCATTAGATGAGGCACTAAAAATGGCCAGCAGCTATCCGGCAAATTATATCAATCAGAGCCACTCGCGCGGCCAACTCACCATTGGTAGCCAAGCGGATTTTGTTATCTTAAATGACGATTTAACTGTTAAAGAAACACGCATTGCTGGTCAACGTATTTTTACACAACAAGATTAATTCATCTCTTAACCCGAGTTGAGCTAAATAGATAAAATTATAACGCAAGTATTGAGGGAATTATGGAAATGACATTATCAACACAAAGGCCAAAAAGTAACGCCCTGCCTATGGCAATTGTTGCCGGTTTATTTTTTATATTAGGTTTTGCTACCTGGTTAAATGGCTCGTTAATGCCGTATTTGCAACAAATATTGCAGCTAACCCCTTTTCAAGCCTCACTGATCTTATTCTCTTTTTACATCGCGGTTACCTTTAGCGCACTGCCTTCAGCCACCATTATTCGAAAAGTTGGTTATAAAAATGGTATGGCGTTAGGTATGGCAACCATGATGGTGGCAGGGCTTTTATTTATTCCTGCAGCTAAAACGCAAGTGTTTGCGTTGTTTTTATTTGCTCAACTTGTTATGGGCTCAGGCATTACGTTATTACAAACCGCGGTTAACCCCTATGTGGTGCGTTTAGGGCCAGAAGAGTCAGCAGCTGCACGCATAAGTATTATGGGCATACTGAATAAAGGGGCAGGGGTTATTGCACCGATAGTGTTTACCGCATTAATTCTAAGTGGCTTTAAAGAAGTGTCTGCGCCATTAACACAAATTGAAATTGACCAGATGGCCAATTCACTTATTTTCCCTTATTTGGGCATGTCGGTTTTTATTGGTTTGTTAGCGTTGGCTGTTAAAAAATCACCATTGCCAGAGCTGGAAAGTGAAGATGAAGGTGAGTCTAGTCAAAATAAAGGGCATATTAAAGAGGCGCTTTCTCACCCTAATTTAGCCTTAGGTGTGGTTGCTTTATTTTTCTATGTTGCAGTAGAAGTTATCGCTGGTGATACCATAGGTACCTTTGCTTTGTCGTTAGGCGTTGAAAATTACAGTATTATGACTTCGTATACCATGATGTGTATGGTTATCGGTTATATCTTAGGTATCGCGCTCATCCCTCGATTTATTTCACAGCAAGCGGCGTTAATGGTATCTGCGATTTTAGGACTAATATTAAGCGCCGGTATTGTTTTTGGTAGTAACGACTCGTATATGATCGCTAATGTTATTCTCGCGCCTTTTGGTGTTGCGAAAATACCCGATACCTTGTTAATGATCGCCTTTTTAGGTTTAGCTAACGCGATTGTTTGGCCGGCGGTATTCCCACTCGCGCTGTCAGGTATGGGTAAATTAACCAGTACTGGCTCTGCATTATTAGTGATGGGAATATCAGGTGGTGCATTTGGTCCATTACTTTGGGGCGGAATGAGCTCAGCGACAAGTTTAGGTATGCAAGGTGGTTATTTAGTGATGTTACCTTGTTATGCATTTATTTTATTCTATGCGGTTAAAGGGCATAAAATGAAGTCTTGGTCGTAAGTGACTAAATTAATACGCTTAAACATGTGTTTGTAAATGAAGTGTAATAAATCCTTTTAAAACCTTAACTTAGGAGTTAAGGTTTTTTGTTTTAAACGTAACAATTATCTGGTATAACGTAACTGGGTGGTTGTTTTTTATAGGAAATAAGCCAGCTAACCCGTTTATTTTAGAAAATAAAAATAACAACAGTACTCTAAAGAAGTATAAACGGTAAAAATTTATGAATACAAAAGTCCGAGAAGTGACGGTAATTTATTATCATGAAGCCTCATTAGAGCTTCAGCACCAAATTGCTACTTTTCCTGAAAATGATCAAGGGCGAGTGGTTATCTCAAGCGAATTTCGACAAGGGAAATCTATCGTTGCTGTCTGCGACGGCCAAGTCGATATTTTAAATAAAATTGGCGATAGAATTTTATCAATCGATTATGTTGCTTAACGCTTAACGCTTAACGCTTAACGCTTAACGCAGCTATTGGGCAAATTGCTTGATGACCGCTTTAATAGCGTTAAGTCGCGCCCCTTCCATGGCCTCTTTTATCGCTAAGCCTTTTAAGCCTTGCTCTACAAACTGTTTAGCGGTAACGCTAGTTGCAGACGTTACTATCGCTTGTAAAAATTTCGCTTGCGGGTAAGGCTTGTGTTCAAAGCCTGTTCGCCCTAAAAAATCCGCTTGGCAAGCGAGAAGAAATTCGTCAAAAACCGATGGGTTTCGCCAGACATCTAATTGATTTAATACTTTAAGTAGGGTCTTAGCTTTCAGTTGAAATGCTTTGTGGCTATGTAAGTGAAATTCACATACCTTGAGCGCTAGCTTTTTATGATCTGTCGGGACTTTTAACTGCGCACAGATTTTTTCAACTAGAGGTAAGCCTGACTTTTCATGGCCGTGATGACTTGGCCAAGCATGTTCTGGCGTTAAGCTTTTACCTAAATCGTGGCAAAGTGCTGCAAAGCGAATGGTGGTTTTATCCGACAGCTTTGCTGCTTGCTCAAGCACCATCATGGTATGAATACCGCTGCAAATTTCTGGGTGCCAAAGTTTAGGATTTGGAATGCCCCACAATTTATCTAACTCAGGCCAAATCGCTTTAAGCGCGCCACACTTTTTAAGTACCTGAAAAAATACCTGTGGGTTATCTTGCCCAAGTGAGCGGTGAAACTCTTGCCATATACGCTCAGCGGATAAAGCATTGAGTTCGCCACTAGCACTAATTGTGCTCATCAAGGCTAACGTTTCATCGGCAATGCTAAAGCCTAAATGATGAAAACGGGCAGCAAAACGTGCAACGCGTAATACCCTAAGTGGGTCTTCAATAAAAGCGTCTGAAACGTGGCGCAATATTCGATTATTTAAGTCTTGTTGCCCTTGGTAGGGATCTATCAGTGTGCCGTCAGCAGCTCTTGCCATAGCGTTTATGGTTAAGTCGCGCCTTTTGAGATCTTGCTCGATAGTGACATCGGGAGATGAATAACAAACAAAACCCGTATAACCTTGGCCTTGTTTTTTTTCGGTGCGTGCTAGCGCGTACTCTTCTTTGGTTTTGGGGTGAAGAAATACCGGAAAGTCTTTACCGACTGGCGTATAACCTGCGTCTAACATTTGCTCGGCAGTTAAGCCAACAACCAAATGATCTTTGTCTTTAATCGCTAAATTTAATAAACCATCGCGTACCGCACCACCAACAAGGAAAATATTGTCTTGATAAGGATGATTGTTTTGTGAGCTATGTTCAGACAAAGTGTTTCTACCGCAGCTAAATAAAGAAAAAATTTTATCATGGCTAAGACAAATGTGCACAATCTTTGACTTATGCGGGTGAAACAGTTAGTTTCTTTAAGTCTTATTTTTACTGCAACGCGTCTTCATTTTCTTTATGTATACAGATTTTTTTGGTCTAAGTGAAATTCCTTTTTCGATTGCCCCAAATCCTCATTATTTGTTTATGAGTGATCGTCATAAAGAAGCATTAGCACACCTAACATATGGCTTAGGTACAACCGGTGGTTTTGTGCTATTAACGGGGGAAGTTGGTACAGGAAAAACAACGATCAGCCGTTGCTTATTAGAGCAAGTACCAGAAAACACGCAAGTGGCGTTTATTTTAAATCCAACGCTTTCTAGCCAAGAATTGTTAGCCACTATTTGCGATGAGCTTAAAATTCGCTACCGCAAAACCGGTGCAACACTAAAAACGCTCACCGATAAAATTCAAGATAAGTTACTTAAAAATCATCACGACGGTATTAATACGCTGTTAATTATTGATGAAGCGCAGCATTTACGCGCTGAAGTGCTTGAGCAGCTGAGATTATTAACCAACTTAGAAACCCATACGCAAAAACTGCTGCAAGTGATATTAATTGGTCAGCCTGAGTTGCAGCAATTGTTGCAACGACAAGATTTACGGCAACTCGCTCAGCGCATTACCGCGCGTTATCATTTAATGCCACTCAATAAAAATGAAGTCAGACAATATATTGAACACAGGTTGCAGGTTGCCGGCGGCAATCCGAATTTATTTTCTGCCAAAGCAATTGCAACTATTCATCAGTTATCGAAAGGCATTCCACGGTTAATTAATTTATTGTGCGATCGAGCGCTACTTGGCGCTTACGGTGGAAACAAGCAGCAAGTTGACAAAGCCTTGGTGCTTGGCGCTTCAAAAGAAGCATTAGGCGTTGAGTATCAATTAACGCCTTGGTGGAAGTCGGTGCCAGTTATCGCGCTAGCGTTAATTACATTTATTAGTGCAATGGCGTTTATCGGGTATAGCGCTGGTAAAGCGAGCTACGGACAGTCAACTGAAGCTGAGCAGGCAGTTGCCAATGAAGTAATCAATGAGCAATCTTCTGCTGAAGTGATTATTTCAAAACAACTTGTAGAGCAAAGCCGTAGCTTAGGGCAAAGCGTTAATCACTTATTAACGCTTTGGCGCATTGAAATTGACGAACCAATTGAACAGCCATGTAAATTGGCCGGGTTTTATCAACTCAATTGTTATTGGCATAAAGGCAATTTATCGAGCCTCGTCAAGCTAGGTTACCCTGCGGTTTTTAAATTTTTTGACCAACAAGGCAGCGCATTTTATGGCACGTTAACGCAATCAACTGCTAGCGTATTTACCTTTCAATTTGCCGAGCAAGAACGGGAAGTTGATAAACTCTGGCTTGAGCAACATTGGCAAGGTGGCGCTTTGGTATTTTGGCAAGCCCCCAAAGATGAACAACAAGCGTTCGTGAATCAAATTGACGAGCAATCATCGGTGACTAATATTCAGTGGTTAGAGCAACGTTTAAGCCTTAAACAGCAAAGGCCTAGTCGCACAGTAGACAGTTACGACGCGTTATTAGTAAATCAAATAAACCAGTTTCAACGTCAACATGGTTTGCCAAGCACAAAAATGGCGACCACAAAAACTCTTATGCTTTTGGCCAATGATGTTAGCCAAGGTTTACCTATTTATTCGCACGAGTAGTCAGTAATGTCGTATATTTTACAAGCCTTAGCTAAAAACAATAACAAACAAGCGCCAGCAAATGTTGAAGATAGTGCAACGCCAACGTTTACCCAACAGCAATCAATCACAAAGGGTAACGATGCCAATATCCATCACCATGTTGTGCCTGTAACCAGCCACTCATACAGTGGCTTTGGTTGGGGACTGTTATTAACATTTGCAATTTTAGCCTCGCTACTTGTTGGTTATTGGCTTGGTCAGCAAAGTGATAAAGCACTGTTTGACTCGGCAGCTGCTCAATCTGTTGTTGAGCATAGATTGGTAGAAAATCGCTCACCTGAAAAGATAACCGCTACAAATAACTCGCCCCAAAATGACTCACCAAAGGTAAGTCAACCAAGCGTTACGCAGCCAATTGACAATACGGTGGCGAGTTCAACAACAGCAAGTAACACTAATTCAAAGCAAGCAGAACTTGCCGCGGAAAATTATTTTGAAAATCCACCAACGGTTGTAAAAAAGGCAACTAACCAAGCGAGCATTGAACAATCTGAACAGTTAACTGTGCAGCAAAGCGTTAACAGCATCACCGATAAAGTTGATGAACAAAAAGTGATTGAGGTAACCGCAAAAAAAGTGACTAAACCTTTTGTGGTTGAACCGGTTGAAGGTGTTTCTGATAGTTTATTGGCACGTTTTCAGTCAGCAATAGAAAGCACTGAGCCATCTGCCGATAACACTGCCGATAATAATGAACGTGATAGTGACTCTGCTGCTCCAGAACAACAAGTTAGGCCATTAACCGATATGCCAACTTGGGTACAACAAGGTGTGCCAAACCTTGACTTTCAAACCCACATTTATGCCAGCGATGGCAATGGCTGGATTAAAGTTAATAATAGAGAAAGGTATGAGGGCGACCGTATTGCCGAACATTTGGTGTTAGTAGAGATTTTACCGCAGCAAGTGATTTTAAATTACCAAGGCGAGCGCTTTTCTTTACCAGCGTTAAGCACATGGTAAGTTTAACTTAGTACAGGCAAGTGACAGTAATATCGTACTCGCAGTTCAAAAGGACCTCCTTGTTAGCTCAAAAAAAGTTGGGTTAAAAAGGTTGGGTTAAAAAATTAGGTTAAAAAAGTTTCCTTAAAAAATTTTAACAAATTCAAATTAAACTCGTCTGGCTTTATGCAGCGATCTATTTGGTCGTTGTATTTATTTTGAGTCAAGTCTATCTCTTCCATACCGATTGCTTGCTTTAATCGTGCATTATAAAAGACACGAACAAAAGGCTTTAAGGGTTTGCTTTTATTGAGCTTGCTAACTAAACCAATTTTGCCACTAGAAAGCTTCACTAATGTGCCAATAGGGTAAACACCTAAACAGTTGACAAACTGATTGACCAACTGTTCATCGTAGCCGTTTGGCGCTTCCGCTAATAATATTTTAAAAGCTTTAATCGGATACATGCCTGCTTTGTAAATTCGTTCGGCGGTCATGGCATCGTAACTGTCAACTATGGCTATCATACGGCCATATAATGAGATGTTTTCGGCACTTAAACCATTTGGGTAACCACTGCCGTCGAGTCGTTCATGGTGGCTGCTAACGGTATTAAGTGATATTTCTGATATGTGCGGTAAATCTTTTAGAATATCGACGCCCAAATTCACATGCTCTTTAATGGCTTCGAATTCTTGTTTGTCTAATTTTCCTGGCTTGTTAAGCACTTTGTCGGGGACTTTTATTTTCCCGATATCATGCAAGAAAGCGCCTAAGGTAAGTTGCTCAATGATGTCTTTTTCTAAATTTAAATGTTTGGCAAACATTGTCATTAAAATAGAAACATTGAGTGAATGTTCAACTAAGTACTCATCTTTCATTCTAAGGCGAGCAATGCAAGAAAGTGCATCTTGATTTCTAAATATTGACGCAACAATGCCGTTGGTACTTGCTTTAACTTCATCAATATCTAAGGTGATTTTATTGTTAATATTATCAATGAACTTTTTTTGCAGGATTTTTGCTTCGGTGTAGAGTTTGTTAGCAACCTTCATTTCTTGATCTAAGGAAATCGATGTTTTTTTTTGCTTAGACTTTAACGGTGTGGTTTCAATGTTGATTTTTGTCGTCGCAGTTTTTCTCTCGCGACTAGGGTCGACAGTAACCGATTTAATCCCCGATTGTTTTAACTTGGCAATGCTTTGTTGATTGTTAATATAGCCTTCTGATTTAACATTGATATCGTTATCTTTAGCGCTAACAGAAAGTACATACATGCCCGGCTTTAATTGGCTAACTGGGATTTTTTTATAATTATTATCTGCAGGATTAGACATACCTGAATTACCTCGTTTTTTGCTTTCAAAAGCAAAAATGCCTCTATATCAAGTGATTTACATTACTTAGTATAGAGGCATATCCGACGGTTTTTCTGTTAATTGGCAGAAATATTATTTCCAAGCAGGTCGGTTTGCTTCGTAGGCTTCAATTAAATCTATTTTGTTTAATGTCCAGCCAACACTGTCAACACCTTCGGCTAAACAATACTTGTGAAATTCATTTAACTCGAAGCTAAACTTTAACTCGCCACAACTTACTGTTTGCGCTGGTAGGTCAACAGTAATTTGAATATCAGCTTTAGCTGCCGCTTCAAATAATTGTTGAATTTCATCGTCGCTCAGTTTGACCGGCACAATGCCAATGTTGATACAGTTGCCATAAAAAATATCAGCAAAACTTGGCGCGATAATAACGTCAAAGCCATATTCTTGTAGCGACCAAGGGGCATGTTCACGACTTGAGCCACAACCAAAATTTTCACGGGTTAATAAAATACTTGCGCCTTGATATTGCGGGTAATTTAAAACAAACTCAGGGTTGTCTTTAGTGCCTTCAAAATCAAGGTAGCGCCAGTCGTGAAAACAATGTTGACCAAAGCCAACACGCTCTGTTTTTTGTAAAAACTGCTTCGGAATGATTTGATCAGTGTCTACGTTAGCAATATCTAACGGAGCAACTAAACCGGTGTGTGTGGTAAATTTTTCCATGATCTTGCTCCTATGCTTGTGCGTTTAAATCAACGAAGCGCGCTTCAATTGCTGCCGCGGCTGCAACTTCTGGGCTCACTAAATGAGTGCGACTGCCGCGACCTTGGCGACCTTCAAAGTTACGGTTTGAAGTAGAAGCACAGCGATCACCTTCTTCTAAACGGTCATCGTTCATGCCTAAACACATTGAACAGCCCGGTAAGCGCCATTCAAAACCGGCATCGATAAATATTTGCGATAAACCTTCTGCTTCCGCTTGTGCTTTGACGCGATATGAACCTGGAACCACAATCGCATCAACTTTATCTGAAACGGTTTTTCCTTGCTTCGCATAGTCGCTAACAACGCTCGCGGCTGCACGTAAGTCTTCAATACGAGAGTTAGTACAAGAACCGATAAATACTTTGTTAACACTAACGTCTGTTAATTTAGTACCTGCAGTTAAGCCCATATATTCTAAGGCTTTTACGCACGACTCTTTTTCAACCGGATCTGAGAAATCGTCAGGTGACGGCACAACAGAGTCAATTGAGGTTACTTGACCTGGCGTAGTGCCCCAGGTCATTTGCGCTTTAATGTCTTCGCCTTTTAAAGTTAAAACTTCATCAAACTGAGCGTCTTCATCAGTTTTTAAGGTTTTCCAGTTGGCAACCGCAGCGTCCCACTCATCTAATTTAGGGGCATATTCTTTGTGCTGTAAGTATTCAAAGGTGGTTTGATCCGGAGCAACTAAACCGGCTTTTGCGCCAAACTCGATACTCATATTACAAATGGTCATGCGCTCTTCCATTGAAAGTGCTTCAATGGCTTCACCACAATATTCAACGACAAAACCGGTTGCACCAGCTGAGCCAGTTTTACCAATAATGGCCAATATAATATCTTTAGCGCTAATGCCTTTGCCTACTTTACCGGTTACTTCAATTTTCATGCTTTTTGCACGGTGTTGACGTAAGGTTTGTGTTGCTAGTACATGTTCAACTTCACTGGTACCAATACCAAAAGCTAGTGCGCCAAAAGCGCCATGTGTTGCGGTGTGTGAGTCGCCACAAACAATAATTTGACCCGGCTGAGTAATACCAAGTTCTGGTCCCATTACATGAACAATACCTTGGTTTTTATGGCCCATACCAAATAGCTTGATACCAAATTCTTCACAGTTCTTTTCTAAGGTGCGAAGTTGGTTGGCAGCGCCTTCACCGGCGGCATCAATTTCAACTGAGCGTGTTGAAATGTTGTGATCCATAGTAGCAATCGTTTGCGCTGGTCTGCGCACCGGACGGTTATGGAATTTTAAATTCGCAAAAGCTTGTGGCGAAGTCACTTCATGAATTAGGTGACGGTCAACATACAATAGCGGCGTTTCGCCTGCTTTTTCTTCAACTAAATGTTGCTGGTATAATTTTTCATATAAGGTGGTAGCCATCTTATAAATCCTTCTGCTTTAGTATCTCTGATGCAAGATGCTCGCGTTTATCTTAACGCTATTGAGCGAGAAAATTGCATAAGACGGCGCTTATGCAATTTGTCTTGTTTTTTCTTAGCTTTTATTGCGCGGCAATGTTTGCGCAAATAATGTCACCCATTTCACTGGTCGTTTTTGCAGTTGTGCCGCTATTAGGCGCAAGTAAATCACCGGTTAAGTTGCCATCGTCTAATGCTTTGGCAACCGCTTTCTCAATGGCCGCTGCTGCGTCGCCTTGATCTAAGCTGTAACGAAGCATTAATGCCGCTGATAAAATTTGTGCAACTGGGTTTGCGATGCCTTTACCGGCAATATCTGGCGCACTGCCACCTGCGGGTTCGTACATGCCAAAACCTGCTGAGTTCAAGCTCGCTGATGGTAATAAGCCCATAGAGCCGGTGATCATGGCGCAGATGTCAGATAAAATATCGCCAAATAGGTTAGGGCATAACATCACGTCAAATTGATTTGGATCGCGCACTAGCTGCATTGCTGCGTTATCGACATATAAATGTTCAAATTCAACTTCTGGGTATTCAACTGCCACTTCTTCAACCACTTGACGCCATAATTGACTGGTGGCTAATACATTGGCTTTATCAACAGAAGTGACTTTATTATTACGTTTTTTAGCCGCTTGAAAAGCTAAGTGCGCAATACGTTTAATTTCACGGCGTGAATAAAACATTGAATCAAAACCTGTTTCTTCTTCGCCTTCACCACGGCGACCTTTTGGTTCACCAAAATAAATATCGCCAGTTAATTCACGAATAACTAATACGTCGAAACCTTGCTCTGAAATATCGCTACGTAGAGTAGAAAGTGAAGAAAGTGCAGGTTGTAAGGTAGCAGGGCGCATATTACAGAATAAATCAAAATGACCACGTAAACCTAATAAGGCACAACGCTCTGGTTGTTCTGTTGGCGGTAAGTTGCTCCACTTAGGACCACCGACTGAACCAAATAAAATCGCATCAGCTTGCTGACAACCTTTCATTGTATCGTCAGGAAGTGCATTGCCATGCAAATCGATTGCCGCACCACCAACATCGTAGTCTTTGGTATTAATTTCAAAGTTAAATTTTTCAGCGACAGTGGCTAAGACTTTCTTAGCTTCAACCATGACTTCTGGGCCGATACCGTCACCGGCTAATATTGCTATGTTAGACATTTTCTTAAAACTTCCTTAAATTTTCGATTCTTGGTTTTCAACCAAGGCTTCTTTTTTTAACTCGCTGATGGTAATGGCGCGATGAATACTGTTAAGTGCGTGGATAAGTGCTTGGCCAGACGCTTCGATAACGTCGGTATCTAAACCGTAACCATGGAATTTACGACCTTGCCATGAAACCACAATGTCGGTTTGCCCTAAGCCGTCTTCACCTTCACCCTTGTTGCCAATTTTAAAGTCGGCGATATCAAAGTCGATATCAACGGCTTTTTTAATGGCGCGATATAGCGCATCGACTGGACCGTTACCGGTTGCTGATTCGATGGTTTGCTCATCTCCAGCAACTAATTTAATACTGGCGGTAGAAAATTCGCCGCCACATTGCACGTTTAAGCATTCGGTGCGGTAAAAATCTTCGTTGTCTTGCTGTTTAATATTAAATAATAACGCTTCTAAGTCATCATCAAAGACTTGGCCTTTTTTATCGGCAAGTGCTAAAAAGTCAGCGTATAGCGCTTCTAATTCATAATCAGACTCGTTATAGCCCAAACTTTCCATGCGGTGCTTAATGACATGACGACCACTACGTGAAGTTAGGTTTAATTTAGTTTTGGCAATGCCGACACTTTCTGGGGTCATGATCTCGTAGGTATTGCTGGCTTTTAACATACCGTCTTGGTGAATACCTGATGAATGACTAAAAGCGTTACCGCCAACAATGGCTTTGTTTAATTGCACTGGCATATTACAAAGCTGACTGACTAATTTAGACGTGCGGGCAATTTCTTGATGATTAATGTTAGTTTTTACGCCAAGTAACGCTTCACGGGTTTTCATGATCATCGCCACTTCTTCTAACGAACAGTTACCTGCGCGTTCACCAATGCCGTTCATAGTACATTCGATTTGGCGAGCACCAGCTTGCACAGCGGCCATTGAATTGGCAACGGCTAAGCCTAGGTCGTTATGACAGTGCACTGAAATAACCGCTTGATCGATATTAGGTACGCGGTTAAATAACTGCGTGATTATGCCTTCAAACTCAAATGGTAAGGTATAACCAACCGTGTCAGGAATATTGACTGTGGTAGCACCTGCTTTAATCGCTGATTCGACCATGCGACATAAGTTATCAATAGGGGTACGGCCAGCGTCTTCACACGAAAATTCAACATCGTCAGTAAACCTACGTGCATATTTCACCGCGTTTATTGCCATAGCTTCCACGTCAGAAAATTCACGTTTTAGTTTTTGCTGAACATGAACGTCAGAGGTTGAAATAAAGGTATGGATACGAAATTGGTCGGCAGGTTTTAGCGCGTCGGCACAGGCTTTAATATCGGCTTCAACTGCGCGAGCTAAGGCACAAACGCGTGAATTTTTAACGGTTTTTGCAATTTGCTGAACAGACTCAAAGTCACCTGGCGAAGATACCGGAAAACCAACTTCCATGATATCGACACCTAAGCGCTCAATAGCTTGGGCAATTTGTAATTTTTCATGCACCGAAAGGCTGGCATTTAACGCCTGTTCGCCATCGCGTAATGTTGTATCAAAGATGATAACTTGGTTATCCATTTTTTTGTCCTCGATGACCTGAAGTTTATTGGTCAATGTTCTGTATAAAGCGCTATTGTTTGTTAAAAACTCAGGCATAAAAAAACCCGCGTCATAATGGTAATAGCGCGGGTTTAATGTGTATTTTTTATCTATTTAAGCAAAAATAACCTAGCCGCGCACGCTGAGTACGAGGAGGAGGTTTAAAATGTTGTGCTTAAATAATGTGATCATTTTTCTGTGTTCTTTATTGATATGCCCTATTAATAGCGTATTTACTCGAACAATGTCAAATAAAATAATCACAGATTTTACTGTCTTTGGTTATAAGCCTTGGTTGTATAGCGCTTGAATAATTATTCATACTAGGTGAATTTTAATTAAAATTTCCAATAGCCGAGTTTTTTGCGTTGTTTGAGGTTACGAAAAATATTTAGTGGTTTGCTTTTGGGGGCTGTTTTTCCATGAGCTAACATATGTTCAACTGCTGATAAAATCCGCTGCGCGGCATTGCCATCATTTTGCGGATGTAGGTCGTCGGCGTAGTTTTTAATGGCGTTTTTTAGCTTTTCATCGGCAAGAAACGCTTTCTCGATTGCAGCAGGTAATTGTGCTGCATTTTCGATGTTGATCAAGTAATCGCCAGGTGCTCGATTATTTAAGCTGACAATGGCTTTATTCAGTAAAGCAAACTCGCCAATTACCGAAGAAGTATCTGACACCATAATATCAGCGGTTTGTAATAACTGAGCAATGCTAGAGCTTTCAATTATTTCAACATTATCACAGACTAAGGTTTGATATTTATCTAGCCACTCTTGTGCCATTTTGGGGTGGAATTTAATTAGCCAGTGATGCTCTTTAGTGTCGATTAAGCGTTTTATTTCATCAAATAACTCAGGAGCCGAGGTGAGCGCAGGCGAAAATGTTGGTGCGTATAATATGATCGGTTTGCCATTGCCGACATTAGCAATTTTAGGCGTTGAAAATAATTCATCAAGTTTGGGCCAGCCAGTTTCAACCACGTCAAAGTAGCCATGTTGTTTGGCTAAGGTATTAAAGCGTGAGGTGGTAGCTGGCCCGTGGGTGCAATATAAATCAAAAAAGTCGCGAATAACAAAGTGACCTTTTTTCTTCCATTCTAAACCGTGAAATACTTGCACTTTAAGACCAGGAATAAAATTAGGAATTTCATTGCCTGGTGCAAAGGTGGCATCGGGTTGGTAAGTGCGTGCTTCGTCTATTGAATTAAGCACAACTTCGTTTGGCTCAAAATACGAGACGCTAACTTCGTTGCCAACGGCAAGCCATTTTACTTGATTACCTTGCGCTAACATGACCTGCTGTAATGGTCTTAAAATTTCAAAACAATAGTTATGGGCAATGTAGAACAAATAGCGTTTGGCGGTCATAGGCTTATCTTAAAGTGTTAATTGAAAATAATTAGGTGCGTTTAGTTTTTACCACTTCAATTATTTCTGTGGTTGAAACCGATGGCGTGCGCGGTAGGTAGATCACTTGGCAAATGTCATTTAAGTGATCAAATTTACCTTGCCAATCGTCACCCATGACCAAAATATCGGCATTGTAATATTTAATATAATCAGCTTTTAGTTCAAGCGACTCTTCTAAAAATACATCGTCCACACATCGCATCGAGCGAATAATGTGTTTGCGGTCATCTTCGCTGTAAACCGGTGGTCTTCCTTTTTTAGAGATATTAAGTTTATCTGAAGATACGCCAACAATTAAGTGATCGCCGTGTAATCGTGCGCGCTCTAAAATGTTGACGTGGCCAACATGAAATATATCAAAAGTTCCAAAAGTAATGACGCGCATAATAACGAATTCCTAATAGTTGCGGGTTATAGCCTAGTGTTTACCAAAGGTAAGCAACACTGGTTTGAACAAAGTTGTCACCATAGGCGTTTTTACCCAAGTACAAATTTACTTCGACAAAGGCGTCGTCTACCGCTTTGCTGTATTTTACTTCAAGTTCATGGGCTTGTTCGTAATTGTAATTATCATTGTTAAAACTTGCTGTACGATATAAAAATGATACTTGTGAATCACTGCTGTTTTGCCAGTCAAGACGCACACTACCGGCTTCACCACCTAAGCTATCTTTTGGCGCTTTCATGGCGCCCCACCAGTGACCCATTTTTACGCCGTCGTTTGAATAGCCTTCACCGTAGATGTGATGGGTATACCAAGCACTTTGAAAGCTGGTAAATTCCATGTTCAACGACATGGTATCATTCAAATAAGGTAAAAATAGGCCAAAACTATTGGCTAAGTTTGCCAGTCTGTAGTTACTGTAATTATTGGTATCTTCGCCCGCGTATTCGTAATAAAGGCTAAACGGCGTACCGTTCCAGCTTAAATCAAAACGGTTAGTGATTGACGCTTGTTGGTTACCAAACTCTTCACTACAGTCTTGTAGTTCAGTGCCCTCACCACCACAATTATCAGCATTTACCGGATCGATTATCGCTTGCCATATATCACCTATCGTAATACCGCTGCCATCACCGGCAAACATAAAGGTGCGGTTACCAGCAATGGTCCACCAATCAAAAGGTTGAATGCTAGCATGCATCGATAAAAAGCCCGGTTTTCCGGAAACAGGATCTTCTTCACGGTCAAATTGAATATCGTCGTGCTCTTCTAAAATACCGACTGACATTTCATATTTAATGTTCCAATCGGTTATTAGGGTTGGATTGCTAATGGTGACATTAAGTGGCGCTTTAGCTTGTGTTGATAAAAGTACCGCACCTTCTTGAAAGGGTGATAACCAATGCTCGCGATAACCGACATCAACTTGGAAAACATCCCAACCAAATGAGACAAAATTATTATTAGGAATAAAGCCGCCATCTTCGTAATGAACACCACCAGCATTAACAATAAGGTGGCTATTCACTTGCCAAAAGCTATTAAAGTCAAGCTTGTAATTATCGTCAAGCATTTGGCCACGTTGATTTGGCAAGGTCACTTCTGTATTGTTCGACGCGCTTATTTCAACAGAGGCATGCGTAATGGCTTTGTCTTTCATATAACGACGTAAATAGCGTTTAATGCGCTGATGTAATTGTGGGTGGCTATCAACAACTTTATCTAAGTATTTATAAACCGTTGCCGCGTGATACGGGCGACTTAAAATCGGCATTTTGGCAACGGTGGCTAAACGGTGAAGTTCAAGGTCGAGTAATGGATCTTTGCCAATGGGTAAATATGGCGATACGCCTGCGGCAAAAGTATGAAAACTACTCAAAAAAATAATACTGATAAGCACTTTTACACTAGGAAATTTACGAACAAGTTTCAACGAGATAAGCCTTAGAATATGGAAATATAACCGCGCTATTCTACCGTTGGAAATAGGATAATTCCAGCGGTAGCGGTAAGTATTCGATCCGCTTTTGTAATTTAGTTGCTAATGCTAATAACTTTACATGAATTTCTGTTGGGCACTATGCTTATATTCAAGTATGATCACACTATGAAAATAAGCCTGTAGCTAACATTAGGCTTAATTAAGCGAAAAATTAACTAGGAATAAAACATTGAAATATTTAGTCACCGGAGCCGCAGGTTTTATCGGTTTTCATGTTGCCAAGCGATTATGTGAAGCAGGTCATCAAGTGGTTGGTATTGATAATCTTAACGACTATTACGATGTTAATTTAAAGCTCGCGCGCTTAAAAGAACTAGCGCCTTTGTCTTTGTTTAGTTTTCAAAAACTCGATTTAGCTGATCGGGAAGGCATTGAAACACTATTTGCAAAAGAGAAATTTGACCGCGTTATTCACCTAGCTGCACAAGCTGGTGTGCGTTATTCTATTGATAATCCGATGGCGTATGCAGACAGCAATATGGTTGGCCATTTAACTATTTTAGAAGGCTGTCGACACAATAATGTTGAGCACTTAGTGTATGCGTCATCAAGTTCTATCTACGGCTTAAATAATAAAGTGCCTTTTGCAACTACCGACAGTGTTGCTCACCCTATTTCGTTATACGCGGCAACAAAAAAATCGAATGAATTGATGTCGCATACCTATTCACATTTATACGATATTCCAACCACAGGATTAAGGTTCTTTACCGTTTATGGCCCGTGGGGACGCCCAGATATGGCATTGTTTAAATTTGCCAAAAAGATAGTTGCAGGCGATAGCATCGACGTATACAACAATGGCGATATGCGCCGCGATTTCACCTATATAGACGATATTGTTGAAGGCATTATTCGCATACAAAACGTGGTGCCTGAAAAAGATGCTAGCTGGCAAGTTGAAACGGGCAGTGTTGCTAAAAGTAGCGCGCCATATCGTGTTTACAATATTGGCAATGGTAACCCAGTAAAATTAATGTCGTTTATAGAGTCGTTAGAGCAGTCGTTATCGATTAAAGCCAAGAAAAACTTCATGCCAATGCAAGCAGGGGACGTTTATCAAACCTATGCTGACGTTTCAGATTTGTTTGAAGTGACTGGCTATAAACCGTCGATGGACGTTGCTAAAGGTGTCGATAACTTTGTTCATTGGTATCGAAGCTTTTATCAGGTTTAATGTTGCTAAATTATTTCACGCTACCAAGTTAAGCGCCAATTGGCGTAACGTTATAATTTTCAACAAACTACATCTAATAAATGATATCTGATAAACAACTAAAAAAGCGAGGCCGCCACGAAAAAGGCAGACTCGCTTTTTTATTTTTTTAAGACAAGGAATTGCTTTAAGAAAGTTGCTTGCTGGTTAAGCGCTTGCGATCATTTTTTCAAAATACGCTTCCATGTGTTCAACGGTTTGTTGATGCGACATTTTACCTTTGATAATTTCCTTGCTGTTATTTGAAAGCTTAGTGAGTACATCAGGGGAATTGACCAAAAATTTAATACGTTCAGCAAGTGCGTCAATATCGCCAATAGGCACAATAAAACCATTATAATCATTTTCAATTGACTCTAGTACACCGTCGTTAGCAGAAGAGACAACTGGCGTGCCGTTAGAAAGCGATTCAAGCACAGTGCGAGTTAAACCTTCTTTTGCTAAAGAAGGTAATACCAATAAATCACAGGCTTTGGCAATGGCGGGTACATCGTTTCTAAAGCCAGGTAATAAAATACGTTCAGCCATGCCCGAGTCTTTAATTAGATCTAAAAATGGCTGTTTTTGTAAATTATCGCCAACCAGGATAATTCTTAAATTTTCAATATCTTTTAGCTGCTTTGCGGCTTCCAATAAAATATGAGTACCTTTGTGTGGGCGAGGGCTGCCGACACACAATAGGTTGAAGTATTGTTCATCGCTGCCAAGCTCAGCTAAATCAGCAGCGGGCGCTTGATACCAGTCTAAATCATGACCTTTGTAGATAGTTTCAATATTTTGCTTAATGGCTTGCCTAACTTTTGATTTTATATTCACGGTACAAGGAGTTGAAACGCCAATAACGCCATCAATTCTTGGGTGTAACATACAAAGGTAATTGCTCGGATCTGTTCTGTACATACCGCCAGATGTGCCGCGATAAGCGATCATTTTTGCTTTAGTGCCAATACAAGCAAAACTGGCGTTAGGAATGCCTTTAGATTCGGTAGCATAAACAAGGTCAATATCATTGTCTTTAATATAATCACGCATTTGCTTGATTACCGTCCAGCTATGCTTTTTTAAGTTTTTTAACTCAATAAAAGTTACACCCGATTTTTTATATTCGTCGATGTAGGCGTTAGTTGCACTAGACATAATGGTGACTTGATGGCCGCGCTGTGCGAGCTTGATATAACACTCGGCTTCAGGGCGCACGGCATTATACGAGCGGCCACGATTAGGTATTACCAAAATTTTCATGTTCTTTTACTCTTTTTTAATACATCCATATTTTTAATTTTTGAAAGTAACTTATTTTGTTATTGTTATTTTTTAAGGTTAACTTCAAACTTTTTAATGCTTTTCTGATCGCAATACGGTCCCAAGCTCTTGTTTGTTGTTTTACTTTTGTTACATCAATAAAATGATAAAACACATCAGGGCGTTTATCTTCTTCGGCAATTTTGTCAGCATGGAGTATTAATAAATCAACATCACCTTTATATTTTTGATTACAAATATCTTTAAGTTGATATAAGTTTTCTAGGCTATCACTTTGTTGAAAATACTCTTTGTCGCGCTGTTCATGCTCTATATGATTATGGTCGTTATGAAAAGGGGCTTTCATATCCCAACGTATCAGTAAAACTTTATCTTGGTTTATCGTATCTTTAAATGCTTGAATGCGCTTATTGTACGTTAAAAACCGTTCGTGGTGCCATGCTTTGTCATGAATGAAACTAATTTGATAAAAATGATTTAACACACAAGTGCACTTTTTACCTTTTGTAGAAAAAAACGACATGCCTTGGCAATACTTTTGCTCGAAAAAATGATTGAAGTCATTTTTGATAAGTTGAAGCAGTGCTTGAGCACTAGATAGCACCCAATCAACAGGAAGTGCTTGTTGGCGTAGGTTTAAATCTCTTAATGCTTGCGCAACGCGGCAATTGGCGCCAATTGGAATAATAGAGTCGTATTGCATACGGGGAATGTATTTTTAGTGCGGGCTATACGTTATTTTAAATTTGTATGATTGACCTCTCTGTTTATGTTTGTAACTTTGTGGGCTTTATTGTTGTGATGTAAACGTTTGCTTAACAAAGGACTAACCTTGTTTACGACACTAAAAAGCCCTCAACATAATGACTAGTTATGTTGAGTGCTTTCGTTGCTATCTCTTTGTAGATGTATTGTGCTTTCAAGCACTATTTAACATAAGACTTCTGCCAGTAGCTTAATTTCTTTTTCGATATCGTTTTGGTGATTTCCAACAAAAAGACCATGTTTGTCTATGTATTCCGCAGCGTCAACTGTGCCAGCAACTTCATAGTCAAAATGCGCTAATACTTCGGTGTTTTTAAGGAAATTTCCAGTAACTATTGGGCGACATTCAATGCCTTTGTCACTAAGTATTTTCACTAATTCAGCTCGGCTATAAGGCGCATTTTCTTTTAATACTAAAGAAAAACCAAACCAGCTGCTGTTGCCTGTTTCTTTTTGTATTTCAATAAAAGGGTGCTGTGCAAACAGTTGCTGAAATAACTGGGCATTTTTTTGTCGGATTTTAATGAACTCAGGTAACTTTTTAAGTTGCTCAATACCTAATGCGCCGCTCATTTCGAGTGGACGAGCATTGTAACCTGGTAACATAAATTTAAATGATTCTTCAAAAGGGTCATCACTTTTCTCACCACTAACATGATTAAATTTCGGTAAGTTACGCGTCCAACCGTGAGCACGAATACACAGTAAAATGTGATAGAGTTCTTCATCATCAGTAATTACGCAGCCACCTTCCATGGTTGCAATGTGGTGGGAAAAAAATGAGCTAAAAGTGCCCATCACGCCAAAAGAGCCTGCCTGCTTGCCGTTTATTGTAGCCCCCATAGATTCACAATTATCTTCAAGAATGAAAATGTCGCGCTCGCCGATAATTTCTTGCATTCGTTGATAGTCGTTAGGGTTACCCAGTAAGTTGACCGATAAAATCGCTTTGGTTTTATCGGTAATTGCCGCGTCGAGTTTATCAAGATCCATATTAAGTGTATTGCGATCGATATCCACAAATTTCACTTTTAAGCCATATTGCTGCAACGGAAAGTAGGTGGTTGACCAAGAAACAACAGGCACGATAATTTCGTCACCACGTTTTAACTTTAACTTTTCATTTTTAGTAAAAAATAAAGCGGCGATCATTAATAAATTTGCTGTTGAACCCGAGCTGACCATTAACGCGTATTTTGAACCAAAAAATTTCGCAAAATCTTGTTCATACTGGGCGACATGTTTACCCATTGTATACATGTCGCTGTCGATTACGGTTTGAATGGCGTTTAATTCCTTTTCATTCCAGGTGCTGCTTGCTAAGGAATAATTAGTCATGATCGTACTCACTTAAGTAAAATTGATAAGTATTTGAAATCCCTTGTTCAAGAGAGGTTTTAAATTGCCAGCCAAAGGCCTTTAATTTGCTGTCGTCTATTAATTTTTGCTTCATGCCAACAGGTTTTGATAAGTCATGTACAAACTTACCGTTAAAACCTATAACGTTAGCAACAGCTTGATAATATTCGTTAATGGTATAGTCAGTGCCTAAACCAACATTCAGGTTTTGTGGCATCGCGCTAAAGTTGTCAATGGCATAAAATATAAAGTCAGCAAGGTCTTCAGCATACATAAATTCACGCCTTGCTAGGCCGTCACCCCAAATATCAATTTCACTGAGCTCTTGCTTTTTCGCTTCTGAAATTTTACGAATAACGGCAGGGATCATGTGTGAATTTTTTGGATCAAACTTATCGTATTTACCGTACAGGTTACAAGGAATGATCGTTTTATACAGAAAGCTTGAGTCTTCTTGGTGAATGTATTCACATAAGCGCGTGCTAGTTATTTTAGCAAGTGCATAGCCTTCATTTGTCGGTTCTAATTCACCTTTTAAAATGAGTTCTTCTTGCAATGGATTAGCGGCATCGCGTGGATACATACAAGAACTACTTAAATTTAAAAACTGTTGAACCTTGTTGGCGCGAGCTGCATTGAGAATGTTTAATCCCATCTGCATATTCTCAACCAAAAATTTCACCGGTTGTGCCATATTCGCTTGAATACCGCCAACAATACCAGCAGCATGAATAATCATCTCCGGCTGGTGTTGTTCGAGGTAATTTTGCACGCTGTTAAAATCTAGCAAATTTAACTCTTGGCTGCTTGGCGCTATAAACTGGTGAGAGTGTTTTTTAGCTGCATCAAGAATATTTTTGCCAACCATACCGTTGGCACCTGTTAGTAGTATTTTCATGCTTTAGGTAACTTATTCAACAGAAATGGCTGGTGAGTAGCCATGCTGTTTTAATATGGCGTGTTGTTTGGCAGTATCTAAATCGTTAGCCACCATTTCTGCGCACATTTGTTCAACGGTAATCTCTGGTGACCAACCAAGTTTTTCTTTGGCTTTTGCTGGGTTGCCTAATAAGGTTTCAACTTCAGCAGGGCGGAAATAACGCGGGTCAACTTTTACAATAACATCGCCAACTTTTAAAGCTGGTGCGTTGTTACCGCTAATAGCGGAAACTGTGGCTATTTCGTTAACGCCTTCACCGCTAAACTCAAGAGTAACGCCCGCTTCTTGTGCTGATAATTTAACAAAATCGCGCACACTAATTTGTTTACCGGTGGCAATGACAAAATCATCCGCTTGTTCTTGTTGCAGCATCATCCATTGCATACGTACGTAGTCTTTGGCATGTCCCCAATCACGTAATGCGTCCATGTTGCCTAGGTATAAACATTTTTCTAGGCCTTGAGCAATATTGGCTAAACCACGAGTAATTTTACGCGTCACAAAGGTTTCACCACGACGCGGAGATTCATGGTTAAACAAAATGCCATTACAAGCATACATGCCGTACGATTCACGATAATTCACCACAATCCAATATGCGTACATTTTAGCAACGGCATAAGGCGAACGCGGGTGAAACGGTGTCGTTTCAGTTTGTGGTATTTCTTGTACTTCACCGTAAAGTTCAGACGTTGAAGCTTGGTAAAATTTGGTTTTTTTCTCTAAGCCTAAAAAGCGAATAGCCTCTAATAAGCGTAGCGTACCTAACGCATCTACATCTGCTGTGTATTCAGGACATTCAAACGAAACCGCAACATGCGACTGTGCTGCAAGGTTATACACTTCATCTGGTTGAATATCTTTAATGATACGGGTTAAATTTGATGAGTCGGTTAAGTCACCGTAATGTAAGAAAAAGTTTTGGTTTTCTTCATGGTTGTCTTGAAAAATATGGTCAACGCGCTCGGTGTTTAATGATGAAGCTCTGCGTTTAATACCATGAACTTCATAGCCTTTTTCAAGTAAAAATTCGGCTAGATATGAGCCGTCTTGACCAGTGATCCCGGTAATGAGAGCAACTTTATTTTTTGACATGATAAGTATCCTGAAACTAGATGATTTATTTAGCACTAGAAATAACGGAAAAATTACGCGGCATTATACAATAAGTACAGGTTAAATCATTGCTAATTTGTTTCTAGGTTGGCTTTTCATTTACTAAAGTGGATCTGATGATGGTATCATGGCGTAATTCGTTCCTTAACTATGTTAATTCAAAAGTTAGTTCTCTAGTTAGTACTAAAAAACGTAGCTAAAGGATGTATAGACTCTCAAGCTAAAGTGAAACATTTAATGAAAATAGTACGTGTATGTGGTGGTTTTGGAAATCAAATTTTTCAATACGCATTTTATCAGGCAATTAAAGCGAAGTTTAATCAAGAAACCGTCAAGCTCGATATTCATGATATGGCCAGTTATCAATTACATAATGGTTTTGAGTTAGAGCGTATTTTCAATTTAAATGAGAACTATTGCTCAAAAGAAGAAAAGTTGCAGATCCAAGGTACTAAAAATATTGTGACTAAGTTTAAAAAAGAGCTTAATAAGTACCTACCTTTTGTCAATAGAACCTATATCAAAGAAAAGAAAAAGCTGCACTTTTCTTATCAAGAACAATTTTTAGGTACGGCAAATACCAATGTCTATTACCGAGGCTCATGGCAAAGCTACAGATACCTCGATAATATCGAATCGACATTGCGAGAGAATCTTGTTTTTCCTAGTTTTACTGAACAACAAAATATCGAGTTAGCGGATGACATAGCTAACCATACAACGGTGGCTATTCATATACGCCGTGGTGATTATTTAAAGCATAAATCGTTAGGCGGTATTTGCACTACTGACTATTATGAACAGGCCGTAAAAAAAATAGAATCTTTGGTTGAAAATCCGATGTTTGTTGTGTTTTCTGACGACATTCCTTGGTGTAGAGAAAACTTAAAAGTAGCCAATGCTAAGTTTGTAGATTGGAACGGCGGAGAAAACTCGTATCGAGATATGCAGTTAATGAGTTTATGTAACCATAATATAATTGCAAACAGTAGCTTTAGTTGGTGGGGCGCTTGGTTAAATGCAAACCCTAATAAAATTGTAGTCTGTCCAGGCAAGTGGATTCATTACACTGATTCACTTGGGATTTTGCCAAAAGAGTGGTTAGTGATACCGACAACAAGTTAAAGTATAAATATTCATATTGGGCAATAAGCTAACTATGTTATTGCCCTGACTGTAGCGTTAGTATTTATTACACTTAGCGTCTACCAAGAAATTCCATTCTTTTACCGGCGTACGCCAGTCACCATAAATAAATGTTAAATACTCTTGATAAGCTTTCGGAATTGAATAGGTTTTATCGCCAAATAAAAAGCTAACCGTTTCGTCGAGAAACGTTTTAGGTATGCCTTGTAATACCGAAGGGTTTCTACCAAGAGCCATTTGATATTCATCACCAACCGCGTCTTTGATAAAAATATCGAGTACGTTATCTTTTTTGAAAAACAGCCATTTTCGCGTTTGAATTTTAATGAGGCGTACATCGCCCTTGTTAAAAGCATAATCGTCATTTCTATAGTGCCTTACACAGGTTCTGTAACCCATTAACCAAAGGCGCCATCTGTTTTTTACAAGAAACTCGGCATCGCTGCGCTTTATAGACAAATCGACATCGTCGTCCCAAGGTAATAACCTATCTTCGCGGATCATGCCTAACAATGTACCGCAATCTACGATGTAATGAATATTTAAGCGTTCAAGAAAGTCTGTAACCTTGGTTAGAGCTTTATGAGCAACTTTTAAATGTTTGCCAACAAGTTTTTTGGTACCGGCCATAGTCTCACCTAAAGAGCGGAGAATATGTCGGCATGCAGGTGCCGACAATTCAATAACAAACTGCCGTTAAATTAAACAGCTGCTGCAATTTTCTCACTATTGGTTAAAGTTTCTCTAGCTAGATTTTGTATCGTGTTTTATTTGTTTGTAACTATCGTGTTGGAGATGTTAACGCGACAAAGTCATTGCCGTAATATCAAAAAACAAGTGTGGTATTTATGATGCGGTGGGATTAGATATCTAAGGTGCAGAAGTTGCCTTGCTCGGTTAAGCAAGGCAATAGAAGTTATTGAAAGGCGAAAGGTTAGCTTATTTCCAGCTATCCATATTGGCTTTTTTACGACCACCAAGGCGAGGTAAAATAATACCTAATAATAAGCCGATACTTAAAACGATAGCGCCATTGTAAAAATACTCTTTTTTAATATTCGTATCTTGGTCTTTTAATTTAGCTTTAGTTTCAATGAGTTCATTGTTTAGCGCCGCTAAATTATTTTGCAGTTCAGTATTGCTATTTTTAAGGGCAACAATTTGTTCTTGGTTGGCAGACAAGTTGCTATTAAGTCGATTAGTATCATCTAATGAGCTTGCCATTTGCGTATTAAGCTCAGCAATCACGTTTCTTAAGCCAGGCTTTGTTGAAACATATTTTGACTCTACCCAAGCAAGACGGCCTTTCGTGTCAACAATTTCACTGTAGTCATTGCTGCTTTGTCCAGTAATTTTAATTTCAGTACCAGCGTTAATTGTGCCTAAAATGCGGTAATTCGTACCTGCACCAGCATGCATATAAATGAAGAGATCGTCTGAAATAAAACCAGTCGCCATATTTGCTGGTTCTTCCTGTGCAGCAAGGCTAAGTGAGAACGAAAACAATACTAGGGATAAAATACTTTTGACAAAATTCATTGATACAACCAAAAACCTGTAAGCTTATTAAGAACAAGATATTAGGGCTTTGCCCTGTTTATATCAAGTTAAGAATGGTTACTAAAGTTGATCTAGTACGAAAAACAACCTGTTCATTCAAGATAAACTAGCATTGGCGAAATATTTAAGTACGAATATTGTTCGCTTCCTTAGGGTCTGTTGATCTTTCGAGGTTAAATTTTGTTCAAAGTAAACGCATTTTGTTCAAGGCGTGAACAACACAGCATGGTTGTTCCATGTAAGTTGTGAACAACGATGAAGAAATAGCGTTTAGTTGAACCCCAAGGGCAGCGTTTCTAGGCATTTAACCATCATTATTGCGCTTTCATGTGGAATAACCACATAGCAATCACAATGTTTTGTCTAAATACCTATAAACTGCTGCAAAAATAAACACGAAAGATCAACAGCCCCTAGTTAATCGCTAGCGTATTGATATAAAAGAAATTGAAAATTATTGCTTCGATTAACGAGCTTTTGTAAGGTACTAACATGAAAGTATTAAGCGGTGAAACTTTAAGCAAAGATTAGCCTCTAATACTTGAACAGAAAATTGAATGGACAACTATGAATACCGAAATTGAGCTCAAATACTTGGTGCAAAACGACAACTGTGCTGAAATTATTTCTTCGTTACTGGCACAGCAAAATTACCACGTAGAACATAGCGAAAAAACCTTATCTAATTGCTATTTTGATACGCCAGACCAAGTACTAAGACAGCATGATATGGGCTTACGTATTAGAACCGCTGGCGGTAAACATGAGCAAACCATAAAAACCGCAGGCAAAGTTATTGGTGGTTTGCACCAACGTCCTGAATTTAATATCAACGTAGAATCAACATTTCCTGAATTATCTTTATTTCCCAACCATATCTGGCTAACTAGCCAGGATGTAGACGCCATTCAGCAAAATTTAATTTCATTATTTAGTACCGACTTTACTCGCCAAATATGGCTAGTCACGCTTGCTAATGGCAGTGTTGTAGAAATGGCATTCGACCAAGGGGAAATAAAAGCCAGTGGTGACACGGAAACTCTGTGCGAAGTAGAGCTTGAACTGGTTACTGGGTCACATAGCGATTTATTTGAACTTGCTACTTTGTTATTTGCACATTTATCAATTCGCCCAGGCATAAAAAGCAAAGCGGCTCGAGGTTATGCGCTGTGGAAAAAGCAGCAATATTTGCCTGATATTACCCCGTTTGAATTAGTGCCATTAACGCGCGAGCAAACTATTGCTAAAGGCTTTGTTGCCGGGTTAAATTTTGGCTTGCAACAATTACAAGTCATGTTAAATGCGTATATTGAATCGCCGTCGCTTATCTATTTGTCTAAAACGGTAGAAGTATTAGCGTTACTTCGTCATGGCTTTTGGTTGTTTAAAGAACATCTTCCTGAAAAGGCAACCAGCATACGCGATGAACTTAGTCATTTTATGAAGTTATTTACCTGGGTTGATAATGCGATTTATATTCAAGAGTTAATTGATAAAACAGGTAATTACCGCAAACGCATCGAGTTAAGCGAGCAGTTACTCAGTCAGCTTAAATTAGAGCAAAAACGTTTTCCAAATAGCGCGCAAGTCACGGAGCTAATTTATAGCGAGCGATTTAACCTACTGCAACTTTCTTTATTAAAACTGCTACTAACTTTGTCTGAACAAGAGGAAGAAATCGACAGTGAGTCGTTAGTCTCATTTGCGCAGCAGTGTTTAGATAAAGGGCTTGATAATATTGCTCAGCAGTTTTCAAACGCGCCATCACTAACAAGCGAACAATACCTTGCCCAGCAAGCATTAGTGATTCGCAGTTTACTTACTGGTAGTTGGTTTGGGCATTTATATGAAAAGCAATCACGCATTGATTTTCGCAGCCCATGGTTAGACATAAAACATGGTTTAAGTGAATTACAAACCTTGTGGATTATTCAAACGCAATTATCGCGATTAGAGCAGCCGCCTAAAAAACTGATCAATTGGCAACAAACTAAAGTTGAAAGCTTATTGTTAGCATTAGATAATTCACGTATAAGTGCACTTTCCATTGAACCTTATTGGCGTATTTTGTGATAACTGTTTTTAGATTATTAATTGTAAGTTTAAGCTTTTTTTCTATTGTGTCACTAGCAACTGTTTATGACTTACCAAAAGAAAACTCTCGTGTTATTGGTGAAGATATTGTTCATATCGCTAAAAAGGGCGACTATTTCCAAGCGCTAGCTGAACAATACAATGTTGGCTTTTTAGCGCTAATGGCGGCAAACCCTGATATCGATCCATTTCTGCCTGCTGTTGGCACAGCTATTGTTATTCCTAAAAAAATGCTACTGCCGTTTATTAAAAAAGAAGGCTTAGTGGTTAACCTTGCTGAACTGCGTTTGTATTATTTTGGCGATGCACAGCGCGTACATGTTTTTCCTATTGGTATAGGCCGACAAGGTTTATCGACTCCGCAAACCATTAGTTATATCAGCGAAAAACGAAAAGATCCTATTTGGCGACCGACGAAAGAAATGCAAGCCCGATACTTTGAAGAGCATGGTAAAGAAATGGCAAAAGAATTTCCGCCAGGCCCTGATAATCCTTTTGGTAAATATGCACTGAGAATTGGGCGTAGCGAATATTTACTTCATGGCAGTAATCAACGATTTGGCATTGGCATGCGGGCAAGTTCAGGCTGTATTCGCATGTATGACGACGACATTAAATGGCTTTATGACAATATTGCACTTGATACGTCGATACGCATTATCAATCAACCGATTAAAATGTCATACGAGCTAAATACGCGGTTAATTGAAATTCATCAGCCATTATCACCAGATGAAGATGATAAGCATGCACAGCAACTTGACTTACCTAAAGCGGTGCAGAAGTTTGTTGGTGACTCGCAAGAGCAACTAAGCCAAGCAAATAGCGCACTAGCACAAAAAACGGGGTTAGTGACTGAACTGTCTTTTTAAGGCGTTGAACAAAGCTCGTTAATGCATCAACTATAAAAAAAGCACTTACCTAGGTAAGTGCTTTTTATTTGTTTGCTGTATGCAAAATTTTTATTTAGTGTACGAAGCAACAAAATTGCTAACACGCTCGTTAGCTTCTTTAGCTGTGCTTAGTGCTTCTTCAGAAGATGAAGCAGCAGCTTTCGATGCTGATTTTAACTCTGAAACTTCGCTTGAAAGGCTATCTACTTTAGAAGACAGTTTATTCACAGTTTGGTTTAAGCTAGTAACTTGTTGCTCTAAACCTTCAGTATTTGCACAACCTGTTAATGCAACAGCAAAGCCAACTAACGCAATTTTTTTAAGTAACATAATAATTTCCCAGTATCATTTTATAGTTTCATGCCTAAGTAGTATGACATAAATTTTGTGGATTATTCCAGAAGAATAAAATCATTTTTATCAGAGGGTTAGCAAGCGGTTGTTAATAACTTGTTAAAGTGGTTTTTATTGCAAGCAACGAGGTTTGGTTTTCGTTAATTCATTGATTACTAATAATTAATTTTAAGTGGAAATACGTCAGGATGAAAAGGATAGTAACAAGAAGGGCAGTTCAGGGGGAGTTTGCTATTGCTAAAACAAGCTTACAGTTTGAAAACTATAGGTAAGCTTGTAGTTATTGGGCCAGGTTATTCTGTGATCATTGCGACTTTTTTAAGAGCGCTTCGAGCTTTTCTTCAAGGGCTTTGTTTTGCGCAATGATCAATTCATTTTGTTTGCGAATTTCTCGGTTCTTTACATTGGTATCTGAAAAGCTGACAAATTTATTAACGAACTGTGCGCCAATAAAGCCAACTAAGCCAACGCCAATATAAAACATCGCCGCAACGATAATTCGTCCCATAAAGGTTACCGGGTAGAAGTCACCAAAACCTATCGTGCTGGCGCTCATTTGCAGTGTCCAGAATGCATCTTTATAGGTGTGAATATTACTGTTTGGATCGCTAAGTTCTAATTGATAAAGCGGGAAAGATAAAATGGCGATAATGCCGTATAAAACAAACACTGTCATTAACAGTAAATATAACGAGTTATAATTTCTAACGCCGTATTGGTCGACGTTATACATTTTGAATTTATCTTTCATGTGCACTTATACGTTAGAGGTGGTGATTATTTTTCTACAATATGCTTTACCAGATCATCCATCAATCTTTTTTTTATTTCAAGTTGTTGATCGGGGGTAAGGTCATATTTATCAGCTAATAAGGCGTAGTCGTCCGGTGACAAACTTACCGTTAAACGTGGGCGCTTTGGACGCTTACTGGTGGGTAAGCCTAATATAGTACGTATTTGTTCCGACGGGCTAAAGCCGGCTTCTAGGGCTTCTTTGCGGATCGCCAGTTGAATTTTTTCATCCATATCAAAAGCCACTTGCACGGCTTTAACGGCTTTGACTGATGATTGCCATTTTTCAGGTATTTTTCGACTCATTAATTAGCTCCCTGGAAACATATCAACAATATCGGTTAACGGACGGTAAAATGTTAAAAATACATCGGTATCGCCATCTTGCCATACTTCTACGTCGATGCCACGTGCTTGGTCTTGATCAAGGAGTTGATACAGTTCAAATTGCTCGCCTGCATCTTGACCTTGGTAAACTGAAATATTTTCGCTGCGATGGTCTTTGCGATGAAAGTAACCTACTTTGGCAAACACGTTTTGTTGATATTGCTCGCTTGTCCAACCGTTGGTTAAATTTGTATCTTGTTGCTTTTCTAAAAAGGCGTCGCCGGGTTCGTCAAATACTTGTGCAAAGCTGTCTAAATTAAACAAACTTTCAACGTCGCTATGATTAATTTTGAGGGAAAATTTTAAGTAGGTTTTATCATCAACATCAAGCGATAAAAATAATTCAATATTGCTGTTTGACTCAAGCGCCCATTCAGTTTGCTTGTCGTACTCAAACTCATATGTATTTACCGCTTTGATATGAAATTGTTGATTACGTAAGTTTTCAGGTAGGGCAAAGCTGTCGGTTAATACAATAATATCGCCAGCCTTTAACTCATTTGCTGATGTTAATTTACGTTGCGGTTGTTCTTTGTTAAAAACTTTCTTAAAAAAACTCATAAGCGTACTCATAAAAAAGGCTCAGCATGAAAAACATGCTGAGCAAAAGCCTAGTTGGGATAGGCAAGTGTTACTTTTGTTTGGCTTTTAAGCGCTCTAAAACTGAGTTTGCGCTGTTGTCTGTGCCACCAATACCCGCTTCTTTTAACTTAGCTTCTAGTGAGTTGTCAGAATCTTCAGACTCTAATACTTCTGCCGCTTTCATTTGGTCATCAAATTTTTGCTGTTTTGCTTTAATACGCTCAAGCGAGTCTTTAGCATTTAACAGTTTAGAGTTGCTTGATGAAAAGTTATCGGTGATCGCAGATGTTGCTTTTTGCACACTTTCAGTGGTTTTCACCATTGAAAGTTGGCGCTTGTATTCTGCAACTTGACGCTCACTTTTCTTCACTAATTCTTTTAAGCGATTAGCATTGCCTTCGAAGCTATCTAATGCTTGCTGCTGTGTGGCAAGTTCAGACTCTAAATTAGCAATTTTTTCAGCAACAGCTAATGCTAGCGCTTCGTCGCCTTTTTCTAAGGCTTGAACGGCATAACCTTCGTGTTCAACGGCTTCGCGTTTTAGGCGGTCAACTTCACGGCTTGCTGCCATTTGCTGTGCCATTACGCCGGTTAAGTCGCGCTTGGCTTTGGTTAGGTGATTTTCTGCGTCGCGAATTTCCTGTTCAAAAATACGTGTCGCGTTAGAGTCAACAATAGCTTCACCTACTTCTGTTGCGCCACCGCGAATAGCGGTCATAATTTTTTTAAATATACTCATGTTTCTTACTCCAAATAGCAGGTGATTAAATTAAAAAGTCGCTCATATCATCGATGATTTCTATGGCATTATTGCTAAGCACGGCGAGTTCATGCTCAATATCATCGAAGGTTGAATTAATGGACAATGCGCCAAAAATTACATACTTATCACCGATTTTTGCAAATGATGATAACGGCATTGGAATGTTCATTTCTAACATGCTTTCGTGCATGCTAGGGATACTTTCAGGCTTAACTTCTTCTTGGCCCCAAAGGTAAGTAATGCAAAGAATTTGGTCATCTGTAACAGAAACAAAAATAGGCAATTCTTCGCGATCTACCACACTAATTTGCAATACATCAACTTCACCTGAAATTGGTTGGCAGTCAAAAACCATACCTGTTTCTGAGTTATCTGCTAGCGTATTTAAGTGGTTAGCTATCTTATGAATGTTCATTTGTATCCTCATATTAATAAGTAGCAAAAAACAACTCAATAATTCCGTGCTTTTGCTTTCGACATATTATGTCGATGGGGTTAATTTAGCATTAAGACATAATATGTCAATAGCCAAAAGTGATTTTTTTTAAAATTGCCTGTTACAGAATGTTATTAGGCAATTCATTTACCTGTTCTTTTTTACATGTTGCCGCCGTTTGCCGTATCAATTAATCAAATTTAGTTGCGCTTTGCTGTTCTTGCCATGCCTTTTGATGTAATTGATACAATTTATGACTGCCTAGGTAATTTATGCCAATCTCGGCTTTGTCTTGGTAAAAATTGTTTGGAAAATAAAAAGCATTTTTGAGCAAGTTTTTGGTTAGCCAATGATGTGCAACGGGTAATTCTTGATAAGCGGAAATTCGCTCAAATGGGCTACGTCCTTCTTTTGACGCAATTGTCCAGCCCCATTCACCAAAGCTAGGCACGTTATCGTGATATTGCTGCACGTGATTAAACCCGGCAGCTTCTGCGGTATTGCCAATGGCAATAAAAGAGTCTTTAGCATGATAAGGGCTGGTTGATTGTATCGCCATTAAACCGTCACCCGATAACAGCTGTTTCAAACGAGCATAGAAATTAACGGAATACAGTTTATTCAAATCGGGATGACTTGGATCTGGTAAATCGACAATGATGGCGTCATAACTTTGCTGTGATTTTAATAGCTCGTCTATCGCGATAAAGGCGTCAGCAGCTACAATATTGACGCGTGGATCTTGCAAGCTTTGCTGGTTTAAATCACGAATACTATTGGCTAATGCACTCGGTAAATATTGACCTGGCGTTTTAAATATATCCAGTAGTTCTTTGTCTAAATCAATCAAGGTTACTTTCTTAGGCGACCAAGCTAATACATCTCTTAGTGCTAATCCGTCGCCGCCACCGATGATCAAAATATTGTCGTGTCGGGCTGAACCAAGTAGTACTGGGTAAACGAGGTAGCTGTGATAAATATGTTCGTCAGATGAGGAAAATTGCAATCGACCATTTAAGTAAAAGTTAATGGTATTGTCGCTATTTAAGCCCATTGAACGTTCAGTGAAAGTTAGTTGTTGATAACGGGTTTTATCGCTATAAACGACTTTGTCGATATACAAAAGGTTGCTCATTTGATTGAGCCAAGCATTACCGTAGTTGAAAGTTAATACGATAAGTACCGCGAGTAGAATGTGTAATCCTATTAAGGTTTTTAACCAGCGCAGCTTGTGCCAATAGCGGCTGATAAATACAGTGCCAGCAATTAAATTTAATGCGGCGGTTAGCGCGCTGGCTTTACTAATATCAATTGCGAGTAAAAATATCACCCAAATTGCCGCGCCTATGCCTGCGCCAATATAGTCAGCACCATAAATAGTCCCTAAGTTATGCTGTAAGTGTTTTTGGTGAATATGTTCTCGAATTTGGGCAATTAATGGAATTTCCATACCAATGAAAAAACCGAGTAATAAACCAAAAAAGTAAGGGCTATTAAAAGCAAGAAAACTCAGTTGTTTGAATAAGCCGCCTCGAGGTAAGGCATCTGGTGGAATGGCAAAAGTATCTGCTACCAGTTGTGGCAATAATTGAGTAACAGCAATTAAAGCGCCGATAATTAAAATCGCCGATGTGCCGAGCAGGGCAATTATTAGCTCTAACCAAACAAAGCCATTGAAGGCGCATTTAATTTTTCGCGCAGCAAATGCGCCTAAGCCCATGGCGACTATCATCAAGCCTATCATGGCATATATGGTGCTTTCCATGACCCCGAGCACGCGGCCAGCATAATGCGATAGCAAATATTCATAAATAAGCCCACAGCCAGCCAATACTGCCATGGTTAAAATAAGCAATACGTCGTCCCAAAACTTGGATGTTGGGCTAGATGGTTGAGCTTGATTAATCACAAATAAATTATCATCGATAGAAAAGAAAAAAGTTGAGTAACTTATCGACTAACACCCTAAGTGCAGACATAAGTTCACTCAACATTGATAGCAATAAAACCACCTAGAAATTAACGAGGTGGTAACTGTCTTAAGCCGTTACCAGATTATGCCATTAATGCGCTTAACATTAACGCAATTGAAATACTGACCGCCATTTCAATGCTGGCCACGCCGATATTGTGTTGCTGATCGACTTCTTCAACTAAATTAATACCCCAAAGAATAATACGTTTTGCAATGGTGGTTAATATAGTCACCAGTACTGTCATCACAATGCCGATAACCAACCAGCCTAATAAATTATTCACTAAGGTTTCTGGACTATAAATTAAGAAATGACTCGCCGCTGTTACCGCTAATGCGGTGCTGATGACTTGTCCGGCATAACGAATAGCGAGCGCAATTTGTCCTTTGGTGAAGGCTTCTTGCATACAGTCGTCTTGATTATTTTTCTTGTATTGGCGCTCTTTAAAACGGGTGATCAAAACCAGCATGGTCTGTGCAACTAAAAAGCCACTACCTATGGCTAAAAAGGTGCCAACACTTAAGCCGTCAACCCAAAGTAATACTGCGCGAATAACAATTGCGGTGGCAATCGCGCCGGCAGCATCGACCAAACCAACAGTCAGGTTACGGTTGATAATTTCTTCGGTTTTGTTTAATTGGTTAAGGGCAAAGCGGTCGTGAATAACGCGACCCACTTTAATTAGCACTAAACCAAAAACGCCATAGGTCAGCATGCCAATAAATTCAACTAAATAACTGTCGGCTGCTTCACCAGTAATTGCGCCAGTAAGCACAATGCCCAGTGCGGCAATACTACCTGCGACACTTATGCCAAAAGCAAAGTTATCTTCTTTTGCTAGCTCATCCGTAGTATTCACTTTTGAAGAAAGTCCAGAGACAAAACGCATGGTGCCAAGCAGAAAAATAGCAACGGCAATATCTATGGCTAAGATGATCAATAATTCTTGATTCAGGGCGGTAATTTCAATAAATGTATTCATATTATGTCCTATTTCCCACGTCTAAAGCCGCGTGAAGTATTGCTACTGCTATTTCTAAAACTGGCGTTTTTTGAATAAGTTGATTTACTCGCGAAATTACTTTTTTTCACGGTATTGCTACGAAAACGGTTAGCACTGGTTTGTGCTGATTTACTTTTGCCTGACAAGCTAGAGCCACCAGCTCTGTTTTTGCTGTAGGGACTTTGAAATTTCTGCCCTCGGCTTGCAAACGATTTTTTAGTTCGGGTATCAAGTTGCGTTTGTTTTTTAAGCTGACTTGGCGAGCTATAACGAGTGCGACCATAGTCATTATAATAACTATAATTTCTGCGCTGACTCCAATCACCGTAATAAGTGCGTCTTGAGCCAAACAAGTCACCCATCATAGAGTACATGCCATACCAGGCCCAAAACGACATGCCATTGCTGCCAGTTTGCCATTGGCCGTAACTTGGGTTACCAATTAATTGTTCACCAGTGCCAAAGTCTTGCGCGTTATTCGCTTGCTGACTTTGAGATTTTGATAACGAATTAACGCGTGGCAGCATACCGTCAGACATATCCGCGAGCACGTTAAGTGGATCGCTCAACGCGTCTGAGAATAATACCGGATCGGCCGCTTGATAAATATTGAGTAGCTCATCGTATACGGCTTGGCTACTTTCAAACATTTGTGGTTGTGTGGTTACCGTATTTAAACGATCAACTAACGATAAGTATAATGGCCCTTGTGGGGTAGCATCTTTTTTAAACTCATCGATGAGTGATTGTAATTCAGGCTTTATTTCGCCGACTTTATTTGCATATTGTTTGATCAAACTCGCATTTCGTACTTGATCAGCTTCAAGTGATGCTGCTAATTGTTGTACTCTTTGCTCAGTGATTGGTGTTTGTTGCAGGATCTGCTCTTTGACTGGATCACCACAGCCAACTAAAAACAACAATAGTGTAAAAAAAGCGATTCTTATTGGTTGCATTTCTGCCATAGGTTCCCTAAAAATGCTATGGTTATCATTTATTAATATCATCAATGACATAATATGTCTATTGTTTATTACCCTGATATTAACCATGTTTGAAGCAAATAGTATAGCGAATAGGTTGTAAGGTGATGACTAAAAAAATGTTACAATTTCCTCCAGTGCTTGAACAGCAAGCACAGCTTAGTTGGCAAAAATTTATTGACCAACATCCTACTTTTCCTGAAAAGCTCAATGAAGCGCAATTAACGGACTTTAAAAATGCATTGGCATTAAGTGATTTTGTCTTAAACAGTGCCTTGCAAGCGCCTGAATTGGTGGTTGAGCTATTTACCTCTGAGCGCATTTATCAAACAGATGTGGCTAATTATGCCCAATTATTAAATGAACAATTGTCACATTGCGACGACGAACTTGCCTTAAATCGCATATTGCGCCGATTTCGATTACAACAAATGGTCGCCATTGCGGTAGCCGATATGGTGCTTGAGCAACCGCTTAATACTTCGCTAGCGCGTTTATCTCAATTAGCTGATGCATTAATTCTTGAAGCATTAGCATGGTTAACCGAATTTTGTAAAAGTAAGTGGGGCACACCGGTAGATAAAGATGGTATTGAACAAAGTTTATTAGTGTTTGGTATGGGCAAATTGGGTGGTCAAGAGCTTAACTTTTCATCCGACATCGACCTAATTTTTTCTTACCCAGATAGCGGTGAAACTATCGGCGCAAGACGCTCTCTTGATAATCAGCAGTTTTTTATTCGCTTAGCGCAAAAACTCATTAATGCCCTTAATCAGCAAACAGCAGACGGCTTTGTTTATCGCGTCGATATGCGCTTAAGACCTTTTGGCGATAGTGGTCCATTGGTGATGAACTTTAATGCGTTTGAAGATTACTACCAAGAACAAGGGCGCGATTGGGAACGCTACGCGATGCTTAAAGCACGTTTAATTGGCGATGGCCCATATCATCAGCGCTTGCAAACACTGCTAAAACCTTTTGTTTATCGTCGCTATATCGACTTTAGCGTTATTGACAGCCTGCGCCGTATGAAAATGATGATCGCGCAAGAAGTGCGTCGTAAGAATTTAGTTAATAATATTAAGCTTGGCGGTGGCGGCATTAGAGAAATTGAGTTCATCGTTCAGGTGTTTCAAATGATCCGTGGTGGTCGGGTAACCGCACTTCAGCAGCGAAATTTATTAACGGTATTACCTTTGTTAGTTGAGCATGGCGAAGTTAGCGAGACTAGTGCTAGTGTGTTGGAAGCGGCTTATCGTTTTTTACGCCGAGCAGAAAATATTATTCAAGCACTGGCTGATCAACAAACGCAAACCTTACCAGATAACGAAATTGATCAAGCTCGGTTAACCTTAGTGATGGGTTTTAATAGCTGGAATGACTTTCTAGTACAGCTTGAACAACACATGGAATCGGTGCATCGTGAATTTGGTCTGTTAATTGGTGAAGAAGCACCTAATAACGATGCTCATGATCAACATTGGCAAACACTTTGGCATAGCCAGTGGGACGATGAAGAATCTATTGCCTGGGTTAAACAAGGTTGTCACTTTTGGCAAGCGGATAAAGTTTGGCAAGAAGTGAAGAATTTTCGCGCTGATATTTCCAAGCGCAGCATGGGAAATCGCGGTCAACAGGTACTAGAAAAGCTTATTCCGCTGTTATTGTGGCAATTGCAGCAAGAGCAGGCAGACGATCAAACCTTGAGTCGGGTATTAATGGTCTTTAGTAAAATAATTACCCGAACAGCTTACCTTGAGTTGCTGTATGAAAATGTTGGTGCATTAAAACATTTAGTGAAATTGTGCCGCGCAAGCTATTGGATCACCGAATATATTGCCAAATTTCCGATTTTGCTTGATGAGCTTATCGACCCTAAATTATTACATAATCCGCCAGCACTAAGCTCTTACCAGGCCTATTTACGTGAAAGCATGTTGCGTGTGCCGGAAGATGACTTAGAAGCGCAAATGAATCACTTGCGCCAATTTAAGCAGGCGCAACAACTTCGCATTGCTGCCGCTGATGTTGCTGGTGTCTTGCCGATCACCAAAGTCAGTGATCATTTAACAGCTTTAGCAGAAGCAATTATTGCGGAAGTGGTGAGTATTGCCTGGCAACAAGTGTCGATACGTTTTGGCGTGCCTAAGTCGTCACAAGGGCAAATAGGTAAAGGCTTTGGTGTAGTTGGCTACGGAAAAGTGGGTGGCACGGAATTAGGCTACAGCTCAGATCTTGATTTAGTCTTTATTCATAACAGCCCGACAAATGATACAACTGACGGCGACCGTGAAGTACCTGCGGGGCAGTTTTATTCAAAATTAGCACAGCGGATCATGCATATTTTTAATACGCGTATGTCCAGTGGCATGCTGTATGAACTTGATTTACGCCTTCGTCCTTCAGGTAATTCTGGTGTATTGGTGGTGCATGTTGATACCTTTGATCACTATTTGAATCATGAAGCATGGACTTGGGAGCATCAAGCATTAGTTCGTGCTCGCGCAGTATTGGCTGAACCCGCTTTGCAGCAAGCCTTTGAGAAAATTCGCCAGCAAATACTTACCCTCAAACGAGATCCTGAAAAACTACTGACTGACGTGGTAGAGATGCGTGAAAAAATGCGTGATCATTTAGACAAAAGTGACCAGCAACAAGCAGATATTAAACAAGGTGCTGGTGGCTTAGTTGATATTGAGTTTTTAGCGCAATATTTAGTGTTATTGCACAGTGCCCAGCACCCCAAAATTGCGCAGTACTCTGACAATATTAGAATTTTTGAGCGTTTATCTGAATATGGTGTGATAAGTGAGGATGAAAAAAATACTCTTATCGATAGCTATTGCCAGCTAAGAGATCGTGGTCATCGAGCAGCGCTACAAAATGAAAAAAATAACATCAGTACCGAAGAGTTTGAACAATGCTCACAAAAAATCAGTGAAATTTATCAAAAGTTTTTAAAAAGCTAGCTCATTTGAATAGCGAAACGCTAAACACTATCGCTAAGCAGTGCAGCTAAACGATATAGCTAAACAATATAGCTAAACAATAAAGCCGCCAAATAGAAACAATCTATGAGGCGGCTTTTTTTTGAATTGAAAAGTTAGTAATTAGACGACTTTGACTTAAGCAGTGAGCATTCTTCGTTGAGGTAGTCGAATGCCCTTAAGTGTTTTTCATTTTCAATTAATACCAGCGCACGTTGCTGGTAGCAAAAATAAGTGGAAAGTCCGTGGTCAAAGTGTCCAGCAACCGCTTGGCCGATTTGAAAAGAAGTACGGACAATATCAGCTTCAATACGAAAAGCATCTTTAACTAAATAATCTCGATTTAACCACCAGATTACCGCGAGTTTATCCTCTTCCGCATATTGTGATAACTTTTGAAACAAGGTTTCGCCTTTTCTAAACGGCAGAGATCGTTTCGGACCTTGCCAGCGTTTACGCAGAGGTCTATTGACCAGTCGTCGTGCTTCAAGCAGGTCAATTAAATCGCCTTTAGGATCAGGCAAGAACACAACATTGTTGCGAATTTTTAAGCCGCCTTCGTCAATGTCACCCTGTAAACTAGCATAAAAGTTAGACAAACCTTCTGCCGCTGCGTTCGAGCTTCGAACATTACGGGGAGTATTGATGGTATTTTTTTTAACGGTTTCTTCTTTAACTGGCGCAGGTTCTGATTCAGACATTAGCTCTTGATCAAGAGACAACAATAGCTCTTGGTTCAATAATAACGCTGCAACTAAGCCGATTAAAACGGCACCGATAACAATATTACGTAGCCAAAAATTCATATCTAACTGATTATCTAAAGCTTTACTGAAAGATTAGCATAACATACTTAAATAAATTATGGATGTAACGTATTTTCTGCGCCTTGCGTTAAAATCGTGGCAGTCGCAAAGGCGTTATTGTCTACTTTTAGTGAGTGTTATCTATGGCTATAGGTAAGTGGGATTGTTTAATATGCTTGGCAATAGGGTTTAGCTTTGCGGACAAAGCTAAACCATTACTATTGCTGAGTTTATTCTTTAATACGGAGTTTACTATAGTGGCTATTTATGTCGTTATTATTTATGTCATTATTTATACAAAGAGGGATCGCTTTCATTTGGTCTAGTTTTAAAACGGCGGTGTAACCACATGTATTGCTCTGGTTTTAACAAAATAGCTTTTTCCAGCTCTTGGTTAATACGCGTTACGTCAGCTTCGTCATCACCTGTTGGGAAGTTTTCCAGCATAGGTTTAATTTCAAGGGTATAACCGCTACCGTCGTCATTACGTGTTGGCACTAACATATGCGTTTGCACATTTTTTTGACTGGCAAAAATCAGAGTGCCGGTTGTGGTTGCTGTTTCTTTTACGTCAAAAAACGGTACAAAGACACTGCGGTTTCTACCGTAATCTTGATCAGGTAAATAAATACAGGCTTCTTTATCACGCAGTGCTTTTATTAAACCTTTAACATCGCGCTTTCCTAACATGTACTTGTTTGAACGGCCGCGACCTCTAAACTGAAAATATTCCATTAGTTGATTATTATGAGGGCGATAAAACACTACCATAGGGTGACCTGTGCCTATGCTGCGACAATTAATTTCGGCGCTGAGGTTATGCATTGCAAGTAGTAAAATGCCTTTGCCAGCTTGTTGCGCTTTTTCAATATGTTCTACGCCTATAATTTTACATTTACGTTTTACGCGCCAATCTGGCCACCACCACCCCATGCCTGTTTCAAAAAGGGCGATGCCGGTATTTTCAAAATTTCTTTTTAAAATGCGAGCGCGCTCGGCTTCGCTCATGTCTGGAAAGCACAGCTCAAGATTTTTTTGTGCAACTTTTTTTCGACTTGAACCTATTTTGAAAAGCAATCTGCCCACCAAGCGACCTAATGCGAGTTGCATTTTGTAAGGTAGCCAAGAAATGCTATATAAAATGAAAACAGCAATCCAAGTAAACCAATATTTAGGTAATAAAAACGAGGCTTTAAAATCAGGTTGTAATACTTTATTTCTACTCACAGAAAGTTCTTTATTTGAAAATGGTAGGCTAGGGCTATTATATCTACTATCGATGACTGGATGAAAGTAGATATTTCGATACTTTGGTATTCTTTTCGCGTTGAGTTGTAATTGTGGTGTATTTAATACTTTAAAACCACGTAACTAACGCAGATAATTACCCTAAGAACAGCGCTTAACATAGACTTTGCATTGAAAGCGCTTTATGCTGCACGCGATAAAATTGATAGGAAGTAGTTAAATGACAGCGTCCCCTAATGTGGAAAACGACCAGCAAGAAATAGAGCTTATTGTTGGTAATTCAAATTCGAATTTTTCCGGTGTTACTTCAACCATGTTGCAAGTAACGTCGCATTTAAAAACCTTAGTTAATCTTCGAATTATGGGGCCGCATCATTTAACCGATCCAGATTTGGCTATCAGTTTTTGGCAGGTAGCGAAAATGTGTCGCACGCCGCTTAAAAGTGGTAAGTCACGTATTTTTCATGCGCGCCGTGTTGATGAAATGATCCAAGCGCTGATTCTTAAACACGTTTTTGGCGCTAAATTTAAAATTGTCTTTAGCTCTGCTGCCCAGCGCCCTCGTTCAAAATCAACCATTTGGTTAACGCGCAAAATGGATGCGGTATTAGCAATGTGTAAAGCATCGGCAAGTTATCTCGCGGATAAGCCTGATGCGATTATTTATCATGGCATTAATAGCGAACAATATTTGCCGGCAGAAGATAAAGCTAAAGCATGGCAATCGCTTGGTTATTCTGGCAAATACGGCATTGGTATTTTAGGGCGCGTAAGAAAGCAAAAAGGCGTACATTTATTTGTTAACGCCTGTATTGATGCATTGCAAAAACACCCAGACTTTACCGCGGTTGTGGTCGGTTCAATATCATCGGGCAATGAAGAGTTTGTTAATCAACTGAAAGAAAAAGTGGCGCAAGCAAATTTAACCGATCGCATTATTTTTACTGGTGAGTTGCCGTTTGAGCAAATTCCTAAAATTTTCTCAGCACTTTCACTGGCAGCGGCGCTAAGTGACAATGAAGGTTTTGGTTTAACAATTCCTGAAGCGATGAGCTGTGAAGCTGCGGTATTGGCAACACAAGCTGGTGCTTGGCCTGAAATTATCCGTGATGACATTGACGGTTATGTTGTGCCGGTTGAAGACCAAGCACAAGTGACCGAAAAACTTAATACTCTACTAAGCGATCCTGAAAAACTTGCCCTAATGGGGAAAAATGGTCGTGAACGTGTATTAGCGCATTATACGGTAAAGCGTGAATCTGCCGCCTTATTAGCGTTTTTTAAAAGTCTTCAGTAGTGATATTAATGATTATTTGAGACCCATAAAAAAACCGCTCAACTAGAGCGGTTTTTTAGTTATCAAAACTGTTTTGATTAGTTTGAAGGAATTAACCCTTGGTTAATGTCTTCAATATCTTGCTCGCTAATAGTACCGGCAGCGCGTTTTAACGATAAAACACCACTGATGTAGCTATAACGCGTTGATGCTAGGTTACGTTTAGCATTGTAAAGATTACGTGTGCTATCTAATACATCAACAATGGTACGTGTACCTACTTCAAAACCCGCTTCAGTTGCTTGTAATGCAGCTTCGGCACTTACTACTGATTGCTCTAAGGCTTTAATACCAGAAATAGTGGCAATAACGTTGTTATAAGAATTACGTGCAGTTCTTACTACATCACGATGAGTTAAAGATAAGTCTTGGCTAGCGGCAACATAGTTGTTTTGTGCTTGCTCTACTGCACTGGTAATTGCGCCACCGTTATATAATGGTACGGTTACGCTAAGACCAACAGAAAAGTTATCTAAGTATGGGTCGTCAAACGTTACCATACCTGTATCAATCGTATTTTCACTTGAGCTGTAAGAGCTGGTTAAATCTACTGTTGGTAAGTGACCAGCACGGGCAATATTGATATTTTCTTTGGCAATATCCATGCTGATTTTTTGACCGATTAAATCAAGGCTTTTTGCTTCAGCTTTTTGTTGCCATTCATTTGCGCTGTTTGGTACCGGAAGTGTCGTGCTAAAACGTGCTGTATTTAATACGTTTAAGTCGCGAGGATATACGTTTGTGATAACACGTAATGCTTCTTCCGCATTGTAAACTGAGTTTTCAGCTCTAATTTCTGAAGTGACAGCAGTATCATATTGCGCTTGCGCTTCATGTACATCGGTAATTGCGGTTAAACCAACAGCGTAGCGTTGCTTGGTTTGCTCTAACTGACGTTCAATTGCTACTTTTTCCGCAGTAGAAAATTCAAGATCGTCTTTTGCACTGAGTACGGCAAAGTAAGCTTCTGTAACACGAATAATTAAGTCTTGTTTAGCAACTTGGTAAGCAACGTCGCTACGGTGAGCCGCTTTTTCAGCGTTGGCTAATGTTAACCAAGTATCGTGATGGTAAACTTGCATACTTAAGCTTAAGCCGTAATTAATATTGTCGACGTCTGAATTTACTTTAAGGCGGTTACCTGCATTATCAGTAAACATTGAGTCGCTGCTTGACTTTGAAAGACCAGCATTGGCACTAATTTGTGGCAATAATGTTGAACGAGCAATATCAATACCCGATTCTGAAGCCATAAATTGGGCTTGTGCTTTTAGTACAACTGGGTCAGCAGTTTTAGCTTGCTGGTATACAGATGATAAATCATCTGCATAAGCACTGGTGAGGTTTGCAGTACAAGCAAAACCGATAATGAGAGCGGTTAGTGTTTTTTTCATCGCGAAGCAATTCCTTAAGTGTGTGACTTGCTTTATGGTCAATATTGTTTATTGATTAAATATTTTACAGTGTATTATAAGTTAGCTGTATAAAATAAGTGTTTACCTGTGTGTTCTAGTGTAACAAATTATTATTATTAATCTATAAGTGTAATGAAGTTGTAAAAATATGAAGAGTAAAGATAAAACTGAATATCAGCTCGGTGCGCAAGATGTAAGCATTGAAGCGATCAAAACCCAGTATCAAGGATTTTTCAAAATTGATGAATACACCATTAAGCATCGTTTGTTTAATGGTGAAATGAGCGAAACCTTCACCCGTGAAATTTTTGAACGTGGTGATGCGGTTGTACTTTTACCTTACGATCCTGTTAACGATACCGTTGTTTTGCAAGAGCAATTTCGCCCTGGCGCATTGCGAGAAAATCAATCGCCATGGTTATTAGAATGTGTTGCTGGCATGTTTGGCGAAGGCGAGAGTCCAGTCGAAGTAGGGGTTAGAGAAGCGCTTGAAGAAGCGAACCTCGTTATAGAAGAAAAATTTGTAGAACCGATTATGGAGTACTTTTCTAGCCCTGGGGGCACTACTGAGCGTATCTTTCTTTATGTGGGCAAAGTTGACAGCACAGGTGCTGGCGGTGTTTATGGGTTGCCTGAAGAGCATGAAGATATTCGGGTAAGTGTTATGAGTCGTGAGCAAGCACTTACGCTACTTGCTCAAGGAAAAATTACCAATGCGTCAACGATAATTAGTTTACAATGGCTAGCAATGAACCACCGTCAATTACAGGAAAAATGGCAAGTTGCATGAGTAAAGTGACTAAAAAATATCGACCAAGCTTAACCGGATTAATGAACTTATGTTCAGTTAACTATATGTTAATACTTAAGTTACTTAGTGATAATGAGCAGCTAGGTGAGCGGCGTTGTTTTTTTATTTCAGACTTTTTGTCTTACTCAATTACCATAGATGAAATTACCCGATATACCTCATTAGTGACTATGAGCCAAGACGGTAATGTTTTAGGTCAGCACTTAGATCAGTTTCTTAAACCTGTGATGGTTATCCGTTTATATCACGATGCGCAAATGGCAGAAGTGATCTCTAGTCAAGATATAAAACATATACAACCTCGTTACGACTACCCTAACAAAACGATGCGTCAACCGGATGAAAAGCAGCAAACCAACCAATTTTTAAAAGAATGGTTACAAGTTTGTCATCAATTGGGGCAGGTAAATGTCGCTTTGTTTGACTAATGCCTATTTGTTAACCCACTTTAAAATCGATTGTTGTATATATGTATAAAATTAATTTTGCTCAAATTAGCGATTGTCATTTGTTTGCCGATAAAAATGCCCGCCATCATCATGCCAATGTTTATCAACATTTATGTGCGGTATTAGCAAACATTAAACAAAACAAACTGATTGACTTTATTGTTTTTACCGGTGATCTTAGCCAAGATCATAGCGAAGCTTCGTATCAAAATTTTGTTGATGCAATCACACAAGCCGCTATTAAAATACCGGTTTATTTTGTTGCCGGTAATCACGACGAACACAACTTACTAAACCGTTTTCTCGATAAAAGCCCGTTTCAGCAGGCGAAGGTAATCGACAAACCTCATTGGCAAATAATATTGCTCAATAGTAAAAGTGACACGCCAGCAGGTTACTTTGAACAAGATGAATTTACGCAATTAATGGCGAAGGCGGACGCTGAAAAAACGACCTTGGTAATGATGCATCATCACGCCATTGACCTTGGCTACTTTATTGACCGGCACCACCTAAATAACCAAACTGAGTTTTGGCACGCTATCTGTGAGCACAAGCAAATTAAAGCTGTTGCTTGTGGACATGTGCATCGCGCTGAAGTGAGAACCTATAACGGGTTTGACAGAAGCATCCCGTTATATACCTGTCCGGCAACGTCCATTCAATTTGACCCGCAAGCCGATACAGTAAAAGCGCTGCCTTTGCCACCGGCTTATCGATTATTCTGCTTATCTGGCAGTGGTGATATTCAAACTAACATTATTCAGGTGGAGTGCTAAATTTGGCGACCAACATATTATATTTACACGGCTTTAAATCGTCGCCGCAATCAATGAAAGCCGTTTTGAGTGAGCAGTTTTTTCAAAAAAATCACCCGGACATTAACTTTATTTGTCCGCAATTACCGAGCGCACCACAAGAGGCAATTGCTTATCTTGAACAGTTAATGGCAAATAATAATCAAGATAGCTGGTTATTAATGGGCTCATCGCTTGGTGGTTATTATGCCACCTATTTAAGTGAAAAATTTAACGTGCCCGCTGCGTTAATTAATCCAGCGGTTAAACCGTATCAGTTGTTAGTGGATTATATTGGCGAGCAGGAAAATCTTTACACAAAAGAGAAATTTATTGTAGATCGGCAACATATGGACGACCTTAAAGCGCTAGAGTGTCATATAATTGCAAAAAAATCTTACTTGGTCATGGTACAAACTGGTGATGAAGTGTTAGATTATCAGCAGGCTGTCGATAAATACCAACAAAGCACACTTCTTGTTCAACAAGGAGGCGATCATAGCTTTGTAGATTATCAAAAAATGTTGCCAACTATCGCCCAATTTTTTCAATTGGTGTAACCTAGCCAAAGGCATATAACAATAACTTTTAACCATCAGAAAACGACCCGATACTCACATGACTGAACAATATAATTCCGCATCAATTGAAGTACTTAGTGGCTTAGATCCCGTTCGACATCGTCCAGGAATGTATACCGATACCAATCGTCCAAATCATTTAGGGCAAGAAGTTATCGATAACTCGGTCGATGAGGCGTTGGCAGGTCATGCTCAAAACATTACCGTTATCTTAGACAAAGATCAGTCATTAGAGGTTATTGATGATGGCCGTGGTATGCCAACCGATATTCACCCAGAAGAAGGGGTGTCGGGCATTGAATTAATCTTTTGTAAATTGCACGCTGGTGGTAAGTTTTCTAATAAAAACTATCAATTTTCAGGTGGTTTACACGGTGTTGGTATTTCTGTGGTGAATGCGTTATCAACACGGGTTGATGTTGCGGTACGTCGTGACAGTAAAGTGTTTGAAATGGCATTTGAAAATGGTCATAAAGTTGAAGAGCTGCATGAAACCGGCACAGTTGGTCGTCGCAATACCGGCACGCGCGTAAAGTTTTGGCCTGATGCAAGTTATTTTGATTCACCCAATTTTTCAGCTCGTCGCTTAGTACATTTACTAAAAGCCAAAGCGGTTTTATGCCCCGGTTTAACGATCAAGTTTCACGATAAAAATGAAGATAAAAAATACCAGTGGTGTTATGAAGACGGCCTAGTTGACTATTTAAAAGAGTCAGTTAAAAGTTACGTTAGTCTGCCTGAAGAGCCGTTTGTGGGGACTTTTGCTGCCCATTCTGAAGCCGCCGATTGGGCGGTAACTTGGTTACCTGAAGGCGGTGAAAGTGTTGGTGAAAGTTATGTAAACTTAATTCCAACCGTGCAAGGTGGTACCCATGTTAACGGCTTACGCCAAGGCTTATTGGAATCAATGCGTGAGTTTTGTGAGTTTCGAAATCTTATTCCACGTGGCGTCAAATTAACTCCTGACGATATTTGGGATAAGTGTTCATATATTTTGTCGGTTAAAATGCAAGATCCGCAGTTTGCCGGTCAAACTAAAGAGCGTTTATCTTCACGCCAATGCGCCGCTTTTGTTACCGGCGTGGTTAAAGACTCATTTAGTTTATGGCTAAACGAACATACAGAAATAGCTGAAGCTTTAGCGGATTTTTGTATTTCAAATGCGCAACGTCGCTTACGCGCCAGTAAAAAAATTGTCCGTAAAAAAATTACTCAAGGGCCAGCATTACCTGGAAAACTAACCGATTGTGGTAGCCAAGATATTGATCGCACAGAACTATTTTTAGTGGAAGGTGATTCTGCGGGCGGTAGTGCCAAACAAGCACGCGATCGCGAGTTTCAAGCCATCATGCCGCTACGTGGTAAAATCTTAAATACGTGGGAAGTGGATTCGGGGCAAATCTTAGCATCACAAGAAGTGCACGATATTTCCGTTGCTCTTGGTATCGACCCAGATACTGAAGACTTATCAGAATTGCGCTACGGTAAAATATGTATTCTTGCCGATGCTGACTCTGACGGTCTTCACATTGCCACCTTATTGTGCGCCTTATTTACTCAGCATTTTCTACCGCTAGTTCAAGCGGGACACGTTTATGTTGCCATGCCGCCACTTTATCGTATTGATGTTGGTAAAGAAGTTTTTTACGCACTCGATGAAGCGGAAAAAGATGGCATTATTGACCGTATTGAAGCAGAGAAAAAACGTGGCAAAGTTAACGTGCAGCGCTTTAAAGGTTTAGGTGAAATGAACCCGCTACAGCTGCGTGAAACGACGATGGATCCTAATACCCGTCGTTTAGTGCAATTAACCGTTGATGAGCACTCAGAAACGATGGAGTTAATGGACATGTTGTTGTCGAAAAAACGCAGTGGCGATCGTAAATCATGGTTGCAAGAAAAAGGCAACATGGCTGAAATTTAAGTTGGTAAATAAATCATAAGCTGACAAATGTTAACCATAAGCTGACAAATGTTAACCATAAGCTGACAAATGTTAACCATAAGCTGATGTAACGGTCAACTTAATTTAGAGACTTGTTTAGGCACTTTTTAGTAATTTCATTTCATATTCTGCTGGTGAGATATTTCCTAATTTGTAATGTCGCCGCTTTTGATTATAAAACGGCTCGATATAATCAATAATATCAGCCATCGCTTCTCGTCTTGATTGATAACGACGATAATTAACTCTCTCTGACTTTAAGCTGCGGAAGAACCTTTCTGTCACAGCATTATCTAGGCAATTTCCTCGACGACTCATACTTGATATTAAGCCATGCTCTTTCAATGATAGTTGAAATGTCTTACTCGTATATTGCACACCTTGATCACTATGGAATATGACACTGTCATTAGGTTGCCGCTTATTAACCGCTAGCCGCAATGCTCTCGTTGTTAGTTCGCTGTTAGGCTTATCAGAGAAAGCCCAACTGATCACTTTACGTGAGCATAAATCCATAATAACCGCTAAATACAACCAGCCTTGTTGTGTGCGAATATAGGTAATATCGCCAGACCATAAGGTATTTATCTGCTCAGGGTTAAATTGCCTGTTTAAGTAATTAGGTGCAATAACAGATGCTTTGCCGCCCGCTGGGTAACGGTGCTGCTTTGGTCGTTTAGCTATAAGCCTCAATCGCTTCATCGATGTTCTTACCTTATGAATGCCTAAGTCAAAGCCCATAGCTTGTAGTTCCGTTAGCATTCTTCGTTTGCCATAAGTGGCATCCATATCAACGTGAACTTGTTTCATAGCCGCTTCAAGCTTTACTTGCTCAGCATCAATAACTTTAGGCTTAGCTCGATAATAAAACGTACTCGGTGCAATAGATAAACATCGACAAACTTGCTGAACATTACTTCCAGCCTTCTTCAATTTTACAGCTATTTGTTGCCGTTGTTCATTTCCATAGCGAAAAAGGCCGACGCTTTTTTTAATAGTTGATCGTCACTTTTCAACTGTTTTACTTGTTTTTCAAGTTCTTGAATACGTATTTGCTCTGGTGTTAAAGCACTTGGTTTAGGTGTAATACCTTTTTGTTCTTTACGGTATTGACTAACCCAGCGTTGCATTGAAGATAAACTAACATCCATTGCTGCGGCAGCATCACTATGTTTATATCCATGGTTGATAACTAACTCTGCACATTCACGTTTGAACTCTGCGGATAATATTTTCTTTGGCATTTTAACCTCGTTATTTTAAGTAATAATACCTCTAACGAAGTCTCTAGTTAAATTATACCGTTACAATTTCCATTGTGTTTCGTATTCAAATTGGAATATAGGTGGCTCACCTGTTAATTTTGTTGCATTAGTGACTACAGTGAAGTTTTCGTTAATATCCCAACTCGCTGAGAAGCCCACTTGGCTTCGACTATCTCGGTAGTAGTAAGAGAAGTTAAATATACTTTGTTAGTTTTATTGTGTTTTGCCAATAATCAAATATCAATGTGAAAAATATTTTAATAGATTTATTATTGTGTTTCTATAATAGAAACGTATAATGGTTTTACTTAATTGTTGTATTATTATGTCTATCAATTTGGATCTAATAAAATATATAAAGAAATAGAGCTAAAATAATGAATGAAAGTGATAGTAAAAATTGCTCAGGTTTTCCTTGGCTCCTCGCTAGAACTAAACCTGATATGAATTTGAGTTCAGCTATGGAGCGTCTTTACGATAAGTACCCTACACCAAGGCCTGAAGAAAACTCACTATTTACTAGTTTTAAATATACTGAGGTTGATGGTTTTGACTATGGTGACCGAGATGGAAAGATTTCTCGACGCGACCCATCAAAAATAATTTGTGAAAATGGTCGTTATTATATTTGGTATACCAAGCGAGATACCATCGAACCACCTCGAGGAGCAGAACTTTGCACTGATGATATTCCGTCAATGGATTGGGATTTGGCCGAAGTTTGGTTTGCTACCAGTGCAGATGGTTTTACGTGGCAAGAGCAGGGAGTCGCGATAAAAAGACCAGAAAAACCAATGCTTGGCTGGCGCGCTGTTTGTACCCCTGATATTTTGGTATGGAAAGGGAAGTATTATTTATATTATCAAGCATTTGTTGAAGCAAGTGGCACTAAGGGAGATCATTGCCCTGTTACTGTCGCATCAGCAGATTCGCCAGAAGGACCTTGGACTCCATGTGGTTTTCCTGTTATTGACAATGGTCCAGAAGGTGATTGGGATCAGTACTCTGTTCATGGCCCATATCCTATTGTTATTAATGATCAAATATATGTGTATTATAAAGCAGCTTTAGGTATTCGCCCCCAATATCTAGTGGTTAATGGTTTAGCTATTGCTGATGAACCATTGGGACCATTTACTAAACACCCACTCAATCCTGTACTTAATTCAGGTCATGAAACAACTGTGTTTCGTTTTGGTGATGGTGTTGCTGCATTCTGTATTCGTAATGGTATTGAAAGTAATACTATTCAATATTCTCCAGATGGCGTTAATTTTGAAGTCGCTTCGGTAACAGCCTTGATGCCTGTTGGTGCAGGCCCTTACATTCCTGATGTTTTTATTAGCGAAGGCAAAGGTCAAGGTTTTGAGTGGGGACTTTCACACTTTTGTGATCATACAAAAGTTGATAATAAATTTAGCTTTTTAGGACGATTTGACTGTAACTTGCAGTATCAAACACCTCGCTCGGCAGATATGGATAACACTGATGTGATTCATGATCCAAGTGTTTATTTTGCTCAAGGGTTAAGTAAAGAGTTACGTGCTGAGCGCAAGAAAAAAGCAATAGCAGCGACAAAGCAAGTAAAATAAATCGGCTTTCAGATTTGAGTATTGCAAGTTTAGTTTTATTTTGGACTGATATATTACTTTGCTTAAATGAAAATTGTTAAATATTAACAAAAAATATTGCCATATTCTCGATATAGATAAAAGGTTAATACGTATGATTAAACCAAGTATACTGTTATCTACCCTAATATTGGTTAACTCAATCCAGGCATCAGCTAATACCACTAGCAAATTAGAAAGTGATCAAGCATTGATGATCACTGATTTTGAAAGTGCTGCTATTCCTGAGTTTGTTGTTACGACTAACGCTAACATATCCGTAGCTAAACTGAATGATTCAACAGCATTAGCTATTGATTTTTCAAATAAACATGCCTCATCAGGTGTGATTTTTAGCAAAGATAAGCCATGGAAAAACAATAACTTTCAATATTATGTTTTAGCATTCGAAGCGCAAAACCCTACCAATAAAACGATTAACTTAATAGCGACGGTTACGGGCAAGTCGAGTAAGTCTTTACGGCGCTCGGTTGCTATCGGTTCAAACGCTCAAGGGACTTATTATTTTGAGTTAGCTGGTATCGGTTTGAATGAAGATACAGGTCTTCGTGATGCACCACCATCATTTAAATCAGATGCTCATAAAATGATCTTACGAGGCGGTAAAACGAAAGTTGATTTTTCAGAAGTATCAAGCATTAAGTTCTCAGTAGACTCTGCTATACATGAGAATAAAATCTTACTTGATAATATACGTATTGTTGAGTCTCCGAAAGCTGATCCATTAAGTTTAACTGCGATTGTTGATAAATTCGGGCAACGAGCGGATAAAAACTTTGCTATTAAAGTTTCGTCGTCACAGGAATTACGTGAAATTGCGAAGAAAGAGCTTGCACAGTTATCTGTTTCAAAACCATTACCGCAAAGAAGTCTATTTGGTGGCTGGAAAGATGGGCCAAAACTTGAGGCAACTGGTTATTTTAGAGCAGAGAAGGTTGGTAACCAATGGTCATTAGTTGACCCTGAAGGCTACCTATTTTTCTCAACCGGTATAGCTAACATTCGCATGTCTAATACTTCCACGTTTACCGGGGTTGATTTTAAAGATGACAGCGTCCGCTACGTAGTTCCAAATGATGTAACTCCTGAAGATTCACAAGGTATTTCGGGGGACTATACACAGGTAAGAAAAACAAAATTTATCACCAATCAACAACGTCATAATATGTTTGCAGCACTACCGAGTTACGATGATAAATTTGCCAAGCATTATGGTTATCGAAGAAGTGCCCACATGGGGCCAATAGAACATGGCGAGGTCTATAGCTTTTATCAAGCAAATTTAGAGCGTCGTTATGGTGAAACCTACCGAGGTTCTTACTTAACGCAGTGGCGTGATACCACCGTTGACCGTATGGTTGATTGGGGATTCACATCAATGGGCAATTGGGTAGATCCTGCTTTTTATCAAAACAAACGCATTCCTTATTTTGCCAATGGTTGGATCATTGGCGACTTTAAAACGGTTAGTTCTGGCTTTGATTACTGGGGGGCTATGCCTGATCCGTTTGATACCGAGTTTGTAAAAAGGGCAAAAATAACCGCAAAAGTTATTTCTGAGGAAGTACTTAATAGCCCATGGTGTATCGGTGTTTTTATCGATAATGAGATGAGCTGGGGCGGGAAAGGTGCGCCCATTCGTCAATACGGTATTGTATTAGATGCTTTCAGTAGAAATGCTGAAGAAAGTCCTACTAAATTGGCCTTTGTTAACCATTTAAAACAAGAATATGACTCTTTAGCGAAGCTAAATGATGCTTGGCAGAAAGATATCAATTCTTGGGCTGAATTTTCGAAAGGAGTTAATTTCAAGGAAGACAAAGTATTTTCAGAAAAAATGCTTGCCGATATGTCAGCATTATTAACGCTATATTCAGATGAATACTTTCGAGTTGTTAGTCATGCTATTGAAGAGTTCATGCCAAATCATATGTATATGGGAGCTCGATTTACCTCATGGGGAACATCTCCAGAAGCACATTATTCAGCTAAAAAATACGCTGATGTAATCAGTTACAATTATTATCGCGAAGGTTTAGATGATAGTACTTGGTCTTTTTTAGCTGACCTTGATATGCCAAGCCTTATAGGTGAATTCCATATGGGGACAACTATATCGGGTGCGCCACATCCTGGAATTGTTCACGCAGTTGATCACGAAAATAGAGGGGAAATGTGGCAAGACTATATGAATACTGTCATTGATAACCCTTATATGGTTGGTGCGCATTGGTTCCAGTATATAGATTCGCCGATAACAGGCCGCGCTCATGATGGTGAAAATTACAATGTGGGTTTTGTCAGTACCACAGATATACCTTATGCACCATTAGTGAAAGCGACAAAAGAGCTGCATAAAACTTTATATCAAAGACGATTTGGCCAATTAAAAAAATAATTATAGAGATGAAAATCTCAATAGATAAGTAATGAATTTACAATGTACTCAAAATTAAATTTAGGAAGTACCATGATTAAAAACACAATTTATTGTCTAACTACAAGCTTGCTACTCATCTCATGCACAGCAACAAAGCCTGAAGCACAGGTATCAATCGCTGTTGATGATATAAGTAAAACAGCTGATTACAAATCTGATGACGTGTATACGCGGTTTGATCCAAGCATGTTACCTGATAGTCAAGTAGACAGTACCAGCTTTGATTACTCAAATTGGCAGTTAGTGTGGGCAGATGAGTTTGATTACGCTAACGATCAGCTTGACAAAAAGTGGATTTCACAAAATGGACCAACAGGTCACCCACTCGTTGCAAGTAGTCGCTGGCGTGAAAATGCTGTTGTTAATGATGGTATATTAGAGCTACAAGCGAGAAAAGAAAGCCGTGGCGGTCAAGATTGGACTACGGGAAATGTATGGTCTAAACGAGGTTTTGGCTATGGCTATTTTGAAGCACGCTATCAATATGCTGCGGCAACGGCAACGAATAATTCATTTTGGTTGTGGCCTGCACATGGCTCACCTAAGGGCGCTCAACGTTGTGAAGTAGATATTAACGAAGGGCATTTTCCAAATGTTGTTAATTCTAATGTGCACAACTGGACAGATAAGTGGACGACAGAAAATGGTTATAAAAAACACTATAACAACCAAATAGCGCATACCTTTGTTGGTCAGCCAGATCATAGTATTAAATTAGATAAACCAATTAAAACTAATAAAATTCGTTTGGTGTCGAAAAACCCCAAGTCAGTACATTTACGTGAATTTAGAGTATTTGACTCAAGCGTTAAAACGTTGCCAAGTACTACTGAAAGTCTTAACAGCAACGTTAAAAACTTAGCCATGGCTGATAATGTCACTATCACCACTAATGGTGAATCTGAGTCATCTAAAACAAATTTTATGCGTGATAATAATCTTGACACACGCTGGGTATCTAAAAAATCGAGTAAAAAGTGGCTGCAATTAGAATGGTCAAGTGAGCAAGAAATTAGCAGCGTTCAGATAATGAATGGCTTAACTAAGAAAGAAGGTATCAATAATGGTTGGTTAAGTGATGGATTAGCTAATCGTAATTTAATGACTGACTATACCTTGGAATATCACGATGGAAAACAATGGGTAACTATTAAGCAATATAACTCAGCTGAATACGGTAACTTTGGTGAAGAATTCCATACCTATGGGGTTGCGTGGGATAAAGATTATTTCCGTTTTTATTTTGATGGCGAGCTGTTTTATACCGTACGAAATGATGCTTGCTTTAGTGAAACGGCCATTTTATTTAGCTTAGCTATTTTGAAGAAAAATTATTCAGGTGAAATTACTGACGATCTTGATGGTACGGCGATGAAAATAGATTACGTACGTTATTACCAAGCAAAAGACTAGTTAAGGTTAATTATACTCATGAATATTATTGATATTGCGGTTATTTTTATATTTATGCTGCTAGTGTTTATTTGCGGTATGAGCTTTGCTAAATCGGGTAAAAATATGAAATCATTTTTTGCTGCTGGTGGCGCTTTACCATGGTGGATGAGTGGTTTATCACTATTCATGAGTTTTTTCTCATCGGGAACCTTTGTTACGTGGGGTTCAGTGGCTTATAGCAATGGTTTGGTTGCTGTTACTATTCAATGGACTATGGCAATTGCAGGATTCATTATTGGCTTTTATATTGCGCCTAAATGGCAAAAAACGCATGCGTTAACGGCAGCTGAGTTTATTAAAGATCGTTTAGGTTTCAAGGTACAGCGAACTTACACTTATATATTTCTTGCAATTGGTACTTTTTCTACCGGCGCCTTTTTATACCCTGTGGCTAAAATTCTTGAAGTCAGTACAGGTATTCCACTCGAAATTAGCATTTTGGGATTAGGTACATTGATTCTAGCGTATACTGCTGTAGGCGGTTTATGGGCGGTAATTGTCACAGACATTTTGCAATTTGTGGTGTTAACCGCTGCTGTGCTTATTGTTGTTCCTTTAGCTTTTGACAAGGTTGGCGGGATTTCTAGTTTTGTAAATCAAGCGCCAGAAGGTTTCTTTAATCTAGTTAATAGTGAGTATTCCTGGACTTTTATTATTGTATTCGGGCTTTATAACATATTTCTAATCGCCGGTAATTGGCCGTATATACAACGCTATACTAGTGTTGCCACAGAGAAAGATGCAAAAAAAGTAGGGTGGTTATTTGGTTGTTTGTATCTAATAAGTCCTGTGATTTGGATGTTGCCACCCATGATTTATCGTGTTATTAATCCAGAATTAGGCGGTTTGGCCAATGAAGGAGCATACCTTTTAATTTGCAAAGAGGTATTGCCTGTTGGTTTAATTGGCCTGATGTTAGGGGCTATGATTTTTGCTACGTCTAGTTCGGTTAATACCACGTTGAATTTATCAGCCGGTGTAATATCCAATGATATTTATAAACACTTTAAGCCGAATTCAAGTGATGAAACACTTGTTAAAGTAGGGCGTGTTGCGACTATGTTGCTTGGTATTATCACGATTGTAGTCGCCTTGTTAGTTCCCTATATGGGCGGCGTATTGTCGTTTGTGTTTGCTTTGGCTGCTATGACTGGTGGTGCGCTATTTCTACCTCCTATCTGGGCACTGTTTTCTCGTTATCAAAGTGGTAAAAGTTTATTAACAGTGACAGTGATAACTTTAACTGTAAATGTATTTTTTAAGTTCATAGCTCCGTATTTACTAGATATATCACTTGATAGAACTGAGGAAACCGTTTTAGGTATTTGTTTACCAATTGTCTTTCTGACAATATTTGAATGCTATGCTCGCTTTAAATCGTTATCCACTAAACAATATGATGATTACGCATTACTTGTGAGTCAAAAAGTTCAAGCATTAACTCAAGAAAGCCAAACAGAGCATGATGAAGACAATAGTGCAGGTACTCGTATTATTGCTTTAGGCATTATCTCTACAGGAGGGCTAATTCTAACGTTATCCTTCTTTACTGAACATAGTATTGGTTATGTTGTTGCTATGGGGAGTGCTATTTTGACGCTCGGAAGTTATATCTATTATACGAATCAAAAAGCTACACAGAGTCGTTAATAAACTAACCTAATTGGTCTGTTGCCCAATTAGGTTTGGTCTATTTTTATAGCTAGGTTCGTTGCCTAGCTAATGCTCCCTTTTATTGTTTTATTTTGCCTTGAGTAAGAACTTTCTCGTCTATTTATATATCCTTCAGCGGCATCCCTCATTCTAATATTAGTTCTAAAATAGATTCATTGTTACCGATGGAATTAACTTTTTGTATGTCTTGCTTTTAATATATGGGCTTTGATTTTTATTTAACGATCTTTTTGTTGCTATTATAGAGTTGAATTGTTATTTTGCTATGTGTTGCTATTATAGTGACATGTTTCATTTGTGATAAAAAATAATTACAACCTATAGAACATTTAAAGAAGTTTTTAAATATCTGTTTTATGAAGATATAACAATGGAGAATTTGATGAAAAGTCAAACATTACGACAGAAGAAATATTCAATAAGCACCCTCGCTTTTGCCGTTTCTGCAGCACTAGCTTCTTCTTATGTAAATGGAGAAGAGCAATCCAAAACCGATGAAATAGAAGTGATTTCGGTTGTAGGGATTAAACAAAATTTAACCAAAGCGGTAGCGGCAAAACGGTATTCATCACAATTTGTTGATGTTATTAGTGCTGATGAAATGGGGAAATTACCTGATGCGAATGTTGCTGAGTCACTACAACGAGTATCGGGAGTACAATTAGAACGAGGCATAGGTGAAGGAAGCTCGGTTTCTATTCGTGGTCTTAGAGAAAATATTATTCTCATTAACGGGCGACAAGTTACAGGAGGTGGCGGGCGTGGCGATGTAGGGCCTGATACGCTCAATTCTTCAACATATGGTTTGTTGTCACTCGTACCATCGAGTTTAGTTTCTAGTATTGAAGTTTCTAAACAATCTAGTTCAAGTGAAATTGAAGGTGCATTAGGTGGTGTGGTAAATATTATTACTCATAAACCCCTAAATACTGAAGGGCAAAAGCTTATTGCCAGTGTAGGTAGTTCCTATGGCGAATTATCAGGGGATCTTGGTGGTGAGTACTCTGCTTTATTTTCAAACACTTTTTTAGATAATACACTTGGATTTCAAGTTGCGATTTCTCAATCAAAGAGAGAGTTCCAAGAAGATGGATTGAATACATATTCTGGCTATGACCAAGTAGCAGGTTGGGAAGGGACAGAATACACAGGTCATTTACTATTTAGGGATATGCGCTTTTGGCAGATAAACGATGAGCGTGATAAAACTGGTGTAAATGCGATGCTCCAATGGAAACCGAATGAAGATATGGAATTTTACCTAGATAGTTTTTATTCCGAAGTAGAGTCTGATCGTCATCGTAATTGGGTTGGCTTTTATAATTGTTGTGGTTATGAAAATGCGGTTATTTCGCCCGAAAATGTAATCCTTTCTGCTACGGTGAATAGACCCATGCAAGGAAATACTGAATTAGCTGATGCAACGGCAGGTTTTTTATCTAATGCGATTGGTGGCTCAGTTTTTCTAGGCAATTGGTTATATTCAGGAGAAATTTCTTACACCGAAAGTGAAAACACGATTAATCAAGATTTTATTCGATTTCAGATGACACAAGGCACAGAAACCCATTGGGATATAACTGCACCAGAAGTGCCTTCGTTAGATTTTCAAGCTGATGCTTTACTTAGTAAAGAAGATCTTGCCTTAACAATTTTGTTTGACAATGCCTTCACGCAGGATACGACTGACCTTGCGTTCAAATTCGATGCTGAAAGAAGTATTGATAGTGCCTTCTTTAGTAAAATCTCATACGGTGGTCGATATAATACATTTGAAACAGAAAATTCAGGTTATTATCGAGATATTAGACCTAACTTTAATTTGGCTGATATTGAGGCAAGTGATGTGGGAAATATTAGCCGTTTGTACGATAACAATGACTTTTTCTCAGGTGATGCACCATCAACCACGACAAAATATTTGATTGCTAATGAAGCTAACTGGCATGGATGTGAAACATTAAGTAGTTTATATAATGATGATCAACAAAGTGCCTGTGAAGCGACAAGCGCACCAGATCGCGAATACAGAAATACTGAAGAAATTTCAGCGGTATATGTTCAAGCTGATTTTGAGTCTGAGTTAATAGATAGAAATATTTCAGGTAACTTAGGTGTGCGTTATGTAAACCGCGATCTTACCGCACGTGGCAATATCATCAATAATGTTGATAATTCAGTAGAGCCCTACGAAACTAAAGTAAATCATAGCGAAGTTCTCCCGTCTGCGGTTATTAAAATGGACTGGAATGATGAATTAGTGTTCCGTTTAGGGGCTGCTAGAGTATTATCCTTCCCTAAAACAGAAGATCTAACCAGTGGAGTGGTGTTAGGTGACAATAATACGGGGAGAGGTGGTAACCCTTTATTAGACCCTATAATTGCTGATCAAGTTGATTTTTCGACGGAGTGGTACTTTGATGAAGCATCGTTGTTCTCGGTTGGATTGTTTTATAAAAACATGAAGTCATTTATTATCTCTGCAGAAGAATATAGAGATATTCCTGGCATTGAAAATCCAGTACAAGTTCAAACAAAGAAGAATGGTGAAAGTGGTAAAATTAAAGGTATTGAATTGTTGTATCAACAACCGTTTACCTTCCTACCGAGCTTCTTAAAAAATACAGGCGTTATGACTTCGTATACATATATCGATAGTCAAACGCCATTTGTTGACGATAGTGGTAATAACATTCAACTACCGGGTCTTTCAAATAATAATATCAACTTTGTACTTTATTATGAAAATGATGTTTTTGGTACGCGTTTAGCTTATAACTGGCGAGATGAATACATTGATTCTTTAGGCGTTGGTGATAATGGCATTTATGTTAAATCATATGATGATTTAGTAGCTACCGCCAACTGGAAAATTAATGATAATTTCACTTTGAATTTTGAGGCATTAAACCTATTAGATACAAGACAACAGCAATATCACGCATATGAATATGCTGTTAGAAGAAATGTTGAGTTTGGGAGAACTTATAAACTAACATTGTCAGCTAATTTTTAGTCTCTAATATAAATTCACTATGATTAAAAAGCCTTTGCTGTGTGATATCAGTAAAGGCTTTTTATATGGATTCTGTAGAAAAAGTTTTTCTCTCTAAAGAGAGAGAACTTTCTAGGTGCTTAATATAGACGTTACCATTTCGCTAATTTGCGAGCTTAGAAAGCTTAGTATAGGGTCCTACTTTACCCTCGTTGTTAATTGTTGCAATCTCAATATGTTTAGCCGATTGTAACACCTTGTTATTTAAGACAACAAATGATGAATAAGCTAAATTGGTGTCTATCGTTTTAGTTTGATTGTTTTGCTGCCATTTGAGACGATAATTGGTCGCTCCAGCTATTGGCGATAAATGAAGAATAACACCTTTATCGCTGGTTATTATTTTAGCGTCGTTAGGTGCACGTAAACCACTCTTGGTTGGCATAATCACTTTATATTCTTTCGTCCACTCACTATCTGGTCGGCCTGTAATTAATCTGCGTAAACGAAAATAGTGATCTTGACCAGCTTTAATCGCTGGTATACGCGTGGCTCCGTGTGTATCAATCAAGAACTGTTTACTGTAATCTTTTGATGTTAAACCATATTGGATCTCATACTTAAAATCTTTTAGGTGAACCGAAAACCCTATATGAAAAGCATCTTCTTTGGCCTCAACAGACCAGATTGTTGGTGGTAACTCTGCCGGTGTTGTTCTCACTTTAACGCGTTGATTTTCGGTACTTTCACCAACGTCATTAATGGCTTTTAATACGAGTGTGTATTCTTTATCTCCTTCTAAATTTGTGACTTGTGCAAAGTCATTAATCGTCGGTTTACCGAGTATTTCTTTACCTGTATCTTCGATAGCAATCAGTTGATATTCTTGTGCTAATGCTGATTTATCATAGGTGACACGAATGATATCTAAAGAAGTCGAAATCGTATTGATGACAGGTGCTTTTGGGGTAGATAAGAAACTATCTACTTGCTTAACGTTATAGCCAAATGGGTCGAGTAAATAGGCACTGAGTTTCTCAAACGGCTTTTCAACCTGAATATCAAATGTCAGTTGTTCATCACCAGGCTTTATTGTTGGTAATGGTATTGTGTTTGCTGCAGTAATTTCACCGAGGTGATTACGCGCCATCCATACAACTTGGTAATTTTTCATAATAAAGGCTGGAAAGGTATCTTTTGATTTTGGCTCTATCGCTAATGCAAAAGTTTGATAGTTTTTTTTCGTTAATGTGAGACTTTCTATAGGGGCGTTATAGTTCTTTAATTTTTCAAATGAACGCTTAGGCGTGCGATAAGCTGTTAATACTCCCCAAGCTCTGTTCTCTGATAAGTCGGTTGTCTTAGCTGGGTTTTTATCCTTCCAATCACTACGATAATCACTAAATGCAAAATGAGAAGTGCCAATTAGGTATGGATATTTCTTTAATCCGTTCCATAAAGTAACAGGCTCAAGTGTTGAGTCATTAGGATCTACGCCATCGAGTTCAGTGCCAATTTCAGAGAAAAACACCGCTTTGTCTGGGTGAAAGTCATGAACAACTTTTAACCTTTCTTCATGATCACTATATTTATTAAACATAATAATATCGGAAAACATACTCGGATCATCTTTTTGATAATCTGCTGAATAGGAGATATAAACGGCTAAACGATTAGGATCGAGTTCTCTTGAATGTGCTATTGCGCCTTCAACGTATTCAAGTGCTTTTGGGTTTTTCTTAAGGTCGCCAATTTCATTACCTACACTCCAGCCAATTATTGAAGGGTGGTTATAGTGATCGTTAACTAAGCGTTTTAACCACTCTTTTGGCACAGGATGGTTAGGGTCGACTTGCTTATCTTTCCCCCATAATCCAACTTCTTCAATCAGTAAAAATCCTATTTCATCTAAATAATCTAAGTAAGCATTAGGTAGTGCAGGACCAGAAAGACGAGCAAAATTACCATTGAGTGTTTTTAATAGATCAACATCTTCTTTTATTCTAGATAAAGGCAGTGCATTTCCGTCGAACCTGTCTTCAGGCACCATATTCAGGCCATTTAATCGGATTTTTTCACCATTTAGATACAGAGCATTATTTTTAGTTTCAATTTTGCGGATACCAAATCGGTCGTTTATTTGATGGTGTTCGGTATTATCAACAATTAGTGTCGCTTGTATGTCGTATAGGGCAGGGTGATTAAAGTGCCATAAAGCTACGTCTTGTTTATTTAATCTTAATTGATGAGTCAGACTGAGCTGCTCATCTTTTGTTGCTTTTATATGCTTGGTTGAAATTATTTTATTGTATATTGGCTGCCCTAGGCGTGAAATATTGAGTGCTAATTGAGCTTTTTCTAGCGTTACTTTGTTGCCATTAATTGTGGTTCTTATGTGTAAATCTGCGGTACCAGCATCTAAATCGGGTTGAGCCGCAACATAAACTCTGTCTAAATGGGTTGCTGGCTTATAAGTTAAATAGACAGGAAAACGAATACCACCCCAATTCCATACAGCACCGCGTTTTACTCTATTATTTACTTTCACAACTAAGGTATTAAAAGCTGCTTTATTTAGTCGGTCAGATACATCAAATTTAAACGCCATAAACCCTAAGTTATTTTCACCGAGCTTTTCACCATTTAGCCATACTTCACTATCGTGGTAGACAGAATCAAAATTTAATTGGATGTTATTCAACCCTTCCTTATGTTTTGCTTCGAAGGTATATCTGTACCAAGCAGTGCCGGTATAATCATGATAACGGTCATAAACATCCCAAACTCCCGGAACCTTGATTTTATCCCATTGTTGTATATTGAGGTGTTGTTGCCACCATTTTTCATCATCACCTACATTTCGAGGGTCTATTTTAAATGACCACTGCCCAGCAAGTGACTGAGTTTGTGTAGCGATAGTCGACAATGGTTGAACTGCGTTTTCTGCTGGTTCTGAAGCTTTTATAAAAGTCGCGAACACAGAGATAAAACTTATGGCCAATAACATCATTAACTGGCGGGCTAGGAAAATCTTGTTAGACATATATTAATTACTCTTTGTGACTACTATTTTATTTTGTTCACTACTAATGTGCATCATTATTAACAACAAAATATCAGTATGAAAAAAACGCTTACGTCAGTGTAAATCTCGTTTAGAAAATTAATGTTCTAATGTTGTGGCTTTACTTTTAATTATTTACTTAACAATTCAAATGGGTGCGAAGCAATAAATGAAGGAGTTGATATTTCAACGATCATTTTTGTATCAGATAATAAACCGCTATGTTTATCTCTTGCGAATACTGTAATAGTATTTCCGTATTGATTGGCGACTAATAAATAATTTTGTTGTGCAGAAAAATTAAAATCTCTAGGGAAATTTCCTCCTGAACTTTTAGTCTGAATATGAGTTAATTTACCTTCAACTGATATGTTAAATATAGAGATATGATTGCTCGTATCGCCACGAACTGCGGTATAGAGGAAATTACCGTCTTTTGATATGCGAATTGCAGAGGGAAAACCTTCGCGATTGTTCGGTGTCGTTGGGTAACGTGCTATTTCTGAAAACTCACCGCTGATTTCATTTTGTTCAAAAACGGCGATAGTATTACTAAGTTCATTAACTACATAGACTGTCGCTAAGGTTGGATGAAATATTAAATGTCTTGGCCCATCTCCCGGTTGTAACTTTACTGCCAGCTTTGGGGAGAATGATTTATCTTGACGATCAAAGTATTTTACTTCGTCGGTGCCAAGATCTACAGCGTATAAGTATCGGCCACTTTTATCCCATTGCACATAATGCATGTGTGGCGCTTCTTGGCGTGGCGTTAGACTTCTACCTTGATTTTTAAAGTGAGCTGCAAGGGTTAATTCATTGCTATTTAGATCTCTAGATACAAGATGAATTTCACCAGACGTATAATTGGCAATAGCTAATTGTGAGTATTCGGGGTTAATGGCTATATGACAAGCGCCTTTACCTAGACCTTCTATAGCAGTATTCAATTGAAACTTTTGTGTTTTTTCATGCCATAAAAAGTGACTAACTCCGCCAAACTTATCATTCGTAACCGCAAAAATGCTGTTGGGCATTTTATCAAATGCTAGAAAAGATGGGTTTACGGCATTTGCAACGAGTCCCATGTTTATAAAGGTGTTGTTTTTGTGATCAAGTTTTAATTGATAAATGCCATCACTAGTGTCTTTTGTATAAGTACCCACTAAAAAATATTCTTCAGCAAGCGAATTAATCGCTGGTGTTTTAGCTTGGCTAATTGGTAAATAAAAATAGCTTAAGGTAAATAAAAGAATACTTACTATGGTGTTTGTTAGTTTCATTGCAGGTTAGCCTTTATAAAAATTCGATATCAAATAGTGCTGCTGGCGTATGAATCGATGGGTGTGTTAATTCAATAATAAGTTCGTCAGTACAAACAGCTTGCTCAAAAGTAACCCTGTTAAGCGTTTGATAATTATCTTTTGTTTCAAACAATATAGTGCCATCTGCTAAAGAAATTTTATAATGTTTTACACAATACGGCATGCTTTGCTCGGGATGCTCCATTAACACAGTTTCAAGGGCATGATCTGTGTCGGTGTCAAAATAAAGTTGTACCCCATTAATGGTTTGCTGTTTTGACCACTGAATTGATATACGTGGATTTTCATCCGCAAGGTCAGATACCCAAGCATTACACGCAAAGTAAGGTCGTAAATGACCATTGAGTAGGTTGTTATGACCAAATGAGTTAATTACAGGGCTCACAGTCATAGCTATATTTAGACCGTGTGGGCGACGTTCAGGCGTCCAAAATTCAAACTCCTCAATACCACTGTTATCAGGGGCAATTTGAGCGCCGTTATTTGAAACAGCCTTATGAACTTTATTAAACACGCTAACTAAGCCAGTAATTAATTGTTGAGAGGTCTTAATTTCCACCTTGTCATTCGATAAGAAAGTTAAGAATGCGTATTGGTTACCTACTTGTACATCAGAGAAATCTAAGCTGATTTGTTGTACTCCTTGAGTTAACGGCACATCAATTGATTTACAGATTACATCAGGCGTATAGTTTTCAGCTTTGCTACTTACTCGAAGTTGAGCTTTTATTATTGTGGCCTCATTAGCTTTAACATTAACGGTAAAAGTAGGCGCATTGCCTTGTGATAATGGGAGGAGCTGTGCACAAGATTGCGCTAAAGATAGCCAATCTCCATCTTTATTTAACTTAGCCAAGTTGAACTCACTACTGGTAGTAATAGTTGCTTTGCTCAGTAAACTGTCAGTTTTATCTAGAGGTACACCAGGTATGCCTTGACCGTTGCTATTTAACCTTTGCTGTAACATTTTCATATTATTTTCAGCGAGTAATGCGTTTGGTTTAACTGCTAACATTTGACAAAGCGCTGCTGCTTCACCTACTGCTTGGCCGCCATGAGCACAGGTGATCATGACGCGTGTTGAACCAAAAGCCATATGTGTTGCACTAATAATGCGCCCAGCAAAAAATAAGTTATCAATATCTTTACTAATAAAGGCACGATATGGAATTTGATAGACACCCTTAGAATGGTACTGGCTACAAGCGGGTTTGTTACTATAAACACCTTCAGCGGGGTGTATGTCTATTGCCCAGCCACCAAAACTAACCGCATCTTCAAACTGTTTTTGTTCTACAATATCTTGCTGCTTGATCATATACTCGCCTTCAAATCGGCGACTTTCTCTTTTACCCGGTACTGTGCCTACCCATTCAAGTGTTAGGTCATCTACATCTTCAAACTTGCCGCTATTTTTAATGTAATCCCAGATACCGTAGACAATTTTCCATAACTCCCATTTGATCTCTTCGGTTTCATGGATGGTATCTAAGTCACCGCCATACTCAATCCACCAAAATTTACAGCCACTGTCAGTTGCACCGATGTTTTTACTTCGTGGCAAAGCCCCAATTTCTTCTTGGCTATAAGCAAAACTTGGCGCTTTATAATTAACAGGTCCAGCGGCACGTTTGCTGTAAAAAAAGATAGAATGCCCTAACAAGTCACTACTTGCTTTTTCTGGTGCTAATAACTCGCCAAACTCTTCTTTTGATTCACCGCCTATACGAAATGCTGCACCGGCATTAAAAGCAACTATGCCATCACCTGTCGCATCACAAAAAAGAGGGGCGTTAATGGAATAATGAGTTGAATTTTGGCTACAAAAAGCTTCAATACTCTTAATGGTTTTATCATCAGTTTTGGTTACTTGATAAGCAGCTGTGTTGAGTAACAAGTGAATATTTTTTTCACTGACAACTTTATCTAATAGCAGCGCATCAAAAATTAACGGGTTACCTTGTTGATTGATTTTCATATTATCTAACATGATCTCATCAATCACACCTCCTTCACGAGACCAACGATTGTTGTTACCCATATGTGAAGTTGCACCAAGCGCCCAAAGTCTCACTTCACTGGAAGCATTTCCGCCAAGAACTGGCCTATCTTGAATTAGAATAACTTTACTACCAGCTCGAGCCGCAGAAATTGCAGCACATATTCCTGCTAGCCCACCGCCAGCAACAACGAAGTCTGTCGATAAATGACAATGATTATTATGACGTGTTTGAGGGCTAAAATTTTCTTTTAACATGCTTACAACCTAATAACTTAACGGTAATCTAAATAGTGATATTGGCTGATAGTTTAATTTGTTTCTAATATAGATACAAATTATTTTTGATAGGATAAATACTAGCCTTAATTGTTATTTTGCTAAAAACCTATATCATTAAGTGTGTATACTCCTTTTAAAAATTTAATTAATTAGCAATACACTCATGCCTGTTGAAAAATCTAAACCTCAGTTAAACCAAAGCCTTATTGATGGCGTTACTACACTTCAAGAATTGGCTTTATCGAAAGAGCCTGTTGGGTGTCGTGAATTAGCTAGACGTTTACATATGGACCCGACACGGGTTAATCGTTTATTAATGACCCTTGAACACCTAGGGATTGCTCGTAAAACCCAAAAACGGAAATATACCACAGGGCCGGGAATGCATGTTCTGGCAGCGCAAAGTTTATTTGCATCAGGCTTGATAAATCATGCTATTGAGCCACTTGAAACGCTAAGGAAATATGGTTTAACCGTCGCACTTGGTATGTTGTGGCGTGATCATGTGAGCTATTTATACCATGCACTGCCAGGAATGAATTCAACAGAAGCAATTGGCCGACTGGGTTTATATCCTGCGAGTTCTGGCGGTGTTGGTTTAGCATTACTAGCAAGCTTAACTAATGAGCAAGTTATTGATACCTATCAATATAGTGATGAAATTCCCGCTTACCCTAATGGCGTTGATGATTTGCTTGAAGTGGTAGAAAAAACGCGTCAACAGGGTTATAGCTATGTTCAGACAACGGAGAAAGATCACACTCTTGCAATTACTGTAGGGCAGCCTGCATTTTGTGCGATAGGTATTTCAGGGTGGTTACCGGACAGTATTGTAAGTGAGCTCTTGCCAGCATTACTAGAAGTTGCTGAACAAATTAAGGAGGGGATTAAGTAAAATTTATTTAGCCCCCTTATCTTAGTTTTATCAAGTAAGCGGAATAACTTGGCAATAACTGGCGAAACTAACCATTTAAATTACCAAGTTATATGTCTTTACTTTTAAAAGCCTCAATACTTATCAGTTACTGTTAAGTACCTATTTCATTCGGATTAGCTTTCTAACTCGAATTGAGGGTGTTAGTGAGTTAGAGTATTTATACTATTAAAAGGCTTGTTAATTATACTGGGCATAATTTTTTAGAATCTAAAAAAGTGGTAAATTTGTTTATATTTAAATCTTTAACAGCTTCGACAGTTTTCGATTTTTATAAAGTTTATTAACTTTGAATTAATGGGATAGATATTTTAGATTCTAACTCTATTTTATTTGGCTCAAAAACAGGTATCACTTTTAAAGAATTGTATAGTACCTTATTTCTAATATTACTTAACTCTTATAATTACCGAGAGCGTCTATGTTCGTATAAGGTTCAGCACTTCAAAGCGTGATAGATGGGAACCTACAACCCAACTGTCTTACTCTAAAAAGCAGAAAACTTGGTTTTTGTCACCTTATGGTTTAATAGGTTGGTTTTTTTGTCAGTATATGGTTTATATTTTTTATTCGATGAAAATAGTAGTTGTTATTTTTGCTCACTTGTATGTTATCTAAAATTGTCACCTTATGGTTTAATGACCATTAACGCAGACAACTTATTCAACCAAGTACAAGGTAACGTTATGAAAAAACTAATGGTTTTATTTACGGCATTGTTGATGTTTGGCTGTGCGTCGACCTCTGGTGATAGCACGGTTGCAGAGCAACGAGCTGAGTTACTTAAAATGCGAAATCAAGTACTTGCGGATTTATATAAACAATATCCCTATACCAAAAAAGATCTGCAACAAGCGCCAGGTTATGCCGTGTTTAGCAATGCGCAAATCAATGTTATTTTTGCTGCCGTTGGTGGCGGACATGGTGTTGTTCACAATAATCAAACCGGTAAAAATGTCTTTATGAAGATGGGCGAGGGTGGCTTAGGTTTAGGCATGGGCGTAAAAGATTTTCGTAGTGTCTTTATTTTCAAAACTCAAAAAGCACTAGATGATTTTATTAAGCACGGTTGGTCTGTTGGCGCTGAAGCTGATGCCGCCATTAAAGCGTCTGACAAAGGTGCCGAATATAGTGGTAGTGCAACTGTTGGCGACATTGAAATATATCAAATGACCGACTCAGGACTTGCGATTCAAGCGACGTTAAAAGGCACCAAGTATTGGAAAAGTGACGAACTCAATTAATCGTTTTGGTTATCTTTAATCCGTCTAAATAAACACCGAGTAATGCAACATTGCTCGGTGTTTTTGTTTTTCTGTTCGTTCTTATTCTTACTTTCATTGTACAAATAATTAATCTTTTGTATGAAAAGTGACCGCTATGGTTAGCGGTTATTACTATTCAAACCTACACTTAGTAAACACTTAAAAAGGAATTTGCAGTACCTTACCACTATGGTTTAGGGCTAATGTGTAGCACAGATGCTTATCATAAAAATATTCGTAAATACCAAATTTACGTAACACTTTCGGGCTTTACTGCCGCAGGCCCATTATGTTTTTTATTTTATCTCGCCCAAGGTATTTCGTTTTCACAACTCAGCATTATTGAAACCGCTTCACTGGCGGTTTTGGTGTTTTTTGAAGTGCCGTCTGGCGCGTTCGCCGACTTAATTGGCCGTAAAAAAAGCATGGCATTAGGGTGCATGCTTATGGGGATAGAGTTTGTCTTTATTGGCTCAGGTTATAGCTTGTCGGTATTTGTGCTTGCAGCCCTTATAGGCGGTATTGGCATAAGCTTAGAGTCGGGCGCTGATGATGCTTTGTTGTACGATTCGCTGAAAAAGCTTAACAGAGAAGCCGAGTTTGAAAAAATCCTCGGCCAAGCGACTGCTTATTTTAAAGTTGCTGCTGCACTAGCTGGCATACTGGGCGGTTATTTATATACCTTAGATAAGGCAATGGTGTTTTACATTTTTGCTGGGCTTTATTTTCTATTGGGCATTTATAGCTTAACCATGAAAGAAACTGTCGTTAATAACAGCAATAAAAACAAAGACAAGCACCATCGCTCGTTAATGAAAGCATTTAATCAACTCATGCTAAGAAGCTACTGCTGTCTAAAAAGCAATAAATCGTTAGCACTGATGATTATTTTGATGGGACTGTTAACGACAACTATTCGTGCTCATTCGACTTTGCTGCGCGGCCCTATTATTGAGCAGCTGCTTAATAATACCTTTTATTTGGGGCTGATCTTAGCGGCAGGTTTAGTGTTAAGCAGTATTATTAGCTGGTATGCGCATCATATTATTTCCTACTTTAATGAACAAAAACTGCTTGTTGCCTTTTGTTTAATATCAAGCACAGCTTTTATTGCTATTGGTTTGATTAATAGTGTCTGGTTGATTGTTTATGTGCTGCTTATGTTTGGACTTATGGCGGTTAAAAATGTGTTTTTAAGTGGTTATTGGCATAAGCGCTTTAAGTCGCGTCAACGCAGTACCTTAATCTCATTTAAAGAAGCGTGTCAGAACTTTATCGGTATTTTTACACTATTTTCTACTGGGTTTATTACGGATCAGTGGGGCATTAAAGCGGCGTCGGTGAGCTTAGGTGTCTTCATTTTAATGAGCTGTTTGTTGGTATTGGCTTGTGTTTATCTATCCCGGTTAAGTAACACAAAAACACAGGTTCGGATCGCTTGAAAACAAAACAATTTAAATATTTTGTTGACCTTAGTGTTTTCTAAAATATATCATATGCGGAAATTCATATATATGGTTTTTCGTATATCGAATCTCGTTAACGAATAATATATATGCCACAACTTTTTTGATTTGATTGAAAGAATAATTTTATGGCAAGCCCAACGCAATTTTTTAAAAATTTAGCCGACGATACCCGCTTAAAAATAATGTTACTCGCCTATGCCGAGCAAGAAGTCTGTGTCTGTGAGTTAACATCTGCACTGGATTTGTCTCAGCCAAAAATTTCTCGGCATTTAGCACAGTTGAAAACCCATGGCTTATTAAGCGGTAGAAGATCAGGTAAATGGGTGTTTTATGCGTTAGCTGCTGATTTACCCAAGTGGCAACGTGAAGTTATCGTTAAATGTTTTGATGACAATAAAGCCTTTATCGAAACGGAATATCAGCAATTAATTTCTCAGGGTAATCGCCCTAACCGACAGCAACAATGCTGTTAGGCATCTTTATTTTTTGAGGACAACAAAATGACAATTAAAGTAGGTATTAACGGCTTTGGTCGCATGGGACGACTAGTGATGCGCGCTGCATGGCAATGGCCAGAAGTCGAATTTATTCAAATTAACGACCCTAAAGGTGATGCTAATACATTAGCGCATTTAATTAATTACGACTCTGTTCATGGTATTTGGCAGCACCAAGCATTGGCTGAAAATGACGAAATGGTTATTGACGGCAAGCGCATCAAAATAACCGGTAATTATGCTATTGCTGACACTGATTGGTCAGCATGTGATGTGGTCGTTGAAGCGTCAGGTGTGATGAAAACTACCGAAAAATTACAAGCGTATTTAGATCAAAAAGTAAAACGGGTTGTTGTTACCGCGCCAGTTAAAGAAGATGGCATTTTAAATGTCGTTATGGGCGTTAATGATCATTTATACGACGCTGATACATTTCCAATTGTTACCGCGGCTTCGTGTACCACTAACTGTTTAGCACCTGTTGTAAAAGTACTGCAAGATAGCATTGGCATTAAACACGGCAGCATGACCACCATTCATGATATCACTAATACCCAAACTATTTTGGATGCACCCCATAAAGATTTACGCCGTGCCCGTGCTTGCGGTCAAAGTTTAATACCAACAACTACTGGCTCTGCAACGGCGATCACGCATATTTTCCCAGAATTAAAAGGCAAGCTTAATGGCCATGCTGTGCGAGTGCCGTTAGCAAACGCTTCGATCACCGATTGTGTTTTTGAGCTAAATAAAAAAGTGACGGTTGAAGAAATTAATCAATTAATGAAAAACGCAGCAGAAGGCGAGCTAAAAGGGGTTTTAGGTTATGAAGAAAAACCACTTGTTTCTGTTGATTACAAAACTGACCCACGTTCGAGCATTGTCGATGCGTTATCAACCATGGTGGTAAATGATACTCAGCTTAAAATGTACCTTTGGTATGACAATGAGTGGGGTTACGCTAATCGCTCCGCAGAGCTAATGCGCATGGTTGGTTTATCTGACCAAGCATAATTTTTAATCGTAATAAATGAAGTAAAGTCATGATGTTTTCACAACTGCGCGCGTTACCACTGGCGGTAAAGCAATATTTAATCATCACCATGAATTATTGGTTTTTCACCTTAAGCGATGGTGCGCTACGCATGTTGGTTGTGCTTTATTTCCATCAATTAGGTTATCAGCCCTTAGCGATAGCCAGCTTGTTTTTGTTTTATGAAGCCTTTGGCGTTGTCACTAACTTAGTGGGCGGTTGGCTAGGTGCGCGACTAGGACTTAATAAAACCATGAATGTTGGTTTGTTTTTGCAAGTTGCTGCGCTGCTAATGTTAACGGTTGATAACCAGTATTTAACCGTGATTTGGGTAATGGCTGCGCAAGCATTGTCGGGGATCGCCAAAGACTTAAATAAAATGAGCGCTAAAAGTAGTATCAAAACTTTAGTGCCAAGCGATCAACAAGGCGCATTATTTAAATGGGTTGCCTTACTTACCGGTTCTAAAAATACCTTAAAAGGCGTTGGCTTCTTTTTAGGTGGCTTGCTGCTGCATTTATTTGGTTTTCAACAAGCGATGTTAGTGATGGCAATTGTCTTAATGATTATTGCTGTGTTGAGTGTATTTTTACTTAATGCTGATATGGGCAAAGCGAAAAGCAAAGCAAAGTTTTCTGAGATATTTTCTAAAAGCGCTGATTTAAATTATTTATCTGCAGCGCGACTATGTTTGTTTGCCGCGCGAGACGTATGGTTTGTGGTGGCATTGCCAGTATATTTATCCGTTGAATTAAACTGGTCGCACAGTTATGTTGGCGCCTTTATGGCAAGCTGGGTGATTGCTTATGGCGTAGTACAAGCGTTTGCCCCCAAAATAACCCGCGCGAATATAACATCGATGTCGCAGGGGCGGTTATTGTTTTTGTGGGCCTTGGCGCTATCGGTTGTTACAGCGTTAATCGCATTTGTTTTGTCGCAAGGCTTGTCTCCCGCGCTAGTTATTACCATAGGTTTGTTGTTATTTGGCATTACCTTTGCGATCAACTCATCGCTGCACAGCTTTGTTATTGTCGCCATGGCCAAAGAAGATGGCGTCTCAATGGACGTTGGTTTTTATTATATGGCCAATGCCCTTGGTCGATTAGTAGGCACGATTTTATCAGGCTGGGTATATCAGCAATATAATATTACCGCCTGTTTAATCGTTGCCGCGTTTCTGGCATTAAGTTCGGCGTTTTTTATCCGTAAAATTAACTATTAGCGCTGTATTGCTAACTTTTCACCGTCATAGTTGATAACTTGCAGCTAGCTTGGTTTAAGGTGAAAACTCAAGCTAGCTGACAAATTGCTTTTCAATCATAATTTTAATCATTACCCTTAGTTATTATAGGGTTGAAATTGTCTCTTTAGCGCGATTGCGCTATAAAATAACTAGAGCGTGTTGAACTTTGGTGTATATTTGGGCTGAAGTAGATTGTGTATTTATACTAAGCATTGCCTATGCAGTGTGGTTATTTCACATAAATAGTCGATAATGCAGTAGAAATACGCAATAAAAATTGTCTTTAAGACTCGTTTAAACGTGGTGGAGTTATAGCTCATTTATTTATAATGCCTATACTTCAATCACTATGCCTTGATAAAATCACGTTTAATTCGAACGACATTTACACCACCAAGGTCTATACGTTCTGGGACTTTCATTTTATTTTTTCTGTAAGGTTGCACATTTTGCTGAATAAAACGGGGTTAATTGGTCATTATGCAATACCTGTTTATTTGTTACTGCTTGTTGTAAGTAGTGAGCTTTATGCTGCAGAAAATAAAGGGCAAAGATTTGATCTTGTGCTTGAAGAGATACAAACGTTACGTAAAACTGATGCCGCAGGCGCATTAAGTCAGCTTATTGAACTAAAGCAAAAAGAAGACAACTATACAGCCGAGCAAAAAGTTAAATTATTTGAATTAGAAAGTAAAATTTTACTCGATAACGGTGAGTATAACCAAGCCAAAAAACAAAGCTTATTAGGGCTGAACTTAGCGAATGGTGAGCAGATTGTAAATGGTGAGGTTTCTAAACTTTATTATACACTTGGCTTTGCTAACGAGTCGTTAGGCGATATATCACAAGCAACCATCGATTATGCCAATGGTCTTGAAATTGCCCAATCACTTGATGATCAAAAGCTGGTGGTTTATGGGCTCACAAATTATGGCGCTATTTATTATTTAACGGAACGTTACGAACGTTCGTTGGTTATTTTAACTGATGCTTTAAAAATCGCTAAGCAGCTTGATGATAGTGAGCTTAAAGGGCTAGTCATGAGTGAGTTGGCACTTTTATATGGTTACTTAGAAGACGACCAAAAAGCGATAGAAAACTATCATGGCTGTTATGAACATTCTCTTCTTGCTGAAGATTTTGCAAGTGGAATAAATTGTTTAGTAAATTTGGGCACTACGTATTTAGAACTTAACAATTACACCCAAGCTATTGCAACATTAAAGCAAGCCGAGCAGCAACTAAACGCAAATATTTCTAATCGCATTATTCATACCATTTACCTTAATCTTTCACTGGCGTTGATTGATCAAAAAGACAGTGACCATCAGCAGGCTTACCGCTATTTGTTATTAGCTGAAAAGCATATAGATGATATTGAGCAACACGAAGCACAATTGTTTTTTTTACTCGACAAAGCGGCCATTTTAAGAAGGTTAAAAAAGTATCCGTCAGCGTTAAGTGCGATTGAGCAAATAAAACTGCTATTGCCTGAAAGTCAAAGCACCTCGATTAAGTATTTGTATTCGTCATTAGCTGCGATTGAAATGCGCATTTATGCCGATTTAGGCGAATATGAACAAGCCTACCAAATACAACAAAACTATACTGATTTGAGCTATCAAAATATTCGTAACGAGCAGCTTAATGATATTAATGACATTCGCATACAATATGAAAGCGAACAAGCCGATATCGAAAATGAAATTTTGGCGCAAAAACAGGCTTTTCAGGAAGAAACGTTAAGCCAGTTAAATCAGCAAAAAGAAAAGCAATTTATGGGGGTTTTGATTGGTGTTGGTTTGTCGTTATTTTTTGCTTGGTGGTTATTTAGCTTATCAAAAAGTAAAAATAAACTATTAAGAATTACGCGCACAGATGAACTTACTGGCATTGCTAATCGCCGTTATTTAAATGACTTAGGTTTTTATAGTTTTAAACAAGCCAAACTGCACCATGTCGGTTTTAGTGTATTAATGGTTGATGTTGATCATTTTAAACAAGTGAACGACAGTTTAGGCCATAGCACCGGCGATGCCGTGCTAAAAATAATTGCTCGAATTGGCGACGATATTATGCGCGGTAGCGATACGATTGCCCGTGTTGGCGGTGAAGAATTTATTTGCTTGTTAATCGACACGACAAAACATCAAGCGATAGATGTTGCTCATCGTTATAAAAAGATGGTCGAGCAACATCAGTGGCCCACTAACATTGATATGTCACTAACTATTTCTGTTGGTGTGGCAACTTATGACAGCCGTTGTCACCAAAGTTTTAATGATGTTTTAAAAGATGCCGATGCGTTAATGTATCAAGCTAAAAATGAAGGGCGCAATAAAGTATGTTATTAATTAAAGTTGTGCCAATATGCTTACTGCTTCTTTTCGGTTGTTTTGTAGCGCCAACTTTTGCGCAGGCTGTTAATTTTGATAACACTAACGAGCAAAGCGTCAGCACGACTTCTATTTTTAATATTTCCCCAACAATTGAGCAACTTAATCGCTTGGCAATGCACAGCCCAAAACTGGCACAAAAGCAGTTGTTGGTTAGTGAATTTGATCAACACGCTTTAAACCCTGCAGAGCAATATCTGCTGTTATTGACTAAAGCCAAAATCGCATTATCAGAACAAAAATATAATGACGCCATTGCTCTGTTAACAACCGTTGAAACTTTAGCGGCTAAGCTATCAAAGTTGCAATTGCAATCAGATAGTTTTAACCAAGCTTATTTATTATTGTCGCAAGCTTATGCCTATCAACTTAACTATCAACAGGCGTATTTAACCAAAAAAACGTATTTGAATAATTATTTCGATAATATTGAATACTTAAGAGCGCAAGAAGTTGAAGCGTTGAAGTTAAAATATGAAACTCGCCGTAAAGATAAAGAGAATGAGTTGCTTGAAAGTAAAAATAAAATTACCCAACAAAAAATAGAAGAAGCCAATCAAGCCAATATCGCTTATCAGCGAGAAAAAATTGTCTTAATTCTCTTGTCGTTAGTTTTTATAGGTATGTTGATCAGACAAGTTATTATCAGTCGAGATCTGAGAACTTTAGCCAAAAAAGACAATTTGACCGGTTTGCTTAATCGTTCAAATGCGTTTAAAAGAGGCCAAGCCTTAGTTGATAACTTTCGAGAAACTAAGCAAGTATTTTGCGTTCTAATGTTAGATATTGATAATTTTAAAGCGATTAATGACAATTTTGGTCATGATGTTGGTGACCAAGTGATCAAAAAAGTCGCACAAATAGGTAAAGACATTATGCGCTCGCGTGATATTTTTGCGCGAATTGGTGGCGAAGAGTTTGTCGCAATATTTCCGGGAACCAAGTTAGCTGCTAGTGTCAGTATTGCCGAGCGATTTAAAGAAAAATTACACCAAACCAGCTTTGCAAGTTTAGGCATCAATAATTCAATTACCGCCAGCTTTGGTTTATCTTGTGTTACTTTATCTGATGCTGATTTTGAAACATTGCTCAATACCGCCGATCAAGCAATGTATCGAGCAAAAAGAAATGGTCGCAATCAAGTGGTTAATTATACCCCACAAATTAACGCAGATTTAAATAAATTAACCTGATTAAAAAGATAATAACACTTAACTATTTTTTCCCTGCCCAATATCGGCTAAGCTAGTAGCTTCTGAGCGTGTAGCTCTTGTTTCTAGTTTTTAGAAACTACAGCATGTTGACCTTTGTGGTATAAATTTCGTTCGAATTAAACATGCTCTAATCTTTTATAACAAAAATAACATCGTACATTAGGAAATTCTGACATGTCGGATGCGCTTGATTTTAGTCTTGATGGTGTGGAACAACGCCCGTTAAGACGTTTTACAGAAGAAGCCTACTTAAATTATTCCATGTATGTGATCATGGATCGTGCTTTGCCTCATATAGGTGATGGCTTGAAACCAGTTCAGCGACGTATTGTTTACGCCATGTCTGAACTAGGATTATCTGCACTTGCTAAATACAAAAAATCAGCACGTACTGTTGGTGATGTTTTAGGTAAGTTCCATCCACATGGTGACTCTGCATGTTACGAAGCCATGGTATTAATGGCACAGCCATTTTCATATCGTTACCCACTGGTTGACGGTCAAGGCAACTGGGGTGCACCAGATGATCCTAAATCGTTCGCGGCAATGCGTTATACCGAAGCGCGCTTATCTAAATTTAGTGAAGTATTACTAGCTGAGTTAGGGCAAGGCACGGTTGATTGGGTGCCTAACTTTGATGGCACTATGAAAGAGCCTAAAACCTTACCGGCACGTTTACCGCATATTTTATTAAATGGCATTACCGGTATTGCCGTTGGTATGGCGACCGATATTCCACCACATAATGTTCGAGAAATTGCCAGTGCTTGTGTGCATTTGCTTGAAAAACCTAAAGCCGAATTAACCGAGCTACTTGATTATGTTCAAGGGCCTGATTATCCAACGGATGCTGAAATAATCACGCCAAAAGCGGATATTGAAAAGATATATCAAACTGGGCGTGGCAGTATCAAAATGCGTGCGGTTTATGATATTGAACATGGCGATATTGTCATTACTTCACTGCCACATCAAGCCTCGGGCGGTAAAATTTTAGAACAAATCGCTAGTCAAATGCAGGCGAAAAAACTGCCGATGGTGGTTGATTTACGTGATGAGTCTGATCATGAAAACCCAACCCGTTTAGTGGTTGTGCCGCGTTCTAACCGAGTTGATGTTGAACAGTTGATGCAGCATTTATTTGCGACAACTGATTTAGAAAAAAACTACCGCGTTAACTTAAATATGATTGGCTTAGACAATAAGCCTGAAGTGAAAGATCTTAAAGCGATCTTAACGCAATGGTTAGAGTTTCGCCGTGAAACAACACGTCGTCGCCTGCAGTATCGATTAGATAAAGTATTAGCACGTTTACATATTCTAGACGGCTTGTTAATTGCCTATCTTAACATTGATGAAGTTATTGAGATCATACGTAATTTTGATGATCCAAAAGCTGAGTTAATGTCGCGTTTTGACTTATCAAAAATGCAAGCTGAAGCCATTTTAGAAATCAAACTGCGTCAGTTAGCTAAATTAGAAGAAATTAAAATTCGCGCTGAGCAAGATGAACTTGCTAAAGAGCGCGACAAGTTAGAAAAAATTCTCGCGTCAAAAGCGCGCATGAATACCTTGTTGAAAAAAGAAATTCTAGAAGCTGCTGAAACCTATGGCGATGAGCGTCGTTCACACTTAGTTGAACGAAGCGAAGCTAAAGCCTTATCAGAAAAAGATTTAGTACCAAGCGAGCCGGTAACGGTTGTCGTTTCAGAAAAAGGCTGGGCACGATGTGCTAAAGGTCACGACATTGAAGCGAAAAGCTTAAGTTATAAATCAGGTGACAGTTACTTATGCTCTGCCAAAGGACGCTCGAACGCACCTGTTGTTGTCATTGACAGTGGCGGCAGGGCTTATGCCACTGAAGCGCATACCTTGCCAACAGCACGTAGCCAAGGCGAGCCATTGTCAGGCCGTTTTAGCATAGGTGCAGGGTTAACTTTTGAAAAAGTATTGATGGCAGATGATGAGCAGAAATACTTATTAAGTAGTGATGCTGGCTATGGCTTTGTTGGTCAGTTTTCTGACATGGTCAGTCGAAACAAAAATGGTAAAGCGTTATTAAGCTTACCGGCCAATGCAAAAGTGATGTCGCCTCAACCGATACACAATATCGACACTGATTTAGTGTTAGCGGTGACCTCTGAAGGGCGAATGCTGGTTTTTCCAGTGAAAGATTTACCGGTATTAAGCAAAGGTAAAGGTAACAAAATTATTAACATTGCATCGGCTCGCGCGAAAGCACGAGAAGAGTTCGTTACCCTGTTGCAAATTATCTCGCCTGAAGACTCAGTAACCTTGCACGCAGGTAAGCGAAAATTAACCCTTAAAGCGAGTGATGTTGAGCATTACCGTGGTGAGCGTGGTCGACGCGGTAATAAATTACCACGTGGTTTACAGCGAGTCGCACGGGTTGAAATTGAAGTTAGCGCTAAGCCGGTAGACGCTGACAGCGAAGAAAGTTAGTCATTTTTAGTCTTACTTTTTCGCAAACGTAATTATTAATGCCCATCAATAGTTTATTGCTGGGCATTTTTATAGGTATTTTAACGACACATAATCAATCTAAAAAAGAGAATACTATGCACCTAACAACAAAAACACTGCTATCTTTTTTATTCAGCATTAGCATCACGGCATGTACTGTTGTGGTTGAAACACCGCCACCGAACTATGCGGCATCTGTTATTAAACAAGACGAAGGTTGGACAAAAAATTGGTGGTTAAGCCGTCACCAAGAAAAGCTTGAGCAGGCAAAAGCTAAAAACAGCCAAGTGGAAGTGGTACTAATTGGCGACTCTATTACGCATGGCTGGGAAAACACCGGAGCAAAAGTTTTCGATCAGTATTTTGATGAGAAAAAAACCATTAACTTAGGTTTTAGTGGCGATCGTACCGAACACCTTTTGTGGCGCATAGACCACGGCGCTTTTGACCATTTAAACCCAAAACTGACTATTTTGATGATAGGCACTAATAACACCGGCCATAGAATGGATCCAGCCGCTCACGTAGCTGAAGGTATCAATAAGATTGTGAGTGAAATTAAAACCCGTATGCCCGAGTCGAACGTATTATTGCTAGCAATATTTCCTCGCCATATATCGCCTAACAATGAAATGCGTAAACGTAACGATGAAATTAATAGCCAGATCTCATCTTTTGCTGATGACGAGCGGGTTTTTTATCTCAACGTAAATGCCTTGTTTGTTGATGAGCAGCAGGAGATTTTAACCAATATTATGCCAGACTTACTGCACCCTAATGAACAAGGTTACCAGTTATGGGCACAAGCGATGCAGCCAAGGATAAAGCAGCTATTAAATAAATAGCAAAGGTGAATATTACTTGCCGTTTTCTGTCGAGTATTAGCGCCAGTAATTTTAAAGTAGCTATTTAACAATAGTTGCTTTAAAAACTTTGCCGTAAGCATGTCATTTCGATAGCACAGCAGGGTGAAACACCTCAGGAATATGAAAGTCTGGCTGAGCAATATTAGGGTTAATCCAGCTTATCCACTGAATATCGCTTTTCTTAATAATTGATGAACCTACAACAGTTGAGGAACTATAGTCAGCTCTAAAGAGTCCTATGTAGAACTGATTTTCACCTAAGCCAATTTTGGCAAGTTCAGATAGGGGGAACTTGCCTTCTATGGTGTAACCATTTTCGTTTATGGTGCTGGCGATGTTAAGCTGATCAAGTTGCCAGCTTTGATCAAATTGGCGATAGATCTTAGCTTTGTAATCGAGCACTCGCCCTTTAGCATCGATTTCAATGCAATAATAAACGGATAGGTCATGATGTTTTGAGATAAATATCTCGACACGGTCTTGGCTGGCAACGTCAATTTCATCGCTAATATTTTCTTGTATAACAATCTCATTATCATTGACCTGAAAGGCAAAATAAAAATCCTTGTCATCGATAAAGCTCTTAAATACTGTTGCTTGTGGAATGTGCTTGCGCCAAGGTAGGCTAAAGTTATCAACTTTTGTTGCTTTTTGCCAAAGCGGCTCTGTTAGCTTGCCATCAATGTTTGTAGTAGTGCTGTTTGATTGGTTTTGCTGCGCAGAGGCTTTTTCAGTTAAGTTTACGATGACAAGTGGCTTGGCATTAGCGCTAACAATAATAAAAGTTAACAGTGCAATGCTACGAACGAGATAAGTCATAATTTTATTTTAACGCAATGCTAAGTGGGTATATCTATACTAAAGAAAGGATTTGTAACTTACAAATATTTACTTTTAGTCGTGCTTTTTAAAAATTAATTTTGCAGTTGTTTGATCAGCACAGCCAATTGACTAATTTTAATATTGGATAATTGCCGATAGTCAAAATATGGACAAATAATCAAACGCTGCTCTTGGTTAATGGCAAAATACTCATTAAGCCAATAGCACTGCTCGGCCAAATTAAGCTTATTTGCATAGGTTTTTCCCATGATGAGAGTCACGCTAGCTTCATTGCTATTTTCAACTTTCAGGGACTGAAAGGGAGTGAAGTACAAGCATTGATTACTATGAGATTGCAATAATTCTTGGTCACGATATTGTTGCCATGTTTGGTATTTCAGTGGCGCTAATTCAAAACACAGTTTGGCAAATACATTGAAAATTTTTCGCCAATGATTGCCTGTAAGTTGTGCGATCTGATGAATTTCACCAGGCACCAATGCTTGAATCGTTGATAATGTTTGGTACTGCTCTAATGGGGGAATATTTTCAATATATACATTCAGTAAGGCCTTGTTATTGCCTAAACCTGTTACTGATGGGGAAGAAGTCATTTGTCTTTTCTTAGGGGATGTTGATCTTTCGTGTTTATTTTTGCCGCAGTTTATCGGTATTTAGACAAAGCATTGCGATTGCTATGTGGTTATTCCACATGAAAGCGCAATAATGCGGTATAAATGCCTAGAAACGCAGCCCTTGGATTCAACTAAACGCTATTTCTTCATCGTTGTTCACAACTTACATGGAACAACCATGCAGTGTTGTTCACGCCTTAAACAAAAAGCGTTTACTTTGAATGAAATTTAACCTCAAAAGCCCCTAGTTAAGCTGAGCTCAGTTAATAAAAAACCCGGTAGTTACCGGGTTTTTTATTTAGTTTTAATGCTAAAACTCGTCCAACATATGTTCTAATGAATCTTCAAAGACTTTGAGGTCTTTTTCTAGTTGGTACTGGTCTTTCAGTTGTTCTATTTCACGCCACTTTCTTTTTTTATTGCTGCCACTTGTTTTTGCTGTTTTATTTGATGGGCTCAAAACTTGTTGAAGTTTATCCATAGAGTGCTCCTTTTATCTACAACTGCATTGTTTTAATAACACAATGTTGAAGAAAATAGAACACTTTTTACAAAATAATTGTCTTTAAAAGCAGCAAAAAACTGATAAAAAGTAGCGATAAACTGGCGTTAATTAAAGCATTTCTGCTAATTGTTTTTCTAAAATTTCTTGATCTATCGCGAAGTTACGAATACCTTCTGCTAACTTTTCAGTCGCCATTGCATCTTGATTCATCTCCCAACGAAATGCTGATTCAGTTAACGCACTTTCTGCAGCAAGTGCAGGTTGGTCAGCAAATAATTTTTGGCTAACTTCTGCTTCTGTATTGGCAAGTTCATCAAGTAAATTAGGGCTGATGGTTAAACGATCACAACCTGCTAATTCTAAAATTTCACCGACATTTCTAAAGCTCGCGCCCATTACAACCGTATTGTAGCCTTTGGCTTTGTAGTAGTTATAAATTGAAGTTACTGAAACTATGCCTGGATCTTCATTAGCAGCATATTCTGTTTTACCCGTATCTTTTTTGTACCAGTCTAGAATACGACCAACAAATGGTGAAATTAAGTAAACGCCAGCTTCTGCACAGGCTTGTGCTTGTGCAAAACTGAATAGTAAGGTTAGGTTACAGTTAATACCTTCTTTTTCTAATTGTTCAGCCGCTTTAATACCTTCCCACGTTGACGCCAATTTAATTAAAATACGGTCGTTGCTAATACCTGCTTCGTTATACATGCCGATTAGTTTATGCGCTTTAGCAATAGAGGCTTGAGTGTCAAATGATAAACGCGCATCTACTTCTGTTGAAATGCGACCAGGTACCGTTTTTAAAATTTCTAAACCAATTAATACTGACAACTTGTCTGCAGCATCAATAACTTGTTGTGTAGCATCACTTGACTGTGCTTTTGCCCAAGTAACGGCCTCAGTTAGTAAGTTTTGGTAGTTTGGCAATGCTGCAGCTTTTAATAGCAGTGACGGGTTAGTCGTTGCATCTTCAGGTTGAAATTTTGCAATTGCTTCAATATCGCCAGTATCGGCAACAACTGTGGTCATTTGTTTAAGTTGAGAAAGCTGGTTAGCCATAACATATCCTATAAAGTTTATTCACTTATCTGTGAAAGTGTTCTGTTAATACTTATTTGCATAATCACTGCTGCAATTGTGTGAATCAGTTGCTATGTAAATAAGTATTTATTTAGAAATAAAACAACAAAATTTTGTTGAAATCGGGTAAAAGCACAATAACCTTGGTTGAAGGTGCCACTACAGCTCTATTTGAAACAAATTTTCGTAATTTAGCAAGTATGTTTTAACTGACTTTTATGATTGTTTTGTTGCACTTATATCATTTACTTTTCATTTGTGAATTCTATGGGATAGAATTAGTTATCATTCCCGTTAGATATAGTTGAATATTACGATGTTACTTGTTGTTTCTCCTGCAAAAAATTTAGATTATGACTCTCCTCTAGCAACACAGACGTTTAGCCAACCTACGTTACTTGAGCATAGCCAGTTGCTTATTGATAAATGCGTTAAACTTTCTCCGGCTGATATTTCAAGCTTAATGAGTATTAGTGATAAATTGGCAGGGCTAAACGCCGCAAGGTTTGGACAGTGGCAGCAGCCTTTTACGACCGATAACGCCCGCCAAGCGGTGTTAGCATTCAATGGCGATGTTTATACCGGCTTAGATGCAGCATCTTTCACCGAGCAAGACTTTGACTTTGCTCAAACGCATATGCGCATATTGTCTGGTTTGTATGGCTTATTAAAGCCGTTAGATTTAATGCAGGCGTATCGTTTAGAAATGGGAACTAAACTTGCGAATGAGCGGGGTAGTAACTTGTACCAATTCTGGGGCGATATTATTACTAATGAACTCAATAATGCGCTTGCTGAGCAGGGCGATGATATTTTAGTGAATCTAGCTTCTAATGAATATTTTAAGTCAGTGAAGAAAAAACAGTTACAAGCCAACATTATTACGCCCGCGTTTAAAGACTGGAAAAACGGTCAATATAAAATGATCAGTTTCTTTGCTAAAAAAGCGCGAGGCTTAATGGCAAGGTATATTATTGAAAATAAAATCACGGATCTTGAATCACTTAAAGCATTCGATTTGGCAGGTTACCAATACAGTGACGATTTAAGTAAGGGCAATGATTGGGTATTTACCAGAAAAGAATCATAATAACTATAGATTGTAAATTTATTGCTTAAACCGTTTAAGTGATCAATAGGCTAAGCATCATTAAGGAGAAAAAATGCTCACGTTATTGGCTAAATTATTTCATGCCCTGAACTCTGAAAGTTCAACTCGGCAAATTGCCTTGGCAATCACTTTAGGTTTTGTTGTTGGCTTGGCGCCATTATTTACCCTGCAAAACCTAATTATTTTATTTTTTGTTTTGCTAGTTAGAGTTCACTTAGGCGCCTTTATTTTAGCGGTAGGGTTTTTCTCTGGTATTAGTTATTTGTTATCAGCGGTAATTGTTCAAGTGGGTGAGTCTTTACTAACTTCGGAATCATTAAATAGTCTGTTTACCGGCTTATATCAATTATCACTGTTTAAGCTTGGTCATTGGCACCATACTTACACCTTGGGCGCGTTAGTCGTTGGCCTTATTTTGGCAGTGCCTTTGTACTTTATTGTCAAAACCTTAATTGTAAAATATCGCGTGCATATTAAAGCCACCTTTGAAAAATTCAGAATTGTAAAAGCGTTGAAAGGCTCACGTTTCTACCGTCTTTACTTGCAAGTTTCCGGACAAGGAGAATTATAATGAGTCGTTACTTACGTTGGCAGGGCTTGGCTAGTTTTGTTGTGGTGATATTGCTTATTGCTGCATTTATCTATTTGTTTATTGAAACACTTGTTAAAAATGGTATTGAATACGGTGGTAGTTATTATTTAGGGGCAGAAGTGAATGTTGAATCCGTTGAAATTAATTACAGCCCAGTCGAGTTAACGGTTTTGGGTTTTCAGGCGACAGACCCTGACAAACCAACAACTAACTTAGTGAGCTTTGCACAAGCAACCGCTAGCGTTGATGTTTGGCAATACCTTTTTGGCAAAGTGATTATTGAAGACGTTGTTGTTGATAAACTTGCCTTTTCATCTCAACGTGCAACACCGGGTAAAGTCACTAAAGACATTGCACAAGCACTTGATGAAGAAAGTGGCGAGCGTGAATTATTTTCCACGCCTGATATTAGTTTACCTGATCCGCAAACCTTGCTTGATAACGCAGATTTATTAACGATAAAACAAGGCAAATTGCTAGAGCAAACCTATCATGCAGAGAAGGAAAAACTCACGGCTCTAAAAGCGAAGTTACCAAGTAAAGAAAAGCTTGATGAATACAAAGCACAAGTTAAAGCGCTTTCAAAAGTTAAAGTGAAAAGCTTGGCTGATATTGAAAAATTAAAAGCTGATTTTGATAAAATTAAACAATCATTTAAAGCGGACCAAGCAATTGTTAAGCAAGCGAAAGAGCAGTTACAACAAAGCAAAGACTTGTTAACCGAGCAAACCGTTGCGCTGAAAAATGCACCGCAGCAAGACTGGCAAAACATTGAAAGCAAATACCAGTTAGACAAGGTTGACGGCGCCGATTTTGCGCATATGCTATTTGGCGAACAGGCACGCGATTACTACGATTACACTCAGTTGTTTTTAGAAAAAATTAAACCACTTTTATCGGGCAATAATGAAAAACCTGAAGAAGTCAGTTTAGGCGATAAAGGTCGATTTGTTCACTTTAGTGAAGATAATCCTTTGCCGGACTTTCTGATCAAAAAAGCGAAAATTTCTATTGTTTCTCCACAAGGTGATTTTCTTGCCAACATTGAAGAGCTCAATTACCAACATTGGCTACGGAATAAACCAACCACTTATAATGTTGAGTCGACCAATTTACTCGATGGTGGCGATGCGCGCTTAACAGGGGATTTTTCCCTTAATCAAGAAAATGATGTTAAAGGCGAAGGCATATGGAACTTTAACCAAGTTCAGCTTGCGCAAGTGGCATTACAAGACAGCAGTAAGTTCTCGTTAGCGATTGAAAAAGCAGCGTTGGCAGGAAAAGGAAATTTTTCGCTTAACCAAGGTAATATTGTCAGCGAAAATAGCCTAAATTTGTCAGAAGCGGTATTTGCAGGCAGTGGTGATAGTAAAGTGACCAATATGGTTATTGATACCTTTAAAGCGATGGACAGCTTAGCATTAGGTATATCAGCAACGGGACCTATGTTGTCGCCCGAGTTTGCGATTGACTCACCTTTGAATAATATTTTAAAAGACACTATTTCAGCGCAGCTTCAACAAAAGCTTACCGGTTTTAAATCACAAGTTAATTCAGGTTTAAATGATAAATTGGCAAGCGCATTAAGTTTAAATGACGATGCCAGCGGCGAAATTTTAGCATTTGATAAGTTGCTAGGTGATACTGATGGTGCGCTTGATGAGTTGAAAAATTCAGATATTGTTAAGCAAAAACAAGATGAACTTAAAGATAAAGCCAAAGACAAAGTTAAAGATAAGTTAAAAGGCAAACTAGGTGACTTGTTTGGCTAAGTAGCTTATTTAATAGTATAAGGGAATGTACAAGCGATTAGCTTAGTAAGGAGTTTAGCGCAGTGGGGTATCACTGCGCTGAATTATTAAGCTTACAGCTACAAGCTTATCACTTAAAGCTTTAATCTTGCAGCTTCAAGCTTGGAGCTTTTAACTTGTTACTTCAAGCTTAAAACTTACTGCTTAGTGGTTATGACCACAACCGCCTTCACTATGCACGTGACCGTGGGCAATTTCTTCTTCAGTTGCATCGCGCACTTCTAAAATTTCAACATCAAATTTTAAATCTATACCTGCTAATGGGTGATTACCATCAACGGTAATTTCGTCATCACTAACTTCAACAACAATAACGGTTTGCTCACCTTCATCTGTACTGGCACGTAACTGAGTACCTACATCGAGATCTTCAATTTCTGCAAACATGGCTTTTGGTACTTTCTGAACAAAACCGTCATGACGCTCGCCGTAGGCTTGATCAGCAGCTACTTCTACTTCAAATTTGTCGCCAACTACATGGTCAAGCAATGCATCTTCAAGACCTGGGATCAGGTAACCTGTGCCATGAATTACTGCAAGTGGCGAGTGATCGTATGAGCTGTCGATTAAGGTGTCTTCGCTATCTGAAACCGCGTAATGCATGACAACAACTTTGTTAGGGGCTATTTTCATTTGAGATCCTATTAGGTCTTAATTTTATTTAAATAAATTTGTTTAAAGTGAATAAGGTAGTTCAATTAACTGTAGCGTGACACTTTCATTGCCTTTAACGCGCAAATTACTTTGCGTATCAACATCGTTTGCGAGTACCGCTTGCAGGTAAATTTCGCCAGAGTCTGCTTGGTAGCTTTGAATGATATCGCCACCTTTGCGCCAGTTTTCACCCAGTTGAATTTCTATATTGCCACCAGCTTCAGGCGCCACATCGCCTGCGCCTGTTAAAGCAAAGAGTGCGCGTTTATTTTTACCTAAATATTGCATTCTGGCGACAGTTTCTTGACCAAGATAACAGCCTTTATTGAAACTTATGCCATGAATGGCATGTACGTTAAGCATTTGCGGTACGTATTCATCAATACTAGGTGAAGAAAGGTTAGGGAAACCTTCAGTAATTTCTAATAATTGCCAAACTTGCTGTGGGTAAACCGGAAGAGCAAAACTCGTTAAGTGTTGGTTAATTTTTTCAGCTGAGTCTATTAATAAATAACGTGGCGTTTGGCCGGCAATATACACTAAAGTGGTAGAGTCAGCTTGCACCACAGGTGATAAATTATCTGGGGTGATATTAAATGTTTTTAGTAAGTATTCACTCGCGTTGGTGCCTGCTAGTGCGGCAAAACTTAATTGTGATGTTTTTTCTATGGTCACTTTTGAAAAAACGCCAAACTTTTGCAGTTCAGCCAATGAAGCGTCAAGGCTGGCTTGATGCTGCATTAATAAGTGGCTATCGTCGCGGTTGATTAATCTAAATACGGAAAAGACTTTACCTTTAGCGTTGCAATGTGCGCCATGAGCGAGTTGTTGCTCGTTTAATGCGGTTACATCACAAGTGACTTGCCCTTGCAAATAACTGGTTTTATCTTCACCAGATAACGAAATTGCACTGAACTGCTCTAAAGCAATGGCGTACGTTTGTGGAAGTTGATTAAAGGCAGGCAAACTTTGTTGAGTGATCAGTGTCATAGCATTATTTGTGCAAAATATTTAGTGATAAACCAGTAATGAGGGCTGATTTTAAAAAAGCAAGGATTTGCCGATAGATTATTGTTTAACTTGTAGAGAAAACTGGCGATTTTATTGGTGAACTTGCTACAATAGCGCTAGTGTTAAATTGAAGTGGTGTTATATGTCGTTAACTGAAAATAAAGCTCGTTTAAGATGGGCTTGCCGTCGTGGAATGTTAGAGTTAGATGTACTTTTTATGCCTTTTGTTGAAGAGGCTTACGAGCATTTAAGCAAAGAACAACAAGCTGTATTTGAGCGTTTACTTGAATGCCAAGACCCGGAGTTATTTGCGTGGTTTATGGGACATGAAGAATGTAAAGACGCCGAACTTAACGACATGGTGCAGTTTATTCTCGGCCGAGTTAAAGTTTAATATTCAAGTAATGTCGCTCCATGGCCGCTATATGGTGGCTTTATCGGGGCTTTGGTTGTTAATTGCTTTGCTCGCATTTAACAGCTTACATTATTTGTTTGCCATGCTACTTGCTTGTATTAGCTTGTTTGTTGTGATTTATTTTTCTTTAAATAACCAACAACAAGGTAAAGAAATCGTCCCTGAGTACGATTTTCAATTATCAGTTGATGGAAAGTGCACCTTGCCACATTTTCTTTGTTCTGAAGGTGAACAGTCGTATGAAGTGACGAAAGGCTTCTGGCAAATTCAAGCCAATAGCCGAGTGAGTTTTTTAGGATGTTGGTTGTATTTGCAATTGGAAAATGAAAACACAACGACACCCGTGCAGAGCAAACGCTTATTCGTTTTTAAGCCCTGTTTGTCTGCTCAGAGTTTTTCACGGTTAAGCCGTATTGTTTATCGAGTTTCAAAGCAAAACGACAGCGATTAGCGTTTTTGAGGTGACAGTATGGTAATTTCTGCTTTATCACTGAGCTCAGGGTAATCAAGTGTGTAATGCAAACCTCGGCTTTCTTTGCGCTGCATCGCACTATGAATAATAATTTCTGCAACTTGCACCAGGTTTCGAAGTTCAAGTAAATTATTGCTCACTCTAAAGTGGCGGTAGTAATCATCAATCTCGCGCTGTAATAGTTCAACACGATGAAGCGCACGCTCTAAGCGTTTTGTGGTACGAACGATACCGACATAATCCCACATAAATAATCTTAGTTCATGCCAGTTATGCTGAATAACCACTTCCTCGTCAGAGTTAATTACTTGGCTGTCATCCCAAGGTGGCAGACGATAAAACTTATGATTCGGACTTAATTCTTGTTCAATTTCAATCGCCGCTGCGCGAGCAAAAACTAAACATTCTAATAATGAGTTACTTGCCATACGATTGGCGCCATGAAGACCGGTATATGAAACTTCACCAATAGCATAAAGGTTTTGCACATCAGTGCGGCCGTGAGTATTTATCATTACGCCGCCGCAAGTGTAATGGGCGGCCGGTACTACGGGCATCGGCTGTTTAGTGATGTCGATACCCAACGATTTTGTCTTTTCATAAATCGTTGGGAAATGATGTTTGATAAAGTCTGCCGGCTTGTGACTAATATCTAGATACATACAGTCAGCACCTAGTCGTTTCATTTCATAGTCGATAGCGCGGGCGACAATATCACGCGGTGCAAGTTCTGCACGTTCATCAAAGGTAGGCATAAATCGGCTACCATCAGGTCTTCTTAAAATTGCGCCTTCTCCACGCAATGCTTCGGTAAGCAGAAAGTTGCCAGCTTCAGGGTGGAATAAACACGTTGGATGGAATTGATTAAATTCCATGTTCGCCACTCGACAACCCGCGCGCCACGCCATGGCGATACCGTCACCACTGGCAACATCAGGATTTGAAGTGTATTGATAAACTTTACTGGCGCCACCGGTTGCTAGAATCGTTTTTTGTGACGAGATGCATTCCACTTTTTCACTATTGCGGTTCCAAATATAGGCACCCACACATTGTTGTTCACCGCGTTTATTGTCTTTATTGCAAATAAGGTCAATGGCGTTGTAGCGCTCAAAAATGCGAATACGGCTATGCGACTTCACACGGTCAACTAATGTTGTTTGAATGGCTTGGCCGGTGGCATCGGCGGCATGTAAAATACGGCGATGGCTATGGCCACCTTCACGTGTTAAATGATAGCGAGTTTGTCCGTCTTCAGAAGGTTCCTTATCAAAATCAACCCCCTGATTAATCAACCATTCTAAGCAGGCTTTGGCATTTTCTGCGGTATATTGCACCGCATGTTCTTCACATAAACCTGCACCAGCAATAAGGGTATCTGATACATGCGAGGCTACACTGTCATTTTCATCAAATACCGCGGCAACACCGCCTTGTGCGTAAAAGGTTGAACCTTCGTTAATGGCTGCTTTACTGAGAATGACGACATCTGCATTTTGTGCTAAATGCAAAGCCAAGGTTAAACCTGCGGCGCCACTGCCAATAATTAATACGTCACAATGATGTTGTTGATTCATAAATGTTTGGTTTTGAGGTACTATATGAAGATTAAGGATAATACCGTTAAATATGGCAATCGAACAGTGCTAAACTATGGCTAACGAGATTTTTTTCAAATAAATTGAAATTAATTCGAACTTTTCTATTACAGTGCAGTCCTACTTATGCGTTTGCCATGAGCCAGATGTAAACAGATTTTATTGGTTATTAGGAGATATGGCTCGAATGAGCGAACAGAACGTCGACCAAAAGTTGGTTGAGCGGGTACAACGTGGTGACAAAAACGCATATAACCTGCTCGTGACTAAGTATCAAAGTAAAGTAGCAAACTTGGTGACTCGCTATGTTAAAAATCATAGTGATGTACCAGATATAACGCAGGAAGCTTTTATTAAGGCGTATCGTGCATTACCTAATTTTCGTGGTGATAGTGCATTTTATACTTGGTTATATCGAATCGCTGTTAATTGTGCGAAAAACCATATGGTTGCTAGCGGTAGAAAACCGCCAGGGTCTGATGTTGAAATTGAAGACGCAGAGTTTTATGATGGTGGTGAAGCACTTAGAGAAAACGCCTCACCAGAAAAAGTTTTACTGACTAACGAAATTAAAAAAGTAGTGTTCGAAACTATCGAGCAGTTACCTGAAGATTTACGTACTGCAATTAATTTACGTGAACTTGAAGGGTTAAGTTACGAAGATATAGCAATAATTATGGAATGTCCGGTTGGTACCGTGCGCTCAAGAATTTTCAGAGCTCGTGATGCTGTCGATAGAAAGATAAAGCCATTGTTGCGCAACTAAAAGTTAAGGTTTTTAAGGTAAGTGTATGAGTGAAAGTAAGTTTGAAACAGTCTCTTCTCTTGTTGACAACTATCAACAAAATGAAGCGCAGCTTGATGAAATCCTCAAAGATGAACAATTATCTGAGACGTGGGATCGTTATCACTTAATTGGTGATGTTATGCGTGATGAAGTCCCTCAAACCATGCAATTTGATATTGCAGCCCAAATTGCCGATGCTATCGCTGACGAACCTACAGTACTTGCACCAGCACCTAAAGCAGGTTTTGTTGAAACGGTTAAAGCGAAAGTTGTTCAGTTTTCAAAACCTGTTGGCCAAATGGCCATTGCCGCATCTGCTGCAGGTTTAATGATTTTTGGTGTACAACAAAATGTTGCTGAAAATGATGTCGTTACGCCAAACCAAATAGTACAAACAAACCCATTAGGTGGTTTTGCAGAGCCGGTAAGTTTCAATTACCAACAAACATCAGCGGCTTCTCAAAAACAATCACTTGCTGAGCAGCAGCGTCGTTTCCAAGCGTTGTTATCAGATCATCAACAACAGGTTAAATTGCATGCACAAATGCAAGCCGCCGCCCAAGAGAAGGTTGAAGACGCTACTCAATGAAATCATTAAGTCGTTTATTGCTGCTGGTTGTTTTTTGCTTTCCAGCAGCAGCATATGAATCAGAGCAAGCTAAACCTTGGCTTGAACGTTTATCAAAATCCCTTCAAGAACTTAACTTCACCACATCATTTGTTGTGGTGAAAAATAATCAAGCTGAACCTTATCACTGGTTTCACGGTGTTGATGAAGAAAATACCCAATTAGAGCTTTTATCATTGCTGAATGGCCCACGACGAGACATTCTGAGAAAAGGCAATGTAGTCAGTTATATTGAACCTGAATTACCACCATATTCGGTTATTTCTGAGCGAATTAGTGGTCCTATTCCTGCCATCTTATCTCAAGATATAAGCGCTTTAGAGCAAAGTTATCGCTTTGTACCTGTTGGTCGAAATCGTGTTTTAGGACGTTCAGCGCAATTAGTGCGTATTGTTTCAAAAGATAAACATCGATTTGGCCACTGGTTATGGCTTGATCAAGAAACCGGCTTACTTTTAAAACTCGCGGTGATCACACGTCAAGGTCAATTGCTAGAGCAAGTGCAGTTTACGCACTTAGATATTACCGATACTTTGCCGGAAACCCTTAAGCATCTAGTTAGCTCTGAGCTACCCCCTGTTATTGATGTAAATGCAGGTAACTCTTCAGATGAGTTTATTTGGCAAGTGAATTGGATGCCAAGTGGCTTCAAGCAAATAGCGTCTAACCGCCACCGTATTAGCGTAACCAAAAAACCGGTTGAATTTATTTTGTTTAGCGACGGGTTAGTTGATATTTCAGTGTACGTTAGTCCAAGCGAGAACAAGCAGCGTGCAGAAGAGTACGTGATGGATGGTGCAACCGTTGCGCTTAACAAAGTTGTTAATGGCATTGAAATTAGTGTCGTTGGTAAAATTCCAGTAAACACAGCTAAAGCAATTGTAAATTCAGTAGCGCTCGAGCGCTAATATAGGCTGTATTTATGATTGAAGAATTAGCTGTAGTCACTGAAATTGGCACAGATCATGTGACCGTTGAAAGTGAAGTAAAGTCGACCTGCAGCAGCTGCCAACAAGTTAACAGCTGCGCCAGTGGTCAAGTGGCTCGCGCCATTCCTCAAAAAAAACTCATCGTAAAGCTCGAGACTTCTTTGTCACTTAATATTGGTGACAAAGTCGTTATTGGCATTGTAGAAAAAGCGTTGTTATCAACAGCGATTCAAGCATATTTATGGCCGTTAGTTGGGCTGATTGCCTTTTCAGGGGTAGGTCAGTACTTCCATAGTCAGGCGATATTTTCTCATGAACTTTATGCGTTAGCTTTTGGTATTTTGGGTGGCGTTTTAGGCTTTTGGGTTGCTAAAGTTCAATTAGCCAAACAAGCTCGTCAAAATAACCTTATTCCAAAGTTATTACGCAAAGCCTGTGAAAATCGCATTGAAACACAATTAATCTAGTAACTTTGTTGAAATGAACACATTTAAAAACAAATTACTTAGCTTAGCTGAAAGTTAATTGTCTATAAAGATAGCCCCAGCGCGCGAAATTAGCTAAAATCTCGCCATTATTATATTTAGAACATTTATTTGAATTTTCATATATGAAACATATCCGAAATTTTTCGATTATTGCCCATATCGATCATGGTAAATCAACACTGTCTGATCGTTTGATCCAACATTGTGGCGGCCTTCAAGCGCGCGAAATGGAAGCACAAGTTCTAGACTCAATGGATATTGAGCGTGAACGCGGTATTACCATTAAAGCCCAGAGTGTTACCTTAGACTATAAAGCTAAAGATGGTGAAGTATACCAACTTAACTTCATCGACACCCCTGGCCATGTTGACTTCTCGTATGAAGTTTCACGCTCATTGGCTTCTTGTGAAGGTGCCTTATTGGTGGTTGATGCTGGCCAAGGTGTGGAAGCACAAACTGTGGCAAACTGTTATACAGCGATTGAAATGGACTTAGAAGTTCTACCTATCTTAAATAAAATTGATTTACCGCAGGCCGACCCTGATCGCGTTAGTGAAGAAATTGAAGATATTATTGGTATCGATGCCACCGGTGCCGTTACTTGTTCAGCTAAAACAGGTATTGGCATTGAAGATGTTTTAGAGACGATTGTTGAAAACATTCCACCACCAGAAGGTAATCCTGACGATAATTTGCAAGCGTTGATTATTGACTCTTGGTTTGATAATTACCAAGGTGTTGTTTCACTCGTGCGTATTGTCAACGGTGAAGTTCGCAAAGGCGACAAAATGGTCGTTATGTCGACGGGCCAAACACATATCATCGATAAAGTGGGTATTTTTACGCCTAAACAAACCGACACTGGCGTGTTAAAAACAGGTGAAGTTGGTTTTATTATCGCGGGTATTAAAGAAATTCATGGTGCGCCAGTTGGTGATACCATTACTATCGCTAAAAAAGAAGCTGAGTCTGCATTACCTGGTTTTAAGAAAGTACAACCGCAAGTTTATGCGGGTATTTTCCCTGTTAGCTCAGATGAATATGAAAATTTCCGTGACGCATTAAACAAGTTAAGCTTAAACGACGCTTCATTGTTATTTGAACCAGAAAACTCATCAGCACTTGGTTTTGGCTTCCGTATTGGTTTCCTTGGCATGTTACACATGGAAATTATTCAAGAGCGTCTTGAGCGTGAATATAATCTTGATCTCATTACCACAGCGCCGACGGTAAATTATGAAATTGCTTGTACCAATGGTGAGATCTTATCGATTGATAATCCTAGTGATTTACCTGCAATTAATAACATCGATGAAATTCGTGAGCCGATTGTTCAAGCTAACATTTTAGTTCCACAAGAGCATTTAGGTAATGTTATTACTTTATGTATCGAAAAACGTGGCGTGCAAAAAGATATTATTTATCACGGTAATCAGGTTGCGGTCACTTACGAATTACCTATGGCCGAAGTGGTTATGGACTTTTTTGATAAATTAAAATCTACCAGCCGCGGTTACGCTTCTCTTGATTATCATTTTGTTCGTTTTATGGCGGCAGACATGGTGCGTGTTGATGTGATGATTAACGGTGATCGTGTTGATGCACTTGCAATGATCACCCACCGAAGTAATTCTGTTGCTCGCGGTCGTATGTTGGTAGAAAAATTAAAAGAGCTTATTCATCGTCAAATGTTTGATATTGCAATTCAAGCTGCTATTGGCAATAACGTTATTGCCCGTACAACGGTTAAGCAACTGCGTAAAAACGTAACCGCTAAATGTTATGGTGGTGATATTTCACGTAAGAAGAAACTACTACAAAAACAAAAAGAAGGTAAAAAGCGCATGAAGCAGGTCGGTAATGTAGAAATACCGCAAGAAGCGTTTTTATCAGTTCTTAAGTTAGATAATTAGGATAAACCGGAACTCTTATGGCAGTTTATTTTTCGATATTTTTAGTTGCAATCACCTTAGTCACTGGTGTGATTTGGGCTATTGATAAGTTTGTATGGGCGCCGCAACGCCGTTTAAATTTAGCCGATGCACAAAGCCAGTGCGGTGATACTTTATCTGAAGAAGCACAGTTAAAAATTACAGAGCCGCCGGTATTAATTGATACCTCAGTACAGATATTTCCTGTTATTGCTTTTGTATTAATTTTACGCTCGTTTTTATATGAACCATTTCAAATACCTTCGGGCTCTATGATGCCTACGTTACTTGATGGTGACTTTATTTTAGTAAACAAGTTTAACTATGGCTTACGCGATCCTGTCGCACGTAATAAGTTTGTTGAAGTTGGCTTACCAGAGCGCGGCGACGTTGTGGTATTTAAATACCCATTAGAGCCACAAATTGACTACATTAAACGTGTTATCGGTTTGCCTGGCGATCGCATTATTTACCGTAATAAGTCGTTGTATATCAAAAAAGCATGTCAAGAGTCAGATACAAACTGCCCTGAGTTTGAACAAGTGGTGCAAGAGTTTAAAAACAAAGACGATTATAGCGATGGCATAATGCCGTTATCTCGCTATACCTCGAAAATGCCAAATAAAACGCACGACATTTTAATTAATCATCAAACTCTGGCGCGTGTTGGTGCTTACTATAAGCAACAAGGCAGTCAACGCGATGAGTTTGTTGTGCCGCAAGGCCAATATTTTGTGATGGGTGATAACAGGGACAATAGTTTAGACGGTCGATTCTGGGGCTTTGTACCTGAAGAAAACCTAGTTGGCGAAGCCGTTGCCATTTGGATGAGTTTTGACTTTGATCGTAGCCAAGACAGCTTATTACCGAGTTGGGTGCCAACAGGCGTGCGTTTTTCTCGAATTGGTGGAATTGAATAGTTTTGAAAAATAACCCACAAGCAATGGCTCAACTCACAAAAAAGCTTGGTTATGTTTTTACTAACCAAGCTTTATTGTTACAAGCGCTCACGCACCGAAGTGCCAAAGGTGAACATAACGAGCGCTTAGAATTTTTAGGTGACTCAATTTTAGGTTATGTCATCGCTGAGCGTCTTTTTAGTCAATTTCCAAAGCATGACGAAGGTGACTTAACAAGAATGCGCTCAAGCCTCGTTAAAGGCGTTACCTTAGCTGAAATAGGCCGTAGCTTTGACTTAGGCGCACATTTAATTTTAGGGCCGGGTGAGCTTAAAAGCGGTGGTCATCGTCGCGACTCCATATTAGAAGATGCAGTAGAAGCGATTATTGGCGCTGTGTATTTAGACTCAGACATTGCGACTTGCAAAAGCTTAATCTTAACCTGGTTCGAGAACAGGCTTGCCAATATTAAACCAGGCAGTACCCACAAAGATCCTAAAACGCGCTTGCAAGAGTATTTGCAAAGCCGAAAAATTGCCTTGCCAAAGTATGAAGTTATTCAAACGACCGGGCAATCACATAATCAAGAATTTACCATTCGTTGTACTACTGAAGTGCTTGATACTGAAGTGGAAACAAAAGGTAGTAGTCGCCGAAAAGCAGAGCAGGCGGCAGCAGAAAAAATATTGGAGCTAATTAAGCATGACAAATAGTCAAAATACCTGTGGCTTAATTGCTATTGTTGGACGCCCAAATGTGGGTAAGTCTACGTTGCTCAACAGTTTGCTTGGGCAAAAAATTAGTATTACCTCAAAAAAACCACAAACAACCCGTCACCGTATTTTAGGTATTTTAACGGAAGAGAATCATCAAGCTATTTTGGTGGATACGCCAGGTTTACACACAGATGAAAAACGCGCCATTAATCGCTTGATGAACCGAGCAGCCAGTAGTTCTATTGCTGAAGTTGAATTGGTGGTGTTTTTAGTTGAAGGCACCCATTGGACAACTGATGACGAACTTGTGTTAAGCAAAGTTAAGAAAAGCGGCGCGCCTTGTATTTTGGTGGTCAACAAAGTTGACAATGTGCAAGATAAAGAAGAACTTCTGCCACACTTACAAAAACTTGCCAGTAAACATGATTTTGACACTATAGTGCCTATTTCAGCATTAAAAGGCGAAAATGTTGATAAAATTAAAGCGCTTTGTTTTCAGCATCTCCCTGAAGGCGATTTTTGGTTTCCTGAAGATTATATTACTGATCGCTCAAGTCGCTTTATGGCATCTGAAATTATGCGTGAGAAACTTATTCGCTTTACCGGTGACGAATTGCCTTATTCGACGACGGTTGAAATTGAGCAATTCCAAGCCGATGAAAAAGGCATTTTGCATATCAATGCGTTAGTGTTGGTGGAACGAAATAGTCAAAAACGCATGATCATCGGTAACAAAGGTGAAAAATTAAAAGTGATTGGTCAAGAAGCGCGCCGTGATATGGAAGAGCTGTTTGGCCAACAAGTGTTTTTAGAAACGTGGGTAAAAGTTAAATCTGGTTGGGCTGATGACGAACGTGCGTTAAGAAGCTTGGGCTACGGTGACGATTACTCTGGTTAAACTAGGCTGAAATTAGCAGATGAACTTTAACGAACAAGCGGCGTTTTTACTGCACAGCCGCCCATATCGTGAACATCAGGTTATTGTTGAGTTACTCACTGAGCATGACGGAAAAGTGGCTGCAATTTCTTATCTAGGTAGAACACCTAAATCCAATAAAAAAGGGCTGTTACAGCCTTTTTTGCCCTTAACGGTGTTATTAAAGGGCAAAGGTAATTTAAAAAACTTAAGCCGAGTCGAGGCCCAGCAAAAATCTTATCCGTTAACGGGAAACTTTTTGTACAGTGGCTTTTATCTAAATGAGCTGTTAGTCAGGTTATTAGGCGAACACATTAGCTGTAACGGCTTGTTTGAGCAATATAACAAAAGCATTCAAGGGTTGGCTAACCAGCAGCCGATAGAACAAATTTTACGACAGTTTGAGGCGTTTTTACTTGATGAACTGGGCCTGTGTTTTGACTACAGTCCATTATTTTCACAGCAAGCAAAGCGTTTTTATTATTTGCCGGAGCAGGGGTTTGTACCTGTACTGGAAAGCTCGTCGCAGCCGAGTTACCTTACCGAGCACTTACAAGCTATCGCACAATCAAACTTTGATTCGCCAGAAGTGTTATTAAGCTATAAGTTGTTAATGCGGCAAGTGATCAATCATTTACTGGGTGGGCAACCACTAAACAGTCGAAAACTATTTAAAAAATAAAGTAAGAAGAGTGACATTATGAGTGATATTTTATTAGGGGTTAATGTTGACCACATCGCGACGTTAAGACAAGCACGTGGTACTAATTACCCTGATCCTGTCTATGCAGCTTCTGTTGCTGAGCATGCCGGTGCCGATGGCATTACAGTGCATTTACGAGAAGATCGTCGCCATATTCAAGATCGTGATATTCATGTACTTAAGCAAACGCTTCATACGCGAATGAATTTGGAAATGGCAGTCACTGATGAAATGTTAGCAATTGCCTGTGATGTTAAGCCTGTTTTTTGTTGTTTAGTGCCTGAAAAGCGTGAAGAGCTAACTACCGAAGGTGGTTTAGATGTGGTTGGTCAATTAGATAAAATTACCTCGGCAGTTGCACAGCTCGCAGAAAATAACATTATTACTAGCCTGTTTATTGATGCTGACAAAAAACAAATTGATGCTGCACTTGCGTCTAAAGCAGAGTTTATTGAAATTCATACCGGTCACTACGCTGATGCGCTAAATGAAGCGGCTCAGCAGAAAGAGCTAGCGCGATTAATTGAAGGCATAAAATATGCGCACGGTCTGGGGTTAAAAGTTAATGCCGGTCATGGTTTAAATTACTTTAACGTAAAACCTATTGCGGCTATTGCTGAAATTATCGAGTTAAATATTGGCCATGCGATTATTGCCCGCGCCGTTATTGATGGTTTAGATAAAGCCATACGCGATATGAAGGCACTCATGATTGAAGCTCGTATGACCAATACAGGTGCTTAAATTATGTCGGTAGTTGGCATTGGAACTGACATTGTTGAAATTGACCGTATTGCTAAAATGGCTGAGTCTGCGCGTTTGCGCTTGGCTCAGCGGGTTTTAACAGAAAAAGAATATCAAAAATTTTTATTGATAAAGTCGCAGCATAATTTTCTGGCTAAACGTTGGGCTGGTAAAGAGGCTGCAGCAAAAGCACTTGGTAAAGGAATAGCTGACGGTATTTCCTTTCAACATATTGAAATTAAAAACCTTAACACTGGTCAGCCGGTACTTGTTTTTACCGATCGAGCGCTAGAAATAGCTAATCAAATTAACGCTCAACATTGGCATATTTCTCTATCCGACGAAAAGCATTATGCAACGGCGTTTGTTGTTTTAAATGCGTAACGGTTAATTTTTAATCAATTAAGCGTGGCGTTGGCTAATTTTGTTCTATACTTAAAGTTATTGCACCTTGAATATTTTAAGGAACCTAATTATGCAGGCTCAGTCACGACAACCCATTATTGAAAGAAGGCAAGAGCCGCCTGAGCAGTCAGTGTGGTGGGAAAAGTTATCTTTAGCGCAAAAATTTTCGGCGAGTAGCTTAGGAAAATTTGGTTATGAATTGTCATTTGTACGCAATGAAAACGGCCATAGTCTAGCGGTATTAACCTGCCAAAGCGGCACTGCAGTGATAAGTGAAGATGGCGAAATAGACACGTCCCCAGCGATTAAAGTTAGGTAGTTGCGCTACTTGTTGTAATGTTCAATGTTTAAGACAGTGGCTGCTGCAAACTATCTATTGTCACTTGCGATTCATTGATTACATTTTCTAGTTGTTCAAAAAATTCTAGAAATTCTGGTTCCAGATTTTCTAAATTATCATCTTTTTTCAACGCGGTTTCTAATTGCTGGGTAATTTTTGCTAAACTCGGCACACCTGAATAACAACATGCACCATTTAATTTATGAATAAGTGTTTTCAGTTGCTGGCTATCTTGACAGGCTAACGCCTCTTCAATCGCTTGTTTGCTTTCAGGTAGGCTTTTTACTAATCCAATTAACATTTCTTTGGCCAAGGCTTCTTTGTTGCCGGCGCGGCGAAGCGCTAGCGGCCAATCGATTATGGTGCTTTGGGCAAAGGTTTCTAAATTAAGTTGCGCTAATGTTTTATTTTCTAAGTTCGTTTTTGACGAAAATAATGCTAAATCGCAATATTCATAAATAGTATGCCTTAACATCGTTTCATCAATAGGCTTAGTCATGTATGAATTAAAACCTTGCTGCAAGAGCTTTTCTTTTTCACTGTTCAACGCATGTGCGGTAACCGCAATTATGGGAGTTTGATCATTAAAGGTGCTCGACTTGATCATCTCTAACGCCGTTACACCATCCATTACCGGCATTTGAATATCCATATAAATCAACGCAAACTTTTCGTTTTGGCAAAGCCTTACGGCTTCCTCGCCATTTACAGCGGTAGTTACGTCACTAACTTGCTCTTCTAAAAGGGCTTTAATCAGTTTTAGGTTCGCTTCATTGTCGTCAACAGCAAGCACCTTAATAGGGACGATTTGTTCACTAACATTGATCAAGGTGTTTGCCGATGAATATTGCTGGCCTAGTAAGGCTTTATTAAGCTTTTCAGCGCTAATAGGTTTGCTAATGCAGCTTAACGCGCCGCTGGCAATTAAGGCTTCTTGTAGGTTTGGTGAAGTGCTATTTATGCAAACATGTACAGAAGGTATTTTTTCTTTAATCGTCGCCACAAGATTTTTGAAGTCGTTTAGCTCTGCAGGGCCAACATCATGACTGAGTAATGCATAATCATATGCGTTGTCTTGCGTAAGAATATCACTGAGTTGTTCAAGGCTACCCACAGGTGAAACATTCATATGCCAGTTCGCAAGCACTTCACTGGTGGCGATACGTGTATGAGTGTGTGTTTCAAAATACAAAATACTTTTAGAGAATAAATCACTGTAATTTTGCATACTAATTAATGGCAACGCATTTTGCTCACAGACAAAACTATACCAAAATGATGACCCGCGCTTCTCTTCACTGGTAAAGCCGATATCACCTTTCATTTCATGGGCAAGACGTTGTGAAATGACTAAGCCTAGCCCCGTACCGCCATACAGACGGGTAACACTATTGTCTGCTTGACCAAACGCTTCAAAAATTGTTTCCTGCTGTTTTTTGCTCATCCCGATACCGCTATCTTGTACGGTAATTTTAACCATGAGTTGACCGCTTTCGTGATACTCACTGTCAACGTCAATATTGACATGGCCTTTATCGGTAAATTTAATCGCATTATTGGTTAAATTGGTGAGTATCTGTTTAACGCGCATGGCATCACCAATTAACGAGTCGGGTAGCTGCTGGTTTATGCGAAGTGATAGCTCAATATTTTTTTTATGTGCAGATGGTGCGAGTAAGGTTAACGCTTCATCAATCGATTCTCTTATCGAAAATGGCATGCTTTCAATGACCATTTTACCGGCATCAAGTTTAGAAAAATCGAGAATATCGTTGATGATCGCTAATAAGTTGTTACCTGAGCGCTCGATGGTTTGCAAGTAGTCGCGTTGTGTTTCGGTTAGCGGTGTTTTTAATAGCTGTCTAGTAAAGCCAATGACACCGTTTAGTGGTGTACGTAATTCATGACTCATATTCGCTAAAAACTCTGACTTTACTCGGTTAGCGTCTTGCGCTTTGCGTTTTGAAATATCGAGTTCAACGTTTTGAATTTCAAATTGCTCAAGACTTTCACGTAAATCGATTGTTGCCTGATCGATACTGCGCTGCATTTCGTCGTGATAATCACCTAGTGATTGCGCCATGGCATTGACGCCATTTTTTAAGAAGTTTAATTCGCCAATTAGCTGACCCGTGACTCGGCTTTCGAGTTTACCTTCACGAATGCGATCAATGGATTGCACCATAGATGAAATCGGGCGGGTGACATTTTTAATTAAACGAGAAGCAAATAAGGCGCTAATTAAGCTACCAAAAACGACAATAGCAAAGGCGATAATAAACTGGCTTTGCTGAGTGAAATTGATACTGCTTTTATCCACTTGAATGGCAAGGTAACCAACAATACTTTGCTGTGGAGAGCGGTTACTACCATCTTGTTGTGAAATACGTTCATCTATTATCGGTGCACGATAAATGAGGCTGTCGTCGCGATATTCAAACTGGGTTTGCACTGGAAGAATGTCGCCAGCTTTTATGCGTAATAAATTAATATTACCTTGGTAAGTGCTAGTGACAAATACTTGATTGTCTTTGGTAAAAACAGCGATGCTTTTTACTAAGCTAGATTGGCTACGGTGTGTAAAACCAATAAGTTGGCGCAAATTTGCTCGGTCGCGATTAAGCAGCGGATCAAGGCTTGCGATTGCTAGCGGTTCAATAATGCTAGTGGCGCGATCATCTAGGTAGTCATTAAGTTCAACGTATCGGCTGTAAGAAAAGTAGCCTGCAATAGCAATACCGATAAGTGTCGTCGGTAAAATTGTTAATAAAATGACCCAGTCTTTTAGACTTATTTTCTGCATTTTTTTAGCGCTTTAGTGTAAGATCATCGGCCCAGATAACCGCTATAATGTCACAACCTTGTGGAAATTTATAGCACCAAGCAGACAAATGTAGACTCATTACATGGCAAACTTTTTCAAACCGACTAAAAAAAATCAAAATGCTCAACAACAGCTTGTGATCAAAATAGATAAACTTGACCATAATGGCGTTGGTGTTGGCCGTCATCAAGGTAAGCCTGTCTTTGTAGCAACGAGTTTACCAGGCGAAGTTGTTGAAGCTAAAGTTATTGAAAATAAAAGTAAATATATACGTGCACAGTTGAAAAATGTAAGCCAAAGCAGTGTCGATCGTACTGAACCGGTTTGTCGTCACTTTTATCAATGCGGTGGCTGTGATTTTCAGCATCTCGCTTATGAAAAACAGTTGCAAGTCAAACAAGAAAAAGTGGTTGAATTGTTTGGTCGTCACGGCTTTAACGGGCAATTGCCTTGGCTCGCCCCTATTGTGAGCTCTCCATATCACTACCGAAGAAAAGTAAGAATAGGTGTGCAGTACGATAAAAAAGGCGACGCTATTATTGGCTTTCGCAAGCGAGCGACTAACCAATTGGTCAATATCACCAACTGCGCTATTGTTGAAGCCCCGTATCAAGATGTTTTTGTTACCTTAAAACAAGTGCTGGCTAAGTTAAGTTTGTATAAATCGGTTGGCCATATCGAGCTTATCGTAACCGAGCGATTAACTGTGGTTGTGAGGCAGCTTCAAACGATCACCAACAAAGATAAAAAGGTTTGGCAACAATTTGCTGAGCAGCATCAATGGCAAGTTTATTTAGACGATGGCGAGCAGCTTGTTGCGCTTACTGACATTAAACCGCTTACTTATTCATTAGCTGACGGTAGTGAAATTACCTTTGGTGCACATGACTTTATTCAAGTGAATAACCTCGTGAATCAGCAAATGATCGATACGGCATTACAGTGGTTATCGTTAAAAGGTACTGATATTGTGCTCGATTTATTTTGCGGACTCGGTAATTTTAGTCTGCCAATAGCTAAAAAAGTACATCATGTTGTTGGTGTTGAAGGGGTGCAAGCAATGGTCGAGCGTTCAACAGCTAATGCAAACAACAATCAACTTGATAACTGTCAGTTTTTTCAAGCGGATTTAAATGCAGACTGGCTCGATAATGACTGGGCTAAGTTAGCGTTTACCCATATTGTGTTAGATCCTGCACGAGCTGGTGCATATCAAGCACTTGAACAAATTGTTCAGCTAAAAGTTAATACCTTGTTGTATGTGAGCTGCGATCCACAAACACTGGCACGCGATTGTGAGTTGCTAGTTAGCCAAGGTTATAAGTTAAAAAAAATAATGTTAATGGATATGTTTTCTCAAACGAAACACATTGAAACTATGGTATTGTTCACACGTGATTCATAAAAGTATTCGCTTTTTAAGCAAGCAACTCGTTATTTTTTATTCATAAATTAAAAGTAGTAACACAGCAATAACAGACTAACCATCACAGCTGGTTAATACTTCGGTTTTTTATTGGTTTATTTCAGGGAATGTGCCCATGGTTTCGGTGAGAAAATCACATCAAATGTCGGAAAATAATTTTGAGCAATGGTTAACAACGCTTGATATTAATACCGACAAACAACAGGCATTAGAATCAATTTGGCAACAAGTGCAGCATCATTTCATCGAACATGCACTTTGCCAAGCAAAGTCGCTCGAGATGGTCGAAATTTTAGCGGCACTTAATCTTGATAAAGACTCACTATCTGCAGCTTTCCTTATCCCCTTAGCTGAGTCAGGTTGTCTTTCGTTAGAATTCATCCAAGAGCACTATTCAAAGCAAGTTTATTTGCTTTGCAAAGGTGTAAACCAAATGGAAGCCATAAAAGCACTTGGCCAAAACAGCAAACAAAAAGTGTCAGCGAGCCAAGTAGATAACATTCGCCGCATGTTATTGGCGATGGTTGAAGATGTTCGCGCTGTGGTGATTAAACTTGCCGAGCGTTTGTGTCATTTACGTTTAGTAAAAAATGCCGATGAAGAAACACGGGTATTGGCGGCAAAAGAAACCTCAAATATTTATGCGCCACTAGCCAATAGACTAGGTATAGGCCAATTAAAATGGGAGCTAGAAGATATCGCTTTTCGTTATCTTCACCCTGATACCTATAAAAAAATTGCCAAATTACTTGATGAAAAACGCTTAGATCGCGAGCGTTATATGGTCGATTTTGTTAGCTTTTTAGGTGATGAATTAAAAAAGCTAGGCATTAAAGGCACGGTTTACGGCCGACCAAAACACATTTACAGCATTTGGAAAAAAATGCAGCAAAAGTCGCTTGATTTTGAACAGTTATTTGATGTTAGAGCGGTGCGAATTATTGTGGATGAATTGCAAGACTGCTATAGCGCATTGGGTATAGTGCATACCAATTGGAACCATTTACATAACGAGTTTGACGATTATGTTGCTACACCAAAAGCTAACGGTTACCAGTCAATTCATACCGTAGTTATTGGGCCAGAAGGTAAATCTGTTGAAGTGCAAATTCGTACTCAACAAATGCATGACGATGCCGAATTAGGAGTGGCTGCACATTGGCGTTACAAAGAAGGCAGTGCTAGTGGGAAAACCTCAGGTTTTGACGAAAAAATTAGCTGGTTAAGAAAAATTCTTCAATGGCAGGAAGATGTTAGTGAAAGTGGCGAGCTTATTGACGAGTTACGCAGTCAAGTGTTTGAAGACCGTATTTACGTTTTCACGCCAAATGGAGATGTGATTGATTTACCTGCCGGCGCAACGCCATTAGATTTTGCTTATTATATTCACTCTAATGTCGGTCACTGCTGTATTGGCGCCAAGGTATTTGGGCGAATTGTACCTTTTACACATCAATTGCAAACTGGCGATCAAGTGGAAGTGTTAACCAGTAAAAACCCTAATCCAAGCAGAGACTGGTTAAACCCTAATTTAGACTATATTCATACGCCGCGCGCCCGGGCAAAGGTTCAGCACTTTTTTAGATTACTCGATCGCGATAAACATATTGCTTTAGGTAAAGAGCAACTCGACAATGAATTAAGCAAGTTGTCATTATCATCAGTGAATCTAGAGGAAGTGACTAAACGTTTTAATATGGTCCATATCGACGATTTATATGCTGCACTTGGCTCAGGTAATGCTCGTTTACAGCAAGTGGTGAACTTTCTTCAACAACAAGAAGACAAAAGCAAACCTGTGGAAGAGATAGATCCACAAAGCCTTGTTAAACAACCTTCACTTGATAAAAAATCGTCGGTAGATAGCAATGGTATTATGGTCTCAGGTGTTGGTAACTTACTTACGCATATGGCTAAGTGTTGCCAGCCAGTACCCGGTGATGATATTTCAGGTTTTATTACCCAAGGGCGTGGTATTTCTGTACATAGAGTCGACTGTGAGCAATTGGTACATTTACTCAATCAACAACCCGAACGACTAGTGGAAGTTGAATGGGGCACTGCTCATAAAAAAACTTACCAAGCCAGTTTGCAAATTTTGGCTAATGATCGCCAAGGGTTATTTAGAGATATTTCAACATTAATTGCCAATGAACGGGTAAGTATAGTGGGTATTGAAAGCCATTCAGACCACGCTAAACAAACCATGATAATGTCGATAAAGGTCGAGATACCGTCAAGCGAAATGCTGGCTAGATTACAAGCAAAATTATTGCAATTGAATGATATTATTGAAGTAAATCGTATGTAGTTAAAAAAGTAACAACCATTAGTGAGTCGTAATTATCTACCTGATTTAACAAACAAACAAACTAGGTAGATAATAATGGGTTATTGGTTATTTAATATCCTTAGGATGATAACCAATAACGTGGTTACTTCGTTGAATTAAGCTATTAAATTCTTCACGAATCGCTTTTGCTTTTTCTTCACCTTCTCTTTTATTAAATGCCTTCATCCATTTTATTCCATCTTCAGACATTTCCCATTCCATCGAAGAATAGCCATTTTTTAAATTCCATGCTGTAACCATATCCCATTCACCGCTTTGAAGCCTTACGATATAAGGTACTTGAGTTCCAGCTTCTTTTGATGCAGGGAAGTAATGCTCTCTAATTATTTCCATTGCTCGGTCTGATTTTCCAGCTTTGAAATCTGTGTAAGATATAGAAAGAAAATCCACATTTTCCAACTTTTTGGGTTTGAGGTCTTCGGCGTTAGCCATAATAGAAGAGCTTGCGAACATTAGAGATAAACTGACGATAATACCTTTTTTCATAATAGTTCCTTGTACTTCTTATTGGTTGGTTGATTTGTGTACAGCCAGAACAAAGCTAGTCGTAAAAACTGGCAAAATCAATTAATGACGATTTTTAAATTTAAAGATACCGTGTAATATGTCGATTCACATTGATTGCCTGCTCTAGTAAGTGTTAGTGAATAATGACGTTAAATGATAAACCATCAATAGAAAAACTCCGTTGGATCATGTCTCAATTGCGAGACCCTAAAACCGGTTGCCCGTGGGATATTAAGCAAAATTTTGCTTCTATTGTGCCGCACACGCTTGAAGAGGCTTACGAAGTAGCAGACGCAATTGAACAAGGTGACTTTGCCGAACTAGAAAAAGAATTAGGCGACTTACTTTTCCAAGTAATTTTTTATAGTCAATTAGGAAGCGAAGAAAAGCGCTTTGACTTTGATTCGGTGGTCGCCGCTATTTGTGAAAAGCTTATTCGTCGTCACCCTCATGTATTTTCAGATGCAAATTTACTCTCTGATGAAGCAATAAAAGCGAATTGGGAAAATGAAAAAGCAAAAGAGCGACTACAAAAAAGTCAGCAAAATGATCAGACAGCAATTTCGCAACAGCCATTAAGTATATTAGCGGATATTCCTAAAAATTTACCGGCACTTTCACAAGCAAATAAAATCCAAAAACGCTGCGCACATGTTGGGTTTGATTGGCATAATGTTGACGATGTTTTTGCCAAAATAGAAGAAGAAGTGCAAGAGGTGAAAGCTGAACTACACAGCGACCCACAAGCGTTAGCTGAAGAGCTTGGTGATTTAATGTTTGCTGTGGTGAATTTATGTCGACACAGTAAACAAGACCCAGAAGCTTTGCTAAGAAAAGCGAATCAAAAGTTTAGCAAACGGTTCAAAGCTGTTGAAAGCCAAGTGCATCTGTCGGGCAAAGCGTTTGAACAGCACGATTTAGACGAGTTAGAAAATTATTGGCAAAATGTCAAAGCGGGTGAACGTAAATAAGTGAACTGAGCTTATGGTTCAAAGGTGTTTAAGTTTCACTAACAACTTTATTTCGACCTTGCTGTTTTGCCGAAAAAAGTAAGGTGTCAGCTCGATGAAATAACGAGGCGACATTATCGTTATCTTGATATTGCGTTACCCCAAAGCTGCACGTAATTGGTATATCGGTTTTGAATGCCATATTTGCGATTAATTGCCTGAGTTTTTCACACGCCTGAAAAGCACTGTGGCTGGAAAGTTCAGGGTAAATAATAACAAACTCGTCACCGCCCCAGCGGGCAATAAGGTCTAGTTCTCTGACATTATCGTTAAGTAATTGACTCACTCTACATAGCAACTCGTCGCCGACTTTATGGCCAAAACTGTCATTAATTTTTTTGAAGTAATCAATATCTAACACGGCAACAGAAAGGGCTTGTTTGTAACGTTTAGCGCGGGCAATCTCTTTCGATAACTCTGTTTCAAATAGACTTCTATTAGCAACTTTAGTGAGTAAGTCGGTATTTGAAATAGCTTCAATTTCAGCAATTTTTTGTTCGAGTTGTGCGTTTTTTTGTTGTAGTTCATCTGCTTTTTTCTTAATGATTTTCTCTAGCGTATCATTGCCTTCTTTAAGCAGTTTATTTTGCTGAACCATTACTTGTTGGACGATTTTTTGCTGTTGAATATTTTGGTGTGCACCTATCATACGCGCAACACTGCCATCGCTATTATGAGCGATAATTTTGCCGCGATCGACGATCCAAATATATGAACCGTCGGATTTTTTACAACGGTATTCACATTCATATTTGTCGGTTTTGCCACTAATATATTGTTCAAAATGAGCCATGACGGCTGAATAGTCGTCAGGGTGAATAATATTCTCCCACGTAAATACGTCTTCACGTAATTCGCCGACGTCATAGCCCAACATATGATACCAACCGGGGCTTCGAGTTACTTGACCAGTATTGGCATTCCAATCCCAAATACCTTCAACAATCAGCGCTAATATACTGTTTAAAGTCATATCAGCGTCATTGAGGTTTAGGTGTTGATAGGTTTTGTGCATTTGTCTAAAATTCTCTTGATAAATTAGAAAGCAAGCTAATTGGTAACTCTCTTTTATTAACTATATTTTATCTAAGCAAGAATACCAGTGTTAATTTATTCATTTTAGTCTAAGTCTTTGCTATAAAACGATATGCACAGCGTCTAGCGCCTTCAATAATGTGCTCTTCACGGCTGACATCAGCAATGTCTGTAAACAGTTCTTGAAACAGCTGTAATTCAGAGCGGCAAAAGTTTTGACACTGGCTTGCAGCTGCGCAAATAGGGCAATGATTTTCAAATAACCACCAATCATGTTGGCTATCTTCGATGGCTTCTACACTTGCCATATAGCCTTCTTGGCTGCGTATTTTAGCTAAAGCATTGAGTTTCTCGGCTAAGCTAGTCTTGCTATTTAACTGCTGCTGATAACTGGTTTTAGTTGCTTGTTCACGATGGCTAATCAGTTGCTCTAAGCCTTGGTCGCCAAAAATGCTTTTTACGGAGTCAATCAGTTGAATGGTTAACTCTTCATGGCGATCATCAAACTTGCTGTTCGCTTTTTCGGTTAACGACCAATAGCGCGTTGGTCGCCCGCGTGTTGCCTTTTTATCTTCAAAAGCAATAACACCATCAGCCTCCATGGCAAGCATGTGTTGCCTTATTCCCATCGTTGTTAAATCAAGTGCTTGCGCTAGCGACTTAGCGGTTTGTGGACCTTGCTTTTTTAACAGGTTAACTATTTTGTCGTGTGTTTTCATTTATGCCTCCAAGGTTATTATCGCGCAAATAAATATTATGTAAATAAATTTATTTACTATTTAGCTTTACTTTAATAAGTAAATAAATTAATTTATAAAACATTAAGTAAATAAAAATATTTATTAAATAAGAAATAATAAAAAACAAAAATAGAGATAAGGCTAAACAAAAGGAAACCTAACCATGAATTTATTAATAGTGAGCGGTAGTCAACGAGAACATTCTCAAAGCGCCAAGGTGGCAGCGTATTTAAAAAGGCATTCAGCACAATTTGCCTCAGCTGAACACATCGAGTTGTGCCAACATGATTTACCCTATTGGGACGGCGAAAGTCAGTCTAAGCAAGCCGCCGGTAGCGCGTGGCCTTTGCTGCAGAAAAAAGTGCAAAAAGCGGATGCATTGGTATTAATTACTCCGGAATGGGGCGGTATGGTAACCCCTGTTTTAAAGAATTTTTTGTTGATGTGTGAAGCGCAAGATACTGCTCATAAACCAGCATTATTAGTCTCAGTAGTTAGTGGCATTAGCGGCGCATATCCGATTGCTGAGCTGAGAATGAATTCGCTAAAGAACAATAAAATTGTCGCATTACCGGATCATTTAATTATTCGAGAGGTAGAGTCAGTGTTAAATCATCAGGCCTCATCAGGTGAAAACATTCAGCGCCGAGATAGCAACTTAAGGGAACGTATTGGCTACTCAGTGCACATGCTACATCAGTACGCACAAGCGCTGCTGCAGGTGCGACGTAATCATCTTCATGCCCCTTATCCAAAGCAGCAAGAATATTCTTACGGCATGTAAGGCAATTTAAATTTAAACACATACACTTAATGGGACAGGAGAGTAACGATGATACATTTAGAGCATATAAATTTAGTGGTAAGTGATATTAACAAAAGCTTAGCTTTTTATCAGGCAGCGTTTCCACATTGGCAGGTGCGTGGCGGTGGAGAAGGGCAATGGTATGGTAAACCTAGAAACTGGCTGCACTTTGGTGACGACTACAACTACATTGCCTTTAATGATGATGGTGTTGGCGAAAATCGTGACTTAACTGGGCATCAAGTTGGCTTAGCACATTTTGCTTTTGTAACTGACAATATCGATGCGGTTATAGAGCGACTAGCACACGCGGGCTTTGAAATTGCCAAAGATGGCGCCGAAGATGAATATCGAAAAAATATATATTTTATCGACCCTGCTGGCTACGAGGTCGAGTTTGTGCAATACCTAACCGACATGCCAAATAAACGAAATCGATATGATCTTGATTAATCTAATAGTAGGTCGCGCATTTTACGGGCAATAAAAAAGAGTGACATCAGCGATGAAGTCACTCTTTAGTTAAGCTACAGCGTAGATGACTTAATGAGTCACTTGCTTATGCCGATGGTAATTCTGCGTTATGATAAACGTTTTGTACGTCGTCACAATCTTCTAACATCATTAAGAATTTTTCGAAGTTGGCAATGTCGTCTTCTTCGGTAATTTCTGTGTAGGTTTGTGGCACCCACGTGATCTCTTCAACTTCTAAGTTGTACTCAGGCATTGACTCAGCAAATTCAGTTTTGATTTTGAAAAACTCAGTATGCGGTGCGTACACGGTAATAATGCCATCTTCTAATTCAACGTCGGTTACGTCGATATCGGCCATCATTAAGTTTTCTAATACTTCTTCGTCGTTTTCGCCTTTAAAAGCAAAAACCGCTTGATGATCAAACATGTGTGAAACCGTGCCTGATGAACCAATTTTTGAATAGGTTTTAGTAAAGCATTGGCGCACATCTTTAATGGTGCGGTTATTGTTGTCAGTTAAGCAGTCAATAATTACCATGCAGTTACCCGGACCAAAACCTTCGTATCGGGCTTCAGCGTAATCTTCGCCGCCAGTGCCTTTGGCTTTTTCAATGGCTTTGTCAATGACGTGAGTAGGTACTTGGTCTTTTTTCGCTTTTTCAATTAAACGGCGTAAAGCTAGGTTGCTGTCAGGGTCGGTGCTACCATTTTTAGCACAAACGTAAATTTCTTTACCGTACTTAGAATAAACTTTGGTTTTTTGGCCCGCGGTTTTTGCCATCGACAATTTACGGTTTTGGTAAGCTCTGCCCATCTTAAATAATTCTCTTCGTGTTCTAAAATTAAATTAGCTAGATTCTACCAGTGTCAGGTGAACTATTTCTAGTATCATTCTGTGCTTTGTTGGAATTATTTAACTTACGTCAAGCATTGCTATGCGGTTTTAGATGAAATTTGAGGTATGCAAAGAGAAATGGAAGTGATTTTAGCTGGGCGGATGAAAAATAAGGCGACTCAAAATGCTTGAAATCGCCTTACTTAGAGTTAGGTCTAGGTAACTATTATAAACCTAATACTTTCTTACCTTGTTTGAAGGTAATATCGACCGGAATTTTAGCACTTTCAAGTTTAGCTAAATCTTGTGCTAATTCTTGTTTGATAATGCCAGAGGTATTAACTAACGTATCAACACCTTGATAGTCGCCGTTACCTTGTAAGGTTAAAATTAACTCAGACAATGAATCGATTGCTTGAGTCATTTTTTCCATATTCACTTGATACAAACCACTCTCGTTACGGGTAAATGCACCTTTTTCTTGGAAATAGTTAAAACGTACCATATTGGCTTTACCGTGTGCTGAACTTGCGCCAAAACGTACTGAACGGAATATTCCAGCTAAGAAAGTAGTGTAGTAGTCTTCTAGCTTACCTTCAGTGATCACACCTTTATCAAGAAGCTGACGAACCATATACAAGCCTAATATATCGGCTTTACCTTCTTCTAATGCTGAGGCGTGCTCTTTTAACGCTTCACGCACTGTGCCTTTGTTGTTGATGGTGTTTTTAATACCTAAACCATGGGCCACTTCGTGGAACATAGTATTGGCAAAAAATCCGTTGAAGGTGACAAATTTTCTTTGTTCTTCAACAATTAATGTTTCCGCAATTGGCGTCATAATCGCATCAAACTTGGCGCGCATAGCATTTTTAAGCTGTAAGCGACGTGTTCCTTTTTTAAGTTGCACTTCTTCATCGTTTGGCAAGTTAATGGCGATGGTTTTGCCACCTGCGTTAGAGTGACCCGCATAATAGATAACATCGTAAGCATTTAAGTCCGCGTCAGAGCCGGGCACTTCTTTTTTGTACTTTCGACTCACTGGCAGTTCTTTTTGAAGTTCAGGTAGGTAAGCTGCGTATTTGGCCAGCTTTTCGCTCCACGCTAAATCTTTCACTAAGACATAAGCTTCAAAGGCTGCGCGGTAACCAAATAATTGATCTTCATAAGTTTCAATTGGGCCAATAACGACGTCAATTGGGTTGTTTTTCATATCCATCCACGCAAAGTCTGACGCTTGATAATCGTCGCTACGTAGTGCTTCTGCGCGCATGGTTAAGTAGTTAGCAAACTCTTTATCTTGTGCAAATGTGCTGGCTTTTTCTAAAATGGCCGCGGCGCGATTAATTTCATCGGCGTAAGCTTCAGAATAAGGTAGTGCAAAAAGTTGCCCTTCATCGTTGCGTCTTACTAAAGAATATAAACCTTGTTTATCCGCAAATGATGCTTGTTCAAATTCTTCTTTAGTCATGTCACTTGGGTAAAACTCAGCGCCATGTGATTTAATTGAATTATTGCTTAAAAATGGTGCGTCACCGGCAAGTCTGTCCCAAGGGCCATAATTAATGGCGGCAAACTGACGTACTTTTTCATCATCAATACTGGCTAAAAATTGCGCTTTGTCTTGAGAAAAGGCTTGTTGCCAAAATAAGTCATCCATGATCTCAGCCGCTTCAATAAGCAATGAGAGCATTTTTTTCTGATCATCTGAAAAATGGCTCAGATCAGTATTTAACGTGATGGTTTTATAAATATCTAAACGTTCTTGATATTTAGGTAGCAATTGTTGCTCAGGTGAATGGGATGTGGAGTCTTTGTCTGAGCATGCGCTTAGGCTGCACGCGAGAAGTACAAAAGATGCAATTTTAGCCAGTTTCATTGTGTTTTTCCGAATAATAATTATCGGTTAGAGGTTAACAAAAAAACTATGAAGAGCAAGGCAATTAAACAAAATGAAACATAAAATAGAATATTTCTACTGCGATTACTACATAGCTATAATTTTGGCTAATTGTTCAAAGATTGAAAAGGAGCAGTCGCGATTGATGTTAAATTTTAGGCAAAAAAAAACTGACCGAAGCCAGTTTTTTAAATTTTAAAACAAAATTAAAGCGCTTTGATAGCAGCGTTTAAACGACTTTTGCTACGAGCAGCTTTATTTTTGTGGATAAGACCTTTACTTGCGTAACGATCTAGAATCGGTGTAGCAGCAGCTAGTTCATTAGTTGCTGTTTCTTTGTCACCGGCTTCAATAGCAGCGAGTACTTTTTTTACTAAAGTGCGCATCATTGAACGACGACTTGCATTATGTTGGCGACGCTTTTCAGATTGACCTGCGCGCTTCTTAGCTTGCTTTGAGTTAGCCAAGGTGAACTCCTAAAAAATTAATAAATATAGCCTAAATTTAAGGCGACGAAATATGCCTGTTTTTCCAGTGATTGTCAAATGTTTTAACGGTTAAATTAATAACAAAAATGAAAAAACGCGTTTTGGCAATAAATTGGGAAATTTTTTCGACGCGCAATGTTACCAGTTATAGGAAAATATTCTATCTCTTTATTAACTCTTTTGTATTTATCTCGTTTAAAGTCGTTATTCTATGGTTTATCTAAAAGACATACCTTGATAATATCTAGCGCATAATCACAAGGTTACTTGTTCCCGCATCAAAATACACAATGATATAGGTCTCTTTTGAGTAAAAAATTAATTAAGTCAGGACTGATTGTCAGCTTCATGACTTTAGTTTCGCGGGTGCTCGGCTTAGTTCGAGATGTGGTCATTGCCAACATTATGGGGGCAGGGGCGAGCGCTGACGTTTTTTTCTTTGCCAATAAAATTCCTAATTTTTTCCGTCGATTATTTGCCGAAGGTGCTTTTGCGCAAGCCTTTGTACCGGTGTTAAGTGAATACCATACAAAAGATGAAGCTAACGGTACAAACGAGACTAAAAAACTCATTGCGCAAGTCTCAGGCACGTTAGGGGTTATTATCACCTTAGTGACCTTATTTGGCATGGTCGCCTCTCCACTATTTGTCATGCTATTTGGTTTTGGCTGGTTTATTGACTGGCTAAACGATGGCCCAGCCGGTGCTAAATTTGACTTAGCTGCTACCTTGCTGAAAATTACTTTCCCGTATTTATGGTTTATTAGCTTTACCGCGCTTGCAGGTGCCGTGCTCAATACACTTGGGCGTTTTGCGGTAGCGGCGTTTACGCCCGTGCTACTTAACGTGTGTATTATTGGCATGGCGATTTATGCGGCGCCTATGTTCGAAACGCCTGCTTTTGCCCTAGCATGGGGCGTGTTCCTTGGCGGTTTAGTACAGTTTTTATTTCAAATTCCGTTTTTATATCGCGCGGGTGTTTTGGTGCGTCCTACATGGGCGTGGCATGCTCCTGGTGTGGTTAAAATTCGAAAATTAATTGTGCCTGCGCTTTTTGGCGTATCGGTAACACAAATTAATTTATTGCTTGATACCCTAATTGCGAGCTTTTTGATCACCGGCTCCATTAGTTGGTTATATTATGCCGATCGCCTACTCGAGTTTCCGCTTGGTTTGTTTGGTATCGGTATCGCCACGGTTATTCTGCCAAGTCTTTCGAAGTTGCATACCAAAAAAAATACGGCAGAATTTGCCGATACCATAGATTGGGGCATTAAAGTGATTTGCTTTTTTGGCTTACCCGCACTTGCCGGATTAATGGTGCTCGCACAGCCTATTATTATGGTGCTGTTCATGCGCGGTGAATTTACCCAAAGTGAGGTGATTCAAGTATCATACGCTTTGTTTGCTTACCTTTCGGGCTTAATCAGTTTTATGTTTATTAAGGTATTAGCGCCAGCGTATTATGCCCGCCAAGACACCAAAACTCCGGTAAAAATTGCTATTAAGGCCATGGTGACTAATATGGGCTTCAATTTAATGTTTGCTCCACTATTAAGCCTTTACGGTATTGGCTATGTTGGCTTAGCGATAGCAACAACCCTTTCGGCTACGTTGAATGCTTTTTGGCTTTATCAAGGCTTAAAGCAAGCTCAAATATTTCAGCTAACCGGCAGCACGATAGCCTTTCTTGTTAAATTAGCAATAGCGGCGTTAGCGATGGCAGTCGTGGTATATCTTATTTCACCTAACTTTGACCTTTGGTTGTTAATGTCGTTTGGTGACAAGGTCTTGCAGCTTATTTTTTGTATTTCTGCGGGCATGCTTTGTTACTTTGCGATGGCATTTTTATTTGGGATCCGAATTAAAAACTTTAAAGTGACCACAGCAGGGTAAATATAATTGCATCAAATTACGTTCAGGTGCTGATTCTTAGAACAGACTGATATATAATTCGTCGCTTTTAACCTCGCCGAATTCTTAGCAAATCGCTAAGTAATTAAAAAGGGTAACGCTTGTTAGGGTTTTGCAGCTAAATGCAGTTAGTACGCGGTATACATAATATTAAAGCAACTGATCATGGTTGCGTGTTAACTATTGGTAATTTTGATGGTGTGCATTTAGGGCATCGACAAGTTATTTCAGCGTTAGTTAAAAAAGCAAAAGCGCTGAATACTGTTGCAGCAGTGATGGTGTTTGAACCGCAGCCGCAAGAGCTTTTTGCACCGCAAACAGCACCGGCAAGGTTAACTCGATTACGAGATAAATATAAACTATTGCAAGAGCTTGGCGTTCAACGCTTAATTTGTGTTAACTTTGACCATAAATTTGCTCAGCAAAGTGCGCAGTATTTTATTGAGCATTTATTGGTTGAACGCTTAGGTATTGAGCAGCTGATTGTTGGCGACGATTTTCACTTTGGTAAAAATCGCTTGGGTAACTTTGAGATGCTAAAACAAGCGGGCGAAAAATTTGGTTTTGCCGTTGATGATACGGCGAGCTTTAAAGTGGCTGATTGTCGAATTAGCAGTACTGAAATTCGCCAAGCATTAGAAGAAGATGATTTAGCGCTAGCGCAGAGTATGCTTGGTAGAGCTTATTCAATTATTGGTAAGGTTTTTCATGGCGACAAACGCGGTCGTCAGTTGGGCTTTCCTACAGCGAATGTACGTTTAAAACGATGCGTATCGCCAATATCAGGCGTATATGTTGTCAAAGTTGCTACCCAAAGTGGCGACTATTATGGCGTTGCCAATGTTGGCTCTAGACCAACCGTTGCCGGCATACGGCAGCAGCTTGAAGTACATATTTTTGAATTTGTCGGTGATTTATACGGGCAAATGATTGAAGTGACCTTGTTGAACAAACTTCGCAACGAAATGAAGTTTGCCTCACTTGACGCTTTAACAGCACAAATAACAGAAGATAGTGCGCAAGCTAAGCGCTATTTAGAGAATTTAAACAAATAATCAATGAAATTAGCCTTTGTTCATAATACGAGGTTAATGGTTTTTAATAACGGATAACGATTTAAATGAGTGATTACAAACATACCTTAAATTTGCCTGCGACATCTTTTCCGATGAAAGGAAACATGGCAAACCGTGAACCTCAAATGCTAAAAAGCTGGGCTGAAAAAGACTTGTATGGTCAAATTCGTGCTGCTAAAAAAGGTAAAAAATCATTTATTTTGCACGACGGACCTCCGTACGCTAATGGCAATATTCATTTAGGTCATGCCGTTAATAAAATTTTAAAAGACGTGATTGTTAAAGCGAAAACGTTATCAGACTTTAACTCTCCGTATGTGCCAGGCTGGGATTGCCATGGTCTACCGATTGAATTAATGGTTGAGAAAAAAGTGGGTAAGCCAGGTCATAAAGTGACTGCGGCGCAATTTCGTCAAAAATGTCGTGAATATGCCATTAAGCAAGTTAACGGTCAGCGTGAAGACTTCAAACGCTTAGGTGTTTTTGCTGATTGGGAAAAACCATACTTAACGATGGATTTTGATACCGAAGCTAACATTATCCGTTCACTGGGTAAAATTGCTGAAAACGGACATTTACAGCAAGGTTTTAAACCTGTGCACTGGTGTACAGATTGTGGTTCAGCGTTAGCAGAAGCTGAAGTTGAATATAAAGACAAGCAATCTCCGGCGATTGATGTTGCTTTTAAATTAACAGATAGCAGCGTAGCGGATAAATTTTCACATCCTGAAAATCATTCAGGAGAAGGTGATATCTCAGTTGTTATCTGGACGACAACACCTTGGACTTTACCGGCAAACCGCGCAGTTTCAGTTCACCCGGATGTTGAATATACCTTAGTGCAATGTGAAAGCGAGCAAGGTAAACAACGCTTAATTTTAGCATCTGATTTAGTCAGTGCCTGTATGGACCGCTTTGGTATCAGCCAATACCATGCACTCGGTTTCTGCAAAGGTAGTGACCTAGAGTTAGTGCAAGCTAAACACCCATTTTATGATTTTAATGTACCAATTATCTGTGGTGACCACGTAACAACTGACTCAGGTACTGGCTGTGTTCACACCGCACCTGGACATGGTGTAGACGATTTTGTGGTTGGTAAAAAATACGACTTAGAAGTGGCTAACCCAGTTGGTGCAAACGGTGTGTATTTAGAAGATACGCCATTATTAGCAGGGCAACATGTTTTTAAAGCCAACGCGAGTGTTGTTGAGCTATTAAAAGAACATGGCGCTTTGTTGCATCATCATGCGTTTGAACATTCTTACCCACATTGCTGGCGCCATAAAACGCCAATTATTTTCCGTGCAACACCGCAATGGTTTATCAGCATGGATAAAAAAGCATTACGTGAAGCGTCACTTAATGAAATTAAGCATACTCAGTGGATCCCTGATTGGGGACAAAGCCGCATTGAGTCAATGGTTGAAGGGCGTCCAGACTGGTGTATTTCACGTCAACGTACCTGGGGCGTACCGATTGCATTATTTATTCATAAAGATACCGGTGCATTGCACCCGCGTAGCATTGAGTTAATTGAAGAAGTTGCTAAGCGTGTTGAAAAAGAAGGTATTCAAGCTTGGTTTGATTTAGAAGCGCAAGAACTTATTGGCGATGACGCGGCTGAATTTATTAAAGTACCTGATACCTTAGATGTTTGGTTTGACTCAGGTACCACTCACGCGTCAGTCATTGGTGCTCGTGAAGAGTTTGATGATATCGCCGATCTTTATTTAGAAGGCTCTGATCAACACCGTGGTTGGTTTATGTCATCGATGATGTCATCTGTTGCGATGACAGGTAAAGCGCCATATCGTCAAGTGCTTACGCACGGTTTTACGGTTGATGTTAATGGTCACAAAATGTCGAAGTCTTTAGGTAATGTCATTACACCATCAGAAATTACCAACAAATTAGGCGCAGATATTTTACGTTTATGGGTTGCATCAGTTAACTATACCCAAGAAATTACTGTATCAACTGAAATTTTCAACCGTCAGGCAGACGCTTATCGTCGTATTCGCAATACATCACGTTTCTTGTTAGCCAATATCAATGGCTTTGATCCAAAAACAGATTCAGTTGCTTTTGATGATATGGTGGCACTTGATCGCTGGGCGGTTGATAAAGCTGCACAGCTACAAGATGAAATTATTGCGGCATACGATGAATACGAATTTCACGTCGTTGTGCACAAGTTAATGAATTTCTGTACGACTGAACTGGGTGGTTTTTATTTAGATATCATTAAAGATCGTCAATACACCGCCAAAGGTGACAGTCATGCACGTCGCTCATGTCAAACGGCCATGTATTTAATTGCAGAAGCTATGACGCGTTGGATGGCGCCAATTTTATCATTCACTGCTCAAGAAATCTGGCAAGCATTACCAAGTGTAAACGGCCAAGAGCGTGATGAATTTGTTTTTACTGACGTATGGTTTGAAGGTTTAGAAAAATCTTCACAAGATACTGAGTTAAATAACGACTACTGGACAGAGTTACTACAAGTACGTACAGAAGTTAATAAAGCACTTGAATTAGCTCGTAAAGATAAAGTGGTCGGTAAAGCGTTAGAAGCGTCGGTAACCTTATACACAGATCAAGCATTAGCTGACAAGTTGAACTTATTAGGCGATGAGCTTCGTTTTGTATTAATTACCTCAGGTGCAACCGTTAATGTTGTTGAGCAAGCGCCAGAAAGCGCTTCGGCAACTGAGTTGGATAACTTGTGGATCAGCGTTGCACAATCAACAGGAACTAAGTGTGAACGTTGTTGGCATTACACCGACGATGTTGGTCAAAGTGACGAGCACCCAGATTTATGTGGTCGCTGTATCACCAATATTGACGGAAATGGTGAAGTTAGACAGTTTGCATAAACTGTCGCTTTTCGTAATTGCTAGCAAAGAAGTTTAAGTAGTTTAATGAATAAAATGTTTACAGAAACCGGTTTGCGTTGGTTATGGCTTACCGTGATATTTTTAGTGTTAGATCAAATCACTAAACAATGGGTGGCAAACAGCTTCAATTTATACGAGTCTGTTGAGTTACTACCTTTTTTTAGCCTGACCTACGTGCATAATTTAGGTGCTGCGTTTAGCTTTTTAGCGGATCAAGGCGGATGGCAACGTTGGTTCTTTACCGCCATTGCTGCAATAGCCAGTGTTATTTTTGTGGTTTGGTTAGCTAAAACACCAAAATCAAATGTACTGTTAGGTATTGCATTTTCGTTAATGTTAAGCGGCGCATTAGGTAACCTTATTGACCGTGTGTTATTTGGTTACGTGATTGATTTTATCGACTTCCACTGGGCAGGCTCTCATTACCCTGCGTTCAACATCGCCGACTCTGCCATTTTTGTGGGTGCGGCGTTGATGATTTGGGAGTCGTTTACCAATAACGATGAAAACAGCGAAAATAGCAAAAACAGTTAAAATACAGCTTAATTTAAAATTTTGAAAAAAACTTTGGGATCACCATGACGGAAGTAGTAAAACAAGACTCAAGTATTATTGCACACATTACCATGAAACTAGCCGACGGCTCGGCAGCAGATAGTACTAAAGTAAATAATAAACCTGCTCAAATTAATATGGGTGATCAAAGCGTTTCTCCAGCGTTTGAACAAGAGTTGCTGGGCTTAAAAGCTGGTGATAGCAAAGAATTTACCTTACCAGCTGCTGATGCATTTGGTGAGTCGAATCCAGACAATATTCATTATATGGATATCTCAAAGTTTAGCGAAGATGCACCCGCCAAAGTGGGCAACATTATCACTTTTACGCAACCTGGTGGCGTTGAATTACCGGGAATGATCAAAGAAGTATCCGGTAGTTCAGTAACGATAGATTTTAATCATCCGCTTGCTGGGCAAGAAGTAACTTTTTCTATTGATATTGTGGAAGTTAAGTAGACTTTATGGAAATTATATTAGCAAACCCTCGTGGCTTTTGTGCCGGTGTTGACCGTGCCATTAGCATAGTTGATCGTGCATTAGACTTATTTGGCGCACCTATTTATGTTCGCCATGAAGTTGTGCATAACAAATTTGTGGTTAACGGATTAAAAGATCGCGGTGCTGTTTTTGTTGATGAACTTGATGAAGTGCCAGATGATAATACGGTAATTTTCAGTGCCCATGGTGTTTCTAAAGCGGTGAGAAATGAAGCCAAAACACGCGGCCTAAAAGTATTTGATGCAACTTGCCCGTTAGTTACCAAAGTGCATATGGAAGTATCACGTGCAAGCCGTCGTAATACTGAATGTATTTTAATTGGTCATGCCGGACACCCTGAAGTTGAAGGCACCATGGGGCAATATGAAAGCGAACTTGGTGGCATTTACTTAATTGAGTCTGTAGATGATGTGGCTAGTTTAACGGTTAAAAACGCCGATGAGCTTTATTTTTGCAGCCAAACAACCTTATCTGTTGATGATACCAGTGATGTTATCGATGCTTTGCAAAAAAAATACCCATTAATTGAAGGGCCGCGTAAAGACGATATTTGTTATGCGACGCAAAACCGTCAAGACGCAGTGCGTGCAATTGCCAGTCAAGTAGAGTTATTTTTAGTTGTTGGTGCTAAAAACAGTTCAAACTCAAATCGCTTACGCGAGCTGTCTGAAAAAATTGGCACAACATCTTACTTAATCGATACGGCTGACGATATCGACCCAACTTGGTTAGACAACGTCAATAAAGTGGGAGTTACTGCTGGCGCTTCTGCACCTGCAGTATTGGTTAAACAAGTAATCGAAAAACTGAAAAGCTTGGGTGGCCAAGAAGTTAACGAGTTTTCGGGTCGTGAAGAAAATATAGTATTTGCGGTACCCGCCGAATTGCGCTAGCCTTAAAGTAGATTAAAAGATAAGCGCTAGTAGTTATTTGTTACTAGTGCTTGGTGTACTTTGTAATAAAATGAGTAGTAACTTTAAGTAGTTAATGGAAGGTGCTGCACATTATATGGATATTAAGGTATGGGTTAATGCTGTTCACAAAGGTGATTTTTAACACATATAATACTTTTCTACAGGTATTTTGCGTTTGCAAAATATACCTGCATGTCATTTCAGGCAGAAATTCTTTTCTTTTTTTTATTCAAGCTCTATTATTTCAAGCGCAACTTATTCTTTTCTTAAAGAAAAGCATTGGCTTAAACGCAAGAATAGCTAATGTTAGTAATGTAAGGGAGCTTGTTAATGAAGCGTAAACAATCAGGTATGACTTTTATTGAAGTACTCGTTGCTTTATTTATTATAGTAACAGGTATTTTAGGTGCGGTTGCCATGCAAGCCTCTGCCAAAAAAGGCAGCTTTGATGCCATGCAGCGCTCATTAGCGTCAGGCTTAGCTCAAGATATTGTTGAACGAATTCGAAATAATAGTAATGCTAATATTGCGTTATATACTGCTCAAAGCCCTTATGGTTCAGGAAAAATTGACGCCGAGCCTACCTGCGATTCTGCCGCTAACCTTTGTACACCTGCGCAAATGGTCACTCATGACTTATATGGTTGGGAGCAATCATTAATGGGCGCTGGTGCAAAGTCAGGTGAAACAAATACCGGTGGCTTAGTTGGTGCCGAAGGTTGTATTTCAGCAGCGAATAATGCCATTACTGTGGTCATTAGCTGGCAAGGTAAGGACAAAATAAGGGATGCTAAAAAATCTGAAGATTGTGGCACCTCAGGTCGTCAGCGACGTCAAATAGTGGTGGAGGCATTTGTTTATTAAAATGAAGACTCCTAAACGTGTAACTACATCAATTAAAGGTCAATCGGGTTTTAGCTTGATCGAAATATTTGTCGCACTCGCAATTGGTTTAGTGTTATTTGCTGGCGTGTTAAGTATTTTTGTTGGTATGCGTACGACCACAACAGAAACCTCAGCCTATGGCGAATTACAAGAAAATGGTCGGTTTGCACTCAGCATTTTATCTGATGACTTACTACGACAAAATTTTTGGGGTGACTATACCGGCACGCTCGATTTTTCCAGTATGCAACCTGTACCTGCTGCACCTGCCGGAGAATGCGCAGGCGACGGTATCAACAATGGCACATTTCCGTTAGCGACAGGGCACTTTAGAACCCTTTGGGGGGAAACGGTAACCAATGCGTCGATTATGTCAGGGTGTCGTGATGACGCTAAAGTTGGCTCAGATATTTTGCAATTAAAGCGTGTTATGTCTAGCCCTTTAGTTGATGGCTTTGGCGACCCAATAACCGTAGGACCTGCAGGCGCTTATTATTTAGTGACCAACATTAATAACGGTACAATTTTTTCGGCCGGTGCAGTACCTGATATTGATAACGGCCGGGTGTGGCGTTACTTACATCATATTTATTATGTGAGGGAAGAGTCGCAAGGTGACAACGTGGTGCCTGTATTAATGCAGGGGCAACTAACGAACCAACTGACGTTCTCGCCATTGATAGATGGCATTGAAATGATCAAATTTATGTATGGGGTAGATACCGACATTGACCCAACTGATCCCGGTTACGGAATAGTTAATGCTTATATCTCAGCAGATAACATGACTCAAGCGTTATGGAATGATGCCAATAGTCGTATTTTGTCAGTAAAAATTTATGTGCTAGCACGTAGCGTATTACCCGATAGCAAGTACACTAATACTAAGACTTACCAATTAGGTGATACCGAAGTGGAGTTTAATGACAATTATCGTCGATTACTTTTTAGCTCTACAGTCACTTTATATAACGCGGGGATAGATACATGGTAATAAGGAATAATCCTCAAATGCGAAAAAATGTACAACTATTATTGCCGAAAAAACAGCAGGGCGTGGTGTTAATTGTCTCGTTAGTTTTTTTAATTGCACTTACCGGCGTTGCTGCGGCGCTAATGCAAAATACGACTACTGATATGAAAATGTCGGGGGCGAGTGAAGAAAAAATGGTCGCAACACAAGAAGCGATCAGCGCGGTTGATGAGGTGATATTTAATCAAGTTGCACCAGGCGCAACCAATACGTTTGCTCAGCCTATTGTCAACTTTCCAGTTGATGCTGGTTTATTGCCAGGCACTAAAACAAGTTCGACGGCAAGTGTTGATATTATAAATAATCAATATGGTTTAGAAGCTGATTGCCCCCACTCTCGATTAGCTTCTTCTACGCAAGTATTTACTTGTAACGTATTAAGCGTGCAAGTAAATCGAAATTATGGCCGTAAAAAGAACAGTACGGTCAATGTGAATTCAGGTATAGCTCAACAATTATTGCGTTAACGTTTCAAAGTGTTAGTTGTGCAATAGTTGCTTGTTTTTGAAAATTAAAAGCAATGCCTGTTTTGGGGATTTTACAATGAAAAAAATGATACTCGCATGCTTGTTGCTAGTTGCTTCAAATACTTCTTTTAGTGAAGATATTGAGCTCTATATTAGCGAAAGTGTTAAACAAGCTAAAACACGTCCACAAGTGCTAATTATCTTTGATAATTCTGGCAGTATGAGTACAACCGAATCGGTTAAAGCCTCATACGACCCAACGATTACTTACCCCGCGGTTGGTGGCCTAAATTCACTATCAGATAAATTTATTTATTTTACTAAAGGTGGTGTTGATGGTGCGTCGACGCCTGTGCCTGACAGTCCAAGTGAATCTCGTCGATTTTTAGATGATATTAATAGTTGTCAAACGGCAAGAGATATACTTGATGAATTTGGCTATTATACTGGGCAAATTCGAGAATATGACTTTCAGGGTAACTCGGGGCGTTGGATTGAAATTCCAGATAATAACGGCGCAAATATTGATGTCATTGATTGTGAAGATGACGTTTTAGCAAAAGATAATCGTAATGCTGGTGTATTAGATAATAATGGTGATGCTATCGCGTTAGATCCCGGTTACCCAGTAGATGGTGAAGGTAACAAACAAAACCCACAATACCATGCTGCTGATATTAACGATGCAAATGTTGAATGGTCTGGTCCTCGGGTAACCTTGTATACAGATAATTATCTTCGTTGGCATCATAACGCAGAAATCGCCAATGAAATTAAAAGTCGCCTTGAAATCGCTCAAGAAAGTGTCTCTAACTTGGTAAATTCAGCGCCGTTTGTTGATTTTGGTTTACAGGTGTTTAATTACAACGATGGTGATGGCGATAGTGATAGCAATGGTGGTCGAATTGTTTTTGGTATTCAAGAGTCGACACCTGCCTCGAAAACAACATTATTAGACCTTATTAATGACGATTTAGATCCAGAAACTTGGACGCCATTATGTGAAACCTTATACGAAGCATCTCGCTACTTTGCCGGTAAAGGCGTTGATTTTGGCGATGATGATAAAAGTGGTAATGGCTACACGGCTAATACGCCATCGCGTGATACTTCAATTGAAGAAAGTAAAGTTTATAAGTCACCATTTACCTCCTGTAGCGATAAAGCTTATGTGATTTTAATTACCGATGGTGAACCAACATTTGATCGCGGAGCAGATTCAAAAATTCTTGCCATACCTGAGTCTGGCCAAGATGCAATGGGAACCCCTTTTAATTTAAACGGTACGGATAATTACCTAGCGGCGCTGGCTGGCTGGATGAACAATAACGATGTAAATACCAGTTTAGATGGTAAACAAACCGTAACCACCTTTACCATCGGCTTTGCGCTTGAAGATGATGAAGATGAAGATACAGACACCGCCGAGCCTTTATTAATCGCAGCAGCTGAGCAAGGTGGGGGTAAATACTTCCCCGCTGATGATACCGCAACGTTAACCGCTGCGCTTATCAACGTACTTGAAAGTTTAGAACCAAGTAACGATAGCTTAACTTCTGCATCAGTTGCGGCAAATAACTTTGACCGAACTGAAACATTAAACTCGGTTTATTATGCAATGTTTCAACCTGGCCTTGGCCCACGTTGGCAGGGTAACTTAAAAAAATACAAGGTTATTGGCGGAGTCCAACAAGGTAAAAATGGCAATGCAGCCATTGAAGAGTCGTCAGGACACTTCTCAGAAGACGTTACTAGTTATTGGTCAAGTTCTAAAGATGGTAATAAGGTCGCCGAAGGTGGCGTAGCCGATATGCTGCGTAAAGCGGATAGTCGAACCTTATACAGTGATATTGGTGGCGCACAAGGGGCAACATTAAAAGATTTCACTTTAGACGAGTTAGTTAGTGGTAGTAATGTGTTCGGCTCTTTAGCTGCACTAGCAACTGAATTAGATGTTTTAGAAGAAGATGTTGCTGAACATATTCAATGGGCGCAAGGTCTAGATGTGGATGATGAAAATGATAATGGTGATAAAACGGATATGCGTTACGATGTATTTGGCGATCCATTACATTCAAAACCTTTAGTGATTAACTATGGCGATAAAATTCACATAATGATCGGCACGAATGCTGGCGCACTTCATATGTTTAAAGACAATGATGATACTGTGAGTGAAAGTTGGGCATTTATGCCACGTGAGTTTTTATCAGACATTAAAAGTTTACGAGATAACTTTACAACGGCGGATAAAGTCTACGGTGTTGATGGCCGGATAACCTCACATATTCGTGACCTTAATGGCGATGGCATCGTCAATGGTAGTGATACTGTCTGGGTCTTTTTTGGTCTTCGCCGCGGTGGAACGTCATATTATGCAATGGATGTGACTAACCCTGAAAGTCCAAGCTTGATGTGGCATATTGACGCATCTACGTCAGGCTTTTCTGATTTAGGTCAGTCTTGGTCGCAGCCTAAAATTGGCTATTCAAAGTTTAATGTCTCCGGTGACACAGCAAAACCTGTGGTGTTTTTTGGTGGTGGTTACGACATCAATAAAGACAATTCAGGGCCAGGTGATGAAGACAGTGTTGGCAGAGCTATCTATATGGTAGACGCAGAAACAGGTGCGTTAAAATGGAACATGGCGAAAACTAATGCCAGTACTACCTTTGACGGTACTGACAGTATTCCTTCTGCAATTTCAACCTTAGATAGTGATGGTGATGGCTTAGTTGATAGGTTATATACCGGTGATACTGGTGGTAATTTATGGCGTGTTGATATGCCAGATGACAAAGCAGCTAATGTGTCAGTATTTAAGTTGGCAAATTTAGGTGGCGATACTAATGCTACCGATCGTCGTTTTTTTAGCGAAGCGTCAGTTGTTCGCACCTTTATTTCAGAAACAATTAAAACCACAACAGTTGACAGCCAAGGTGTTGAATCTGAAGTGGTGGTTAAACAAGATAAACCTTACGATGCTATATTACTTGGCAGTGGCGACAGGTCAAATCCACTAGGTGAAGATACTCAAGATATTTTCTTTATGATAAAAGATGAAAATATTAAAACACAAACTTACACAGCCGAGGCAGAGCCTAAAACTCCAACCGCTATCACAATTAGTGATTTATACGACTATACTAACGACCCATTTGGCAGTGTCAGTGATGAAGGGCGTCAAGCGCTTGAATTAGCGGTTAGTGAAAAGTCTGGTTGGTATATTGACCTAACGCAGTCCGGCGAGAAAAGTACAGAAACTGCTATTGTTATTAATAACATAGTCTACTTCACTGCTTTTACTCCACCGGAGTTGGGTGTTGACGTTGAAGGTTGTGAGCTGCCAAATGGTAAAGCTTGGTTGTATGCAGTTGACCTAGCATTAGGTACGGCTAAATATAATTGGGCCGCAGAAGACTCTAAAAACCGAGATGATCGCATTGCCTATATTAGTGAGCAATTTTTGGGTGCACCAACTTTGATTGTTATTCCTGAAGATGATGGTGATGATGAAACCATCGATGAAGGCGTTGGTAATTTAATTGTTGGCCGGAAAATTATCCCGGTTGGTTTTACCTTGCAAACAATGCGCACTTACTTATATGTGACTGAGGAACAATAATAATGCAAATAAACCGATTAGTTAGCAAAGGCTTTACTTTAATAGAGCTGTTGATCACTGTCGCTGTTATTGGCATCTTGGCCAGTGTCGCTTATCCATCATATGTTGAGTTTATTAGTGGTTCCAATCGGCTTGAAGCGCAAAGAGAGCTTTTACGTTTAGCTAATTTGCAAGAGCAATACTTTGTCGACAACCGTGAATATACTGCCAATATGCAACGTTTAGGTATGTCTGCCGACCCGTACATAACAGAGTCGGGATATTATTCGATAGCTGGTACTACGTCATCAGGGGCAACACAGTTTACCTTAACCGCCACGGCAACAGGTAGCCAAGCAACAAACGACCCAGATTGCACCACATTAACGATTGATGAGGTCGGCTCGAAAGGTGGTGAGTCAACCACATGTTGGGAGTAAAATATGAAAATGATTTTTAAATGGTGCCTTATTTTTAGCTTAGTTTCGTTTAACGCAGCCGCAATGGCCAAGCAATCAACGAATGCCGCTAACAACGACAACCAAAAGGTTTCAGTAAAGTGTTATGTTGAATTAGTTGGCGGTGGTGAAACAATTAGCTTTTGGAAGATTAAGTCGAAAAATGTCAGTCAGCTAAAAACAGCAATTGTTGGTCAAAAAGTACATGTGGCAGGGAAAAAGCAAAAAGCACAGATTTACAATGGGATTGAATGTGTCTTAGTCGAGAAAGAATTTAGTAATGCTCGTGCTAAAGCATTAGATAAAGCAACGCCACGCTAACGAGCATATTTATTAATAACACCGCATTGTCAGCATGAAAAATTGACTATTATTGAAAGTGGTAACTTGTCTTTAGTAAGCGCAAGTTGCCACTTTTTGTATTTTTGGGCAAAAAATTTTTGTTATCTTTTGTTTTTTATTGCTATACACCTTAACGGCAACCTTACCTGTTTAAATAACGCAAACCTATGCTAACCTTTTGTTTTAAATGGTTTTCGATTTTGTTTTTCGACAATTTTCTTAACCATAAAAATGTTACTGAACTGGACGTTTTTTGCTAAAAATAACTAACTTTAAAATTAACAGGCTGTTCTTTTTAAAAAAGTTTCAGTAGATTAGTCAGCATTAAGTAAACAACAAAGAAGTGAATGAATGGCAGTTTCTCGAAGCGGGTTTAGCTCGCGCATGGGTTTTATTATGGCGGCGGCAGGCTCTGCTGTTGGTCTAGGAAATATTTGGGGCTTTCCAACACAAACCGCCAGCAATGGTGGCGCAGCGTTTGTACTCGTTTATTTGGTACTAGCATTTTGTTTAGCATATCCTGCATTTATGGCAGAGTTGCTAATTGGCCGTTATGGTCAAGCAAACGCAGTTACCTCTTTGCAAAAAATGTCTAAAACACTGTGGCAAAAGCGCTTTGCCTTTTTAGTTGGCTTTGGTGGCATTATCTGTGCGGCGTTAATTCTAAGCTTTTACGGTATTATTGCTGGTTGGATGATGTCGTATGCTATTGAGCCGGTATTAAAGCTAGCCAGCTTTGAAACAGGGGCTTCTTGGGTGGTAACACACAGCCTAACGCGCAACTTGATGTTTACTTCGTTATTTATGTTGGCCACTATCTTTATTATTCGCCATGGCGTTGAAAACGGTATTGAAAAATGGTCAAAACGTTTAATGCCATTGCTAATCGTTTTACTCGTGCTATTAAGTAGTTATGTTTTCACGCTTGAAGGAGCAAGTGCCGGACTGGATGCTTACTTAAATCCAGACATTTCAAGCATTCTTGATCCGAACCTCTTAATTAGTGCCCTTGGCCAAGCTTTTTTCTCATTATCGCTTGGTACCAGTGTTATGGTGATTTATGGCTCTTATATTTCGAAAAAAGAGAACTTGGTCACTTTAGGTGCTCAGGTTACCTTAATTGATGTCTCTATTGCCTTTCTAGCAGGTCTACTTATTATTCCTGCGATGTACGTTGCACAGGCGCAAGGTGTGACTATCTTTGCTGAAGACGGTAGCTTAGTTTCGGGTTCAAGTTTAGTTTTTACTATTTTGCCAACCTTGTTCCAAAGTATGGGCGATGTCGGGTTATTTGTTGCCTTTGCCTTTTTTGTGCTCATGTCTATTGCGGCACTAACTTCGTCAATTTCAATGTTAGAAGGTCCCGTTTCTTACGCAGTGGAACGCCATAACTTAAAGCGTGAAACGGCAACAACCATTATCGGTTTGATTATATTAGCGTTTAGCATGGTGATCGTATTTAACTTATCATTTATGTTAGATCTGGTTGCGATAATTTCAACTCAATATGGACAGCCGATTGTTGCGATGTTGTGTTGTGTATTTGTTGGTTGGATTTGGCACCGTAACGATGTATTAGCTGAGATAAAAGAAGGCAATAGTGACGTTGAACATAGTGTCTTTTGGAAAATTTGGCCTTGGTATACTAAGTTTGTTTGTCCTACAGCGATAGCCGTTGTTTTTATTCATTCGCTGTAAAATAGCGTTGAATGAATCGAATAAAAAAACCGACATTATGTCGGTTTTTTTATGATGTTTTTATATATTGTTTTTTGATGAAGCTAGCCTGATGACTTAAACCTGACGTAAGCCGAGAGCAGCTTATTTAACCTTCGGCCATGTCTGCAACCAAGGTTTTGTTAGCGATTGCAGTTGCTCAATAACGTTAGGTTGTAAAAACTCATCTCCAGTGCTTGGCGCTACACAATATTGATAACACTTATCATCAAAATCAAAGACCAGCGCATAAGCGTGCAAATAACCTCTGTCGGTATTTATTTTTGATCCTGCCTTAGTGGCGATATTGGTATTGTAGAGCGCATCACCTAATATTGGCGCGGCTATGCTATTTAAGGCCACACGTATCTGATGGGTTTTTCCCGAATGCGGTTTTAACAAATATAAGCGTTTACCTTGCCCAATACTGTAGGAAAAAAATTGCGTTATAGCTGGGTTTGTTTGCGTGCGCAATAATTTATACATACCGCGACGACTTTTACTCATATCACCTTTGATTAAGCCTTGTTTTTTACTCGGCTTATTTTCACTGATGGCAATATAGTACTTTTCAATTTGATGGCTTGAAAAAATCTGTTCGAAATAGCGCGCAGCTTCAAGAGTTTTGGCAAAAATTATCAAGCCTGAGGTCATTTTATCTAAACGATGAACTGGGTAGAGCGGGTTATTACCCAGTGCTGCTTTTACCTGGTTAAACAAACCTGCGCCAATTTCTCCTTCATCATGAAAATTCACGTTAGCGGCTTTATCAACGATAATAAAATCTTGCTGTTCATCGACTATGCTAAAAGGTGCTGAAAATTCTTGCTCAGGTTGGTTCATCTAACTTTGCCTATAAAGTTAAGCCATAAAGTACATAACAAATCAGTGTTACAGCCGCAGCAAATAATGCATAGGGTAGCTGGGTTTTAACATGTTCAAAATGATCACAGCCACTGGCAATCGATGCAACAACCGTCGTATCTGAAATAGGGGAGGCATGATCGCCAAATATACCACCGCCAAGCACTGCAGCGACTAAAAACTCAACCGGTAGCCCGCTGTCTAAAGCAATGGGCACTGCAATAGGGATTAAAATAGCAAAAGTGCCCCACGAAGTACCTGTAGCAAATGCCATAATGCCTGCGGCGATAAACAGCACCGGCGCCATCATATAAATTGGTAATTCAACGTTGAGCAATTGACTAACGTATACACCCGTGCCCAATGCTTTAATTGCGTCGCCAAAGGCAAAAGAGAGCACCAAAATACTGACCGCAGGCAACATTTTGTAAATACCTTTTCCGCTGTAAGAAACAACTTCTTTGATATTTAACAAACGATAAAAGCCAATAAGCGTTATTAATATTACGATTGAGGCGAGGATCGCCCAAAATACTGAAAAGGAGCCAGAGCCACTGCGAATATCCCCATTGCCTGAGACATATAACAATACCAAGGTAAAAGACAGTAGCGATAACAGTGGTAGCCACATAACTTTGGCAGGTGCTATTTTTGTTATCTTGTCTTTAAGATTGAGTTCTATGTTTGAATTAGCATATTTTAGTGGGCCAAATACTTTACCGCTATAGGCGGTGTAGTAGGCTAATACCAATGCAAGAATAGCGTAAATATTATAGAAAATGGTACCAATTAAAATACCAACGGGATCGTTAAACTGGTAACCATCTAATAAGCCAAGTACATACGCACCCCAGCCATTAATTAAAAATAAAATACTTACCGGGGCACAGGTTGAATCGATTAAATAAGCAAGACGCGCGCGACTTAAATTGTGATGATCAAATACTTTTTGGCTGGCCATGCCAGCGGTAAATAAACTTAAATTGGTATCGGTAAAAATGCTAGTACCTAACACTGTCGGTAACATGCTCGCTTGACGAGAAGACTTAACCAGTTTTAGCTCACTTAAGTGCTTAATAAAGCCATTTACCGCGCCTGATTGATTCATTAAAGTAACCAAAGCACCAATGAGCAAACTAAAGCTAACAATGTAAATATTGCCTAAGCTATTAAATACATTAGTGATAGCCAAAAAGCTAAGTTGAATACTACTGAAAATCTGCCAGTTTTCACTTAATAAAAAACATAAAAACACGCCACAAATTAATGCTAATAAGGCGTTTTTACGCCACACCGCGATGGCAATGGCTAATAATGGCGGTAATAAACTTAGTGGGCTATCTTGCATGATTATATATATTTTAATTATTGGTTAATAAGTCATTATAGCGAGTGAAGTAACAAGTGTTATAAGCAGTTGTTAAATGGTCTTAATGTAACGTTAAATTCACTAGAACTGACATGAAGTTAAAGTCTATCATCACTTATGTATCGAGTAATGTGCTTAAATGTATCTTAACAATTTTTTTGTAATTTAATTACCTAGATCACGGTCTAGTGAACGATTATATGAAACAATAGCCAACAATTATTCGCTTAACATTGAAAAGTGTTATTTTACCCTCAGATATAGGGTACTAATTCAGCACAGTGTGCACAGGGACTATTTTGACAACTTCTTTAAATAAATACCTTAAGGCTTTTGAACAAGAAGCTAATCTATCGGCTTTAACCGGCATCGGTCGAGGCATTGAACGAGAAGCTTTAAGAGTTTTACCTGAAGGTAAATTATCTGAACGCCCTCATTTTTATCAATTAGGCTCTGCATTAACTCACCCAAGTATTACCACTGATTATGCTGAAACCTTGCTAGAATTTATTACGCCAGTGACCTTCTCGCCAGAGCAAGCAATTGCGCAATTGCAAGATATTCAAAAATATACCTTAAGCCAAATAGACGGTGAATTGTTGTGGCCGATGAGCATGCCATGTTTTGTTGAAGATCAAGGCAAAATAGCATTAGCGAATTATGGTCAGTCTAATATTGGCAAAATGAAAACCGTTTATCGCCAAGGGTTGAAAAATCGTTACGGCAGTATGATGCAAGTTATTGCTGGTATACATTTTAACTTTTCATTCCCTGACAGTTTTTGGCAAACCTTGCAAGAACTTGATGATAACCAATTGCCTCGTGATCAATATATTTCTGAAAAATATTTCGCGGTATTACGTAATTACAAACGTTATTGTTGGTTAATTCCCTATTTATTTGGTAGTTCGCCAAGTTTATGTCCGTCGTTTTTACAAGGCCATGATCATCAGTTACCTTTTAAAACTGCGCCGTCAGGCAGTATTTATTTAGAGTATGCAACTTCACTACGCATGAGCGATTTAGGTTATACCAACAGCGAGCAATCGTCGCTAAGAATTTGTTATAACAATCTCGATGATTATGTCGCCGGCGTGCAAGAGGCGATTAGCCTACCGTCAGAAAAATTTGCCAAAATTGGCGTTAAGGTTGATGGCAAATACCAGCAGCTAAACAGTAACGTTTTACAAATTGAAAATGAACTTTACGCGCCAATTCGCCCTAAACGTGTTGCAAAGTCAGGCGAAAAACCGTCACAAGCATTACAAGAGCGTGGCGTTGAATATATTGAAGTTCGCGCTTTAGACGTTAACCCATTTGTTGATACCGGCATTAGTATTGAACAAGTCTACTTTTTAGATGTATTTCTCACATTCTGCGCCTTAGAAGATGATCAACAACTTGGTTGCGATGAGCAGCGTATTTATGAAAGCAACATGGATGAAGTGGTTATTCGTGGCAGAGATCCAAAGTTAACCTTAGTTGATGGTAGTGATAAAAAATCTGTTACGCAGTGGGGTAATGAAATTTTTGCCAAACTTGCGCAAGTTGCCAAGCTATTAGATAGCGCTTATCAAACGACTAAGTACAGCCAAGCAATTACCGTCGAAAATGCCAAAATTAACGACCCGAGTTTAACGCCGTCGGCACAAATACTGAAAGTTTTGATTGAAGACGGACAAAGCTTATCTGCAATCGCATTGGCGCAGGCAAGTGAATATCGAGAGCAACTGTTAGCAAGAGATTATCAATTTTACGATCAAACATACTTTACAGAAACCGTTGCTGCATCGCATCAGCAACAAAAAGATATTGAAGCAGACGATAACCAAAGCTTTGACGAATTTTTAACGGAGTATTTTTCAGAGCAAAAAAGTGAATAGTTAATCTAAAATTATTCACTATTAACTATTTGATAAACAAAAAAAAGGCGCGTTAGGGCAACGCGCCGTACAAATAAAGAAAGCAGTCCAGGGAGGTTTAGCTTTCATAGTTAAGACTACAGTAATTTTGATTAGTTCACTTTTTATACGAAAAAAGTGAATTAATTTTCAATTATTTTTTTCTCACTATTTATTAATCACTTATTTCGCCTTTCTCAATTATTTTTCATTGTTCTCAAATTTAAGACAAAAAAAAGCGCATTAAAAAATGCGCTAAAAAACATGAAATACTATAGGAAATTAAAAGGGATAAAAATACCTCTCGCGTAGTAAGAGCATGCACTAGGGAAAAAGTTCATTTTTATCGTCATTATTTTTAGGGGCTGTTGATCTTTCGTGTTTATTTTTACTGTTTTTTATTAACACTATGGCTTGATGATTAAATTTGGTATTGGAAAATTATTCTGGCATTATTGTTGTTCCAAATACCTATCTGTATTAATTAAGTTTTTTATGAAATTACCCATACTGATATCATTTTTTCTGATCCTACTTACCGGCTGCGCTACGCCGCCACCTAAAAACCCTGAAAATATTTGTGAAATATTTAGAGAGCATCGAGATTGGTATTTTGCTGCAAAAGATGCGCGCGAACGTTGGGGAGTGCCAATTCATGTACCTATGGCCATGATGTATCAAGAAAGCTCATTTAAAGCCGACGCTGCGCCACCAAGAGACTATCTTTTGGGTTTTATACCATGGGGACGAGTGAGTAGTGCTTATGGCTATTCACAGGCGAAAACCATGACTTGGGATGACTATATGCGAGAAACGGGTAATTCAGGGGCAGATCGTGATGACTTTGAAGACGCGATCGACTTTATGGGCTGGTTTATTTTCAAAACGCAAAAAATTAATAAAGTGTCGAAATGGGACGCTTACAACCAGTATTTAAACTACCACGAAGGTTGGGGTGGTTTTAAGCGTAAAACCTATAAAAAGAAAGCTTGGTTGGTGTCAGTATCACGTAAAGTCGACAGTCGTGCTAAACGTTACAGTAGCCAACTAAAAAGTTGCGAAGAAGAGCTGAACAAAGGCTGGTTATGGCGCTTGTTTTTTGGCTAAATACCGCGGTTAAAGGGCCGAGTTAAGCAACAAATATTGTATATCGTTATTCAAAATAAATATAAAAACTATGCTTGTGTATAAAATCACCTGCATAGTTTTTTTTTGTTATTGATTATTGCCCTTTTGATATTTTTTTTACTCAGTTATACGCGTCGCAGGGTTTAGGCAAGTCATTGCATATTTCTTACCAATTTAATAGTTTTAAAAAATAAAAAATCATCATTCCTTACAAACAAAGGCCTACATGAAAGCATTAAAAAAAAATGACATTTTTATTAAAAAGGGTTTGCAAATCGCAAGCGCAAGAATTTATTGGGCTTGCCTCCGTTATCCACAGAAATTGTGGAAAATGCAAAAGTGGATAACTGCCTGTGTATAACTTTGTGGTTAACTTTTTTGCGCTTCTATATTATCCACATTTGGTTGCTTAAAAAAGCATTCTGTTAACGATAAAGGTAGGATAATTGAATGCAAATTATTATTTGTGAGTTTAAAGAAAAATTTTTGATGGTTAAATTGGCAAGTTGTAATAAGATTGGCACAAAAAAAAGAGCTGTTAATAACGATATCAACAGCTCTTTTTAAATCAGACCGTAACGGTTATGTATCGTCTTCGGCAACATTAAAATGCTCAGGCAATATACGCACGGTTTTAATCATGTTATCGCATACCTCGACAATTTCCACTGGATAGCCTGAAATGCGCACACTTATGTTAGCTTGTGGAATATCTTCTAAGTATTCGATGATCAAACCATTAAGTGTCTTAGGCCCATCGGTAGGAAAACTCCACGACATTTCTTTATTAATATCACGAATGGTGGCGCTACCGTCAACGAGGTAGGTGCCGTCTGGTTGTATATTAACTTCGTCACTGGCTGTAGGTGTCATTGTGGTTGTAAAGTCACCGACGATTTCTTCTAGAATGTCTTCTAAGGTAACTAAGCCTTGAATATCGCCGTATTCATCCACTACAAGCCCTAAACGTTCTTTAGCATGTTGAAACTTAAGAAGCTGAACATTCAGTTGTGTGCCTTCTGGAATAAAATACAATTCACGAACCGCACGTAGTAGTGTGGCTTTGGTAAATTGATTTTTTGATACCAGGCGCAATGCGTCACGCAAATGCACGTAGCCGACCACATCATCAATATTATCGCGATAAAGCAATACACGGGTATGGTTGGCTTGAGTAAGTTGTTTTTGAATTCTTTTCCAATCGTCATTAATGTCGATGCCAACCAATTCATTACGCGGGATCATAATGTCTTCAACGGTGACATTTTCAAGGTCAAGTATACCGACCAGCATGTTTTGGTCGCGCTCGGGTAATAATGCACTTGACTCATTGACCACGGTTTTAAGCTCTTCGGTACTTAAACTATGTTGCTCTCGCTGCTCAGAGCTAATACCAAGCAACATTAAAATGCCGTTAGTGATCCAGTTAACAGATACCACAAGTGGGTATAGCAGCTTTAATAGTAGCGTTAAAATAATTGAACTTGGAAAAGCAACCTTTTCAGGGTAAAGCGCTGCCAAGGTTTTTGGGGTGACTTCGGCAAAAATTAAAATAACTAAGGTGAGTAATAAACCTGCATAAAAGATCCCGGCATCACCGTATAGACGTTCTGCGATAATACCTGCAATTAACGAGGCAAAAATATTAACAAGGTTATTGCCAATTAAAATTAAACCAATGAGTTTGTCGGGCTTAGCAAGTAATTTACTCACACGTTTAGCACCGCGATGTTTTTTCTTAGTAAGGTGTTTTAACCGATAAGGGTTAAGTGACATCATGCCGGTTTCTGAGCTTGAAAAATAAGCTGAAATTAGAATAAGTATGCCAAGTATGGCAAACAATATTTCTGTGGAGATACTGTCCAAAAAGGGGATCCTAGGTAATTAAAAATAGGCGATTAAAAATTATGGTCTAATCGCCGCGCATTTTGTATCTGTACAAAACTTATACACGTTATACAGCATTATTAAGATAATAAAAACTCTTTAACAAATCGGCTGCCAAAATAAGATAAGGTTAATAAGCCTGTTGCTATAAGTGTAAGTGATAAGACTTTATTGCCGCGCCAGCCTTTACTGTAATGACCCCATAATATAATGGTGTAGATCACTAGTGATATTAAAGACAACACTGTTTTATGAATATTTTCTGCGGCAAAAAAGCGTTCAATAAAGAAAAATCCGGTGAGTTCACTGGCAAATAAACATAGGGTGCCAATGGCCAAAATGGTAAATAGTTGCTGCTCTACCTGCATTAGTGGCGGCAAGTGACTAACCGCAGTCAGGTTTTTACTCTTTAACTTGAAGTTAATATAAGCCACTTGGAATGAATACAACATCGCAATGATTAATACGCAATAAGCAATTAATGCCAACGTTATATGGCTAATTAAAAATAGCTTCTCGGCGTGCAATGGTATTTGCTCTACGTTGGGAATAAAGGTCATTAACAACTGCCAAATACCGGCAAAACCATAAACAACGGGCAGTAATAGGTTCACTTTAAATTTAAGCGCAACGATGGTAATTGTTAAGGTAATAATTAAACTCACCAACGAAATAACGTTAGGTAAGTTAATGTTAATCTCGTGCGACTCTAATAAAAGATGAGAGTTGGTTAAGGTATGCGCAATAATTGCAATAGCGCCTAAGCTAAGTGCAACAATGAGATTAGGCCCTTGTGGGTGGAATAATCGAGAAACAATAGCAATAGTTGCAAGTATGTAGAAAACAAATGCAATGATTGAAAAAATATCCATAAAAAATCTAAATAGCCTTTATCTTTATTAAGGTAAATAATGAGCAAGTAACTCAAAATACGACGATAAAATACGCATAGCAATGGCTGATTCTATCAGAATGCTAGCCATACTCCATATATAAACGCCAATAATATGATCAAACTCTAATAAATTGTTTTCGTAATGGTTTTATCGCCAATAATGCGATTAATGCGGCACAAGATAATCCGAACCAATCCGGCAGCATACTGTGGCTATGAGCCATTTGTTGGGTGATATCAATATTAAATAGATTTAATCCCCAATCAAGTAGCAAGCCAAAGGCAATCGCGCATACAGCAATACCAGATAAGTAGCGCACTAATACTTGCGTGCCCATTTCATTTCTAATCACACCAAGTGTTGAAATATTCGTGGCAGGGCCTGCCATCATAAACACTAAAGCAGTACCCGGAGAAATGCCCGCCATAATTAACCCTGCCGCAATAGGTGTTGATGCGGTTGCACAAATATACATAGGGATTGAAATTAAAATCATCATTAACATCGCTGGCAAGCCTGTGCCGTAACTAAGTAAAAATTCTTGCGGTACAAAGGTTTTTATTAGTGTGGCGAAAATAAGGCCGATCATTAACCAAATGATCAGATCGTCAATTAACTTAGTGGCAGCATATTTAAGCCCAAGTGTCGTTTTAGCTAGAATACTTGCTTGTTGAGTTGTTGCTTCTGTATCACAGCATGACGTTGTTTTTTCTGTTTGTTCAGCAGCACGTTCAGAAATACTTGGTTTGCTTGCACAACAACTTGTATTTACTTCGGCCTTTTCTACCTGCGGTGTTGTTGAACAGCAAGCGCTGGTCGTTTCCGCTGGCGTTTTTATTGTTTCAGTTTTATTTTCCGCTTGGCTCGCACAACAGCTGCTAGTTTTTTCTTGACCAGTACTTTTTGTATCCTGCTGTTCTGCTGCCGATTGTGAGTTTGTTGTCGCGACAAACATACCGGTAAAAATTGCGGATAAAATCGCGGTGATCGGGCGATAAATTGCAAATATTGGCCCCAACAAGGCGTACGAAACAGACACAGAGTCAACGCCAGTTTCTGGGGTGGCCACTAAAAATGAAGCGGTTGCTTCGGGCGAGGCGCCACTTCGTCTTAATTCAGTGGCTACGGGGATAACGCCACAAGAGCAAAGTGGTAAAGGCGCACCTATTAATGCCGCTTTTACAATGGCAGGTTTTCCTTTACCTAAATGTTTACTTAAAATTTTTGAGGGTACCCAAGCTTTCATTAATCCTGCGATAATTAAACCAAGCAATAACCATGGACTTGCTTCGGCACTAAGCGCTAAAAAATTCTCTATTAATAAACTTAACTGTTCCACATTTAAACCTTTAAACACGATACAACGACTGACAAATCTGTAAGTGGGAATTTTAGCATATTTGCGATTACGACTCTTAAACTAATTCATTAATTTCGATTATTTTTATTGATAATAACAAGCGGTGAAAGTTTATGCTTTCGCTTATGGCTGACCAAGGTATAATGGACAGCAATTTAGCAAAGCTATCCCTTATTGAATTTAATAGATTTGTCACCATTTATTAAAAATCAATGCCGTTAATTTTATTATCGAGTTAAACATGTTTGAAAATTTATCTGATCGCTTAACCAAATCGTTAAAAAATATCAGCGGTAAAGGCCGCTTAACCGAAGACAATATTAAAGAGACCCTGCGCGAAGTTCGCATGGCGTTACTTGAGGCCGATGTTGCCTTAGTTGTTATTCGTGAATTTATTAAAAAAGTGAAAGAGCGAGCGGTTGGTGTTGATGTTTCAAAAAGTTTAACGCCAGGTCAAGAATTTGTAAAAATTGTCCGTTCTGAACTTGAAATTGCCATGGGGGCAGAAAACGAAAGCTTAGACTTAAAAGCAGCGCCACCAGCGGTTGTTTTAATGGCTGGTCTTCAAGGTGCGGGTAAAACCACCTCAGTTGCTAAACTGGCTAAATTTTTAACTGAGCGTGAAAAGAAAAAGGTATTAGTTGTTAGTGCCGATGTGTATCGTCCTGCGGCAATCAAGCAATTACAAACCTTAGCGGATGAAATTGGCGTTGAATTTTTCCCAAGTGACATCAAACAAAAACCAATTGATATTGCTAATGCCGCAATTGCTCACGCAAAATTACAGTTCTTTGATGTACTAATTGTTGATACCGCTGGTCGCTTACACGTTGATGAAAGCATGATGGGTGAAATTCAAGACTTACATAGCGCAATCAACCCAGTAGAAACGTTATTCACCGTTGATGCCATGACAGGTCAAGATGCCGCGAATACGGCAAAAGCCTTTAACGACGCATTACCATTAACCGGTGTTATCTTAACTAAGACCGATGGTGACGCCCGTGGCGGTGCCGCACTTTCAATTCGTCATATTACCGGTAAGCCAATCAAGTTTATGGGTGTTGGTGAAAAAACCGACGCGCTAGAACCTTTCCACCCTGATCGTGTCGCTTCACGTATTTTAGGTATGGGTGACGTTTTATCACTGATTGAAGAAGTTGAACAAAAAGTAGATAAAAAGAAAGCTGAAAAATTAGCTAACAAGGTTAAAAGTGGTAAAGGTTTTGATCTTGAAGACTTTCGTGAACAACTTGTGCAAATGAAAAGCATGGGCGGCATGATGGGCTTGATGGACAAATTACCAGGCATGGGCAATATGTCTGAGCAAATTAAAGGCCAGATGGATGACAAAATGACCATTCACATGGAAGCGATAATTAACTCGATGACACCAGGTGAACGTCAGCGTCCTGAAATTATTAAAGGTTCACGTAAACGCAGAATTGCAGCAGGCTCTGGCATGCAAATTCAAGACGTGAACAAGCTCTTGAAGCAATTTACCCAAATGCAAAAAATGATGAAAAAAATGTCAGGTAAGGGCGGCATGAAAAAAATGATGCGCAGCATGAAAGGCATGATGCCACCAGGTGGAATGGGTGGTATGGGCGGCGGTGGCGGAATGTTCGGCCGCTAAGCGAGATACATGATAATTTAATCAATAAAAAACGCTTCTAAATGAAGCGTTTTTTTATTGCTTTAAGCTAACAAATTAGGGTGTTAGCAAGCGCTTATTTGTCTTTTGACAAAGCTTCGATGGTTTCGCTGTAGACATGATTAAACGGTTTGAAGCTATTTGAACTTGGCTCGTAACAACTAATTTCACCGGTTTCAATACGATACACCCAACCATGAACTCTGATCTTATTAGTTGCACATTTGGCAACGACCATAGGGTGAGTTTTCAAATGTTGAATTTGCAGTAAGACATTCTCTTCAATTACTTCGTCTAGGTGATGATGCTCAACACAGCCGTGTCGCTCTTTAATCACTTCAACAGCACCACGACAATGACCTAGCCACTCTTGAACATGTGGTAATTCGTCAAGTGCTTTAGTATCTAATGCGCCTTTCATCGCGCCACAGTCAGTATGGCCACAAATAACAATATCTTTCACGCCAAGTACTGCCACTGCATATTCGATAGATGCAGTCATACCACCAGTTTCATTGGTGTGAGGTGGTACAACATTACCTGCATTTCGGCAAATAAATAAGTCGCCCGGGCGAGTTTGCGTAACTAAATTAGGATCAATGCGTGAATCTGAACACGTAATAAATAGCACTTCAGGATTTTGCCTTGAGGCTAAACTGCTAAATAACGCTTGGTGCTCTATAAAGGCGTGATTTTGAAATTCGAGCACACCTTTAATAATGTCTTGCATGGCTATTACCTTTTTGTTTTTTTGCTAATTGCGTTAGCGTAAATGAATTCATCGTAGCCTAATTCAGCGCAGCTTTTGATGGTGTTAAAAATTGTTAGTGCTGCTTAATGTTAACTACTGCGCCATTTTAATATGATTACTGTGTAATTAAAAAGCGCTTTATCTTAATATTCACTGATAAGTCGTTACTTATTTGCCGCATGGTAATACGTGTTTAAAACAACAATGTTTGTTAGAATCGCAACCACTTTATCTTGATCTTAAAAATACTATGGCAATTAATTGGTTTCCCGGGCATATGCATAAGGCCCAAAAAGAAATAAAAGAAATCCTTCCACAAATAGATGTTGTTATCGAAGTGTGTGACGCACGCTTGCCATTTAGTAGTGAAAACCCAATGATCACCGAAATTCGTGGTGATAAACCGTTGATCAAAATCTTAAATAAAAGTGACTTAGCCGATCCTGAATTAACACAAGTGTGGTTAGACTACTTAGAGTCGCAACACAACGTAAAAGCGATTGCATTAACAACCGATAATTCAGCTACAGCTAAATTAATTCCGTCGTTAATTCGCAAACTGGTGCCACATAAAGATGCAACCGGTAAACAAATTAATGCGGTGATCATGGGCATTCCGAATGTTGGCAAGTCGACATTAATTAATACTTTAGTTGGTAAAACCAAAGCAAAAGTCGGTAACGAGCCTGCGGTAACCAAAGGCCAGCAACGTATTCGTTTAGAAGACGGGCTTTATTTGTTTGATACCCCTGGCATGTTATGGCCTAAAATTGCCAATGAAAACAGTGGTTATCGCCTTGCGGTTTCTGGCGCAGTGAAAGATACAGCGTTTGATCATGAAGACATCGCGTTTTTTGCCGCAGAATACTTATTACAAGCGTACCCTGAGCGCGTAATGACCCGTTATAAACTTGAGCACACACCGCAGCAAGAAGTTGATTTAATTGAAGCCATTGGTAAAAATCGAGGTTGCGTGAAAAGCGGCGGTCATGTCGACTTTCATAAAGCATCCGCGATTTTAATTAATGAAATTAGAGATAAAACCCTAGGCGCATTAACCTTTGAATTGCCTGAAATGGTCATTGAAGAAAACGAACGTTTTGCCAAACTAGAAGCGGAAAAAGTTGCCGCACGTGAAGCGAAAAAAGCCGCACGTGGTCGTGGACGAAAAAATAAACGAAAATAGGATCCGAATATGTCTGAACAATTTAAGCTAGCCGAGCAATTAGAAAATGATTGTTATGTATTAGCCGATTTGCCTTTATGCCAGTTATTATTATGTAACGACAGTGCTTACCCATGGTTTATCTTGGTACCACGTGTTACTGATGTTCAAGATATTTATCAATTAGACTGGCAGGACCAACAGCAATTTTTAAATGAATCGAGCATGTTAAGTGAATTGTTAATGCAAGAGTTTGCTGGTGACAAAATGAATGTTGCCGCCTTAGGCAATGTGGTCCCTCAATTACACGTTCATCATGTGGTGCGTTTTAAAACCGATGTGAGTTGGCCAAAACCTATTTGGGGACAGCAAGCATTAACGCCATATACCGTTGAGCAAGTTGAGGTAATTAAGTCGCGCTTATTACCTAAACTTAGCGCGATTACGGAACAAAAATAATCACGCCTTGTGTTTTGTTATACTTTATTAATTGCCGCTTGTTAAGCGGCTTTTATTTTTTTTATTTGTGCTAACTGCGCTAACGACTGCTCTAAATCGTCAATTAAATCTTCGCTGTTTTCTAAACCAACCGATATGCGAATAAGCGAGTCACTAATGCCCGCCGCCAAGCGTTCCTCTTGGCTGTATGGTGAATGAGTCATCGACGCTGGGTGTTGCACTAACGACTCGGCATCACCTAAACTAACGGCAATCGAAAATAGTTTTAATTGATTAATAAAACGCTCGCCTTGGCTCAGATTACAATCTAACTCAAAGGCAATCACGCCACCAGCTGCCTTCATTTGCTTACCGATAAATTTATGGCCAGAATGAGAGCTTAAGCCCGGGTAATACACTTGGCTCACTAAAGGGTGAGCTTCTAAAAATTCAGCAACTTTTTGTGCGTTGCTGCAATGCCTTTCCATGCGGATCGGCAAGGTTTTTAAGCCACGCAATATTAGCCAAGCATCGTGTGGGCTAATAGTGGCGCCAATATCTTTTAATGCAGTTCCTTTAATATGAGCGATCATTTCACGACTACCGCAAATAATACCGGCAACTACATCGCCATGACCGTTTAAATATTTTGTGGCGCTGTGTACTACTAGATCAATGCCGTACTGTGCCGGTTGCTGAAGCACTGGTGTTAAAAAGGTATTGTCCACAATTGATAAAATGCCGTGCTTTTGGGCAACTTTAGCAATGGCCGCCAAATCAAGCACCACTAGGTTAGGGTTTATCGGGGTTTCGCAAAAAATTACCTTGGTATTTTCTTTGATCGCCGCGTCGATATTGTCGGCATTGCTCATATCAACAAATGAAGCTTCTATGCCAAAGCGCGCCAACATATGATTAATTAACGCATACGAGCATCCGTATATCGCGTTAGAAGAAATAATATGATCACCCGCTTGTAAATTGGCCAATAACGCTGCTGACACTGCGCCCATACCGGTTGCTGTTGCTGCGCCATCGTCCATACCTTCCATAGTCGCAACCCGCATTTCAAGTTGGCGTGTGGTCGGGTTACCTAAGCGGCTGTAGATAAAACCTTCTTCTTCGCCGGCAAAGCGACGAGCGCCTTGTGCGGCATCGTCAAAAATAAAGGTAGATGTTTGATATAGAGGTGTCGCTAATGAACCAAATTGCTCGTCATTAATTCGACCTGCGTGAATTGCTTGGGTTTCTATGTGTTTACTTGTTGTCATAACTATTCGCTCTATTAACGGCTTAATTTATTGTTGTTTTATTAGCTTAAGTTAATGCAACACCAGTGCCTGATTATTCACTCTTGTTAATTTGTAATTAAAACAATGATTTATCGTTATTCTTTGGTTGGGTGATCGCTTGCTTATTTTGAGTTGTCATAAAAATATTACAACGGGTGTGAAGTGTTCTTTACCTAAGCCATAGCGTGTATGGCTTACACGGATTAGGCGCTTTAATATTACTTTGTAATACTGTGGTTACAGTCATAAAAATATTACAAAGTGGCGCAAAAATGCGATTAAAAATAGAGTCGACCGACCGAATCGGTATTAGCCAAGAAATTCTAGCGGTATTTGCCAAGCGCTCGTGGGATCTTCGCGCGATTGAAGTTGAGGCATTTGTAACTTACGTACATATTGACGAAACTAAACTTTCGCTTATTGATATTAATCGCAGTTTGGCGACTATCGAGGGCATTAAAAGCTGCATTGAAATTGAATTTTTACCGACCGAATTAAAAGCACATCATATGCATACCTTATTATCGCGTATGCCGGATCCTATGATCGATATAAACCACGATGGTAAAATATTATTACTTAACCAAGCCGCGCAACATTTATTAGCTGAGCAGCAGCAAAGCTTAAATAACCGCGTGATAGATGACTTTATCGAACCTAGCTATCAAAGCTTAATCCAAGACAAAGCCATTACCACTTCAGTTCACTTTTTAGGAAAAGCCTATCTTGCTGAGCTTACCCCAGTATTAATTGATGACAAAATAAACGGTGGCGTGCTCGTGCTACGTACCATGAAATCACTCGGTCGACAGATATCATTAATGCAAGCCGATAAAGCGCAGACGCTCGATCACATTATTGGGCAATCAACTAAAATTAAAGTGCTGAAAGAGCAAACGCTACGTTTTGCTAAATTAGAATTGCCTGTGCTGATCAGCGGTGAAACTGGTACTGGTAAAGAATTGGTGGCACGCGCTATTCATCAAGCCAGTGCTCGCGCTAAATCACCTTTTTTGGCAATAAATTGCGCGGCATTGCCCGAAAATTTATTAGAAAGTGAGCTTTACGGTTATGCGCAAGGGGCATTTACTGGCGCACAAAAAGGCGGCAAACCGGGCTTATTTGAACTTGCCGAAGGCGGAACCATTTTTCTTGATGAAATTGCCGAAATGTCGACTTACTTGCAAGCAAAGCTGTTACGTTTTTTGCAAGACTTTCGCTTTCGACGTTTAGGTGGCACTAAAGAATTAACCGCCAATGTCCGCATTATTAGTGCCAGTCATCAGCAATTTGAACGCTTATTACAATTACAGCATTTTCGCGAAGACTTATTTTATCGTTTAAATGTTTTAACATTAACCTTGCCACCGCTGCGCGATCGAATTGATGATATTGCCTTATTAAGTCAGCACTTTATTGAAAGCTCAGCGTTGCAAGTTGATCAAGTAAAACCCCATTTAACTGAGCAAGCTTTAGCGCGACTAAAAGCCTTTAGTTGGCCGGGTAACATTCGCCAATTGCAAAATATTTTATTTCGAGTGGTCGCACTGAATAAAAGCGGGCAAATTGAAGCAAAAGAGCTAAATGAAGCGCTGGCTGATTTTGGTCACTTTAGTGAACGTCCAACGGATATTGCTCATCACAACATCCATGACAATCAAGAGCACCTTGGTGTAGTACAAAATGAGCAAATAGCAGATATTCAAGACTGGCAAAGTGCTCAACAGCTTTTTGAGAAAAGCTTACTCAAGCAGTTATTGCCGCATTATCCAACAACGCGAAAATTAGCGAAAAGGTTAGGTGTTTCTCATAATAAAATTGCGATGAAACTGAGAAAGTATCAGCTTCAGCAATAAAATAAGAAAGAGTGAAAGGGGCAAAGGGGCGAAGGCGAGAGTACCATTAAAAACCAAGTCTGAGCTAGTAGAGAATAATGGTACTGCAGAGTTACGACAACACAGTCAGTTAGCCACCAATGAACTTTACTTTAAAGCCTTCTTTTTCTAAAACCGTTTTAATCACATCGCGCTTGTCGCCTTGCACTTCAATGGTTTCGCCAACAACGCTACCACCGGTGCCACAGGTTTTTTTAAGTTTTTTCGCCAATGCTTTTAGCGCGTCACTTTCTAACCCTAAACCACTGATCACGATAACACCTTTACCTTTTCGGCCTTTGGTTTCTCTGCGCACTTTTGCAAAACCGTCACTTGGCGTTACGTTAGCTTTTTGTTTTGGCTGTTTAATACGACCGCTATCGGTTGAATAAACTAACGAGTCGTCGTTAACTTCATTTTTTTCTTCGATAGGGGCTTTACCAAAAGCCGCAGCTAGATCGCTAAGACTCGATAAACTATTTTTCATTGTGAACTACCTAAAAGGTTTAAACGTTAACCTGCTGCGCGCTATGGAAAAAATTCGGCGCAACAATTCTGCGCTGATTATAACAAGTTAATAGGCGACTTAAAACGATACTAGGGGCTGTTGATCTTTCGTGTTTATTTTTGCAGCAGTTTATCGGTATTTAGACAAAGCATTGTGATTGCTATGTGGTTATTCCACATGAAAGCGCAATAATGATGGTTAAATGCCTAGAAACGCTGCCCTTGGGGTTCAACTAAACGCTATTTCTTCATCGTTGTTCACAACTTACATGGAACAACCATGCTGTGTTGTTCACGCCTTGAACAAAAAGCGTTTACTTTGAACAAAATTTAACCTCGAAAGATCAACAGACCCTAATGTCGATTGATTTATTACCGAGCTAAAAAGTTGTAGGCATAAAAAAACCAGTAAGCTAAGTTACTGGTTTTTTTAACAATAGCTAAGCGCTATTTAGCAGTGCTTTGCTTTTTCGATAACCGATTAAGCGATTAACCGATAAATTTACGTGCGTTGCGGAACATGCGAACCCATGGCGAGTCTTCTAACCACTCGTCAGGGTGCCAAGAGTTAGCAACGGTTCTAAATACACGTTCAGGGTGTGGCATCATAATGGTGACACGACCATCGGTTGTCGTTAATGAAGTAATACCATCTGGTGAACCGTTCGGGTTCGCCGGGTAAGTTTCAGTAACATCACCGTAGTTATTAATATAACGCATTGATACTGTGCCAGAATCGTTAGCATTAGCAATGGCATCTTCAGAGGTAAATTCAGTACGACCTTCACCATGAGAAACAGCGATTGGCATACGAGAGCCTTCCATGCCTTTAAAGAACACCGACGGGCTTTCTTGAATTTCAACTAAGCTAAAGCGTGCTTCAAAACGCTCTGATTTATTTTGTACAAATCGCGGCCATGCTTCACTACCTGGGATGATTTCTTTTAAGTTCGATAACATCTGACAACCGTTACAGACACCTAAACTGAAAGTGTCTTCACGGTGGAAGAAGGTTTTGAACATTTCACGCGCGCTTGGGTTAAATAAAATTGATTTTGCCCAACCTTCACCAGCACCTAATACATCACCGTAAGAGAAACCGCCACAAGCAACCAAACCGTTAAAATCTGCTAAGTCAGTGCGGCCTGATAAAATGTCAGACATGTGCACGTCAATTGCTTTAAAGCCAGCGCGGTCAAATGCTGCTGCCATTTCTACGTGCGAGTTAACACCTTGCTCACGTAAAATAGCCACTTTAGGGTGAGAGCCGTTTTGTGCATCTTTTACGATTAAATCACTAACAATGTCTTCATTAATATCGAAAGTCAGGGCAGCGTTTAAGCCCGGATCTTCAGTATCGAATTTAACGTCGTGCTCTTGCTGTGCACATTCTGGGTTATCACGAAGTGACTGCATTTTGAAGGTCGTTTGCGCCCACGTAGTGCGGTAGTATGTGCGAGAGTTTTCAAGCACGACTTCACCGTCACGGCTAAAGCGAATAGTGTCTTCGTTATTTAAACGGGCAACATCAGTACAACACTCAGAAATGCCGTGCTCATCAAAAATAGCGTGAATCGCGTCAACGTCAGACTCTTTAATTTGAATGACCGCACCTAGCTCTTCATTAAATAGCACCGATAGGTTGTCACCGCTTAGCTTAGATAAATCAACATCAACACCTGTGTGACCAGCAAAGGCCATTTCCACGATTGAGGTGAATAAACCACCGTCTGAACGGTCATGATAGGCGATAAGTTTTTCATCGCGAACCAAGGTTTGCATCGCGTTGAAGAAACCTTTCAAAATTTCTGGGCTGTCAACGTCTGGCGTTTGTGTGCCAAGCTGCTTGTAAACTTGCGCTAAACAAGAGCCACCTAAGCGGTTTTTACCTTTTGATAAGTCGATAGCAACAATGCGGGTATCGCCTAAATCTGTTCTTAATTGAGGAGTTACGGTTTTACGAATATCTTCAACGGCGCCAAAGGCGGTAATGATTAATGACATAGGAGAAGTTACAGATTTTTCTTCACCATTTTCTTGCCATTGGGTTTTCATCGACATTGAATCTTTGCCTACAGGAATGGTTAAACCAAGCGCAGGACAAAGTTCTTCACCAATGGCTTTTACTGCTTCGTATAAACCTGCGTCTTCACCTGGGTGACCGGCTGGCGACATCCAGTTAGCCGAAAGCTTGATGCGATTCAAATCACCAATATCTGTACCGGCAATATTCGTTAATGACTCAGCCACCGCTAAACGCGCTGATGCGCCAAAGTTTAATAAAGCAACTGGCGTGCGTTCACCTAACGACATGGCTTCGCCGTGGTAAGAGTCAAGGGCAGAAGCTGTTACGCCGCAATCTGCTACTGGTACTTGCCAAGGACCAACCATTTGGTCGCGATTAACCATACCGGTTACTGAGCGATCGCCAATGGTAATAAGGAACGTTTTTTCAGCAACGGTTGGCAAGCTTAAAATTCTGTCTGCCGCTTCTGCTAAAGATACATTTTCAAGTGCTAATTCATCACCGGCAGGGGCAACTGATTTAACGTCTTTAATAATTTTTGGTGTTTTACCTAATAATACGTCAAGTGGTAAATCAATTGGCGTATCGTTTACTGAGTCACCTTTAAAGTGTTCATCAGTCACGGTTAAATGTTCTTCTTCGGTGGCACGGCCAACAACAGCAAATGGTGCGCGTTCACGCTGACAAATTGCGGTGAATTGTGCAAGCTGCTCGTCAGAAACCGCTAATACATAACGTTCTTGTGACTCGTTACACCAAATTTCATGAGGCGCCATGCTGCGCTCATCATTTGGTACGTTGCGAAGTTCAAATACGCCGCCACGGCCGCCGTCTGATACAAGCTCAGGGAAGGCATTTGATAAACCACCTGCGCCAACATCATGAATAAATAGAATTGGGTTAGCATCGCCTAACTGCCAACATTTATCGATAACTTCCTGACAACGACGTTCCATTTCTGGGTTTTCACGTTGTACTGAAGCAAAGTCTAAGTTTTCAGCAGACTGACCAGAAGCCATACTTGACGCAGCGCCGCCGCCTAAACCAATGTTCATTGCTGGGCCACCTAAGGCAATTAAGTTTGCGCCAACAACAATGTCACCTTTTTGCACGTGCTCGTCACGAATGTTACCTAAACCACCAGCAAGCATAATCGGCTTGTGGTAACCACGAACTTCAGTGCCGTTGAAAGAATTCACTTCTTCCTCAAAAGTACGGAAATAACCTAAAATCGCTGGGCGACCAAATTCGTTGTTAAATGCCGCGCCGCCTAATGGGCCTTCGATCATAATATCTAGGGCTGACACAATACGTGACGGTTTGCCAAAATCAGTTTCCCAAGGTTGTTCAAAATTTGGAATACGTAAGTTTGATACAGAGAAACCCACTAAACCTGCTTTTGGTTTTGAACCAATACCGGTTGCGCCTTCATCACGAATTTCACCACCGCTGCCTGTTGCAGCACCTGGGTAAGGTGAAATTGCCGTAGGATGGTTATGAGTTTCAACCTTCATTAGAATTTGAATGTCTTCGTGGTTGTAGCTGTATTCGTTGGTTTCTGGGTTAGCAAAGAAACGACCGCCTTTATTACCTACCATTACCGCAGCGTTATCTTTATAAGCGCTTAGTACGTAATCGCTGTTCACTTCGTGGGTATTGCGGATCATTTTAAATAGTGATTTTGGCTGTTTTACGCCATCAATAGTCCAGTCAGCATTGAAAATTTTATGACGACAATGCTCAGAGTTTGCTTGGGCAAACATGTAAAGCTCAATATCGTGCGGGTTACGGCCAAGCTTAGTGAAGTTTTCAAATAGGTAATTAACTTCATCATCAGCAAGCGCTAAACCTAAGTCGCTGTTGGCATCAATTAATGCTTGTTTGCCGCCTTTTTCAATATCAATAATGGTTAACTTGCCTGGTTCAGCACTGGCAAATAACGATGTCGCTTGATTCATTTCAGTAAATACTGTTTCCATCATGCGATCGTGCAATAAGCTATTTAATTGTACTTGTTGCTCAGCTGTTAACGTATCGCCTGTAATGTAATAGGCTAAACCACGCTCTAAACGAACAACGCTTGATAATCCACAGTTATGCGCGATATCCGTTGATTTAGAAGACCAAGGTGAAATAGTACCAGGGCGAGGAGTTACTAATAAAAACTGACCTACAGGTTCGTGTTCTTCAATGGTTGGGCCATACTTAAGCAGTTGCTGTAAAACTTGAAACTCTTCTTGGCTAAGCTCTGCAGAAAGATGAGCAAAGTGCGCATATTCAGCATAAATATCTGTAACAGGTAGCTGCAGTTGAGCACATTGAGCAAGTAATTTTTTTACTCTAAATTCAGAAAGTGCTGGCGCGCCACGAAGGGTTTTCATTAACATCGACATAGTCTATTTCACCGGGTTAAATTAGTTGTGGATTATTAAGGATAAAAATCGCGCGTATTATAGTTGAAATGATTAGCTTTGATAAGGAATAAAACCATTCTGCGAATGATTATTGTCACAAAAAACAAAAAAGACTTTATGAAAAATCTAATTCACGCCACAATGATAATCTATGACCAAGATAAAAAATAAATTGCTCAAAAAAATAAACCTTTTGAAAGGGTTAATTTTCCTAGTTTCCTTTATGCTCCTTTCTTGCGAGCAGCAAGATACTCGTACGCATTTGCAGCGAATTGTCGACCGCGGATATGTGCAAGTGGGCACAATATTTGGCCCCAACAATTATTATATTGCAGCCGAGGGGCCCGCTGGCTTTGAATATGAGCTAGCTAAAAAATTTGCCGACAGTCTTGGCGTCGAGTTAAAAATAGTCCCTAGTTATAACCTTGAAGACTTATTTGAAAAATTAAATAACGGACAAGTCGACCTGCTTGCTGCGGGTTTGGCGGTTACACCAAATCGTTTAGCGCAATTTGATTTTGCGCCAAGTTACGATGAAATTAGTCAAAAGCTGGTTTTCAAACAAGGCAAAGTGCGACCTAGGCAAGTGACCGATCTCACGGGTAGCTTGATGGTAACGGCTAATTCAAGTCATGTTGAAAATCTAGAAAAATTACAAAAAATCAATAACGAGCTTAACTGGCAAGAAACTGCCGACTATGACAGTGAAGAGCTGCTCATTAGTGTCTTAGCGGATGAAATTGACTACACAGTAATCGACAGTAATACCTTAGCTATTCAACGTCGTTATTATCCTGAAATTAGTATCGGCTTTACCATTCAATCCCCTGAACCAATTGCTTGGGCTTTAAAAAAAGACGGTGACGATACCTTACTGGCGAGCTTAGTTGAATTTTTTGGTAAGGTGCATCACGACGGCACTTTGTTAACCTTAGACGATAAATATTACGGTCACGTTGAAAAATTCAATTACGTTGATACCCGTTTATTTATTCAAGCAATAGAAAAGAAGCTACCTAAATACCAAGGGTATTTTGAAAAGCACAGTCAAGAAATTGATTGGCGTTTACTTGCTGCCATTAGTTATCAAGAATCGCATTGGGAACCGCATGCTCGCTCATATACTGGGGTGCGAGGTATGATGATGTTGACCTTGTCGACGGCGAAACAAATGGGCATAAAAAGTCGCTTAGATGTTGAACAAAGCATTCGCGGCGGCGCAAAATACTTCAAACGCATGATTGATAAAATGCCAGCGCGCATTCCAACGCCTGACCGAACTTGGTTTGCATTAGCGGCTTATAATGTCGGCTTTGGTCATTTAAATGATGCGCGCATTATTACTCAGCGCCAAGGTGGCGACCCAGATCGTTGGGTTGAAGTGAAAACTCGATTGCCACTACTTAAGCAGAAAAAATATTATAAAAATACCAAATATGGCTATGCCAGAGGCGACGAGCCAGTTAAGTATGTTGAAAATATTCGCCGTTATTACGATACCTTAACGTGGATGGATGAAAAGTCTAAGGCTCAGGCGGCAGCAGAATTAGCGGCGCAGCAGCTGCTGGAACAAGGTCGTCAGCTAGAACAAGAGCGCCAGCTTGAAAAAGATCTCGCGGCTAATGTTAACGACCTTAAAGGTGATGAACAAACATCTGAGCCCAAGCTTGATAGCGAAAATAACACGCAGTAATTCACGTACTAATGAAGTGTTCCAATTAACCGGTGCTAATTAAGCGTTCTAATTAAGTCTATTCAAGCAGGCTGCTACCAAGCTGAGCCTGCTTGGATATAAACGACATTTTCTTCAGGGCCTTTTGCAAGGTCGACGCCCATTTTAAAACCGTACCTTCTGGCAATTAAATAACGAAAGCCGATACCTTTACTAACTTTACTACCACTTGAAAATAGCGAATTAAACTCATTATTTATTTTACCTGCGCCGGCAAAAACATTCGTTTGCCAACGTTGGTTAATTTGATAACTCAGTTCAAATTCAGTTAAAGCGACGGCGTTAGCTTGGTAGCGCCCTGATGGAATACCGCGCATCGAAATAGTGGGAGTTGCATAAGGAGGCAATAATTCGTCACTGTTTGCATATTGCAGCTCAGCTTTAATGCCGCCAAACCATTTATCACTGATGTGGAAATAATGCAGCGCTTCAAATTCGGTTAATTGATAATTAATATCAGAGCCAATCGCCTCGTTAAACCAATAATGATTGAGCTCGTATTTTAAGCCAATATTTGGCGAGAAAAAGTTATTGCGCGTATCATATTCAATGCTGAATCCTAGCCCAGAAGTGGTCACTTTTTGATGTAATAATTCGCTTAATTTTTCTTGTAATAACGGCGGAATGAAATTAAGAAAGTCATCAATATTGCTTGGTGCGATATCAGCATTTATGTAGCGTTGGCTAGGGCCAAGATAAAAGGCGCTATCACCAAGTTTAAACTTAAGCGACTGCAAAATAACGGTGGCTTGCGTATTTAATTGCAATGGTTTGGTCAGTGCAATATCGCCAATACCATAAAAATCAAGATTAACATCACCGTAGCCGCCTCCGCCCATGTAGCGAATCTTGCCTTGTTGAAAAAAGCCCAAATGACCGCCACCAATAAAATAAGAATCGTTACCAGTATATGCGCCAAAGCCTGCTGAAATGCTTGGCGGTAGTAGGTGTTGCCCGGCATCACTGTCTTTAGATTTCATCAATGCCATTCTGGCGTCTTTTTCGGCTTCGTCTTCATGGAAAAATAAACCCATCATACCTAAGCCGCCATCAACAGCCGGATCAGAAATAATGATCGGCACAGGCAGAAAACCATAGGCGTTTTCAGATAAATACTGAGAAGCGTCAAACATGCCATCGATGGGATCAATGAACTGATTGGCGATAACTTCATTACAGCTAAGTAACACTGTAAGGGTGAAAAGGAGGCTTTTTTTCATGAGTATTTGTTCGTTATTTTAAAATGTTAGCTTTAATGGTTGTTTTTGCTTGGTTTTTAAATGTTAAGCGCTGCTTTGTAATGCGTTTAGTAAAGTTACAAAGGTCACAAACTATTACAATTTATGTCATTTAAATGTCATAAACTTGAGTAATAATCAAATAAGCGTTTTAAATGTTACATATACTTAAAACATGCTATTGAAGTTCAAACATTTAACAACATCATTGATATTAATTAGGTAAAAATTATGAGAATTAAAAAATCATTTGCAAGTACACAACGTCGTCGTCAAATGCAACGACATCACACTAAAATGTTAAACCGTCGTCACCTGCAGTTTACTCAAAGCTTAACGATTGAAAGCGTAACCAATGAAAGTAGAGCATCAGATTGTTAATACGCTGTTGTTTTTGAGGCATTAATTTAGTTTTTAATTTAGATTAACCCAATTCCCTATAGATGAAATCAGCGTTACCTGCGACGCGTTTTTTACTTTCTTTTACACCATATTTAAGCTAACTATTTTCCCTAAGCATCGCTTAATCTAGTCTGTTAACTGACTTGCCTTCTTTTGTGCTTTTTTTTCGGCCCTGCGGCGTTTAAAAAATGCTGAAATAAGCTCGCTGCATTGCTTGGCCATAACGCCACTGGTAACGTCGAGTTGATGATTTAATTTATCATTTGCCACTAAATTAAATACGCTATTGGCAGCACCTGTTTTTAAATCAGCACTGGCATACACTAAACGTTTTATACGGCTATGCACTAATAAGCCTGCACACATAGGGCAGGGCTCTAAGGTGACATACAGCGTGCAGTCAAGCATACGATAGTTTTCAAGGTGTTTTCCTGCCGCTCTAATGGCTAACATTTCAGCATGCGCAGAAGGGTCATTTAGCATGATTGATTGATTAAAACCTTCGCCGATAATCTTCCCGTCTGCGACAACAACAGCGCCAACGGGGATCTCATCATGTTGTTCAGCAATCTGGGCAAGTTCAAATGCCCGTTGCATAAAAAGGGTATCTTTATCACTCATAAAAACAGCTCTAATAGATCATTTAAATAACGATGGCCTAACGGACTTACTTGCCACGTTTTCGCTTGATGATTGGCCTGCAGTAATTCTTTTTGCTCTGCAATTTTTAGCTTTTCAATAATTACGTCACGGGTTAAGCCGGTCGTTTTTTCAAAATCATCAAGCGAGAAGGCTTGTTGCAGGCGCAGTTGGTTCATCATAAATTCAAACGGTAACTCGTCAGCGGTTACTGTGTTTAAATGATCAACAAAGTCGCGTGTTTGATCAAGATAACCTTTAGGGTGCTTAACCTTAACCGTTCGGTAAATACTATGACTATTTATATCGGTAATCTTACCATGTGCGCCACAACCAATTCCTAAGTAGTCACCAAATTGCCAATAATTTAAATTATGTTGGCAACGTTTGTTGTCGCTTTTTGCATACGCAGAAATTTCATATTGCTGATAACCCGCATCGCTGAGTAATTTCATGCCTTGGTCTTGAATATCCCACAGTATTTCATCTTGCGGTAAAGTCGGAGGTTTCGAGTGAAAAGCGGTATTAGGTTCAATGGTTAATTGATACCATGAGATATGATCAGGTTTTAAAGAAATGGCTGTTTTTAAGTCATCTAATGCGTGTTCAACCGACTGTTTAGGTAAACCGTGCATTAGGTCTAAATTAAAACTCTTAATGCCACTGCTGACGGCATATTTCGCCGCTTTTTTGGCTTGTTCACTGTCGTGAATACGGCCAAGCTTAATTAATTTATCTGAAGAGAAGCTTTGAACACCAATTGATAAACGGGTAACACCTGCTTTAGCAAAGCCGTTAAATTTTTCCGCTTCAACCGTGCCGGGGTTTGCCTCTAAGGTAATCTCAATATCTTTGTCATGGACAAATCGGGCAAGCACTTGTGACAATATTGACTGAATTGCCTCGGCTGAAAATAAACTTGGCGTGCCACCACCAATAAAAATGCTGTGCAGGGGGCGCTGCTGCAACTTAAATTTTTGAATATCTGCGTCTAAATCTGCGATCAATGCGTTAACATAGTCTTGCTCAGGTATTTTTTCTTTCAGGCTATGGGAGTTAAAATCGCAATAAGGGCATTTTTGCACACACCAAGGAATATGGATGTACAAAGATAAAGGTGGTGTCTGTAACAGTGAATTAGCTATTTGAGTATTTGCCAAGGTAAATTACTCAAAGTGTGTTAACAGTTGCTGCAGTGCTTTACCACGATGGCTTAATTGACCTTTTTGCTCGCGCGTTAATTGCGCTGCGGTCATTTGCAATTGCTCTTGCCAAAATACCGGATCGTAGCCAAAGCCGTGTTCTCCGATTTTTTCATTGCTAATGCTGCCTTCCCAAACGCCGTGGCAAATAATGGGCGTAGGATCTAAATGGTGTTTCATGTAAACCAGTACACAATGAAAACGTGCGCTGCGCTGTGCTTGTGGCGTATCTTTTAGGGCGGCAAGTACTTTATCAATATTGTCGCTGTCGCTAGCACTTTCACCAGCATAACGAGCAGAGTATATGCCTGGCTCGCCGTTTAAGGCATCGACCTCTAAACCTGAATCGTCGGCAATGGCTGCAAGGCCTGAAATTTTTGCTGCATGTCGCGCTTTAATAATGGCATTTTCAATAAATGTTGTGCCGGTTTCTTCAGCATCTTCAACATTAAAGTCGCTTTGCGGAACGACATTAATTTTGTGGGCGCTAAGTAAAGCACCTAATTCTTTGACTTTGCCTTTATTGCCTGTAGCAAGCACGATAGTTGACATAATAGCGTCTCTAGAGGTTTTGATTTTTAGGGCCAGCATAATACCTTACTCTTGCAAAAATAGGTATACAAGCTGTGTTTTCAGCAATAAAAAAAGCACCATGTTAGGTGCTTTTTAAGGTTTTTATTGGCGCTTTATTGGCCAATTAATCAACGTAAAATTTTTGTTTAAACTTTAATTGTTGGCTTTCTTTGCCATCACTAATGGTTAAGTCAAAATAATACGTTTCTTCATCACTGTATTTTAGTTGCGTTAAGTAATAAATTGCTTGGCCTTCTTTGACTTCGTCAAATGATAACTGTTTGATTTGTCCTAAGTCATTTCGGGCGGTGCCAGTTATTCTTACTTGTTTCGCTGGGTTGTTTTCAACGGTATTATCAAGAACTGAAATGTTAATAAGACCATTATATCGGCTGCGCTCTATGCCATAACTTCTGGCAATTTCAGGGGTTAAAAATGTTGCGCCAATGGCCATGTAGTGCACATTAAATGAGCCGAGTTTTTTCATGTTTTCTGCACTAGCAGAGCCAATAGTGCCAGCTAGTATGACTATCATCGCGATAGCTTTAAAAATTTGTTTCATCAGTTCTTCCTTTGTCAAACTGAGCTTAAGTGATAAGTATAGCTAATGTTACGCTAAGTAATTTACACGATGCGCCAATAAGGCACAGAGTTAGACAAGACAATATTAATAACGTTAAGCAGTAAAAAGGCGATTAATACCGATAAATCTAAGCCACCAATACTTGGGATGATTTTTTTGATCGGGCGTAAAAACGGTTCAGTTAATTGATGGAAGATCATTTGTGTTGGGTTATAGCCTTGTACTACCCAGCTCATGATCGCCATGATCAGCATAATAATAAATAATAAAATACCGGTTTGTTTAATTAAAAACAATAAACCCAAATATGCCGACAAAATAAAGTCAATTGGAGCACCATTAAGTACTGGGATAACAATAAAGGTAAGCGTAGCAACAATATAGGCCAGTACGATAGTCGCTAAATCCATTCCGCCAAAACCTGGAATAATACGACGCATTGGCGTAACTAACGGGTTACTCACTTTAACGATAAATTGGCTTAACGGATTATAAAAATCAGCACGTACCCATTGTAACCACACACGCATAATAAGGATCATTAGCAAGGTGTCAAAGGCAAACTTTAGGATATAATTTACAGCTTCCATTTTTTTCTCCGATGGAATAAATTTTAAAATTCAATTATTGGTTATTTTGCGCCATTTCTTGTGCGCGATCCAATGCAGCCGTCATGGCTTTTGTTACTAATTGTGGCAACCCCCCCTCATTGAAGGTTCTAAGCGCCTCTTGAGTTGTGCCACCTTTGGATGTAACATTTTCACGTAATTGACCAATCGATAATTCGTTATTATGCACCACCATATTGGCTGCGCCTAATGCAGTTTGCTGAACAATTTTTCGGCTCATCTCTGGTGAGAAACCATAAGCGAGTGCTTGTTTTTCCATCGCTTCCATAAATAGGAAAAAGTAAGCAGGTCCAGAACCTGACAGTGCAATAATATGGTCAATTTGATGTTCTTCAGCTAGCCACACAATTTCACCAGCGGCTTGCATTAGTTGCTCGCTCATATCTTTTTGCGCTGCGCTAACGTCTTTTGACGCGTACATGCCGGTCATACCTAAGCCTAGCTGTGAAGGTGTATTTGGCATAGTTCGCACCACTGAGGCATTGCCGCCAAGGGCTTTTTGAATTTGCGCCATAGTACAGCCGGCAGCGACCGAGATAAAACACTTGTCGCTAATATCAAGCTGCTGTGCGATTTCTTGACACACATCAGCAATTAAATGCGGCTTAACGCCAAGCACTATGGTGTCGGCAAACTTTGCTGCTGCAATATTGCTTGCTGTTTCTTGAATGCCTAATGAGTCTTTAAGTGCTTCTCTTTTTCCTGCTGATGGGTTTGATACCATAATATCGTTGGCATTAAAGCCCGATCTCACTAACCCTGAAATAATGCCGGCGTTCATGTTGCCAGCACCAATAAATGCAACTTTGTTCATAACTTTCCTGTGTATGATAATGTATTAATTTCGCGCACCAAAAATAGCGCTACCAACTCTGACCATGGTAGAGCCTGATAAAATAGCATTTTGCATGTCGCCCGACATGCCCATCGATAAGGTGTCTACACAACTATATTTGGCTTTTAATGACAAAAACAACTCATGCATGGTGTGATAAGTGCTTAATGGCGCATTTTTTTCGGGAATCGCCATGATGCCGCGCAACGTTAAATGTTCACAGCTGTTCACAAAATCAGCAAGGTCATTAATGGCATTTTTATCGATACCCGACTTTGTTGATTCTTCGCTAATATTCACTTGTAAACAAACGTTTAGCGGAGTATCTTGACCTGACCTATGTTCGTTTAAACGAGTCGCAACCTTCTCTCTATCAACACTATGTACCCAGCTAAAATTTTGGGCAATAAGCTTAGTTTTGTTTGATTGAATAGGACCGATAAAGTGCCAACTAATATCCGATAAATGGCTTAGTTGGGCAATTTTTTCTACTGATTCTTGAACATAATTTTCACCAAACGCCTTTTGACCCGCTTGATAAGCTTGTTCAATGGCTTGAATTGGTTTGGTTTTACTCACTGCTAATAAAGTCACGTTATTGTTGTGCGAGCTTTGCTGACAATAATCGTTAATTTGCTGTTTTATCTGGCAGAGGTTATTTTTAATAGTAGTCATGAGTTAAACTTACTGAAGGCTCAATAGCCTGATTCACTATATTTGATTAAGAGGTTTGTATGGATATTACCGAATTATTAGCGTTTAGTGTGCAAAATAATGCATCTGACTTACATTTATCAACCGGTGTTCCACCTTCAATTCGTGTAGATGGCGATGTGCGCAAGCTTAACATACCCGCCTTTGATGCTAAAGACGTTAACGCGCTAGTTTATGACATTATGAATGACCGTCAGCGCAAAGAATATGAAGAAAATCTCGAAGTGGATTTCTCATTTGAAGTACCAAACCTAGCACGTTTCAGGGTAAATGCTTTTAACCAAAACCGTGGTCCTTCAGCGGTATTTCGTACCATTCCTAGCAAAATTTTATCACTTGACGACTTAGGCTGTCCTGACAGCTTTCGTGATATTTCCGACACCCCACGTGGTTTAGTGTTAGTGACAGGGCCAACCGGCTCGGGTAAATCAACCACACTCGCAGCGATGGTTGACTATATTAACTCCAATAAATATCACCATATTTTAACCATTGAAGATCCGATCGAATTTGTGCACGAAAATAAAATGTGTTTGATTAACCAACGAGAAGTGCATCGCGATACCTTAAGTTTTAATAACGCATTGCGTTCGGCGCTTCGTGAAGATCCCGATGTTATTCTAGTCGGTGAGATGCGTGATTTAGAAACTATTCGCCTTGCCATGACCGCTGCTGAAACTGGTCATTTAGTCTTTGGTACGCTACATACCACTTCTGCACCTAAAACCATTGACCGTATTATTGATGTATTCCCAGCGGAAGAAAAATCTATGGTTCGCTCGATGCTATCAGAGTCGCTCCGCGCGGTAATTTCACAAACCTTAGTGAAAAAAGTGGGCGGTGGCCGCGTTGCTGCACACGAGATCATGATCGGCGTACCGGCAATTCGTAACCTGATTCGTGAAGATAAAATTGCGCAAATGTATTCAGCCATTCAAACCGGTATGTCGCACGGCATGCAAACCATGGATCAATGTTTACAGAACTTAGTCAATCGCGGCATGATCACTAAACAAGATGCGATGGATAAAGCGTCTGATAAAAATCAATTTAAAAGTTTTTAATTTGCCGTTGCAGTAAGATTTAAGGAAATAACATGAATTTTCATCAACTGTTAGACACTATGGTGCAAAAAGATGCATCAGATATGTTTGTTACCGCAAAGCTGGCGGTAAGTGCCAAAATTAACGGTGAACTTCAGGCGATAGATGCACAAATTCTAACGCCAGAGCAGTCGCTTGCCCTTGTTCACGATGCAATGAATGACAAGCAAAAACAGCAATTTGACACCGAGAAAGAATGTAACTTCGCTATTTCGATAGACGGCATTGGCCGATTTCGTGTTTCTGCATTTTGGCAACGCGATATGGCGGGCATGGTAATTCGTCGTATTGTCACTGAAATTCCAAACTCGGATGATTTAGGTTTGCCATCGGTTTTAAAAGATGTGGTGATGTCAAAACGCGGATTAGTGCTGTTTGTTGGTGGTACCGGTACCGGTAAATCAACCTCGATGGCATCACTTATTGGCTATCGAAATGCTAATGCACGCGGACATATATTAACTATTGAAGATCCGGTTGAATTTGTTCATGAACATGGCAAAAGCATGATCACCCAACGTGAAGTTGGTCTTGACACTGAAAGCTTTGATGCAGCACTGAAAAGCTCATTACGCCAAGCGCCAGACGTTATATTAATTGGTGAAATTCGTAGCCAAGAAATTATGGAGCATGCGTTAAGTTTTGCTGAAACGGGCCATTTATGTATTGCAACCCTGCATGCCAATAACGCTAACCAAGCGATTGACCGTATTATGCATTTAGTGCCAGCTGAGCAACACGGTAAATTGCTGTTTGATTTAGCGCTGAACTTACGTGGCATTATTGCGCAACAATTAGTGCCAACACGCGATGGCAATGGTCGAGTTGCTGCTATCGAAATTTTACTGAACTCGCCTTATATCTCAGAGCTGATCAAAAAAGGTGAAGTGGGTAGCATTAAAGAGGTGATGGAGAAATCCACTGAGCAAGGTATGCAAACCTTTGATCAGGCGTTGTTTAACTTGTACCAGCAAGGGTTGATTAACTATGCTGATGCCTTACATCATGCTGATTCTCCAAACGATTTACGCTTGATGATCAAACTAAGAAGTAATGATCAAGGCGGCGTTGGCGCATTAAGCGGTGTTACCTTAGATGGTTTAGAAAACGACGAATTTAAATAAAAGCTAGAAGCTGCAAGATAAAAGCTGAAAGTGACAAGTTACAAGCTAGAAGCTGCAAGATAAAAGCAGCAAGCTAGAAGTTAAAAGCTGCAAGATAAAAGCTAGAAGTTGCAAGCTGCAAGTTTGAAGTTAAAAATATAAAAATGGCAAGTCTTAAAGGACTTGCCATTTTTTGTTTAATCGTTAAAATTTTTACCGCTTACCGCTTACCGCTTACCGCTTACCGCTTACCGCTTACCGCTTACTGATAACTCGCTTCAAAATAGCTTTCTAAAATCAGCTTGGCTGATTCGGCGTCAATATTATCTTTTTTCAAATTACGGTAACCGCCGCGTGAAAAAAGTTGCTCTTTGGCATCGGCGGTGGTTAAGCGTTCGTCTTGAAATTCCACTTTTACGCCTAAACGGCCAGCAACACGATTACCAAATTTTTTCGCATCTAAGGTGAGTTGCTGTTCGCTGCCATCCATGTTTAGTGGTAAACCAACAACCACTAAATCAGGTTGCCATTCGTTTAAATAAGCTTCTAGTTGCGGCCAGTTGGGAATGCCATTGGTGGCTTTAATCGAACCAAGTGGTGAAGCGCTGCCAGTAATTTCTTGGCCAACAGCAACACCAATATATTTTTTGCCAAAGTCAAAACCGATCAGCGTTCTCTCACCAATGGCTTTGCCTTTAGACGATTTAGTTTGTGACATTAAGCGTGTCCAACATCAGGGGATAAATGAGCAAGATCAAAGCCGAGTTTCTCGGTCGCTTTTTGCCAGCGTTGCTCAATGGGGGTATCAAATAAAATGGTTTCATCTGCAGGGGTTGTTAACCAAGAATTTTCTTGAATTTCTTGTTCGAGTTGCCCCGGACCCCAGCCAGCATATCCTAACGTCACCAAAAATTTTTCTGGTGCATCGTCGGTGCCAAGCGCCATTAAAATATCTTTAGAAGTGGTGATCATCACATCATTACTTAGCGCTAATGAACTACGCCAGCCTTTTTGCGGACTATGCAGTACAAAACCTCTGTCTTGAGAGACAGGACCGCCTGTTAGCACGAGTTGCTCAAGTGAAGGCACTTGTTCAAGTTCGTCATTAATTTGCGATAATAACTCGCTCAAGGTTAAATTTACCGGAGCATTAATGATCAAACCCATTGCGCCTTGGTCGTTATGCTCGCAAATGTATGTCACTGTTTTATTAAAGAAAGAGTCATCAAGTGACGGCATAGCGATCAATAACTGATTTTCTAAGCTTTCCATAATACCACCTCTTATTTGGTTAGGGGCTGTTGATCCTTCGTGTTTTTTTTTGCAGCAGTTTATAGGTATTTAGACAAAGCATTGTGATTGCTATGTGGTTATTCCACATGAAAGCGCAATAATGATGTATAAATGCCTAGAAACGCTGCCCTTGGGGTTCAACTAAACGCTATTTCTTCATCGTTGTTCACAAATTACATGGAACAACCATGCTGTGTTGTTCACGTCTTGAACAAAAAGCGTTTACGTTGAACAAAATTTAACCTCGAAAGATCAACAGACCCTAGAGTTTGTCGATTATTTTCCAACGGCTTCTTCAATAGCGTCCATTAACTTACCGCTAATGTTAATCGGATAGGCCGCTTCTATTTCTCTAATACAGGTAGGGCTAGTGACGTTTATTTCGGTAACTCTGTCACCAATTACATCTAATCCTACAAAGTATAGACCACGTTTTTTCAATTCTGGTGCAATTGTTTCAGCAATTAATTTATCACTGGCACTTAGTGGTCTTGCTTCACCTCTACCGCCGGCTGCTAAATTGCCGCGAGTTTCACCGCTGGCAGGAATACGCGCCAAGCAATACGGCATAGGTTCGCCATTAACGATTAAGATGCGTTTGTCACCATCACTAATGGCAGGCATGTATTCTTGTACCATGGCATATTGTTCGCCATGATTGGTTAAGGTTTCTAAAATTACGCCAACGTTAGGGTCGTTTTCGCCAATGCGGAAAATTGATGAACCGCCCATGCCGTCAAGTGGCTTGATGATGATATCTTTTAGCGCTTGATGAAATTCACGAATTTTTTGATTGTTTCGTGTCACTAAGGTTTTTGGCGTTAGTTCTGGAAACCATGCGGTGAATAATTTCTCGTTACAATCGCGTAGGCTTTGTGGCTTATTGACAATTAAGGTGCCAGCAACTTCTGCACGCTCTAGCATGTAAGTGGCGTAAATAAATTCAGTATCAAACGGGGGATCTTTACGCATTAATACCGCATCGAGTTCTGAAACAGCAATATCTTCAGCGTCGCCAAGCTCGTACCATTTTGTCGCATCGTCAAATACTTTCACTTGCGCTGTGGTGGCACGACATTCACCTTGTTCAAGGTAAAGATCTTTCATTTCCATGTAGTAAAGTTGGTAGCCACGTTTTTGCGCTTCTAACATCATTGCCATTGAAGAATCTTTTTTGATATTAACCGCTGAGATGGGATCCATCACTACGCCAAGTTTAATTGTCATTTCAATACCTTAATTTTATAAATGTTGTGATTAAGCTAAATCGCCGTATCGACACTGTAATGCGGTAATAGCCGTTAATGCGGCGGTTTCGGTTCTCAATACACGTGGGCCGAGCAATACATCTTGAAAGTCAGCATCGTTTGCAAGCGTAATTTCGTCGTCGCTTAAACCGCCTTCAGGACCAACAAGTAATCTTACTCGCTGATTTTCAATCGGCAATGACATAATAGAATGTGATGCCTTGGGGTGTAAATTTAATTTCAATGCACTGGTTTGTTGTTCAAGCCATTGTGTCAATAATACCGGCTCGTTTACCACTGGCACGATACAGCGCCCTGATTGCTCACAGGCGCTGATAACAATTTTTTGCCACTGTTCGACTTTTTTGGCTAAACGCTCTTTATTAAGCTTTACGCCGCAGCGCTCGGTAAACAGTGGTGTTATGGTATTTACGCCTAACTCTACCGATTTTTGTAGGGTAAAGTCCATTCTATCACCACGCGATATGCCTTGACCTAAATGAATGTTTAGCGGTGATTCTACGTTTTTCTCAGCGACATCTAAAATCATCATTTGCGCACTTTTTTTACTGACATTAGTGAGCTTTGCGCTATATTCGTGCGCTGATTGACCGTTAAATACCGTGATCAGATCGTCATTTTTTAATCGTAATACCCGCACTGCATGGCCAAAAGCGTCATCGTCTAGCGTTATGGTTTGCCCTGTCGCTAACGGGGTATTTTGATAAATTCTAGGGTTTCTCATAAGCAGTGTTTTAAGCCGTCAAAAGTTAACTGTGGATCGTTTGTCCTAATTAATAATGTAGATTGGGATCAAGGTTAAACTTTACAAGCATTAAGAGGAATTTAGGAATAAATTCCCGCTTAAACAGTTTTTCTTATCTTGTTGATAAAAAACAAGCGGAATTTAACAAGGGTTGTGCAATAATTGCTAAAACAGTTTGTGACATTTCATTAACAAGGATTAACCTTATATGCCGTTATATCATTCTTTTCAATTGTTATTTCGTCAATCAAGACACGTTAGCACGCTTAAATTCTTCGCCTGTAGTCTTGCCTTATTCACGCTAGCTGGTTGTGGCCAGCCAGAACAAGCGCAAGTTGCAGCACCAGCGCCTGCGGTTTCTGTGTATGCCGTCAGTAATGTTGAAGTTGGTCAATATAAAGAGTTTGTTGCCCGCACGGAAGCGTCAAAAGAAGCTAACCTTAGAGCGCGTGTTGAAGGTGAGTTAATTGAAAGACACTTTCGTGAAGGCATGAAGGTTGAAAAAGGACAATTATTGTTACAAATTGACCCAGCTGCCTATGAAGCTTCGCTTACGCAAGCCAAAGCTGATTTAAACAGTAAGTTATCAGCGCAAGGCAATGCCATTCGTAACTTAAAGCGAGCTGATGAATTAATTGACCAAGGCTATATTTCTCAGTCTGATTATGACCGCTTAACTACAGAAAAGTCACAAGCGATGGCAGGGGTTAATGCCGCAGAAGCTGCGCTTGAAAAAGCAGAGCTTAATTTAAGCTATACCAAAATTCATGCGCCATTTAGCGGTGCTATCGGCAAGGTAAATTACGATATTGGCAACTTTGTTGGCCCTAATAGTGAGCCATTAGCGACATTAATCGTAACCGACCCGATTTATGTGAACTTTCAAGTAGAAGAAAGTGACTATATTACTCATCTACAAAAGCACCATAAGGTACGCGATCCGAAAAATGTACCTATCGACATTACCCTGCGTTTACCTAACAACACCAATTACCCCGAACAAGGCCTGTTAAACTTTGCCGATACTAAGATTGACCAAGGCATGGGTACGGTTGAGCTTCGCGCGGTATTTGCTAACCCTGAAAAAGTTATTTTACCGGGCCTTTTTGTTAATTTAATTGTTGAAGGGCGCGTTAAGCAATCATTAGCGTTAATTCCACAAGCAGCAGTGCAAGAAAACCAACAAGGTAAATTTGTGCTAGTACTGGATGAAAACAATACTGTATCGCAACGCCATGTTGTTTTAGGCCGCAGAATGAATGCCATGTGGATTGTTAACTCTGGCTTAAACGAAGGCGAGAAAGTTGTGGTTGAAGGGCTGCAAAAAGTGCGCTCAGGCTCAAAAGTTAACCCAGTTGAAAAAACGATTGACCCAACAACGGGTACTATTTCTGATATTCAAGCAAATTAAGGGTTAATTATGATCAGTAAAACCTTTATTGAAAGGCCCAAGTTTGCCTTTGTGATCTCGATTGTGATCACGCTTGCGGGTTTAATTGCCATGCTATTGTTACCGGTGAATATGTATCCGGAAATTACCCCGCCACAAGTGCAAATTACTGCTGTATACCCTGGTGCTAGCGCACAAGTGGTGGAAGAGTCGGTTATTCGGCCAATAGAAGAGCAAATTAATGGTGTTGAAGACATGATGTATATCGAGTCTTCCGCATCAAATAATGGCGCAGCCACTATTACGGTATATTTTAAAGTGGGTACCGACAGCGATATGGCACAGGTGAATGTGCAAAACCGCGTATCGCTTGCCAACAGCTCATTACCAACAGAAGTGACGCGCCAAGGTGTGGTTGTTAAAAAACAATCAAGCAGCATGTTGCTAGGGGTAAATTTATTCTCCGAGCAAGAAAGCATAGATCAACTGTTTTTAAGTAACTATGCCACTAACTATTTAGTTGACCCTATTAGCCGAATTAAAGGCGTAGCTTCGGCTACTGTGATGGGGGAGATGACCTACAGCATGCGCGCTTGGCTGCGCCCCGATCGCATGTCATCACTTAATGTCACCGTTGCTGAAGTACAGCAAGCCTTGCAAGAGCAAAACATGATTGTTGCAGCAGGTAAGCTAGGCGCAAGCCCTGCACAGCCTAATCAACAATTTGAATATTCTATTCAAGCCCGTGGCCGTTTAAAAACCGCAGAAGAATTTGGCCAAACGATTATTCGTGCCCGTAAAAACGGTAACTTTGTCCGCTTAAGTGATGTTGCCCGCCTTGAACTTGGCGCTGCTGATTATTCTACCCAAGCCCGTTTAAACGGTAATCAAACCGCGTTTTTAGTGGTATATCAATTACCTGATGCCAACGCGACCGAAGTGGCGCGTTTAGTTAAAGAAGAAATGGAAGTATTAGCGAGTCGTTTTCCTGACGGCTTAGAGTACGTTATCCCTTACGATACCACCGAATTTATTTATCGCTCGATTGAAGAGGTGAAAGTGACCTTATTCCAGGCGGTAGGTTTGGTTATATTAGTGGTGTTTTTATTCTTACAAAACTGGCGTGCGACCATTATTCCATCTCTTGCGATTCCGGTATCACTAGTGGGTACTTTCGCCTTTATGATCTTAATGGGCTACTCGATTAATACCATCACCTTATTTGGTTTAGTACTGGCGATTGGTATCGTAGTAGATGACGCTATTATCGTAATAGAAAACGTTGAGCGTATTTTAAAAGAAGAAAAATTACCGATTAAAGAAGCTGTCACTAAAGCGATGGAACAAGTTTCAGGGCCCATTATTGCGACCACCTTGGTTTTACTTGCTGTATTTGTGCCGGTTGCCTTTATGCCCGGCATCACCGGTGAACTTTATAAACAGTTCTCGGTGACTATTTCTTTTGCGGTACTTATTTCGTCGTTAAACGCTTTAACCTTAAGCCCGGCGTTATGTTCAGTATTACTCTCTGAAAAGAACATGAAACCGATTAAATGGCTTTCACCGTTTGAGCGCGGCATTACTAAGTTAACTGGTGGTTATACCAACTCAGTACAATTTTTGTTAAAGCGCGTTGGCCGAGTTGGGCTTTTGGTCGTGGTTATATTTGCCGCAACAGGCTGGTTAAGTAGTAATGTGCCAACAGCATTTGTTCCTGGCGAAGATCAGGGCTATTTATTTGTTGATGTGCAATTACCCGATGCCGCATCTGCAAACCGCACCGAAGCGGTGATGGAGAAAATTACTCCGCTTATTTTAGACGATCCAGCGGTAACCGATCTTATTACCGTATCTGGTTTTTCATTGTTAGGTGGTGCAGGTTCAAATAATGCTTTAGCGATTATCATGTTAAAAGACTGGGAAGAACGCACCACGGATGAGCTTGGTTTAAGACAAGTGATTGGCCGATTAATGGGGCAATTATGGTCGCTACCTGATGCGCAAATAATGGTCTTTAACCCGCCGCCTATTCCGGGTTTAGGCAATAGCGCCGGTTTTGAATATAAACTTCAAGACAGTGAAGGGCGCGATCCAGCAGTATTAGCGCAAGTGATGAATGGCTTAATTTTTGAAGCCAACCAACGACCAGAATTATCGCAAGTATTTAGTACTTTCCGCGCAAGTGTGCCGCAATACTTTTTAGACGTTGATCGCAATAAAGCGAAAGCGCAAGGGGTGGCACTGTCTGATATTTTTGCCACTTTACAAGCTCAGCTTGGCTCGATGTATATCAATGACTTTAGCCAATTTGGCCGAACCTATCGCGTAACGATTCAAGCAGAAAGTGAATTTCGAAAAGACCCATCAGATCTTCGCCATTACTTTGTTAAAAATGCGGATGGTGACATGGTACCACTTACCACGTTAGCAAAACTTGAGCCGATTTTAGGGCCAACAACCATCAATCATTTCAACCTTTACCGCAGTGCTAGCATTACCGGACAAGGCGCCGCAGGTTATTCTTCTGGGCAAGCGATTGCCGTGATGGAAGAATTGTCGCAGCAGTTACCACAAGGTTATATTTTTGAATGGTCAGGACAATCTAAACAAGAATTAGAAGCCGGGAATTTAGCGCCAATTCTGTTTGGCTTAGCGATTATTTTTGTGTATTTATTCTTAGTGGCGCAATACGAAAGTTGGAGCATTCCATTTTCAGTTATCGCCGCGGTACCGTTAGCGATATTTGGCGCAATGTTAGCGCTGTATACGGTGGGTATGGCGAATAATATTTATGCACAAGTCGGTTTGGTATTGCTGATAGGCTTGTCGACAAAAACCGCGATTTTAATTGTTGAGTTTGCTATGGAGCAACGTGCCGCCGGAGCTACGATATTTGAAGCGGCGTTAAATGCCGCTAAAATGCGTTTTCGCGCGGTATTGATGACGGCACTATCGTTTGTACTAGGTGTATTGCCATTAGTCTTTGCCACAGGGGCTGGGGCAGGTTCACGTGTATCACTTGGTCTAACCGTACTTGCTGGTATGTTAGCGGCAACGATATTTGGAACGATTTTGGTGCCTTATTTTTATATGATCGTACAGAGCATGCGCGAAAAAATAAAAGGCGCTGCTTAAGTGGTTATTATTAATAACTAACTGTTTTTCATCATTAAGTGAGAAGCACTGATATAAAAGCCAGCGTAATTGCTGGCTTTTTATTGTTCAATTTTTACTTTAACTACTGCAATCATTAAGTTGAAGAATTGTTACTTATTTGGAAAAAGTACTTTCATCTTGTGTGAATTGCCTATAAATTGCTCCAAGTGAAGTAGGAATAAATTGGATTTATTTTGATTTTTTTTAGTAAAAGTCAACTACTCACCGCCTTTGTTGTATTGAATAAGCCCCCACAAATATCTAGCTTAATCAAATAGAAGGAAACAAATGGATGAGTGTTATAACAAATCGTGAACAAGCGGTTAAGTTTTTATACCGCGCGACGTACGGTCCAAAACAGGGTGATGCAGAAAATTTATTAGCAATCGGTGAAGATGCGTGGTTTGAACAACAATTTAACTTGCCGGTAGGCTCTCATGCGCAAACGCTAATAGAGTTCTCTGCCGCCAGTTGGACTGGCAGTGGTCATGAATTTGCGCCTGAGATGCGCAATAGTGCTTGGTTATACAACAGCATTGCCGGAGAAGATCAACTAAGACAACGGATGGCGTTTGCGTTAAGCCAAATCTTTGTTGTTGGTGGTGTTGGTAACTCGGTAACCGGGCAAGCACAATACTATGATTTACTGCTTAATCATGCCTTTGGCAACTTTCGAGATTTACTCTCTGCAGTGACGTTAAGTCCAATGATGGGGCGTTATTTAAGCCTTGCTTGGAGTAAAAAATACAACGAAGCTAATAACTCTTTTCCTGATGAAAACTACGCCCGTGAAGTGATGCAACTGTTCACCATCGGTTTGGTTGAATTAGATAAGAAGGGCCAAGAAATACTCGATGAAAATGGCAATACTATTCCTACTTATGGCCAAAATGATATTGAAGAGCTTGCTCGGGTATTAACGGGCTGGCGCGTTTCAGGCTGGATTGATCCTATGTACGCACAAGAAAATGATCATGACTTTGGTGAAAAAGTGGTCATGGGCAAAGTCTTTCCCGCCAATCAAACTATGGAACAAGATCTTAACCAAGCACTTGATTTACTGTTCAACCATAAAAATACTCCGGTATTTATTGCCAAGGCGTTGATCAAACGTTTCACTTTAAGTAACCCAACTTCTGGTTATGTGAAACGTGTTGCCAATATATTTATAGATAACGGCCAAGGCGTTCGCGGTGACATGAAAGCGGTGCTAAAAGCGATTATGCTTGATTGGAATGTGATCGCAGGTTATGGCGATAATACCGGCATATCAGGCAAGCAAGTGAAGCTCCGCCATTTTGGCAAAGCAAAAGAGCCATTAATGGTGATGACTAATTTTTGTCGTGCCCTTGATGTCACCAGTCGAGATCCATCACGTTGGTGGGATCCATGCTTTTTACGCAATGGAAAAATGGGCCAAGCGCCATTAGAGGCACCGAGTGTTTTTAACTTTTATTCACCCGATCATGTACCAGAAGGGGAGTTTAGTGAAAAAGGCCTGACCGCACCTGAATTTGAACTGTTAACCATGGAGAACTTACTTAATATTTCCAATAACATGCTCGATAAAATCATTATTGATGTATGGGGCGATGATATTAAAAACTATGACTGGGACCAAGGCGTTTTTCTTGATGTGATCAGTCAAGACGACACCTATCTTAACTACCTCAATGAACGAATTTTCTTTGGCCAAATGCCACAACCGCTTGAAGACTACTTAGCCAGTACATTAGCTGATATGTCATCACGTGGTTTAAGTGATGCACAAAAGCTTGAAGATACCCTTTTTATTATTCAATGTTCACCAGAATTTCGTTGTCAGGAGTAAGTCATGAAAGTTTCACGTCGTAATTTTATTAAAGGTAGTGCCGCGATTGGCGCAACTTCTGTTGCCGGTTTATCGAGTGTTAAACTTGCTCATGCAGCCACCACTGATTATAAAGCCATGGTTTGTATATTTTTAGCGGGCGGTAACGACAGCTACAATATGGTATTGCCAACGTCAGAAGCCGAATACGCACAATACCAAGGTATTCGAAATCATATGGCCATTGCCGAGCAAGATATCATCCCGTTAAACATCCAAACTGACAATAGTGTTAGCCTAGGTTTGCACCCAGCGATGCAAAGCTTTGCTGATATTGTTAACCAAGGTGATGCGAGCGTATTGGTGAATACCGGTCAACTGGTAGAGCCGACCGCCGGCAATGCCAATGTGCAACTACCTGAAAAGTTAATGTCGCATAACTCGCAACAGGAAATGTGGAAGTCTGGCGCCTTAGAGTTTCATAACAGCTTTGGTTGGGCGGGGCGTATGGTTGAAGACATGCACTTACCAGGTAATTTGCCGCCGTTATTGTCGTTAAGTAGTGAGCAAAAATGGCTACGTACCGAAAATGGCGCAAAGCAATTTGTTCTATCCAGTAATGGTGCCGGGCAATATAAGCGGATGACCACAGATAAGCTTAATGGCATGTTGCGTCATATGGACGAAAGCTACGATAATATTTTTATGGATAGCTACGCCCAAGTCATGAAAAATAGTTTCAACCGCAATGAAGCGTTAAAAGAGGTATTAGATGACGCGCCAGCAATAGGTGAGTTCCCTAGTAGCAATTTAGGGCGAAGCTTAGGTACCATTTCAAAACTTATTGCTAGCAGAAGTCATAGTTTAATGGGGCATAATCGCCAAGTGTTTTATGTAACCTTAGGTGGCTTTGATACCCATACCGGGCAGCTAAATGCACATAACGGTTTATTAGCGACCTTATCTGATGCTATGGCGGCATTTTATAGTGAAATGCAGCGTCAAGGCTTATCAGATAATGTCACCACGTTTACCATGTCTGATTTTGGTCGTCGGATCACACCAAACGCTTCAGGTACCGATCATGGCTGGGCAGGGCATCAATTAGTGATGGGCGGTGCGGTTAAAGGGGGTAAAGCCTATGGTAATTGGCCTGATTTAACCCCAGGCGGAGCGTTTGATTATAATAATGGTCGTGTTATACCTGATACGTCCGCTGATCAAGTGTGTGCTAGTTTAGCTAAATGGTTTGGTTATACTCAGCCAGTTGAGTCGTTATTTAACTCACTCAATAACTTTACTGATAAAACCATCGATTTTATTTAGCCAATACAGTGAATAAAACTTAGCAATAAAAAAGCCGACGTAATGTCGGCTTTCTATTATTTTCTTTGCGGCTTTGACTGAATTAAAGACCAGCAGCGGCGCGAAGTGCGTCAGCTTTATCGGTTTTTTCCCAGCTAAAGGCGGTGAATGTTTCATCGCCAACGGTCATTTCAAATGGTTCACGACCAAAGTGACCATATGCGGCTGTTTGACGGTACATCGGGTGAAGTAAGTCTAACATTTTAGTAATACCGTATGGGCGAAGGTCAAAATGTTCACGCACCAATTCAACTAATTTTTCTTCGCTTACTTTACCTGTGCCAAAGGTTTCAATTGAAATAGACGTTGGCTCTGCAACACCAATAGCGTAAGACACTTGAATTTCACAGCGATCAGCAAGACCGGCCGCAACAATGTTTTTAGCGACATAACGACCTGCGTAAGCAGCGCTGCGATCAACTTTAGATGGATCTTTACCTGAGAAAGCGCCGCCACCATGACGAGCCATGCCGCCGTAGGTATCAACAATAATTTTACGACCAGTTAAACCACAATCACCTACTGGGCCGCCAATAACAAAACTGCCGGTTGGGTTGATATGGTATTTAGTATTTTCTGTTAATAATTCTGCCGGTAATACGTGCTTGATAATGTTTTCCATTACCGCATCAAACAAATCTTCTTGCTTAATGTCTGGGTTATGCTGAGTAGAAAGCACAACTGTATCAATAGCAACAGGCTTGTTATCTTCGTATACAAAAGTCACTTGGCTTTTTGCATCAGGGCGTAACCAAGGTAAAATACCTGATTTACGTGCTTCAGCTTGGCGCTCAACTAAACGGTGTGAATAATAAAGCGGCGCAGGCATTAAGGTTTCAGTTTCGTTAGTGGCATAACCAAACATTAAACCTTGGTCACCAGCACCTTGTTCTTCAGGCTTAGAGCGGTCAACACCTTGGGCAATTTCTTGCGACTGTTGTCCGATTAAATTCATAATGCCACAGGTTTCACCGTCAAAACCAACATCAGATGATGTGTAGCCAATATCGCTGATCACTTTACGGGTTAAGTCTTCTAAATCAACCCAAGCTGATGTTGAAATTTCACCAGAGATAATAGCAACGCCAGTTTTAACCATAGTTTCACAAGCAACACGGGCGTGTTTATCTTTAGCAATTATCGCATCTAAAACCGCATCAGAAATTTGATCGGCAATTTTATCTGGGTGACCTTCAGAAACAGACTCTGAGGTAAAAAAGTGAGTAGACATAATCCCTCTAATAATAAATTGATTAACCTACTTACATGCAGGCGTGGTGAAAATTTTTGCTAATTCTACTCTGATAAAAATTATTTTTCTACCTTTTTATGTCTAGACGTCTAAATGTCTTAAATTTATTTATTTAAGATCATCATCACTCTAGTTTGTAAATATAATAGTTACAAATGCGCGTACAAATGAAACCTGACTTAACATTATTAACATATAATAGAACTTACATATCCAATAAACTAATTTGAAAATATAAATTAGGATAAAAACATGATAAATACTAAGTGGAAATTAACTGCAGCGGCAGTTGCAGCGGCATGTATGTTAACACCTGCGCAAGCAGTTGAATTGTACAATGATGGTAAAACAAAGTTTAATGTGAACGGTGATTTATCCGTTTTTTATCTTAAAAGCGATGGTGTTAGTGAAGTAGGTGATGGTTTCTCTCGCTTCATGTTTGATATGTCACGCGAATTTGATAATGGCTGGACTGGCTTTGGTAAAATAGAGCAAGGTATTGCTTTATCAAACACCGACAATAAACTAATTGTTAACCGTAACGGCTTAACTAGCACAGGCCCTTCCGGCGATCATACATGGTTGCGTCAAGGTTATGTAGGTATTGCTAATGATACATACGGTAGCTTTAGCATGGGTAAAATGTTCAGTGTGGGTTACAAGGTAACTGGTGGCACTGATATTTTTGAAATTTTTGGTTCACAAGCTGCGGGTATTTATAACTTTGGCACTGATGGTGGTTTCTCAGGTACAGGTCGCGCGGAACAAGCCATTCAATACAACCTAGACTGGAACAAGTTCTCATTTGGATTACAGTTCACTGCATCAGGCGATAACCAAATTGATGTAAATGACAACGAAGAGACAGGTCCTTCAGCAACAGTAAATTATTCAGACTCTTACAGCTGGTCAGTACTTTATTCTCCATTAGAAAAAGTTAAAGTTGGTGTTGCTTATAACAAAGCGAATGTTGAATTTAATGAAGATTTACAACATTTGGTTGAAGTAGCTGAAGTTGAAGACGAAATGACATCAGCGAGCATTACTTACGGTAGTTACCATAACCGTGGTTTATACATGTCTTGGGTATTCTCAGATATGAAAAACCATGAAATCAATGACGAAGGTAAGTTAATGACAGAAGCTTTTGGTTCTGAACTTTACGCTTCGTACCGTTTTGAAGGTCCTTGGGCGTTAGTGGGTGGTTACAACTCATTGAAAGATAACTCAGTAGCTACAAACGGTTCAAATGAAAGCAACTATCACTTAAAGTATGCAATTGTTGGCGTAAACTATTTCTTTGATGATGATTTTTACCTTTACTCAGAAGCAAAAATCAATGACTCAGAATCGTCTACTGGTAGCGATTACGATGAAAACGCCATTGGTTTTGGTATCAAATACAACTTCTAAACCTAGCTAACAATCTAGTAAGCAATTTAGATGTGAGTTAATTGTTTTAACCTCTTTGTAAGAGGTTAAAGCAATTATTATCATTCAATTTCGTCGTTCTTATTTTACTGCTTTATCGAAGAAAGCTTCACTTCAGATCTTGTTTTACATTTCTCTATTGTCACAACTTCCTCTTAATGTGACTCACTTTCCGTATTAAGTTATAACACGTATTTTTTCTTGGCTACACAAGCAATAAACAATCTAACACACGAAAAATCAACAGCCCCTAATCGTTTGTTGGTAGTTTTTTCAGCTCAACAGGTTGTTGCCACAGCGTATTGATTAATTGCTGCTGCTCTGAGTTTGCTAGTGAAGAGTAAAATTGATGCTTAGGAATATACGGCTGAATTTGCAATTGTTGATGAAAAACCAACATGCGTTTAAGCTGCGAGGTGACTGGCGCAGCAGTTTCAACCAAGTCGATATCCATGCCTAAAATCTGACTAATTTTTTCGCCAAGAAAAGGGTAATGGGTGCAGCCTAAAACCAGTTTATCTATTTTTTGCGTAATTAGTGGCGACAAATATTGGCGTAGTAATTGTTCGCACTCGGTTGAGTGAATACGATTTTTTTCGACAAGTTCAACTAAGCCTGGGCAGGGCTGAATGAAGACTTCACTGCCATTTTTGTGTTGCTCAACCAGGGCTTGAAAACGTGGATTTTCTGCGGTTGCTTTAGTGACTAAAATGCCGACTTTTTGCTGCTTACTTGCTTTCGCGGCAGGTTTTATTGCAGGCTCAACTCCGATAATGGGGATGGTTAATCGTTGTCTGAGCTGAACAATTGCATTAACGGTGGCGGTGTTACAGGCAACGACAATAGCTTTTACCTTTTTTTGCACAAGAAAGTCCGCCAACGCATTAACGCGTTGTTGAATAAAAGCGACTGATTTTTCCCCATATGGCGCGTGCAAGGTATCAGCAATATAAATTAACTGTTCGTTAGGCAGTTGCTGAGCAATACATTTGGCAATAGATAAACCACCAACACCTGAGTCAAAAATGCCAATAGCACGATGAGCAGAAGATGACGGTTCAGATAAATTCATAAATTAATGCAGGCTTTTAAACAGGGAATAACTAGCGTTTATATGGGGGTTTGTGATGAAAGTAAAGCGGCTTTTTGTTTTAAGCGTTTTTAGCTTAGTAATAAAAGCATGAAAAAAGAAAAGTTAACGCTTCCAGAATGCCGCAGCTCACAATAGTCCTGAACACCGTGTGTTCAGGGCGGAAATTGCACATCAACCGTAGGCTTCCCGATACGAGTCGGGCTTGCACAAAAGCTAACGATTTACTTCCTAAGGTAAAACTTATCGGCTCAGGGACATAGTTCGCACACAAACATCCCAGAAGACGCAGGCATTATACCTAATCTGTGCCAAGCAATTAAGTCTTTTCTTTGCTGGTATGAGCTGTTTGCTGATTTAATAGGCGCGCTAAGTTTAAAAGTTAAGCGCGTTTGTTGTTACTAGGGTTAAGGGCTTGTTCAAAGCTTGATTGTAGTAACTTGATTTTGTTTTTGTTTTCAAGTTTTTCTTGGGCGAGTTTAGCTTTAACTGTGGCTAATTCATGGGCCAGATTTAGCGCCGCCATAATCATCGCTTGTTCAGAAGAGGTGACCGCGCTGCTTTTTCCCATCAGCTCGGCTCTATTATTGACTTCGGTTGCGGCAGACAATAGCGCAGACTCTTGTCCTTTTGGACAAGCGATTCTTAATTTGCGCGCAGCAATGGTTACATCTAAAGTGTTTTTAGCCATTTGTCTTTTGCTTTAATCCATTAGTAAAAAATTGCGTATTGGCTAACAGTTTCATTTATATAACTTTAATTTTGCTAAATGCCAAGAATAGTTATCGCACTATAACGGTGCGCATCGGCAGTTGCAAGCGGATTCTTAATTTTATAGTGACTTTCTTTGCAATGATCTTTCTGGCATCAAACCTAGGCCAGTGTTAGGATAAGCGACATTATTACTTGCTATTTATTTGGTTATCTATGAACGAAGAAACCACGCTTGATTTTGCTTCGGTACAAGCAATTATTACCACTGAAAATGTGAAGCTTCACGCGAGTGAACTTCATGGCGTATTAACCGGCCTTATTTGCGGCGGTTACACCTTTGAAGGTGATGACTACCTCGCTATGATTAACGATCTTTTTAATAACGGCGAAGGTATGCCTAATAAAATTAAAGTAATTGTTAAGCTGATGTTTAACGACGTTTGGCAAAACCTATTAGACGACTCATACGGTTTTCAATTAATGCTGCCAGATGACGACGACTCGATTGCCGAACGTGGCAATGCGTTAGGTGTTTGGGTGCAAGGCTTTAACTTAGGCTTTGGTCTGCAACAAAAAAATAATGCCGTTTTATCTGACGATGTTAAAGAAGTGCTGACCGACTTTGGCGAAATCGCCAACTTGTCTGAAGAAGTTGAAGAAAACGAAGAAACAGAGCAAGCTTATTACGAAATTGCTGAATATGCGCGAATTTCTGCTTTATTATGCTTTACTGAATTAGGTACACCGCCTGAGAAAAAAAGCACCAATCATACTTTGCACTAAGCATTTAAAGAGCACAGAACCCGACTATGATCAAACACACGCTGTTATCGGTTAACGACTTTCGCTTACGCCGTGAGAAACTTTTTGCATCCTTGCCTGACAATTCAATTGCTGTTTTTGCCGCAAACAATGAAGTGACACGTAGCAACGATACCGAATACTTATTTTGCCAAGACAAAAATTTTTATTACCTCACCGGCTTTAACGAGCCCGATGCTTTATTGGTGATGGTAAAGTCAGCGCAAAATAGCTGTTATTTATTTTGCCGTGAAAAAGACGAGTTACAAGAAGTGTGGCATGGACGACGTATTGGCCAAGAAAATGCGAAAGCTGACTATGGCTTTGATCACGCTTATACCCTAGCGGATATTGAACAAATGCTGCCAGAACTGATTAACGGCAAAGCCGCCTTATACTATTTACAAGGTGCTAATCCGTCGCTTGATTTACAAGTGGCAAGTTGGTTAAAACAGGTTAAAGCCGGCAGTCGCACAGGCAACAAAGCACCACAAACGCTTGTTGATGCAAAACCTTTACTTGATGATATGCGTTTATTCAAATCAGAAAATGAATTAACGATTATGCGCCAAGTGAATGTCATCAGTGGTGGCGCTCATCAACGTGCTATGGAAAAGTCTGCAGTGGGTAAATTTGAATATCAAATCGAAGCTGAAATTTTACATGAATTTGCTCGCCATGGTGCACGATTTGCGGCCTATAACTCGATTGTTGCTGGTGGTGATAACGCCAATATTTTGCACTATACCGATAATTGTGAAGTGCTAGCGGATAACGATTTATTGCTTATTGACGCAGGTGGTGAACTTGCCGGTTATGCCGCTGACATTACCCGTACTTTCCCGATTAATGGCAAATTTACTGACGCTCAAAAAGCGATTTATCAACTTGTACTCGACTCACAAATTGCAGCAATCGAAGCGATTAAGCCGGGTTGTAACTTTGCTCATTTAAATACGTTGGTGGGTGAAATATTAACCACAGGTTTATACGATTTAGGCATTTTACAAGGTGACTTAGCTGAGTTAATTAACGAAAACGCATGTAAAAAATACTTTATTCACGGGCTAGGGCACTGGTTAGGTTTAGACGTACATGATGTTGGCGATTATCAAGCGAATGATAAACGTGAACAATTGCGTGCTTTTGAAACCGGCATGGTCATGACAATTGAACCCGGTATTTATATTCCTGCAACCGACGAAAGTGTTGACGCAAAATGGCGTGGTATTGGTGTGCGAATTGAAGATAACATTGCGGTAACTGATCAAGGTCATGAAAACCTAACGGTAAATGCGCCAAAATCGGTTCACGATATTGAAGCATTAATGGCGAGAAGCTAAAAGCGGAAAGCTTCAAGTTAGAAGTGGAAAGCTGAAAGTTAGAAGTGGAAAGCTGAAAGTTAGAAGCTACAAGCGGAAAGTTAAAAGCTAGAAGTGGAAAGCTGAAAGTTAGAAGCTAAAAGCTAGAAGTGGAAAGCTACAAGTAAACGGCAGACTAAAAAGCAATTGAGAAGGCGTAAGTGACTGTTCAACATTTTGACATTGTAATTTCGGGTGGAGGTTTGTCGGGCGCGCTTACCGCGTTGAGCTTGGCTGACCTAAAAGATAACAACGGCAAGGCGTTATCAATTGCCATTATTGAAGCAAATCCTATTTTAACTGATGCTTCCCTAACTTTTGACGATCGTGTTTTGGCATTATCCCATGGTAGTGCTGCTTATTTAGCGCACGTTGGCGCGTGGCAGTTTTTACAAAAACACGCTCAGCCGATTGAAACTATTCATATTTCTGATCGTGGTCATTATGGCAAAGCACGAATTGACGCCAAAACCGAGCAAGTGAATGCTTTAGGTTATGTGGTTGAAATGGCACTTATTGGTCAATCGTTACTTCGAGCATTAGAGCCAAAAACTAACATTACTTGGTTCGCCCCCGATCACATTAGCGACATTAACTGGCAGCAAGAACACGTTAACATCACCTTAGCATCAGAAACTCAGTTATCAGCAAGGCTTTTACTTGGTTGCGATGGCGCGCAGTCGGTATGTCGAAAATTTGCCAATATCAGCAGTAGCATTAGCGATTATCAACAAGTTGCCTTAATTAGTAATGTTAGCACCGCTATCGCTCATCAAAGTGTTGCTTATGAACGCTTTACTGAATTTGGCCCTATTGCTATGTTGCCGTTAACCGATAATCAGTGCGGTAAAAATCGTTGCTCACTGGTGTGGACATTGCCACCAGAGCAAGCAAAGCAAATAATGGCGACATCAGATGAAGACTTTAAACAAGCGCTTGAACATAATTTTGGTAGCTGGTTAGGCAGTATTAGCCAAGTAGGTAAACGTGATATTTATCCGTTAAAACTGGTGCAAGCTAACGAGCAAGTTTTTCATCGCATGGTATTAATTGGCAATGCATCTCACACCATTCATCCAATTGCAGGACAAGGTTTTAACTTAGGGCTGCGTGACGTGGCTGAGTTTGCAGCGTTAATGAAATCGGCACTTGAAAACGACCAAGACTACGCACAATTTGCATTGCTGAGCCAATATGCACAATCGCGTAAACAAGATCACCAAAGCGTGATTGGCTTAACTGACTCGTTAGTGACACTCTTTTCAAATCAACTAATGCCACTTGTTGTTGGCCGAAATATTGGCTTAAAAGTTTTTAATTATGTAAAACCGCTAAAAAGTGCGCTAGTTAAGAAAACCATGGGATATTAGCCAGAAGCTAAAAGCTAAAAGCTAGAAGTGAAAAGTTGCAAGTAACAAGCGACAAGCTCGAAAGTGGAAAGCTGCAAGTAATAAGCTGCAAGTAATAAGCTGCAAGTAATAAGTTCAAAGTGATAAGAACCAGCCATCTCGGCGATATTGGAAAATAAACAAAAATGCAAAAATTTGATATTTTAATTGTTGGTGGCGGCATGGTTGGCTTAACGTTAGCCTTGTCGATTCGAAAGCAAACTACACTTACCGTTGCCATTGTTGACACCAATCCTATTGCCGAGTTATCAAACGAGCCAGAGGTGCGTGTTAGCGCGATTAATAGTGCCAGTAAGCAAATTTTTGACAACCTAGATGTATGGTCGTTAATTAGCGAACAACGCTTGCAACCCTACCAACATATGCATATTTGGGATAAAGCCGGCTATGGAAAAATCGACTTTGATTTAGCGCAGGTGCAGCAATCTATCGCAACTGAGCAACTTGGTTTTATCATCGAAAATAACGTCATTCGCAATGCATTGTGGCAACAAGCACAAAACGATCAAGGTATTCGTTTTTTTACCCAAGAGCTATTAACCAACATTGCCGTCGGCGACAGTGAAGTATTCGCCAGTTTTACACAACAAGCGCCTATTATGGCTAAATTATTAGTGGGCGCAGACGGTGCAAATTCTTGGGTGCGAAAGCAACTCGATATGCCAATGACCTTTCGAGACTACGACCACCATGCGCTCGTTGCCACGGTGAAATGTCCGCAAGGTCATCAAAATACCGCTTGGCAAGTTTTTTTACCTACTGGGCCTTTAGCCTTATTACCATTATTTGAAGATGACTTATGCTCGATTGTTTGGTCGACTTCACCACAAGAAGCTGAGCGCCTTAGCGCTTTACCTGCTGAACAGTTTGCCAAAGAACTCACCGCAGCAAGTGATGGTAAATTAGGAAATGTTGAATTAGTGAGCGAGCGATTTACCTTTCCATTAACCATGCGTTTTGCCCAAGATTTTGTTAAAGAGCGAGTTGCCCTTGTTGGCGACGCTGCCCACACCATTCACCCATTAGCAGGACAGGGCGTTAACCTAGGTTTGCTTGACGCTGCAGCACTTGCTCAAGTTATTGCTGACAAGGTAAGCGAGCAATCACTAAGTCAAGACGGTAATTTAGCGTGGGCAAGCAGCAAAAACTTAAACCACTATAATCGTTGGCGTAAAAGTGAAGCCAGTGAAATGATCGCGGCAATGGAGTCGATTAAACAGTTATTTACGCCACAATCGGCAGCGCCCAAAATACTACGCGGCATAGGTATGAGTGTTCTAAATAAATTAACACCGGCTAAAAATATATTAATTAAACAAGCGCTTGGTTATAAAGGGCAACTGCCTGAACTGGCGAAGCAACCGTTAGATTAACTTCAGCGTTATTAGCGGTTATCACGTTTGCTAAGTTCGAGATATTCCCCTTTGAAATACACTGCGTAATTTCATCAATATTGATAATGCTCACTATAGTTGAGCATTATGATCCTAGCGGCAAAAAATAAATATCAACAAAGCACATTTTATAACGACTGATTTTATATTTAATTTTCAATAACACTCGTTGTGAAAATTATATTCGGAATAGTTATTTATGTTGGTTTTAAATTTGAGTTTTGTCACTTTCTTGGTTGAATGGCTGAATATTCAACGCTATAATCCTGTCACTTTTTGTAAACCTTCTGTTTTAGTTTTGCTTGTTTTATCGCCAATGTGGCCAAGCAAACGAATAACAACTACCTAGGTGAATTATTATGAGTAGCAAAACTGTATTACATGCCAAGCACTTAGAAGCTGGCGCGAAAATGGTCGACTTCCACGGTTGGGAAATGCCAATTAACTATGGCTCTCAAATTGAAGAACATCACGCCGTTCGTACCGATGCAGGTATGTTTGACGTTTCTCATATGACCATTGTTGATATTAAAGGTGCAGATGCCCAAGCATATCTTCGCCGTTTAGTGATCAACGATGTTGCTAAACTTACCACTGCCGGTAAAGCACTATACACAGGTATGTTGAACCACGAAGGTGGCGTAATTGATGACTTGATCATTTATTACTTTAGCGAAACTGACTACCGTTTAGTGGTAAATTCTGCGACACGCGAAAAAGACTTAGCGTGGATGAACGAGCAAGCCGCTAACTTCGACGTTACTATTACTGAGCAGCCAGAATACGGCATGATCGCCGTACAAGGCCCAGAAGCTAAAGCAAAAGTTGCTACCATATTAAATGCTGAGCAAACTCAAGCGGTAGATGGCATGAAGCCATTTTTTGGTGTACAAGCAGGCGATTTATTTATTGCGACAACCGGTTACACTGGTGAAAATGGCTACGAAATTGTTGTACCAGAAAATCAAGCCGCAGACCTTTGGCAGCAATTGTTAGATGCTGGCGTTAAACCTTGTGGTTTAGGTGCTCGTGATACCTTACGCTTAGAAGCTGGCATGAACTTATACGGTTTAGATATGGACGAAAGCGTTTCGCCACTTGCCGCTAACATGGCATGGACGATTAGCTGGGAACCTGAAGATCGTAACTTTATTGGTCGCGACGTATTGACGGCGCAAAAAGCATCGGGCGATCAACCAAAACTTGTCGGTTTAGTGCTTGAAGAAAAAGGCGTATTACGCACGGGTTTGAAAGTGGTTACAGAAGCAGGTGAAGGCATCATCACTTCGGGTACTTTCTCGCCAACACTTGGCCACTCAATTGCCATGGCACGTGTACCACGTAGCGTTAAATTAGGCGATACCGTTGAAGTTGAAATGCGTAAGAAGCTGGTTAAAGTACAAGTCATTAAGCCAAGTTTTGTACGTAACGGCAAAAAAGTATTTTAATTAATTTAGCTTGTTAAGATTATCTTAAAAATCAAAGCAAGCTAAGTTAAAAATGGTTGAATTTTAGGCTATAGTAATTAATTCAAAAATAGCGTTTTTTACTCTAGCAAAACAAGAATATTTCGAAAATTAAATATTAGGATCAATAAAATGAGCAACATTCCTTCTGAATTAAAATATGCAACATCTCATGAGTGGGTACGTAATGAAGGCGACGGTACAGTAACTGTTGGTATTACAGAGCACGCACAAGACCTTTTAGGTGACATGGTATTTGTTGAATTACCAGAAGTTGGTGAAAGTGTAAGCACTGGCGACGACGTTGCCGTAGCTGAGTCTGTAAAAGCGGCTTCAGACATTTACGCACCAGTTTCAGGTGAAGTTGTTGAAGTTAATGAAGACTTAGAAGATTCACCAGAATTAGTTAATTCAGACGCATTTGGCGACGGTTGGTTATTTAAACTTAAGCTTGACGATGCTGCAGAGCTTGACGCATTACTTGATGCTGAAGGTTATGCTAACTCAATCGACGAAGACTAATTTTCGGTCACATTTTGACTTTATGCTGCGTTACTTTCGTTCTTCGTCTAAATCACTTAGTGTACTAAGCTCATCAGACTCAGAACTTTAGTGCCTTGCTTACATGGATGTAAGTACTGAGGTTAAGTCCGGAACAATTAACCTGTGCCTAAAGCGCAAACTGTTTACGAAAACTTATTTTAAAGCCTCGAAGATTCTCTAGAATACCGGGGCTTTCTTTTTATTTAAACGTATTTTGTATATTACTTTATAGAGAAGCTGTTTTATGACTACGCAATCGACATCTCCAGCAACACTTGCCGATTTAGAGCAAACACAAGACTTTATTCGTCGTCACATTGGTCCAAATGCCGAGCAAACACAAGCGATGTTAGCCGACATTGGCGCGGAATCGGTAGATGATTTAATTAACGAAATTGTGCCAAACGATATTCGTTTAACCCAATTGCCAAACATTGAAGAAAGTAAAACAGAAGTTAAAGCGTTAAGCGACTTAAAAGTTGTTGCTAGCCAAAACCAAGTAAATACCAGCTACATTGGTTTAGGTTATTACCCAACGTTAACGCCAAACGTTATTCTACGAAATGTACTTGAAAATCCAGGTTGGTACACAGCGTATACACCATACCAACCAGAAATTGCTCAAGGTCGTTTAGAGTCGTTATTAAACTATCAACAAATGTGTATCGACTTAACGGGCTTAGACTTAGCGTCAGCGTCGTTACTTGACGAAGGTACCGCTGCTGCAGAAGCAATGGCCTTAGCAAAACGTGTTTCTAAAAACAAAAAATCAAACCTGTTTTTCATCGCTGAAGACGTATTCCCACAAACGATTTCTGTTGTTAAACAACGTGCCGACATGTTTGGTTTTGACGTAGTTATCGCACCTGCGGCCGACGTTGAAAACCACGATGTATTTGGTGCGTTATTGCAATACCCAAGTGCGACCGGTGAAATTACTGATATTCGTGAATTAATTGCTAACGTTCATGCCAAAAAAGGCATTGTTGCGGTAGCGGCTGATATTATGAGCTTAGTGTTATTAAAATCACCGGGCGAATTAGGCGCAGATGCAGTAATAGGTTCTAGCCAACGTTTTGGTGTACCTATGGGCTACGGTGGACCTCACGCAGCATTTTTCACCACCTCTGACAAATACAAGCGTTCATTGCCGGGTCGTATTATTGGTGTATCAAAAGATACCCGCGACAACCCAGCGCTACGTATGGCAATGCAAACACGTGAACAGCACATTCGCCGTGAAAAAGCCAACTCAAACATTTGTACCGCCCAAGTTTTATTAGCCAACATGGCTGCTTTTTATGCGGTATACCACGGTCCTAAAGGCTTAAAAGTGATTGCTGAGCGCATTCACCGTTTTACCGATATTTTATGCCTAGGTACAGCAACCAAAGGTTTACAAGCACTACATGCGAATTACTTTGATACCTTAACTTTTAATATTGATAGCGAGCAAAAACAAGCCATAGTTGCCCGTGCATTAGCGGCAAATGTTAACTTGCGTACTGATGTTGAAAACCAGCTTAGTGTATCGCTAGACGAAACTACTACACGTGAAGCCGTTAGCACTTTATTTGATATTTTATTAGGTGAAGGTCATGGTTTAGACGTTGCAGACTTAGACGCAAAAATTATTGCTTGTGGTCACTCATCAATTCCTGCTGAATTAATTCGTCAAGACGAGATTTTAACGCACCCAGTATTTAATTCTTACCATAGCGAAACAGAAATGCTTCGTTATATTAAAAAATTAGAAAATAAAGATTTAGCGCTTAACCACTCAATGATTTCATTAGGTTCATGTACGATGAAACTTAATGCAACAGCGCAGATGATCCCGGTATCTTGGCCTGAATTTGCCAACATGCATCCATTTGCGCCAATCGATCAAGCACAAGGTTACAAGCAGATGATCGACGAGCTAGGCAAATGGTTAGTTGAGCTAACAGGCTACGACGATATTTCAATGCAGCCAAACTCAGGCGCACAAGGTGAATATGCAGGTCTTATCGCGATTCACAAATACCACGAAAGCCGTGGCGATTCACATCGTAACATTTGTTTAATTCCATCATCGGCTCACGGTACTAACCCTGCATCTGCACAAATGGTTGGCATGAAAGTGGTTGTGGTTGACTGTGACAAACAAGGTAATGTTGATATGGACGATTTACGCGCGAAAGCCAGTGAATTAGCCGACAACTTATCGTGTATTATGATCACGTACCCGTCGACTCACGGTGTTTACGAAACCACCATCGCAGAAATTTGTGATGTTGTTCATCAATACGGTGGTCAAGTTTACCTTGATGGTGCCAACATGAACGCGCAAGTTGGTTTAACATCTCCTGGGCATATTGGCGCCGACGTTTCACACCTTAACTTACACAAAACCTTCGCTATTCCTCACGGTGGCGGTGGTCCAGGTATGGGACCAATTGGCGTTAAAGCGCATTTATCTCCATTCTTACCTGATCACCCATTAGTGAATATTACCGAAGGTAACGAAGCAAACGGAGCGGTTTCTGCCGCGCCATTTGGTAGTGCGGGTATATTGTGTATTTCTTACCTTTACTGTGCATTATTAGGCAAGCAAGGCGTAACAGATGCCACTAAATACGCGATCACCAATGCCAACTACTTAGCGAAAAAACTAAGCCAACATTACCCAATTTTATACACAGGTGACAACGGCCGCGTAGCGCACGAATGTATTATTGACTTACGCCCATTAAAAGCTGAGTCTGGCATTACTGAAGTAGACATGGCTAAGCGTTTAATGGATTATGGTTTCCACGCACCAACCATGAGTTTCCCAGTGGCTGGTACGTTTATGATCGAACCAACAGAGTCTGAATCAAAAGTTGAATTAGACCGCTTTATTGAAGCTATGGTTAGCATTCGTGAAGAAGTACGTAAAGTTGAGTCTGGCGAATGGTCAGCCGATAACAACCCACTACACAACGCACCGCATACATTAGCTGATATAACGGGCGAGTGGGATCGTGCATACTCTATTGCTGAAGCAGTTTTCCCTGTGCCAGCAGTTGCGCAAGACAAATTCTGGCCAACGGTTAACCGTATTGATGATGTATACGGCGACAGAAACTTAATTTGTTCTTGTCCTAGTGTCGATACGTATAAAGACTAATTAACTGGTTGAAGATAACTGATACCGCTAATAAATGGTGAGCTCCTGTTGCTCACCATTTTCATATAAGGCTAAATATTAATGACTTCAGAAGTTACCAATATCCCCTCTAAAAATGAAAAACCTAAAGGTTTGTTCAATCGTTTTTTATCGACCGTTGAATACTTAGGTAACCTATTACCGCATCCTATCACCTTGTTTGCGATTTTTTGTGTTGCGATTATTGTTGGCAGCGGCATCGCTGACTTTTTTGACCTAAGCGTAGTTGACCCAAGACCCGAAGGGGCGAAAGGGCGCGCACCAGACGGTGTGATACATGTTGTTAGCTTAATGTCTGTTGATGGTTTACATCGTATCGTAACCGGTTTAGTGACTAACTTTACCGGCTTTGCGCCACTAGGTACGGTATTAGTGGCAATACTTGGTGTAAGTGTTGCTGAGCATTCAGGCTTATTGTCTGCCACCATGCGTAATATGGTAATGGGCGCTTCAAAACGCTTTGTTACTTTTGCTATTGTGTTAGCAGCAATTTTATCAAACACCGCATCAGAGCTTGGCTACGTGGTATTAATTCCGTTAGCTGCGATGATATTTCACAGCTTAGGTCGTCACCCACTTGCCGGTTTAGCCGCCGCTTTTGCGGGTGTTTCTGGTGGTTACAGCGCTAATTTATTATTAGGCACCATCGACCCATTACTTGCCGGTATCACTACGCCTGCCGCACAAATGATCGACCCTGATTATGTGGTTGGCCCAGAAGCTAACTGGTATTTCATGATCGTATCGACTTTTCTTATCGCCACCTTAGGTACCTTCATTACTGAAAAAATTGTTGAGCCGCGCCTTGGTAAATATGACCCAAGCGAAGCAAGCATCGATTTATCAGCAAGTACCGTTGAGCACATTACCCCGTTAGAAAAGAAAGGTTTGCGTTGGGCAGGTTTTACCTTCTTGCTAATGTGTATTTTACTCGCGCTAAGCATTATTCCTGAAAACGGCATTATGCGAAATCCTGAAACGGGCTTAGTCGCAGGATCGCCGTTTCTTAAAGGCATTGTTGCTTTTATTTTTATCACCTTTGCTATACCGGGCTTTGTTTACGGTAAAGTCGTTGGCACCATGAAAAATGACCGAGACGTAATTGACGCAATGGCAAAAAGCATTAGCTCAATGGGGCTTTATATCGTACTGGTATTTTTTGCTGCTCAATTTGTCGCATTTTTTAAATGGACGAACTTTGGCACCATTATCGCCATTAAAGGCGCGGCTTTATTACAGGCGCTTAGCCTTACAGGACCAGAAGTATTTATAGGTTTTATTTTAATGTGTGCGGTAATTAACTTAAGTTTAGGTTCATCTTCAGCGCAGTGGGCAGCCACCGCACCGATATTTGTGCCTATGTTAATGCTAATCGGTTACGCGCCTGAAACCATTCAAGCAGCTTACCGTATTGGCGATTCAGTGACTAACCTAATTACTCCTATGATGAGCTATTTCGGCTTAATATTAGCGGTAGCGGTGAAATATAAAAAAGACATGGGCATAGGAACGCTCGTCGCCACCATGTTGCCATACAGTATTGTCTTCTTTATTGGTTGGGTGGCATTGTTTTATGTTTGGGTATTTGGTTTTGGTTTGCCAGTAGGACCTGCATCACCGATATATTATCAACCGTAAAAGGTTTGATTTGTGTGATCGTTGATTCGTAAACTACGGTCTAAAATCGGGGTCGGTGACATATATGTCACCGACCCCTTTTCTATTTCTGATCCTTTACTATTTTTTACTTGAAGATGAAAAAGAAAAGGGCGCTAAGAGCAAGATAATTCCTTCTTTCCTACAAAGTTAGTTTGGTCTTTTGTTTAAGTTATTGAACATATTGGTTAAATAACTTAAGGTTAGCGTAATTACGAAAAAGAAAGGAGGAAATGTTCCTTGTTTAAACACGGAATATTTCCTGTTAAAAAGACTGTTAGCTTCAGGATGAAGTATGAGTTCTAATCACAAACCAATATCTACATTATTAATCTGCATTCTCACTATGAGTTTTTCTATTTACGTTGCTTACCAATTAACAGGCACATTTTTAGGTAAGTCTAGAATTATTCATCTTGCTGAATATGGTGGGTTAACTATCGAAGGCATAAAAAACTTTGAAATATGGCGATTTTTCACTTCACAGTTAATTCATGTTCATCAAAAGCATATGATTTATAATGTGTTATCAATATTAATTTTAGGTATTATCGTCGAGCGAAAAATAGGGCCTAAGTACACATTCGCAATTTGGTTACTCGCTGGTGTTTCTGGTACGTTGTTTAGTACACAATTTGGCTCACCACCTTGGAATACTGGTACTGGAGCATCACAGGCTGCTTTTGGCTTTGCTGGCTTTTTAGTTGTTTTAGCTCTAAAAAAAGCCGACAATTTATATTTAGTATTGGTAGCTCTTGCATTTGCACTTATTCCTTCACTGTATTTAGACTTTAAATCTGTAGGGTACCCAAAGCCTGGGCACGCTCTAAGTTTTGTTATAGGCTTTATGCTAGCGCTCTATTTTTATAGGCAGCACTCATCTAGGCTGGTTGTACAAGGAAGCTAACAAGGCATTTAAAATCGGGGTCGGTGACATATATGTCACCGACCCCTTTTCTATTTCTGATCCTTTACTATTTTTTACTTGAAGATGAAAAAGAAAAGGGCGCTAAGAGCAAGATAATTCCTTCTTTCCTACAAAGTTAGTTTGGTCTTTTGTTTAAGTTATTGAACATATTGGTTAAATAACTTAAGGTTAGCGTAATTACGAAAAAGAAAGGAGGAAATGTTCCTTGTTTAAACACGGAATATTTCCTGTTAAAAAGACTGTTATATGCCAAGGAGGCTCAATGCCAACACCGAATATCTACTCAAAGCTTCAGGTTTATCTCAGTCCATTCGGTAATATATTTTTGGTCTTATCATTAATATTGGTAGCTGTAGGTATTTTAGGGTTTTACCTTGTACCCGAAGGAGGAATAGAGCCAGAAGATTCTTGGAAAATATATGTACCAATGCTTCTTTGTTGGCTAGCTGCCATGCTTCTTTGGTGTATTGGTGTGTCTCGTTTCCAAATGGAATCATTTATTCGTAAGATTCCACTTTTAGGAAAGTTACATAAATTAATGGTATCGGACTCAAAGCCATGGGCAGAGGCTATGTACCTAAATTTTATTTTATTACTTTTATTTGTTTATTTGGCCGGAGGCTTTTCAGTCTTTGGTTAGTGCTGAAAAAGGCATATAACAAGCTGTTTAACAAGGACAAAATACAGTTGGCTTTTGCTCCTTCGTCGCTTATTTTAGCCAACTATATTTTGCCCATTAACAGGGCGTTAGTTTTCAAAGGAGGCCTCGTTGGCTGTTCTAGATTTCAAGGAAATTTCTGAAGCGCATATTGCCTCAGGCTATCAAGACCAATTCGAACTATTTGCTAGAGACTTTTTATCTTTTGTAGGCTACGAAATAATCACCGATCCTGATAGAGGTGCTGATGGCGGTGTTGACTTAATAGTTCAAGAAAAACGAACTGGCGTTGGCGGTCAAACATTAGTTAAATGGTTGGTTAGTTGTAAGCATAAAGCACATAGTGGTAATTCAGTAAAACCAACTGACGATTTCAATATAAGAGATCGAGTAGAAGCTAATGAGTGTGATGGTTTTATTGGTTTTTATTCAACACTTGCGAGTGCAGGTCTTGCTGGCAACCTTCAAGGCATGGAAGGGAAAATTGAATCTCAAATTTTCGACTATGAAAAAATAGAAAGCAATCTATTGCATTCAGCAAAAGGCCTTGAAATTGCCGAACGCTACTTTCCAAAATCTCTCGATAAGTGGAAAACAAATAACCCAAAACCAGCTCAAATTTTTGCTGAGGAGCCTAAACTTTTCTGCAAAGTTTGTGACAAAGAGCTATTTGCCCAAGATGACAAAGGTATAATTCAACTTTGGAAAAAAACACGTAAAGATTACGTGAATGAAACTAAACGATATGAATATGTTTATTGGACATGTCGTGGGCATTGTGATGATGTACTTTCAAACCATATAAGAAAGCAGCGGAATGATGTTGTTGACGGTTGGGAGGATATTTCTGACGTAATGATGCCAACAGTATTTATAAAATGGATTATGAGCACTTTTAATGAGTTAAGAGATGGCGTTGAGTATTCAGATGAAGCATTTGAAAATTTAAAAAACTTCATGCTTAAAGTATATCCATATATTTGCCGTCATTTAACTGATAGTGAGCAGGATAGAGTTACGTCACTCATGCAAATTCCATCGTACATGGGTGGTTTGGGATATGAAAACTAACAAGTCGTTTAAAAGGACAAAAAACAGTTGGCTTTTGCTCCTTCGTCGCTAATTTTAGCCAACAATTTTATTGCCTCTTAACGAGGCGTTATACGTTCAAAAAGGATTTGCATGGCTCGTCTAGCACCTAAGACAAATACTCTAAGAGCTCTTTTCGCAAGATCAGGAAATCAATGTGCCTTTCCCGGTTGCACCCAACCAATAATGAACAATAAAAATAAATTTATTGGTCAAGTATGTCACATTGAAGCCGCAATGACGGGAGGCGAACGCTTTAATGAAGAAAGCGATGATGAATTCCGCCGAAGTTATGAGAATTTATTAATTCTTTGTTATCCACATCATATTGAAACAGATGATGTGAAAGAATATCCAGCAGAAAGGCTCATCCAAATAAAGAATGAACATGAGCAGGTATTTGAAAAAGATAATTTTAAAATTGACGAGGCTGAATTAGTAAAACTTTCTCATGAAATGGAAAAATATTGGGGAGATATTGAAAGATTAAACAATGTTGACCATGTATTCGCTGATACAGGATTAGCTATGGAAGTTAAAGGGGATAATAGCTTCTTTCAGGTTATCAAAAGTGCCTACGAGGCAATTGATGGAATTAAAGGTTTGCTTGATCGCCTTCATGAAAGTGATGAAAACCTACAAAATGAATTTGAATCTCTTTTAATTAAAAAGGGGATAAGCAAAGAGGCATTCGAAGACATTCCATATTATGAAAATCCTTTTATAAATCGAAATTGGGAAAGTCATAATTTAGGCACTCCAAATTGGTTGCAAAGAATTAGAATTGACTTAGTACATATTGAAGTAAAATACTTAGAAGAATATTTAAAAACTAATAGTAATGATCTTGTTGCCAAAGCAAGCTTTGAAAAAGCAAAAGAGCATTTAAAAAAATTTGCTAAAACTGCAATGCACGTTGACTAGAACGTATAACAAGTTACTCAAACGGACGCTAAACAGTTGGCTAGCGCTCGTTCCTCGCAATTTTAGCCAACAATTTCGCGCCGCTTAGTAAGGCGTTAGTTGTTCAAGGAGTATCAACATGGATTGGAGTTCTTTTGGCTCTGCAATTTCAGGTGCAGTAATTGGTGGTTTCATAGCCGGTTTCTTCGCATTGAAATCGACACAAAAATCATTTGATAATCAGAAAACCCAATCTGATGAAAGTGAAAAAAAATTAATAAAAGGTGTGCTACAAGCAATTCATGATGAACTAGAAACTATTTTCGAACGCTATCAAGAGTCTATGGGAAGTAAGATTGAAAACCTTAATGATCAAGAAGCATTAGCTTTTTATTATCCTTTGGTTAGTGATTTTTTTACTGTCTATAATGGTAATAGTTTTTTGATTGGACGAATTCCAGATAATGATTTACGTAAAAAAATCATTAAAACTTATACCATTGCAAAGGGTATGGTGGATTCTTTTCGATTAAACAATGATTTAGTTTCAAAGTGGGAGTTCTCAGAGAAACTATTTGCTGAGTCTCAGCTAGAAGTACACAAACAACAAGCTATTGCACATCATTCTGCTTTGGTAGATTACGCAAAGTCTATAAAAGATGGTCATGCCTCTTTTAAAGTTGAGGTAAATGGTTTACTAAGAGAATTGCGTAAAAACGGTGTTCTTAATGAAGTGAACAACTAACAAGTCATTAAAGCAGGACAAAAAACAGTTGGCTTTTGCTCCTTCGTCGCTTATTTTAGCCAACATATTTTTTGCCTCTTAATGTAGGCGTTATGTTTCTAAGGAACTGAAGTGACCCCTGAAGATATTTTAAGAATTGAAAAGGAAACCAAACTTAAGCTTCCTCTTCATTACATTGAGGTTATTACCAACTATCCGCCTGAATTGTTGAATTGTGATGCTCAAGACTTCGGGCTTTGGAATTCGCCAGATGAAGTTATTGAAGAAAATAACGCTGTTCGAAAGGATGGTTATTACGGTGAAAAATGGCCCGATAACTATTTAATTATTGGCCATAATGGTTGTGGTGACCACTATGTTACTGTTTTAGATGGCACCCATTTTTCCGTAGGATTTTCTGATCATGAAGAAATGCGTTGTACAAAATATGCCGATAGCTTAGAAGAATTTATAAACAAATATTTAACCGAACAAGAAGAAATATAACAATACGCTCAAGCTATGGACGCAGTAAACTGCGCCGCTTAGCTAAAGCGTTAGCTTTATTTACCAAGGATAGGAGTATTATGAATTCTGTACAGAAGGTTATTTTAATTGCAATGAGTCTCGCTCTATTTAGCTGCAAAATGACTGAACGACCAAATTTACCAGAAACAATTGATAATGGTTTAGCTCAAAAAGATGGATATGGTGTAATTATCGGCTCGCTATCAAGAGCTAATGCCGCCGCTATTTATGATATTTGGAGTATTCGTCTTCGTTCAAAAGATTCGAACATAGAGCAAGATATAAATATTCTAGGTAAAGCATCGACTACAGCTCCTTTTGTAGCTTATGATTTCGATTATAAGGAAAAGCAATATTCAGGAAATCTTTTTGCTTATATTGTACCTGCTGGGGAATATGAATTTTACAATTATCGGTTATTCCAAACTCGCGGTGCATTCTCTCGAAACTGGTACCCTGAAAATGAATTCTCAATGCCAATTAAAATTAAAAGTGGCGCCATTAATTACATCGGGGAGTATTCAGCGACCAAGGAGTACTTTTGGGAAGTTACAAGCAACCAAACGAGGGATATAGCTTTATTTAAAGCTAAATATCCTAACTTGGACTGGAGTAAGCTTATAATTGCATTACCCAAAGCAAGCAATGAAACTAGTGTGGTAATTAAAAAATAAAGCTAACAAGGCACTCAAAAGGACAAATAACAGTTGGTTGTTGCTCCTTCGTCGCCTATTTTAACCAACAATTATTTGCCTCTTAGTGAGGCGTTAACTGAGGTGATATGACCATTGGGCGGAGATATAGAATATTTGCAGGAGTGTTCTACCCGCCGCTGCTTGGGTGGGGCATACCCGTATTAGTTGGTTCTATTTTTTATAGTAAAATATCACTTTCGATGTCATTTTTTATCTTGTTTTTCGCGTATTTTTATATGCTAATCCCATCCATGATATTTTCACTTTCAATGGAATTTATAGTATCAAGGTTTATTAGCAACCACATTTTAGCTGTTGGTATAGCTGGGAGTTACGGTGCCATTTGTGGTTTTGTTTTGGGAGGCTTTTGGTGGCAAGTAGGTTTAGTTATCGGCGTTATAGTCGGGTGGCACCTCCGGCGCAATCATCAACTATCAGTTAACAAGTCACTCAAAAGGACAAATAACAGTTGGTTTTTGCTCCTGCGTCGCTTATTTTAACCAACTGATATTTGCCCATTATTTGGGCGTTAGGTGTCAAGCGGATTGGCGGCTATAATCACTGTAGATGAAATGGAGTTTTTTATGCAAAAATCAAATTTATTTCTTTTAGTTTTAATCTTTCTCTTAAGTGGGTGTGCATCAAACTCTGAGCTAAATAAAAGAGCTGATAATCATGATAAGGCTGGGGATTATTACGAATCTATAGGGCAACCTCAAGTTGCAGAACAAGAACGTAGAATGGCGCAAGAAGATCGTGATGATTCGTTAAAAGTTGATGCTATTTTGGTAGAAATATTTAAACCAAAAAAAGACAAGTAAAATAAACACCTAACAAGCTAATTAACAGGACAAATTACAGTTGTTTTTTGCTCCTGCGTCGCTTATTTTAACCAACTATTAATTGCGCGCATAGCAAGGCGTTAGGCTTTCAGGAGGCATTATGATTCGGAGTGTACTTGATAGAGATGTAACTTCGATTGCTGAAATTTATAATCATTATATTTCTAATACTGTAGTTACATTCGAAACCGAAACTATAAGCCCAGAAAATATACTTTCACGCATATCAAAAATTCAGTCAGATAATTTACCTTGGCTAATTGCCGAGGATGACATGGGTAAAGTAATTGGTTACGCATATGCTAGCAAATGGAGAGAACGCTTTGCTTATCGATTTTCAGTAGAAGTAACAGTCTATTTATCACCTAACTCTTCGGGTAACGGTGTTGGTACTCAGCTCTACGAAGCATTATTCTCAGAGTTAAAGCAACGCTCTATTCATTCTGTAATTGGAGGTATTACATTACCTAATCAAGCTAGTGTTGCTTTACATGAAAAGTTTGGTTTAGAAAAAGTTGCTCATTTTAAAGAAGTTGGTTTTAAATTTGACCAGTGGCAGGATGTTGGTTATTGGCAAGGTACAATAAAAGCCTAACAAGTTAATAAGCCCGCTAATAAATGCAGCTTTACAAGGTACTCAAAAGGACAATGAAGTTTGCTCGGTTTCGCTTCGCTACACATTTTAGCTATGCCTCTGAATGAGGCGTTATATTTTTCTAGTGATCGTCGTAATGCCCACCAATGGCGAAAATATAAATATATTCATCATCAAACTTATAAATTAATCGATCTTTTTGTGAAATGCGCTTTGACCATAGTCCTGATAAGTTGTGTTTTAACGGCTCTGGCTTTCCCAATCCCGAACTAGGATCGGTACGCAGCATTTCTTTAAGTGTTTTACATAAAGCTTTATGTAATTTTTTATCTTTTTCTCTCAATTGCTCGTAGATGAGCCACGTTTTACCTTCAAAGATTAGTGATCTCATCTAATTGCTCTTGAGTTGGTTTATAGCCTTTATTAGTTGTATGCGTTTTCATGGATTCGGCAATTTGTTGCATTAAACTGTTACTTTGTAATACGTGTAAAGTTTCTTGTTCTCGCTCCCAATCATCAGCACTCATCACAACAAAGTCATCGCCTGCGCGCCTTGTAACTTTTATAGGTTCATGCTCGCTAACAGTTTGTTCAACATATGATTTTAAGTTGTCTCTAAACTGGTTTACGCTTATGCTATTCATAGTTAAATCGCCTTTGTGTACGGTATTGTCGTACATTGTAGTATAAAAAATATAACAAGCCAATTTAAAGGACAAAAAACAGTTGGCTTTTGCTCCTTCGTCGCTTATTTTAAGCAACTATTTTTTGTCTCTTATTGAGGCGTTATGTTTTCCAACAAGGATCGTATATGAATTCAAAGTATTTAGTTTTTTTATGTTTATTGGGTTTGGAGGGCTGTGATAATAGCTCTGATGAAAATCAGAACCAAAATGTGAACAGTCTTATTCAAGAGAATGAAAATGTTTGGTTAGATTCAGGTGTCAAATCCTATACATTTACATATGTTTCATCACCAAGTGATTGCCCAACTGCGGATCCGTTTCCTCCTGTAGAAATAACGGTCATAAATGGCAATATTTCTTCAATATATGTTCCGGAATTTGGTGAGTTCCTAGAAATAGAAAATACAACTTACCCAACTATTGATGAAATTTTTGAACATATGCTTGAAAGTGCTGACACAATTAAAGGAATGCCAGTATTTGATGATAATTTTGGCTACCCTATAAGTTATAGTTCTGATTTAAGTAGCGCTGAGTGCGATGCTCGTTCGGTTTTAGTCAGCTCCTTCATATGAAAACATACAAGTCGTTTAAGCAAGACAAATAACAGTTGGATTTTTGCTCGTGGCTTGCTAATTTTTTTGAAAAACAGTTTGCTCGGTTCAGCTTCGCTAGACATTTTAGCAAACTATTATTTGTCTATAATTGGTTATGTTTAGAGGAGCTCATTGATGTATCGAAATTTGTTAAAGATAATCGTAGTCTTATTTTGCCTCTCAGGTTGCGCTGAAAGAGTAATAAATATTACTGACAATGAGGGAAAAATCGTCGGAGGTTGTAATGCCGGTTTTGATTGGCATTTTTATGGCCTGCAAGACTCTATTGATTATATGCTCTATGAATGTGCTAAAGATTCAATAGCTAAAGGCTTCACAATATCAGATGAAAGGCTTCTAACCCTTGATTTTACGTTACCACAACCGCCAGAGGGCAAGCAGTGGAATAAAAAACTAGCGATGCACCACTTTCATAAAGGAAATATCACCGAAAGAAAGCTCGGTTATATTCTTGCCGCTATAGAATACGAATATCAAAAGGTTGCTTGGTCAGCAGAAGATGATTTAGCTAACGGCAAAATCACTCAGGCTGAATTCAATAAAATAACGAAAGAGGCCAAATTTAAATGGCTTGGAGAATAAAACACATAACAAGCCATTATAGGAAAACAGGGGGTGTTATGCGCAAAGGGAGCTTGGATTATGAATGAACCTTTAGTGTTAATATTTAAACTTGATGAATTAGCATTGCTGGCGAGTACAAATAACGCTTTTGAGAAAGCCGCTATTTATGGTGCAACTCAGGCCATCAAACAAGAGTTCGTAAATTCAAAGTTAAATACTAGGGGCTGTTGAACTTTCGTGTTTATTTTTGCTGCAGTTTATCGGTATTTATACAAAGCATTGCGATTGCTATGTGGTTATTCCACATGAAAGCGCAATAATGCAGTATAAATGCCTAGAAACGCAGCCCTTGGGTTCAACTAAACGCTATTTCTTCATCGTTGTTCACAACTTACATGGAACAACCATGCTGTGTTGTTCACGCCTTGAACAAAAAGCGTTTACTTTGAACAAAATTTAACCTCGAAAGATCAACAGCCCCTAATCACCAGCTTATTGACGCTATCAAAGCTGCTTGTTTTTATGTGAATGCAGCGATAGGTTATGAATCAGCAACACAAAAATCAAAGGCAGAGTGTGTTGCTTTAGCACAAAAGAAACTAGAATTAATTCGCAGTTTAATCAATATTCATTACGGCTAAGTTTATGGATTAAAATAATCGAGGTTAGTGACAAAATAAGGATGTAAGCTAGCAGTATTAGCAATGTTGCTAAATGTCACCGATTTTTTCTACAAATTTTCAAGTGGGAAAAATTACAGCTGGGTGGTTCTATTTGGTTTTACAATTTGTCTATTAACAGGTCGTTGTAAGCTAAGTTCGCTCAGCACTGCACAGCAATACTGAGCGATAAATTAGTACTTATATATGATTTCGATGACACTCATTACACCTTCCGTGACCGTATGCCATTCACCCGTAAATTCGGCACCATAAGAAGCCGCAATGGTTTTACCTATTTCTTGAGCTTCATCATTGCTCCAGATAGGACCCGCTAAAACATTTGTTTTAAACTCATTTGCGCCGGTATTCGCAACATTTAATTCAACTTCAATTACGCTCATTTGGCTTTCAACAACTGTATTCCATTGCCCAGTCCATTTCCCTTGATGTGCAGCAGCAACTTTAGGGGCCTTTTCTTCTGCATCTTTTTGGTTCCAGATAGGGCCAGCAGGGATATTTACTTTGTATGTAGACATTATTTTTCCTTAAATATTCGTTTAGTAAAGTACAAGGTAGGTGTAGTTACCTAGCTTGTAATTAAGGTAGCTCGGTATTTCAGTTAAAAGTATTACAACCAATTACAGTTATTGAATGTGACCATTATCGAATTCGACTACTACAGGCTCCCTTCGACAGGCTCCCTTCGACAGGCTCAGGGCGAACGGATTATTGATGGATATACCAATAGCTATTACAGCTCAGGGCGAACGGATTGTTGATGGTTATATCAATAGCTATTACAGCTCAGGGCGAACGGATTGTTGATGGATATATCAATAGTTATTACAGCTCAGGACGAACTGATTGTTGATGGATATATCAATAGTTATTACAGCTCAGGACGAACGGATTGTTGATGGATATATCAATAGTTATTTCAGCTCAGGGCGAACGATTTTAAAATGAGTTTATTATTCGCTGTTAAGAATAAAAGTGAAGCTAGCAGGTTTCCCACATTCCCATGTCCTTTTTTTTAATATTCATTCGTCGTTAACAAAGAACATCTAATCGCTCCTTGTATGGTGAGCAAACCTTAACCCCAGCTTTATCAGGAATTATTACTGATCCACTCCTATACTTAAACACACTTTTTCTAGCGACAAACCATTAAGGAAACCCATGAAAAAGATACATACCTATTTTGTTGTTATCATCACAATGCTGATAAGTTATACCGTTAATGCAGAATCTAATGCGGTAAAAATTAAACGTGCTATGTCGGCAGCGCCAAGTTCTATAAGCCAAGACGCTACCATTCTAGACTCTGATGGAACCCTATTGAAAAAGGGAACTAACGGCTGGACTTGCCTGCCTGATGTTATGCCAAACGATAAAAACCCAATTTGTAATGACGCAACTTGGATGAAAATGTTCAGCGCATTACAAACGAAAAGCGATTTTGTTGCCGACCAAATTGGCATTTCTTATATGCTAAAAGGGGACTTTGGTGCTGGGGTGAGTAACTCTGATCCTTATCATACTGATCATAAAGGGGCTAAAGATTATGTCGAAACAGGGCCGCATTTAATGGTTATTGTTCCTAAAGCTATGCTAAAAGGCCTGACTACCGATCCTAGTAAGGGTGAACCTTATGTTATGTGGGCTGGTACACCTTATGCGCATATCATGATCCCAATTGATGAAAGCAAAGTGTTAATGCCTCATCATAAACATTAGGTTATCGGTTAAATTTTGATAGAGATCACTTTCCAGTGATCTCTTATTCTTCCCAGCAGTTTTCCTTCAACTGCTACGCGCTCCCTTCGACAGGCTCCCTTCGACAAGCTCAGGGCGAACGGATTGTTGATGGATATATCAATAGTTATTGCAGCTCTGGGTACGAATTTAAAAGAAAAAACAGGGTCGATGACATTAAAGGATGAAAAATAAGCAGGATTAGTCGTTTTCTAAATGACACTGACTCCTTATCTATCGCACTCTTGTTTACCTAACGAGAAAATACACTGGAAAAACCTTACTTCAATACCTAGTAACAAAGTTCATCCCGCTTTTTAGCATCAAAAAGCAACAATATGGCGTAAATAAGCAAATAATTCTTATTAATAGAAATTACTATGCCTATTAACTACGAAATTCTTAAAGTTATCCATAATAAAAGAGTATTTACAATGCAGACCAAAATATTACCTTCAAGTGCTTCAGCGTATGAATACCCGCTATTAATTAAACGACTTTTAACCTCTCATCAACGTTTTGAACAAAAAAATCAAATTGTTTACCGAGGCGAAGAACGCTTTAGCTATGCTGAGTTTAATCAACGCGTTTGCCAATTGGCCAATACCTTAACCGAGCTAGGTGTAAAAGCTGGCGATACCGTTGCGGTAATGGACTGGGACAGTCACCGCTACCTAGAATGTTTTTTTGCGATTCCGATGATCGGCGCAGTGCTGCATACCGTTAATATTCGCCTTTCCCCAGATCAAATCTTATATACCATGAATCATGCAAAAGACGATTTTGTGCTGGTACATGAAGACTTCCTCCCTATTGCCGAAGGCATTGCCAGCGGTCTAGAAACGGTAAAAGGGGTGATCACCTTATCAGACTCTGGCCAAGCACCAAGCACCCAAATTGAGGTATGTGGTGAATACGAAGCGTTAATTGCAAAAGCTGACAAAGAATACGATTTTCCTGACTTTGACGAAAACTCAGTGGCCACGTTATTTTATACCACCGGCACTACAGGTAACCCAAAGGGCGTCTATTTTAGCCATCGCCAATTAGTGCTTCATACCATGAACATGGTGTCGTCATTAACCATACATAATGGCAGCCCGATGCTAAGCGCTGACAGCGTTTATATGCCGATTACGCCAATGTTCCATGTACACGCGTGGGGCATTCCTTATGTGGCTACTATGCTCGGTATGCAGCAAATTTACCCAGGCCGTTATGAACCTAACGCGCTAGCCAAACTTATTCGCGAAGAAAAAGTGAATTTATCGCACTGTGTACCAACCCTGCTACAAATGGTACTGCAAAGCGATGAGGCTAAAACCACTGACTTTACTGGCTGGCACGTGATCATTGGCGGTAGCCCGTTAACTTCAGGTTTAGCCAATCATGCACTTGATTTAGGCATTCATACCTACACAGGTTATGGTATGTCTGAAACCTGCCCGCTACTTAGCTTAACTCGCTTAACACCTGAGCAGCTTAACTTGCCTGACGAAGCACAAATTCCACTGCGCATTAAAGCCGGTATCGCCAGTAACATGGTTGATATGCAAATTTGGGACGCCAACGGCAAACCGCTACCTTTTGACGGCGAAACCACAGGCGAAGTGGTGGTACGCGCGCCTTGGCTGACACAAAACTATTTATACGAACCTGAAAAAGGTGAGGAATTATGGCAAGGCGGTTGGCTACATACGGGCGACGTTGCTTGTATTCATGCCGATGGCAATGTTGAAATAAAAGATCGCATCAAAGATGTTATTAAAACCGGTGGCGAGTGGATTTCTTCATTAGACCTAGAAAACCTGATCAGTGCCCACGATGAGGTTGCTGAAGTTGCGGTTGTTGGTTTACCTGACGAGCGTTGGGGTGAACGCCCGCATGCCTTAATTGTCAGCACATCTGAACTTAATAGCGCCGATATTGAGCAGCATTTGCAAACCTATATTGCCCAAGGGGTGATCAACAAATGGGCCATTCCTAAAACCATTAACTTTGTTACCGACATTCCTAAAACCAGCGTTGGTAAAATTGATAAAAAGAACATTCGTGTGCAGTTAAGCGAGTAAGGTTTAACACCATAATGAATACGAAAAAGCCCAAGTGTGATGCACTTGGGCTTTTCATTTTTAATTTTTAATTTTTGCTTTTTACTTTTCGCTTCTAATTTTCTTCTTACAGCTTGCCACTTACAGCTTGCCACTTGCCACTTGCCACTTACAGCTTTTAGCTTTCTTCTTATAGCTTTCTTTTTGTAGCTGTTTACTTGCAGCTTGGTATTTGCTTCGACAGTTTCAAGTGCAACGAGCGTTTGTTTGTAGTCAAACAGTGAGCGAAACGCTTTCGATTGAACATCTTCGCCTGCATCATTTACAAAAACGGCGTTCAAAACCAACTAATTGGCATACAAATACAAATTTATCTGCAGGTATTCAGTATCGTCATAAGAATACAAAGAAAATGTTAAGCCAAGGCTAACAAGAAAAAATGAGGTTTACGATATGAAGGCTAGCTCAGAAATTTTTGACGTATGTGTGATCGGCACAGGTGCGGGCGGCGGTGTAATGATCGACCAACTCACTGCAGCAGGCATGCGTGTTGTCGCCCTTGAACGCGGACCTCACTTCACGCAAGCAGACTTTGATGAAGACGAATTAAAAAACATTGTTCGTAAAAATGTTTTTGCAGAAGGTAAAGTTGACTGTTATCGCCCCGATAAAAACTCACCGACAGAATCCGGTAATATCGCTGAAATTGTACACGGCGTAGGTGGTTCAATTACCCATTGGGGCGCATGGGCATGGCGTTTTCGTGAAGACGACTTCCATGTATTGTCAAAAGAAGGTCCAATAGCTGGCGCAAGCTTGGCCGATTGGCCGATCAGCTACTTTGACTTAGAACCTTATTACAATCGTGCGGAGCTAGATTTTGGCGTAGCAGGTGTTGCCGGTAGTAACCCGTTTGACGCACCACGAAAACAAGCGTATCCAAACCCGCCGCACCCATGGCGACCCTCGTCACACAAGTTTGCCCACGGCGCCAAAAAAATGGGTTATACCCCGTTTTCACTGCCCGTTGCCATTAATTCTCAAGTATACGGTAATCGTCCACCATGTATGCAAGGCGGCGCATGTCGAAGCAATGGTTGCCCAATTAATGCCAAAGCGACAACCTTCTCGGTATCATTACCAAGAGCGATGGCCACCGGGTTATTAGACTTACGCGCCGAAGCTACCGTTTATGATTTACCGTTAAATAAAGAAGGTAAAATCATCGGCGCACGCTACTTAGACGCCAACGGCAATCAACATGAAGTAAAAGCCAAACACGTTATTTTAGCCGCCGGTGCTATTGGCACAGCGCAGTTATTGTTAATGGCAAAATCAAGCCAATTTCCACAAGGTTTAGCTAATGGCTCTGGGCAAGTGGGTAAAAACTATACTTTCCATCACTACCCTGCAGTTGCCGGTGTATTTGAAGAAGACTTACGTACTTATACCGGTATTGAATCTTTAGTTGCCGTTGATGATTTACACCCAAGCGATGCCAAACGCGGTTTCATTCGTGGCGGGGTATTTAGTGAGTCTAACGCTTTATCAAACCAACCGTTAGCCTTTGCCGCAGGTTTACATGGCGCAACCGAAGGTGCGCGCTGGGGCGCAGGTTTTAAAGATAAATTAAGAGAATTTCCACGTACTATGGTGATCGCAGGTATTTGTGAAGAATTACCAATGGAGTCGAACCAAGTTGACCTAGACCCAGAGATTAAAGATAAAAGCGGATTGCCGGCGCCGCGCATTACCAAAAAGCATCATCAAAACGACATTGACATGCACCAGTGGTTTTTAAAACGCATTAATGAAGTCGCCGTTGCTTCTGGCGCCAGTAAAGTTTTACCGGTACGCATTCCGGGCAGCTTTATTGATAAAGATAATGCCTTAAAAAGTAATCCACATAACCATGGCACTTGTCGCATGGGTAACGATCCTAGTAAATCTGTGGTCAACAAATGGTGTCAAAGCCATGAGGTGCCAAATTTATGGATAACCGACGCCAGTGTTTTTCCAACCGCAGGCGGATATAACCCAACCCTAACCATTCTTGCTAACGCTTACCGCGTGGCAGATTATTTTATTGAACAAGCTAAGAGTCAATCGATATGAGTAAAAACATCTCACGCCGTAATTTTCTAAAAAAAGCGAGTTTATGGGGTACTGGCATTATCGTGTCAACGCAATTGCCTCGCCCATTAGCAATGGCAGCTGCCGCGGCATCAAGCAAGCCTGAAATTTTAACCGCAATGGAATGGCAAACGCTGGAAGCGATGACTGCCTGCATTATTCCAACCGACCACCAACCTGGGGCCAAAGAAGCCAATTGCGTGAATTTTATTGATAAAGCGCTCGCTAATGAAGATGCTGCCGCGATCCCTCTTTATAAAAGTGGTTTAGCCTCAGCCAACTTAGAAGCTAAACACCGCTTTAATAAACGCTTTGAACAGCTAAACCTTGAGCAACAAAACAGCTTATTAAGTTTGTTGGAAAAAGGCGAAACGAAAGCATGGCCAAGTGAAGCGGTGCCAGTGCAAATGTTTTTTGAAACCATGCGCGTACACACGGTAATTGCTTTTTTAGCGGCGCCAAAATATGGCGGCAATCAAAACTTTGCCGGTTGGCAAGTGGTAGGTTATCCGGGCAACGAGCACCATATGGGCGGTTACCGCGAAGGGCAAATATCAGGAAAAGACGCCATAATTCCTATTTGGGAAAGAACTGGCGGTAGTGGCGGTCATCATCACTAATCATGGTTCTTAGTTTGTGTAGAGTGCGCTAAAAACCAAAGTTAGCTGAGCAGCTAAGGGCTCACTAGATGGCTCACAAATCATCTAAACCTAGCTGCTGTCTCTTCATTGCGAACGTTGTCATTATCGTATTAGCATTTTGTATTAGGTGAGGGGCCCAAGTAGAAGGTGGTTAGCAGCATAGCTCACCTTTACTTGTAACATGCTGTACTGCTTTGCGCGGTTCGCTATGGGTAATAAGTTCTACAAGTTTGGCTTTTTAGCGTCGCCCGAGGGTTTAGTCGCTGTTTCAGATGCTAAAACTCGCGCTTTACTCTTGGCTCTTTTTTTCTTTTTCGCATTTTTACTCGCTAAAACGATTGTACTAATAAACTCTGCTGATTTTTTGCTGGGGTTAAAAGCGATTTCAATCACTTTATCGTTAAATTGGACAACATCGCCGCGGCGAATTTTTTTACGTTTTTGCACGACAACTTTATTATTGACTAAAACATGACCTTCACTGATCACGGTTTTAGCTTCGCCGCCACCGCCAACCATATTGGCAATTTTAAGCAATTTATAAAGTTCTATAGGTTCAACACAAATGTCGAAAGTTGGGTGTTCAGACATGAAATACGCCTAATAAATTTAAATAATAATATTGTCCAATTCTAACATATCTTAAATAGAACTCATATTAAGAAACTCTATCGTGCTGAGCAGGTATTGTTGATAAATATTTGCTGTTGTTTAACTTCATTTAAAACAAATACATTTAAACCCGCAAGTTAAAGCGCTCCCATAAAAATGCAATAAAACAGCCACAAAAAAACCGTCAAGCTGACGGTTTTTAAAGGGAAAAAGAGTCTAATCGTTATAGTGGCACGTCAAAGTCAACTAGCTCAACAATTAAGCCTGAAGCGGCTTTAACATAACAATAGTTCATACCCGGTGCTAAGTGAATGTTCCACAGTAGCTCTCCGCCTTTTTCAACAAGCTCGGCAATGGTTTTTTCAATATCATCAACGCGATAAGCAAAATGGTGGATACCTTCGCCATTTTCGTCTAAAAACTTTTGCCAGATGGAATCAGGGCAACCTACTGGCTCAATTAGCTCAATAGCGATCGGACCTGCGGCATTGACCGCCAGTTTTAAATAAAACGGTACGCCAGTGCCAATTTGCTCGCCTTCTGCGCCATATTCAAAGGGTGTCCATTCGCCTAATCCCCACAGTTCAGAATAATCTTTGGTTGCTTTGGCTATATCTTTTACCACAATACCGATATGAAGAAATCGTTTTGGGTCTAATACGTGTTTAATAGTCATTGTAATCTTCTCCTACAGCCTAGCTGTTATAACTTAATCGCGGCTTGAAAACCTTCGTGCACCGCTTGGTAAACTTTACGAGGTGATACGCAATCACCTACGGTATAAACTTCGTTGGCTAAACCTTTAAATGACTCAGCTAATGCTGTTCTTGGCGCTAAACCGGTACATAATGCAACGGTGTCGGCTTTTAAAACGCGCTGTTCACCTGATTTACTTTGACAACGAACTTCGCCATTAGCGACTTCTTGCACGCCAAAACCGGTGATAATGTCGATTTCTTGTTTAGCTAATAAATCAGCCAATATCGCTTGATGAGTCATTTCCATGTCTTGCATGACACTGTCTTGCATTTCAACAATAGTGGCCTTTTGCCCGTGCATGGCGGCTACATCAAGCGCAAGTTCAGTACCGTTTGCCCCAGCACCAACAATAACGATATTTTCATCTGGGTGTTTGCCGCCAATTAAAATGTCTTCACCGGTGCAAACACCGTCACCTTGAATTGGTTTGGTCCACGATGAACCAAGCGCGATGATTAAGGCATCAGGTTTTTCATTAGCAACCATCTCTGGGGTTGCTTCAGTATTTAAACGAATTTCAATATTGCTGTTATTGGCTTGCGTTACCGCCCAGTCTAAAAATTCACGTAATTGTGTTTTAAACGGCGACGCTGAGGCAGCAATTAAATGCCCGCCCAATTGCCCGCTTTTTTCAATAAGGGTAACTTTATGACCTTTTAAGTTAGCAACACGTGCCGCTTCCATACCGGCAATACCGCCGCCAAGGATCATCACTTTTTTAGCTGGTGCGCTAACTTCAATGGCAGCGCTTAAATCAAGCTTACTTTCTTTACCGCAAGCTGGGTTTACCGCACAGCCCATTGGGCGACCCAAAATAATATTGCCTAAACAAACTTCATTACACATGATGCACGGTCGAATATCCGCGACTCGATTTTCTGCCAACTTGTTAACAATTTCAGGGTCGGCAATTAAGCCACGACCAATGGCAATTAAATCTGCGTCGTTATCTTGCAAAACTTGTTCGCCCGTGGTGGTATCTAAACCACCGACAGCAACAATTGGCATATCTGGTAAGGCTTGTTTTAATACCCCGGCTAAAGGCGCGTTAGTGCCTCGTCCGCCGTACATTACCGGATACATCGCCGGTGCTGATTCATATACACCGGCAGAAACAGAAAGGTAATCGAGTAAGCCGGTGTCGGCCACTAATTTAGCGTTCTCAACCGCTGACTCAACATTCACGCCGCCTGGTAAAAATTCATCAGCGCTGATGCGTAAACCAACGACAAATTCACGGCCCACTTGTTCACGTACTTTGGTTAGAATTTCTAATAAAAAGCGTGCGCGATTTTCTAAACTTCCACCGTATTGGTCTTGGCGCTGATTAGATAACGGCGAAATAAATTGATGAATTAAATAACCATGGGCGCCGTGAATTTCAACGCCATCTGCGCCGGCTTTTAAGGCGCGAAGGGCGGCTTGGGCAAAGGCGTCTTGAATTTCAACAATTTCATCAACAGTTAATTCACGCGGTTCAATGCCATAAAATCCGCTTGGCAATGGTGACGGCGCTACTTGTGTCTCGCCTTTTGGCAACGCGTCAGGGTTACTTTGACGACCACCATGACCAATTTGCATGACGATTTTCGCTTCATGCTCGTGCACCGCTTCCACTAATTGGCTTAGGCCTGAAATCATATGGCCATCGCTAATTTTTAGCTGACAATACATTGAACGACTGGCGTTAGCGTCAACACAGCTGTTTTGCAGCACAATAATGCCAACACCGCCACGTGCTCTAGCCACGTAATAATCAATTAACGCTTGGTTTACGCTACCGTCGGCATTGTTGATCAAGTTTTCGATCGCCGGCATCATCACCCGGTTTTTTACTGTCATTGAGCCAATTTTTAATGGCTCTAACATTTTGCAATTTGTTTTCATTTTATCTGACCTCTTTTAGACCTTGTCATTAACGATTCAGGCTATTATTTCCCTTTGCCTAAAGATAAGTTTTTAAAGCCTTGGCATACGTCAACCACCGCTTTTTCTACCGGAATTCGTTCAATCGCTGATGCAGCAACAAAACCTTCAAAGTCAGTTTTTTCATAAACCACTTTTAAGCTTTCAGGGTCTGAAAATGGACCACCGTGAATTAAGCAAATAACATCAGGATTAATTGCACGTGCTGCGTCCATAATGCCTTGCGCTTTAGCTAGCATGCCGTCTAAGCTTGCGCCTTCGCTGTCGTAACCGGCAAGGCCACCAGCGGTTGGACCAAAATGCACACATACCGCATCAGCGCCAGCTTCAACCATGTCTTTGGCGTCAGCTTCAGTTAGCACATACACCATGGTGAAAATATCCCAGCTGCGTAAAATGCGGATCATTTCAACTTCACGTGACCAGCCCCAATGCTCTTGGCCATAACCTGCTGCTAAGCTTTCGGTTAGCTTGCGCTCAAGCATGTCGTCGCCGCCAAACATATTTTCGCGCAGACCCACAGTAGGAAAGTTGATCACGCCGCTAAAGCCTTTATCAACAAAACGTTTAAGCGAGGTTTCTAAATCTAAACAATGAATGTCATTGGCTTCAATGCCAGCAATTAATGGCGTGTCTTTGACGACGTTATCTAGCTGATCAACCATTTCTAGGGTAATTGGATTTGAAACACCGGTGATCATGGTCGTTGGCACGCCCATTAAACGAGTTTTTCCGGTGCTATAAACAATGATGACATCGGCTTCGCCGGCTTCGGCGCATTTTGCAATTAGGCCCGCGCTACAACCTGCGCCCAAAATAGGACGACCTTGGTCAATTTCAGCTTTTAGTCTTCGAATAATTTCACGACGTTCAATTTTCATTAGTTTTTTTCCTCGTCGATTAAGTGTTTAAATTGTTTGATAATTTCATCAGCAAAACTATCGTCATTAATATGGGCTTGTAGCTCGACAACGTTTACCTCACCGGTTACGTCGCCTTTAAATGCGTCGATAAAGCTTTGGTCTGCCGCGCTATCTTGTAATGGGCTGCCCTCACGACTGGCATCAGAAAAGCCATTAAGTGGGATAACTACCGCAGCGCGGTCACTAATGCGATTGGCACGTTCTGCAATGTTTTTACCGACATATTCCATTTCTAAGGCCGCAGAGCGAACCAGCATGATGTCAGGTCCATGCATGGCATGAGCGCGACCTTGCAGTGGCTCAGGTAATTTTTCAACCGAGTCAACACCGGGCAGAATATGCAGGTCGAGGCCACCGGGGGCGATAATTTGTGGGATGCCCATTTTTTCAGCGGCGGCTAAGCGAGTTCTGTCAACTTCGGTTGCGCCAGAAAAGGCTTTAATTTGTTCGTCGGTATAACAAACTTTGATCAAGGTTTCGAAGCTCGTTAAGTCGATAACCGCTTTAATCGCGCCGCCTTCAATTAAGGTATTTAATTTGTCGGTGGTGGCGTGAAAAACTACCGCTTCGAAGCCAAGCTGTTCTAATTGCGTTGTCACTTTTTGCACCGCAGGCGTGGTAACACCTAACGCGGTAATACCCACTAAAGGCTTATCAAATTGCTCAGGCAACTTCTGCTGCGCCATACCAATTAACGCGCCTGCCGCTTGGCTAAGGGCTTGCGCAACAATCGCGTTCATGCCTACCAAATCAACTGGCGCTTGCATCACGGTAATATCAGCTTCACCAATAGGGGCGAGTTTGGTAAAGGTGGTTAATAATAATTTAGGAAAACCGATCGGCAAGTTCACCATTACGCCTGCGCCACTTGCTGCAGCAGTTGAACCACCTAAACCTAAAATACCATCAATTTCGCCACTTTTAACCAAGCCAGAAACAATGCTAGTTGCACCGTTAATCATCACTTTGGTCGCATCAGCGCGGTCGGCACCCGCTTGTGCTGCAGCAATAAGTGCGCTTACGTTTTTACCGCCAGCACTGGCAACTTGCTCACGAGAGTATGTCGCAACGCCTTCAACTTCACCCATTACGCCCATATCAATCACAACGGCTTGATGCCCTTGTGCTTCAATAAGTGTTTTTAAGAAAGCAACTTCGTCACCTCGTGTATCTAGTGTGCCTAGAATCGCTAATCGTTTGAAACCGTTATTTGCCTCAGTCATGGTTTTATCCTCTGTGATCTCTGCTGAAATGTTAAATACAGCGTTATTAACTACTCACCTTAACGGGCAAACTCTTTACTAATTTGTATAATCACGCCATATTTTTGCTTGTACGCGCCATTGTTGGCGGTAAAATGACCATGAATGGCAACATTTGAGTTACAATGGAGCTTTTTATCTTGTTTGTTAATACTAAGGATTTTGATTTAAGTTGTTGTTAATTATAGTTTTGGTGACGTGTCTTTTTTTTCTGTTGTGAAAGGGAGGCTACGTTTAACAACAGTTTTGCACAAATTGACAAGATCTTAGTTCTCTTATAGTGTTTAAAAAGAAAAGTTATTTTGGGTTCTATACTTACATCGCTGATAGTCGGTGGGGTTATAAAATGAGTTGTAATACATGGCAGCGTTAATTCGAGCATCAGCATTAATTGGTTTTGATGACATCATTAGACGATATGGGGAAGATCCATACCGATTGATGGATCTGGCTGGTCTGGCTCCGGTGTACTTGAAAGAGCCTGATTTATACTTACCTTATAGCAATTTTGTTAAGCTACTAGAGCTTAGCGCTGTCGAGACCAACAATGCTTTTTTAGGTGCCGAATTTGGCTTAGAGCAAGGCATTCGCGTGATTGGGCCAACGGAGTATTTGGTATCAAGTAGTTCGACTTTGGAAGATGCCTTGCAAGCTATGCAAAGCCATTTTACTTTGCAAACCAGTGGTGCCCGCGTGCAACTGAGCCGCTTTGATGGTCATGGCATGTTATCGTATGAAATTATTGCGCCAACCGCCTCAAGTGCACGTCAAGTTATGGACAACGCTTGTGCGATAGGTATTCGCATGATGAGAACCTTTCTTGGTAATAACTGGAAGCCAACAGAGCTTTATTTACAACACAGTGTATTGCCGGATGAACGTCGTCGTTACAGTCAGCTATTTGGCATGATGCCACGATTCGACGCAGAACATAATGGCATTCTGTTTGACGCCTCAACCTTAAATTCGCCTTTACCCAAAGCAGACGCGGCTTTGCATAATCTCGTTGAACGCCAGTTAAACGCCATGCAAGCTCAACATACTGAAGATTTACCTTTGCGGGTACAAGGCATGATCCATAAAATTATGCCGACTGGGCAAACTAGCCTAGCATCTATTGCGCAATTAATGGCAATGAGCCCGCGCAGCTTACAACGAAAATTAAGCGAGCAAGGCACTAGCTTTCAGACCTTATTTGATGGCGCTAGAAAACAAGTCGCCGAACATTATTTGCGCCACTCTAATTTACAGTTGACGCAAGTAGCTGATATTCTTGGTTTTAAGTGTATTAGTAATTTTACTCACGCTTTTCAGCGCTGGCACGGTATGAGCCCAAGAGCGTGGAAAAAAACGTTTTAGCCACTTATCTCACCGACTATTTTTTACTGATTATTTCATTATAAAAAAAGGTTTATTGCCGAAACAATAAACCTTTTTATCAATTAAGCTTTGTTACATACAAAGCTTAATTTTTATTTAGCAAACGTTATTCAAAGTTGTAGCTAAACTGCATTGAAATACTGCGGCCTTCTTCTACCCAAATACTGTGAAAACCGGTAGGCATTAATGACATATCAGTGGTAAAGCTTAATGTCGTTTCATCGGTCAAGTTTTTACCTAGCAAGGCTACTTGCCATGTGCCATTAATATCAAGTAGTGAAATACGAGCATTAACTTTGGTATAAGCGTCTTGCTTAGTCCATGGGTTTAAATCAGCACTGGTGTAGTAATCTGATTTATGAAGTAAGTCTAAGCTCGCTTTAAGTTCAAATAAGTCACTAATTTCAGTGTAATATTCTAGTGCCATACTACCAGAAAGGTCAGGCGCAAAAGCGTTAGTTTCACCCGATAAATCACAACTGCCATCTGCTTGGACATTGTCGGAGGTTAACGTTGTGCTAGCAAAACATTTAGCACCGGTAAACTCACCCCATTCAAAGTCTAATAAACCTAAACTACCGGTTAATAACCAGTTATCAGCAAAAGCCCAGCGGCCATCTAGTTCAACGCCTCGTGTAGTCGCTTCTGCACCATTTTTAACAAAGAAACCAGCGTTTCCATCAAATACGGAGGTTTGTAAGTCTTCAAATACCATATTGAAAACAGCAACATTAATATCGGCTAAGCCGTCATCAAGGGTAAACTTAGCGCCGACTTCATATGAAGTTACTGCTTCATCTTCAAACTCAAAACCGTCTAAGCTGTTGTTGTTAGCTCGTGCGTCAAAGCCGCCGGCTTTTGCACCTGTAGAAACAGAGCCATAAAACATCATGTCATCAAGTTTATATTTTAAATTAACTGATGGTGTGAAACTTTTCTCTGTGCGTTCACCCGCTAAATTATGATCCATTATATCAAAATTCCCAGCGACAAACGCAGCCCATTGAGGACCTGTCGGACCGCCTGGAAATACCGGATCAGCATAATCAATAAAGGCCGTATCTGTATTTATATAGTTTGCTTGAAAGTTACGAATACCTTTTTTGTCTTCAATTGAATAACGCAGGCCAGCGGTTAATTCCCATTGTTTTGAAAATTCATAATTAAATTGAGCAAAAGCCGCTTTTGTGTCTGACTCAGTATCAAATTCACGCGCTCCATCTAAAAAGATAGGGTAAACACGATAGACTTCATCATAATCTAATTCGGTTTCTTGGTAATAAAGACCGGCGATATAATTAAATGGACCGTCATAAGCTGAAGTAAAACGAATTTCTTGGCTAATTTGAGTGAAATCTTCAATGCCTAAGTCGCGATAAACGTTATTCAATGCGCCCATATCAGCATCATTGGTTTGATCAAGTAAATAGCTTTGATAACCAGTAATTGAGGTCATCATCACATCGCCCATGTCGTATTCAACATTTAACGTTAAGTGATCCGCTTCAAACGTAGCACGTTCTAGTTCACCAACAGAAGGATCCGCTTTATGAGATTTATCGTCAATTTCATAGTCTTTCAGTAAATCTAAAATGCCACGAATTGGTGCCATTGCTTCTTCCATACCAGGAGCAAAAGCAAGTTCAACTAAATCTGGTGCTACATAAGCCTGACTTGGTGCATAACCTTTGAGCTTGTCTTTATCATGCTGAGCACTAAATATTACATTAATATCGCTGGTTGGCTGCCAAGCTAAGGTTAAACGGGCATTGTAAGTTTCATGTTGTACTTCATCTTCACCGGTTAAGGTATTGGTTTGAAAACCACCACCATCATTTAACTTTAAGGCGATGCGGCCTTGTAAGTTATCAGTTAGTGAATTAGATACTGCACCTTCAACGGTTGTTTCGCCAAAGGTAAAGTCGTAACTAGTATTTATATAACCTTGTAAGTCTTCTGTTGGTTTTGCGCTGGTTAGGTTAAGCGCACCCGCCGTGGTATTTTTGCCAAATAAGGCACTTTGCGGACCACGTAATACTTCAACACGCTCTAAGTCAAAAAAGGCACTACGCATTAAATGGCCTCGGCCACGGTATATGCCGTCAACAAATGTACCTACGGTTTGTTCAAAACCTTGGTTTGCACCTGAGCCTAAACCACGCATAATCACGTTATAGCCTTGGCCAGATTCACTGACTGAAAAGTTAGCTATGTACGCTGAAAGCTCTTCGGTATTGCTAATATTATTCTCTAATAGTTTTTCTTGGTTAACCGCGCTCATAGAAATAGGAACTTCTTTTACGTTCTGAACCCTTTTCTGCGCGGTTACCATGATAACTTCTAAACCACTGTCTTTGTCAGCTGCTTCTTCAGCGTAAACGCCTTGCGAGCCAAGTGTTGTTGCTAATGCCACTGCTAATGCAGTTTTGGTCATTTTTGTTGTAGTACTCATACTTTCCCCTTGCTATAAGGCCGATGTGCCCGTTTATATGCAGAAATTCTTTGATATCTATTTATTATTTGAATCAATGCCTATTTACTAAGTTACTATCAAGGCTACAAGCTAGGCTTGTATTTAAACGCCAATAAGTTGCTTTTTAGCGCCATGAGTACTATTTAGTGATTTAATGGTGTGCAATAAAAATAAATTAAACGTGTCGCATTAGATGAAATAATTTAAATCATAATAAGTGGCTTTTAGTCAAAGTCGTCTTTTCTGCGACATCCACTGATTAGTTCAAAACTAGGTTAGCACTTTTGACCTTAGTTTTTCATAAGGGCTTTTCTGCTCTGCGATACAGTGCCTTCATCCATCAGCGAGAATCATTTAATGCGGTGGTGTTAGAAGGAGCGTTAGCAAGTAAAGGCATGTCGAGCTTTAGTGACAAGAACAGTGCTGATGAAGTAGGTGCATTGCGCGCCTATATTATTCATCGCGCAAATGTCAAAACCCCTAACGATCCTAGCCATGCGCTTAAACAGGTAAGTTGATGAAGTGAAGAGCAAAATGTTTGAATATGTGGGATATGCTAAGTACAAAATAGCTGAGTCTGTTTACTATGCACTGCTGTTTCAAGCATTTGGCATTCAAATATTTAGCATTCAAGTATTTAGTAAGCACTAAAGTAGTTATAAGATGCTCATCGTGAATATCAAAGCGCAAGCCTAGATGACTAATAATAATTAAAATAGGATACAAGATGTTGCCACAATCACCGCTTTCAGTGTTTACATTGGCTTGTTTGTCCATGGTAAATTGCTCTGTATTGGCTGCCATGGAAAAACCTGAAACGACGAAGTTAACTAGTGCTGATGCTGTATCCGAAGTTATTGTCGTAACCGGCAGCCATCAACAGACAAATTTGTTCTCGTTAGCAGGCAATATCGACCGAATTTCAAGTGACGATATTGCCACCGTTGCTGCAGTACACCCTAGTGATATTTTAAACCGAGCAACCGGCGTTCATGTTCAAGCCAATAACGGCATGGAGTCGCTACCTTCGCTGCGCTCTCCTGTGTTAACCGGCCCGGGCGCTGCTGGTGCATTCTTATTTATGGAAGAGGGCATTGCCACCCGCGCAGCAGGTTTTGCTAATAACAATGGTTTGTCTGAGTTAAACCTTGCTCAGGCACAAGAAGTTGAAATTATTCGCGGGCCTGCCAGTGCGATTTATGGCTCAAATGCAGTGCATGGTGTGGTTAACGTGTTAACTAAAGCGCCACACAATGGCGGCGATGTCACTTTTCTTGCGGGGCCAAATCAAAGGTACCAACTGCAAGGCACATTCGGCCGCGAGTCAGATGAGCATGGCGTAAGTGGTAATTTTCAAGCCATTGATGATGGCGGATATCGTGATAATAGCGATTTTACTTCATTAAAGTTAGGCGTACGGCATGATTATGTAAATGGCAATGATCACGTTAAAACGCTAGTTTCTGGTTTTGTGCTTGATCAAAATACCGCAGGGTTTATTTCGTCTAGCGATAATGGCTCATTATGTTACAGCTCAAGTTTCACGGCAGAAAACCTGTATAAAGATCGCCATGCGATGACCAAAAACTGTGACACAGACGCCTATCGAAAATGGTCATCTGTTCGTATCGCAAGCCGTTGGCAACGTCAATTAAATGAGTATAGAAGCTTTACCATCACCCCTTATTTTCGTACGAATCAAATGGAATTTAGGCAACACTATTTGCCATCAAAAGCGATTGAAGAAAATAGTCACTATAGCGTTGGCCTAGCTAATCGATACCACTGGCAGGTGCATGAAAATCTTGCTTTAGTGACGGGCATTGACCTTGAATGGACAGATGGTGAATTAACCCAAACCCAGCAACAGCCAGACACTTATAGTTGGGGTAAAGCGCGCCAACAGGGCCTTCATTATGATTATAATGTTTCTGCTTCAACGCTTGCGCCTTATCTTCAGGCCGATTGGCAGTTAAGCGCAAAGCTTAAATTTACCGGCAGTGTGCGTTTTGATGCAACCCAATATCGATATGATAATTTACTTACTGATGGCACAAGCAAAGCTGACGGTAGCGCGTGTGTAAATAATAACAACGAGCCAATTGAGTGTTTATTTAAACGACCAGAAGACAGTAATGATAACTTTGACAATACCAGTACCAAGTTAGGTTTTAATTATCGCCTTAATAATAATATCGCCTTTTTTGGCGCTTGGTCGCAAGGTTTTAGAGCGCCACAAGCCACAGATATGTATCGGTTACAAAAACAGCAAGAAATCGGTGAGATAAAGTCAGAACAACTTGATAGCGCAGAGCTTGGTTTGCGTGGCGCAAGCGCTAAATTAACCTATGAAGCGGTTGTCTATTCGATGACTAAAAATAATTTCTTTTTTCGTGATGCTGACGGCTTAAATGTGACTGATGGTAAAACCTCTCATACTGGTCTTGAATTAAGCGTTAATTATGATTTTACTGAACAGTTAAGGCTTGGCGTAAATTATAGTTATGGCCAACATGAGTATGCATTTAACCAAGCAAGTAGTGGCATTGTTAAAGGCAATGATGTTGATACAGCGCCAGAGCAATTAGCCAATATTCGTTTTATTTGGCAACCCACTGATGATAGTCAGCTTGAATTGGAATGGTTGCATATGGGGGAGTATTATTTAGATCCTGCTAATGAGCATGACTACGCAGGGCATGATTTATTGCAACTTAGAGGTTCTACGCAGTTAAATAACAGCGTCCGTTTATTTGCGCGAATTGAAAACCTTACCGATGAAAAATATGCCAGTCGCGCGGATTATGCTTTTGGGTCGTATCGTTTTTTTGGCGGCCAACCTCGGGCACTTCACCTTGGTGCGTCAGTTATTTTTTAAGCAAGAACAAAGCAAAGTGTCAGGTAAATTGAATAGCAAACTAATTAGCAAACCTCAACAGGTTAGTAAAACTGAACTGAAGCTAGAGCGTGTTGACCTTTGGTGTATGTTTTTGCAGCGAATTGTTTGCCATTTATACAAGGTAGAGCGATTGTGGTGTAGTTATTCTACATAAATGAGTGATAAAGACTTTATGCTCCTGCAAAGTCACCTTACCCCACATCCATGTGGGGCAACGCAGTAGAAATGGCAAACAAACGCTGTCCGAAGGATCCATTTAAACGCTTCCTGCTCTTTGTTACTAACTTTAGACGTACGACTCAAGGGATTGAGGAGGTAGGGCGACGTTTGGAACCAAAGCCGAGAACCACTATGCCTTCAAGTTAGTGCCGCGATCAGAAAACGTTTAAATCGGACAAAATTCATACCACAAAGATCAACACGCTCTAATGAAAAAGGCAGCGATTGCTGCCTTTGTAGAACCAAAGCTGATGATTATTTTAGATCGTAACGATCAAGTTCCATCACTTTAACCCATGCGTTAACGAAGTCGTTAACAAACTTTTCTTTTGCATCAGCGCTTGCATAAACTTCTGAAATAGCACGTAATTCAGAGTTTGAACCAAAGGCTAAATCAACACTTGTTGCTGACCATTTTTGCTCACCTGTTGCTCTATCTGCGCCAACAAAGTGATGCTTTTTACTGTCTTGAGTCCATTTGGTGCTAATATCCAACAAGTTAACAAAATAATCATTCGTCAATGCGCCACTGTTCTTAGTTAAAATGCCTAAGTCGCTTTGCTCAAAGTTAACATTAATTGCGCGTAGGCCACCAATTAACACAGTTAATTCCGGTGCAGTTAGGCTCAGTAAATGGGCTTTATCAAGCAATACTTCTTCAGGCGAAATTGCTGCCTCTGTCGGTATATAGTTTCTAAAACCGTCAACTTTAGCTTCTAATACTGAAAACGACTCAGCATCGGTTTGTGCTTGTGTGGCATCAGTGCGACCTGCATTAAATGGCACGTCGATATCAACTCCAGCGGCTTTTGCAGCTTGTTCAACCGCAACGTTGCCGGCGAGTACAATAAGATCAGCAAGTGAAACCACTTTATCACCGTCTTTAAAACTTGCAGCAATGGCTGAAAGTTTAGATAACACGTTAGCTAGTTGCGTTGGTTGGTTAACTTGCCAGTCTTTTTGCGGCGCTAAGGCGATTCTAGCCCCGTTTGCACCGCCACGTTTATCTGATTGGCGATAAGTAGAAGCTGACGACCATGCAGTGTATGCCATTTCAGAAATACTTAAATCTGAATCAGCCAGTTGTTGCTTCAATAAGGCAATGTCACTGTCAGTTAGTTGATAAGTTGAAGCTGGAACAGGGTCTTGCCAAATTAATGTTTCTGTTGGCACTTCTTCGCCTAAATAGCACGCTTTTGGTCCCATATCTCGGTGGGTTAATTTAAACCAAGCTCGTGCAAAAGCATCAGCGAATTGGTCTGGATTTTCATGGAATCGTTTTGAGATAGGGCCATAAATTGGGTCCATTCTCATTGCCATATCTGCGGTGGTCATGATCGTGGTCACTTTTTTCGATTCGTCATGTGCACTTGGCGCTAAATGTTCATCACTTGGACTTACCGGTACCCATTGCCAAGCGCCTGCTGGGCTTTTAACAAGATCCCAGTCGTAGCCAAATAATACATCAAAATAACCCATGTCCCACTGGGTTGGGTTGGCTGTCCAAGCGCCTTCAATACCACTGGTTATGGTATCGTTGCCGCTGCCTGAACCATGTGAACTTATCCAACCTAAGCCCATTTCTTCAAGCGCAGCGGCTTCGGGTTCAGGTCCTACATGAGCGGCATCACCGGCACCATGACATTTACCAAATGTATGACCACCCGCAATTAAGGCAACCGTTTCTTCGTCATTCATCGCCATGCGAGCAAAGGTTTCACGAATATCTTTACCTGACGCTATGGCGCTAGGTTCGCCATTTGGACCTTCTGGATTAACGTAAATAAGCCCCATTTCAACCGCGGCTAATGGGTTTTCTAAATCGCGTTCACCGCTGTAACGATCATCGGTTAACCATTTTGTTTCAGCGCCCCAGTAAATATCTTCTTCTGGTTGCCAAACGTCAGCTCTACCGCCGCCAAAACCAAACGTTGGCAGCCCCATAGACTCAATCGCACAGTTACCGGCTAAGATCATTAGGTCTGCCCAAGAAATTGCTTTGCCGTATTTCTGTTTAATTGGCCATAACAGTCTTCTGGCTTTATCTAAATTGCCGTTATCCGGCCAGCTATTTAAAGGCGCAAATCGTTGCGTACCTGTTGATGCACCACCTCGGCCATCGCCGGTGCGGTAGGTACCAGCACTGTGCCATGCCATACGAATAAATAATGGCCCATAATGGCCATAGTCTGCTGGCCACCAATCTTGAGAGTCAGTCATTAAGTCATATAGGTCATGCTTTAATGCTTGCAAGTCGAGTTTGTTGAATGCTTCAGCGTAATCAAACCCTTCATCCATTGGATCTGATTTTTGATCATTCTGGCGGAGAATTTTTAAATTAAGCTGCTCAGGCCACCAATCCATATTTTTTGTGCCATGTCCTCCCATTTGAGTATTACTACCATGAACGAATGGACATTTACCTTCTGATTTGTTGCTCATATGATTCCTCTATTGAATCTGCAATGAATATAAAAAATATAGTTAAAAATTTCGTTTTTACGAACTATCATTTCTTGAATTGGTTGACCAAAAGCCCTTTGCTATTGCACCAACGCCATATATTAGAAATGCATGGGAACTGTTAAATCATCTGTCTTGAATGTAGCAACTGCGGTGGCTCTGCTCAATTGATACCACGTTATAAAAGTGTAATGAGTATCGGCAAAATTTAATGGATGAGCTTGGCTAATGGCTGACGAATTAATGAAGGCGAAAGTAGGGCGATTTATACAAGTAAATTAAAGCTGCCTAAAAAATGCTATGTGTTTGAAAACTCGATGTTATGCAAATGCTTATAGTTAACTGTCGGCTTTTTTTACGGTCCTTGTTGTTTAGCTTAATAAAGAGAGGGGAAGTCGTTGCAACTTACAGTTATAAAACGAAAAAAATAATGAGGCACATATATTGCTTTTGTTACATAAATAATAGTTTTACGAAAATAAGGGATTTTATGAAGAATTTAGGTAAATGTTTAGTCGCGTTATTTATGCTTGCGTCAACACAAGCAAATGCAGGTATTATCTTCGATTTTTATTGGACAGGTGATATGTCGGAAGATTCAAGCATTACAGCTAGCTTCGACAATACATTAAGAGCAACAGGTACCATTGAAATTGACGCCGTCGCGGGTTCATCTTTTAGCTTTGCGGATGTTGTTTCAACCAATATATCGGTTACTGGCGACACCATAACTGACTTTCTCGTCACTTCATGGTCGAGCATAGGTGGTGACGTAAGTTTAGACGGTCAAAGCGTTTCTTTAACCTCTGCTGGTAATACATTTAGTGTTGTTGGAACTAACTATTTTGGTTGTTACTGGGTTGGCTGTGGGGGTTCAAATCCTGATAATGGTTTATGGGCAGGGCAAAGCGGCGATCAATTGGTTGAATACAATTCGCAAGCCAGTGCGTTAGCTGCGTACCGTATAACAGCACCTTCATCGGTTCCAGAGCCTTCATCGTTATTACTTATATTCGCAGGTCTTGCTGGTTTAGGTTTTAATAGACGCCGTAAACAGTAAGTTTTAGGCTTTTTAACCTAAAAATATCAAACAGTAATTAAAGAGGCGGATCAGAAATGATTCGCCTTTTTTGTTGATAGGCTATATTCTTGCCGCGAATTTCACAGAAACCTTCATTGCTGACAATTAAAATATAGCTTTCTAATAACAATGAATTACAGTTGATTTGTACCGTTTTAGCTATTGTATACCTACTTTCAGAGTAGGCTTGAACCGGCCTGCCTAGCTTTCATTTTATTTACAAAGTAGTTACAAAGCACTAAGCTATACGTTGGGAAGGTTACTGGTAGTTAGATTGTTTAACAAATAATCAATTCACGCTTTTTAAGGTGATTGGTGAATATTTGGTATGAACATCTGAGCTATTAGCAAGGTTCAATTCTAAAGGAGTAGACAACATTTTTTGATTTTTAATATATATAGTTTGAAGTGATTTTTCAGGCTAGTGAGAATAGAATTATGGCAGTTCACCCGCACGCTACAGGTGGTTATCGGGCCTATAAAAAAATCAATGGTATTGAGTATCAACTTTATGCCAAAGATGAAAACAAGGCTTTAGCGTTACAAAGTCAACTCGACAAAAAAAAGCGCGAGCTTTCAAGTTTACGTTCCCCTCAATATTTTTGTCCTAATGATAAATTAACCGGTATCGGCATTCGCTATTTAACGGCGAAGAAAAGCATCGTGCTTATTGCGCAATTTACGGTTAATGGTAAACAGGTTAAACGACAAAAAACATACAAAGGTCGTTTTGAACAACTTTGGCAGTTTGCAATAGCCCAATGGCGCGCGCACTTTAATATTGATACGCAAGACTACATTGATATGACGCCACAAATTAAGAAAGCCAAACGCCAATACATTCAAGAATTAGGTCTGTTAGAAGAGCGTATTAAATAATTTTGAATAAAAGCTACCGTTTTAATTTTAAGAATTCCCGTTCATGCTGAGCTTGTCGAAGCAAAGCAAAACAGGGCTGATTAATGGGCGATCCTTTTTCTACTTCTTCTACTCCTAGGGAATTATTTAAATTTTTCTTCACTAGATACATACCATTAATAGCAGCACCGATAAATTCCTTCTTCGAATAAGCCTGACGGGAAAAAACACAACTTTTTCAAAAATAAGTCAATTAATACGTTCGAATATGCCCATTAATACGTAAACATCCCTTAATTTATGTACCTTTGCTCTTAAATCGAGTTATTAAAACAAACAACATAAAAAGAGGAATATAATGAAGATGTTTCAATTTACGGGTGATCGCGCAAGCTTGCTGTCGCTACTTTGGATCTACTTAACGGTGAATTACATTTATTGTGATGTGTTTATTTTGCACGATGCTAAATACCTAAAAGCGTTTTTATCGGGCAATGTTGGCAACATGAACATCACCGAAGAGTTTTTATTAATGTTCTCGATGATCATGCAAATTCCAATGATCATGATTGTTTTGTCAAAGTGTTTAACATTCCCCTTCAATAAATACTTTAATCTTGTTGCCGGAATTATTACCACGTCAGTGCAAACCTTCACCGTGATAATGGGCGGCACTCTTTATTATATGTTTTTCAGCTTTTTTGAAATTGCTACCGGCTTATTGATTATTTATTTAGCCGCGACATGGAAACAAGAAACAGCATAATAGTTTTTCTTGTTATTGCGCCAAGCGATCAATAACACCGGCTAAACAGAAAAGGGCAAGGTTACCCGTTTGCTGAACTATAGATTCAAAAACTATTTAACTTTATAATCATTTTAGTTACAAAATCACTCAGCCTTTGGTAATTGCATGGTCGCCGTTTTTTCTACAGTTTTGTATTCCTGCATGATAGGAATGACAACCATCGCGCTCTTAGAGGTATTTCAACGACCAAACGAGCGACAAAACCTTTTTCTAAAAGGTTTGCTGCTGTTATTACTTATTCATTTAGCTGGCGAGTTATTTATTTCTTCTGGGGCTTATGCCTATGCGCCTGCCTTAGCGGGCTTGCAATTTCCGTTTAGAGTATTGCTCGGGCCTGCGCTGTATTTTTATGCGCATGCCACTATGTCGCCTGACGCCAAAATTAATAAGCGGCTTAAAGCATTGGCAGTCTCAGGCCCCATTTTAGTGATTTTGGCGATGCTACCTTTTATGTTGTTAATAACGTCTGAAGAGAAGTTGGCACTCGCTAACCCACTCACCAGAGACCCGCAGCTTTGGCAAATTGCGCTACTGACATGTCTTTTCGCTACCATACTATTTATTGCCTTTACTGTAATATTTCTCTTATTGGCGTTGAAGCTTCATCGAGATCATCGCCAGCAATTAATGGAGCGTTTTTCTGAAATTGAACAGCGTTCGTTAGGCTGGTTTAGCACAGTGCTGATTATTTGGGGCGCGGTATGGTTAATGTATGCGGTTGAGTTTTTCCTCAATGCCCTTGGTTGGTTTTGGTTTGGCTCGGGTAAGTTATTGCCGGTATTTGAAGCTATTGGCTTAGCTATTTTTATACAAAAAGCGTTACGTCAAAAAGTGCTGAAAGCGGCAGACAAAGCCTTACCTCGTGCTAGTCAACCTCGCACGGCGATACTGAGCGATGAAAAAATGCAACTTATTGCGGCGAAGCTTGAACATGCCATGACCGAAGATAAGTTATTTTTGCAAGAAAACTTATCCCTTAACAAGTTATCCGTATCTATAGCAGAAACTGAAAATCATATTTCAGAAACCCTGTCGCAATTTTTAAATACCAAGTTTTTCCAGTTCGTAAATGGCTTTAGGGTGGAAGAGGCGAAGAAGGCGTTGCAAAATACCGACAAACTCATTATCAATATCGCCTACGATGTAGGATTTAACTCTAAATCAACCTTTAATACCGCATTCAAAAAAGTGGTCGGTCACAGCCCATCTGCCTATCGAAATTTATTGCTAGAGCATAAGCAATAACAAGCATCATTAATTACCGCTACGTTAAAAGTTAAGCCAATTTTTGCTTAAGTGCATAGCGTTGACCTTTATCTATTAAAATCATTTTTTCAATTCATTTAGTTAAATAATTGTTATGTTATAACATAACGTATATCATCTTGTGCAAATTTTAGTGGTAAGGGATGAAACTTTGTATAACAACACAATAAAAAAGAGTAAAAGCGCAATAGCCGTTTTGCTCCCTAGCTTGATATCAGCACAAGCTATGGCAGAAGATAACGCACTAGATAACATTGAAAAAATTGAAGTTATTAGCCATAAACAAGCCTACCGAGGCAATGTCTCAATTAAAGAACTTCCGCAAGCTGTTAAGGTAATTTCCACCGAGAAACTTACTGGTATGGGAATTTCAAACTTTCAAACGGCACTTAGTCTCGACAGCAGTTTAGCGCGTCAAAATAATTTTGGTGGCTTATGGGAAAGCTTTGCTATACGTGGCTTTTCGGGTGATGAAAACCTGCCATCAGCGTATTTAATTAATGGTTTTAGTGCCGGCCGTGGTTATAGCGGCTTAAGAGATACCTCAAATATTGAAGCTATTGAGGTATTAAAAGGTCCTGCGTCAGCGCTTTATGGCCGAGGCGAGCCAGGCGGTACAGTTAATATTATTACCAAAAAGCCACAATTTGATCAGCAAGGTTATATTACACTTACTGCAGGTGAAGATGCTTATCAACGTTTTGAAGGTGATTATACTAACGGGATTAGTGATAATATCGCATTTAGAATTAATGGCGCCCACGAAACTTCAGACAGTTTTAGGCATACCGTAGAAAGTCAAAAAACAGCGTTAACGCCGTCTATATTTGCCAAGCTAAGTGATTCGACAACGCTGACTTATGAACTTGAATATGTCGACCAAGAAATACCGTTTGATCGCGGCATACCGGTATTACCAGGTGTTGATATTCCAAAAGAAAACTTCTTCGGTGAGCCAAGTGATGGCCCGATGAATGTAGATGCTATGGGGCATCAGCTTAGTTTGCAGCATCAAATTAATACTGACTGGTCTGTATCATTTGGTGCCGGTTATAGAGATTCGTCGTTAGAAGGCTACTCGTCTGAAATTGAATTATCCCCGGGCAGACAATTACTTTATGTTGACGGTGAAACGGTTAGCCGCCAACGACGTTTCCGCGACTACGACGCAAAAGATGCTTCTTTAAGAGCCGAACTTAGCGGCTTTTTTAGTGCGTTTGGCGCGCAGCATAATGTTTTAATTGGCGCAGACGGCTACGACTATGAATTACATTCAATTCAAGAAAGATGGCGTACCGCGTGGGGCAGTGGTGATGCCACTTATTCAATTAATGCATACAATCCTGTTTACGGGCAAACAGCCCCTGCCACCTCGCCAACACAGGATAATCTTGAAAAACAAAAGGCTTTTGGGCTGTATTTGCAAGATCAAATGGCGTTAACTCAACGGGTTAATTTACTAGTTGGCGTGCGTTTTGATGAATTCGAGCAAGACCTTATTAATAACTTTAACGGCACGTTAGTTAGCCAGTCAAAGTCTGAGGTAAATCCAAGAATTGGCGTTTCATATGACATGGATAACGGCGTTAGTATTTACTCAAATTATGCTGAAGGTTTTAGACCAAACACCGGGGCAGATGTAAACAATAATGCTTTTGAACCTGAAAAAAGCGAATCGATAGAAGCGGGTGTTAAATGGTCAGTGTTTAATGAAGCCTTTAGCGGAACCTTAGCGGTATTTAAAACCGAAAAATCTAACATATTAACCGCAGATCCGGTTAATTCTGGATTCTCTACTGCCTTAGGTGAAGCGCAAAGTTCTGGCATAGAGCTTGACTCGCAATTTAATATTACCGATAACACGGTATTAGATGTCAGTTATACCTATATCGACGCGCATACCTTAAACGATATGACCAACCCCGATTGGGGCGTTGATATTCCTGCGAACAGCCAGTTAATTAATGTTCCTAAACATACGCTTAATATGTCGTTGACTCACTTTACGGAACTAGCCGATAAAAACGTATTATTTGGCGGGCATGTATTGAGCGTGAGCGAGCGTTTAGGTGAAACCATTGATCCAACTTATAAGCTACCTAGTTATACAATTGTGAATTTATTCGGTACGCTAGACATTAACGATAAGGTAACACTTCAGGCTAGCGTCGAAAATTTATTTGATGAAGACTATTTCGCTAATTCCTATTCGGCTTTGTGGACCATGCCCGGGCAACCAAGGCGTGTTAAAGCAAGCATTAGCTATATTTTTTAAGTAACCCTAACGAAAAATGCCTCGCAAGAGGCATTGAATAAAAGATGACAGACAATAAAACTACCCGAATTGCTTCTATTGATATTCTTCGCGGATTTGTAATTTTACTTATGCTGGTTGATCACGTTCGCGAGCGCTTCTTTTTGCATAAGCAAGTGTTCGATCCGATGGACATCAACACCACAGATCCTGAATTATTTTTTACCCGTTTAAGTGCTCACCTGTGTGCGCCGATTTTTGTTTTTCTTACCGGCATGTCTGCTTGGTTATACGCCAACCCTCGCAGTGGTGTTAAACGTTCAGCGCAAAGTTTCTTACTTAAACGTGGCCTTATATTAATTTTATTAGAAGTTACCTTGATCAATTTTTCTTGGTTTGGCGCCTATCATACTGTGTATTTACAAGTTATTTGGGCGATTGGCTTAAGCATGATAGCGCTTGCGGGTGCGGCTTACTTACCGCGTTTTTGGCTTATTTTTATTGGGCTAGCGATTGTTGTTGGTCATAATTTATTATCGCCGATTGAATTTCGCCCTGATGAGCTCAGTTATAGTATTTGGACGATATTGCACGATCGTGGCTTTCTTGTGACCGGCGCTTTAGTGAATGTAAAAGTATCGTATCCCGTACTGCCTTGGATTGGCGTGATTATGCTAGGTTACGCGGTTGGGCCGTTATTTTCTTCACGTTTTAATGCTGCTGAGCGCAAATCAATATTACTGAAAGCTGGCGTGAGTTTATTGGCGTTATTATGTGTATTGCGCGGTTTTAATATTTACGGTGAAACACTCGACTGGGCTCAGCAATCTAGCTTTTTGCTGACCGTTATGGACTTTTTCAACTACACCAAGTATCCGCCATCACTTAACTTTTTATTGTTTGCTCTTGGTATTGGCGCGTTAACATTAGCCTGGCTAGAAACCGCAAAAGGGGCTTGGTTACATAAAGTGAATACCTTAGGCTCTGCGCCAATGTTCTTTTATATTTTGCACTTGTACGCGCTACTTATTATTTACTCATTTAGCTACTTTATTTGGGGACCTAATACTTTTTATGGCAGTGAGCAACAGGGGTATTTTGCCTTTGAATATATTTGGCAAGTTTGGCTTTTTTCTGCGCTATTAGTTTTGGCGCTTTATTGGCCCTGTAAAAAGTTTGCTGAGTTTAAACGGGCAACCGATATGAAATGGGTAAAATATTTCTAAGAAGACTCGCTTCGTTCACCATGTGAGTATTTAAAAAGGCTGACGTTTATATCGTTATTGACGTCACTTTTTTGTATTACTTTTCCCCTAGTTAGGTGTATGGTAATGAATATAAAAGATTTATATTCATTACTTTTCAAAGGGGAGCGTATGAGCCAAGCTAAAGGTTTTATTGTTTCAATTATTGCTGTTATTACCGTTTTTGTTATTTCAGCCGTGGCCGGTGGTATGTTGGCAGATTTGGCCGGTGTTTGGAAAAAGCCTTTTATTGGCTCTTTTGCCGCTTTTTGCGTTGTGCTTACCGGCTATTTTACCGCGCCAAAATATAAGCAAACTGCCGCAGCTATTTGGCTTGCTGTTGGCGCAATTGCCGCGTGGTATTTATCAAATACTTCCCCTTATCCAGAAGACAAACCTACTCTTATCCCGTTATACGCGACTTACGCAAGTGGTATTGTTGCCTTAGTTATTTGCATGCTGTGGCATAAAAAACGGGAAAACCGGGGTCGGTGACAAAAAAAGAAGAAAGAGAGGAATCGGGTTGGCCATTTTTATAAATGTCACCGACCCCTTTTTTTCCTTTTTTTCCTTAACGAGACGAAACACTGGGGTCGGTGACAAAAAAAGAAGGAAGAAAGTAATCGGGTTGGCCATTTTTAAAAATGTCACCGACCCCCTTTTTTCCTTAACGAGACGAAACACTGGGGTCGGTGACAAAAAAGAAGAAAGAGAGGAGTCGGGTTGGCCATTTTTAAAAATGTCACCGACCCCTTTTTTTTTAACGAGACGAAACACTGGGGTCGGTGACAAAAAAAGAAGAAAGAGAGGAGTCGGGTTGGCCATTTTTAAAAATGTCACCGACCCCCTTTCATTTCCTTTTCTTCGCCCCTTTTTTTCGTGATGAGTTGATGGAAAATCATTTAATTGTTGCAAAGCTTTTATCAACCAGCACTGTTTTGCTAAACTGCTCTCGTTCTTTTTCTTAACGACATCTTTTTATGCAAAATAAGCCACTTCGACAAGCTAAAACGATTGAAAATGTTTTCAATAGTGCTTATTGGCATCTTGCCCAGCAAGACTATACCATTGATGAAATTCGCACCAAATTAACCCGAAAAACAGAAAATGTTGAATGGGTTGAAACCGTTATCGAAAACTTTATTACCAATGGCTATTTAAAGAGCAATTTTGATTTTGCAGTGCGTTATTGCGAACTGGCATTTAGTCGTGAAATAGGCCGCAATGCGATTAAACGAAAATTACAGTTGCGCGGAATTTCCGAAGCTGACGTCGAAAGCGCACTTGAACAAGTGATGGATGAACAAAACATTAACTTGTTGGCAATGGCGACATCTCGGCTGTTAAACAAGTATGAAAACTTTGCCAATACCGACAAAGAAAAAGTGTATTCGCAAATGATGACTAAAGGCTTTACACGTGCAGAAACAGAGCACGCCTTATCACAGCATCCACAGCGAGAAACCTTGCGCAGTAAACTTGCTATTAAAGCTGAAAAATCTGATCTGAAAACTGAAATTATTAAATTATTTAAGAAAGGCAAAGGTAAAAACTTTATTTTGCAAGATCTCAAACAGCGGCTAATTGATGTCAGTGATTTTGATGATGCCGTGTATCAATTGGCTTTAAACGACGAGGTTGATTTTTACCAAAGCTGTAAAGCTGAGTTAGACAAAAAGCGCTTTGATTTATCCGACTACAAAGAAAAATCAAAAGCTTACGCTTACTTGTCACGCAAAGGTTTTGATAGTGATGAAATTAAATCGGCAATGACGTTAGACGAATAATTACTTATCTTTGACCATGATAAAATGTGGTGCGTAAATAGATTTCACTCACGGCTGTTTTCGACGGTCGCAAACAAATAGCTATATTGGAACTATATAAGGCATAAAGCTTGAGTTATCGGTTTATCCGCCGATACTTAATAGATGGGCACAGCTTTTAAGGTATCGACATGACATCTCCGATTCAAGCCAGTAATTCGACTCAAGCCAACAATTCAACTCAAGCCAGCAATGCAGTTTCAGCAAGCAATTCAACGTTAGCGAATGCATCAGATAAAACTGCGGCTAACGCAGATAATCAGCAAAGTGAGTCGCTAGCGGTCAGCCAAAAAAAACAGCTTAATGCCGCTATTATCGAGTCGACCCTTAAGTTTAGTCATTCCGAAAGTAGTGAAGGGCTGGCGTTAATGCTAAAAACCGCACTAGAAGGCATTAATGAAGCGCTTGGCGAAGCGGGTATTGAAACCAGCGGTGAAAAAAGTGTTTATGATGCTGGCATCGATTTTAGCCCAGAAGCGACCGCCGAGCGTATTGTCGCCTTTAGCACAAAGTTTATAAGCGCTTATCAAGCGCAGCACCCAGATATGAGTGAACAAGACTCGGTAAGTACCTTTGTCGACATAATTACTGGTGGCATCGATACCGGTTTTTCAGAAGCCAAAGAAGTGCTTGGCGGTTTAAATGTGCTTGAAGGGGAAATTGCAGACAACATCGGCAAAACCTATGCGTTGGTACAACAAGGGTTGCAGGCATTTTCACAGAGCTTTATACAGAGCGAACAAAATGAGTAATAAATAACTCAAAGCCATCAATGCTCGCTCGTCGACACCAGTATTTAAATTTCATTTAACCAAAGAGAGATTACTCTCATTCTACTGACGTACATCGTATTTTTATTGGCACCTATTAATTTTTTCGACATTTGTTAATTGCATCGACAGTGTTATATTCATTTACACTGTCTAATTAGTGGAGCCAAATTTTGCAACTACGTCCATTCATGTTAAGTGCTTTATTGAGCTATGTTTCTTTGTCTGTAAGTGCTAACGAAGTTAGCCAATCCATTGAAAATGAATTACCCAAAATAGAGAAAATCTATCACCATTTACACCAAAGCCCGGAATTATCAAAACTCGAATTTAATACCGCAAAATTTCTTGCTAAAGAATTGAGAAGCTATGGCTATGAGGTAACAGAAGGGCTTGCAAAAACCGGCGTTGTGGCAGTTTTGAAAAATGGTGATGGGCCGACTGTCATGTTAAGAGCTGATACCGACGCGTTACCTGTGCTAGAGCAAACCGGTTTAAGCTACGCTAGCACTGCAAAAACCGTTAATGAAGCCGGTAAAACGGTGGCGGTGATGCACGCTTGTGGTCACGATATGCACATGTCGGTATTGCTCGGCACCGCCAAACAAATGATCAAACATAAAACCAAATGGCAAGGCACATTAGTATTGGTTGCTCAGCCGGGTGAAGAAGTGGGTTATGGCGCAAAATTGATGCTTGCTGAAGGTTTGTTCGAACGTTTTCCGCTGCCAGATTATAACATTGCCATGCACGTTTCAGCAGATTTGCCCGCAGGCAAAGTCGGTTATGTGAAAGGTTATGCCATGGCCAATGTTGACTCGGTCGATGTACTGGTAAAAGGCATTGGCGGCCACGGCGCTTATCCGCATAAAACTAAAGACCCGGTGGTGATGGCGGCTGAAATTATTTTAAAACTGCAAACCATTGTTAGTCGTGAAATATCGCCATTAGAGTCAGCGGTAATAACCGTGGGTTCCATTCATGGCGGCACTAAACACAACATTATTAGCAATGAAGTGAAACTGCAGCTAACGGTGCGATCATACTCTGATGAATCACGTGATTTTCTGTTAAACCGTATTGAAGAAGTAAGCCACGGCGTTGCTAAAACCGCAGGCATGCCAGACGATTTATTACCACAAGTGGTGGTGAAAGAAGAATACACGCCGTCGGTGTATAACCAGCCAGACTTTACTGCACAAGTTATTGCTAACCTTGGCCAAGCCATAGGTGCAAACAATGTTGTTGAAGTTGCTCCGGTAATGGCGGGGGAAGATTTTTCTCGCTTTGGCCGAACCAAAGAAAAAATTCCTAGCACGCTGTTATGGCTAGGTGCGGTTAATGCAAAAACGTACCAACAAGCAAAAGCCAATCAGCAACGTTTACCGTCTTTGCATTCCGCAAAATTTGCTCCAGATGCTAAGCCAACACTGCTAACAGGCATTACGGGAATGACAGCTAATGCGATGGCGTTAATGAAGAAATAATAAAAAACACGAAAGTTTACGGCCTAGCAATAATCATAATAGATGTTGTGCTTCATTGAAGAGCTTATTGCTTAGTTAGTTTTAACATTTGTGTTTTCGCTTGCTTGTTGTTGATATTGTTTTGGGGTGACGCCCACTTTCTTTTTAAAGACCGTCGCAAAATAATTGGAGTCATTAAAGCCTGACTCAAAAGCAGACTCGGTTACGGTTTTAGAAAGCAGCAATAACTTAGCTTTTTCTATACGTACTTCGGCTAAGTATTGTTTGATCGTTTGGCTATGCACTCGTTTAAATACACGCATTATATGGGACTGACTAGCTGAAACCGCATGGGCAATTTCGGCAATGCTAATGTCATTAAAATAGTGCGCCAAAATGTAGGCTTTAATTGTGTCAGCTAATTCTTCATCAGCATTGGGTTGTGCGCTATTACGTATAGCCTCACATAAAAAGTAACATTCTTGGTTTAATAGTGCTTGCAACGCTTGTGGTGCTATGCAAGCATCTATTTCTGTGCCTTTTTTTGCTAATCTTTGGGTTAATTCTGAAGCATTTGCTCCCGCTAAAATGGCCACATCAACGAGCATAAATAAAACTTCGCGAGTGTGAAGAATAAGTTCGTTTTGTTGGTGCTGAGTAAACGCATGTAAATTTACATAAAGCTCATCTACTTTTACAGTGACAAGGCCTGTACTTGTTGTACGAACCACTTCAATAAGCGCTTCGCGCTCTCTGACTGGAAAGGCAATATTGTTGTTGGGTTGATAAAACTCGCCAAATGTATTGTTGTCACCTGACACATACTGTGCTTTTGCTAATGCTTGCTCATGTTTGTGATAAGCAGCTAATTGGCGTGTGTTTTTCTTAATGTCAGTGTAAACCAATCGTCCCCAAATCAAGGCGCAAAGGGCACAGCCAAGATTCATTAATACCCAAAAATTAAACATATGCCCAAGTAATAATGAAAAACATAACAGTAATACCCCATAAATTGTGAGTTTGGTTGTTCTATCGGGGTTGGTATTTAATAAATAACAACAAGGCAAAATTACAACAAAAATGAGAAACGAAACACTGCCTATAAAAGTGCCGGTGAGCGTAAAGAACTCTGACGGCGGAAAAACACTTATATTGGCATTGTGTTTGTTGGCGATAAAGCGTGTGGCTAAATAATAAACCGCCCAAATACTGGCAAGTGAATAAACTGCGCATGTACGCATTTTACTCAAAGGTTTTTTCGCTAAAATAAAAAGCCCAGTTAATAATGCGGGAAAGGCAACGGTAAATAACAGAATGTTTTTGAACGCAGTAAACCAATAAAAAAAGTACCTTGGCGTTGTTACTCTCACCAATGGACCACAAAGAAATAAAATAAAACAAGCAATAAAAATAGCAAAATAAAAATAAGGCTTACCAATGCGGTGCCGCACTAAGGTGAAATAAGTTAGCACCAAGACAAAAATATGTGCGGCAGTAAAAGGTAATATTGTGCCAATGAGTATATCTAACTCAATAAAATCAGGTGACATTACTATAATTAGTCCATTTTTGTTTTAATAAGTCTTTGAAAATAAATGTTATTTATTGATGAGTTTTATTTTAAAGGTAACAGGTGACTTTTTAAAGGTGCTGTATATGCACTCTTTGTACTATTGCTGCTGAATACTGTCAACGGATCTGTTTTCTTTCTTGATAAATAATGTTCGAGATAGGTTTCTATCTTAAATAGAGCCGCAATTACAAAACCTTAATGAGTGTGGGCAATGAAAAAGTTATCGGTGTTATTCGTGTGTAGTTTGATAGCAACTATGGCAAGTGCACATAGCAAAATTCAAAATGTTGTAGTTATTTTTACGGATGACCAAGGCTATGAAGATTTAAGTTCCTTTGGCTCCCAAAAAGCGTATACACCTAACATTGATAAAATGGCTGATGAAGGCATGAAGCTGACCAGCTTTTATGTTGCCTCTTCGGTATGTTCACCCTCGCGTGCGGCATTATTAACCGGCCGAATGCCCGTAAGAGCAGGCGTGCCAAAAGTTCTACTACCTGATTCAGACAACCGTAATGGTGCGGGTTTACCTAAAGGTGAAATTACGATTGCTGAATTACTTAAGCAAAAGCATTATGCCACGGCACTTATTGGTAAATGGCACTTAGGGCGTGAAAAAGGTTATTTACCCTTAGATCAAGGTTTTGACTATTACTACGGTTTACCGTACAGCAACAATATGTCAATTACCCAAGGGCTTGATGTTTCTTCAGATATTGTTTTTAACCAAGGCTACAACCACGTAAAAATGGATAAAGACATTCAGCAACTTGAAAAAAAATTAACCAAAACTTTGAAAAATAAACCTCCTTTAATGCGTGGTTATGACATTATAGAATACCCGACCGACCAAACAACTTTAACAGAACGCTACACTCACGAAGCGGTTTCTTTTATTAAGCAAAATAAAGACAAACCTTTCTTTTTATACTTCGCCCATAGCTTTCCACATGTCCCTATTTTTGCCGGTGAAAAGTTTAAAGGTTCAAGTAAAGGCGGTCCTTTTTACGATGCGGTGCAGGAAATAGACTGGAGTGTTGGTGAGGTAATGAAAACCTTAAAAGCACAAGGCTTAGACAAAAATACCTTAGTGATTTTTACCTCAGACAATGGCCCAAACAGTAAAGGATCAGCTAAGCCGTTAAAGGGCCGTAAATTTAACACTTATGAAGGTGGTGTAAGGGTGCCTGCGGTAATATGGGCGCCATCTGAAATTAAAGCTGGTACGGTAACCAATGAAATTGTGTCTGCACTCGACTTATTTCCCACCATTGCCAACTATGCAGGTATTGCTATGCCTGAAGATCGTATTTATGACGGTATGGATCTTTCTTCTTTTTTAAATGGCAGCGTCGATAAATCGCCTCGTAACGAAGTTTTTTATTACTCAGCTAATACCGAAACCATCGACGGTGTAAGGCAAGGCGATTGGAAGTTTTTGTACAATGGTTATCACGTAAGAAAGCCTGAACGGGCAAAAGGTGATGATTTAGTCGATAAACTTTATAACTTAGCGACAGACGTAGGTGAGCAAAAGAACTTAATAACTAAATACCCCGAAAAAGCCAAAACATTAATACAACGTATGAATACGTTTGACGCAGCCTTAAAGCAAGATGTTAATAGCAGTAAGCTCGACTAATGATTTCATTTAAATTTTTACTTAGTTTAGCGATGACAACTTTATATTTAAGTCTGCCGGTGTTTGCTCAACAAAAACCCAATATTGTTTTGATTATGACCGACGATGTCAGTTGGGAAGCGTTTGAAAGTTATGGTTCAACAGAGTATCTCACGCCTAACTTGTCGCAATTAGCAGCAAAAGGCGTGCAATTTCAACATGCATATTCAACCCCTATTTGCACAACGTCACGTGTGATGCTCATGACCGGTAAGCAAAATTTTAGGAATTATACCCATTTTGGCTATTTAAACCCTGATGAGAAAACCTTCGGTAATTTAATGCAAAACGCAGGCTATAAAACAGCGATTGCCGGCAAATGGCAGCTTAACGGTATAACAAGTGGTGATACCTTTGCTGATAGATATGATGAAAAACGTCCGCACAAAGCAGGTTTTGACGAGTATGCCTTATGGCAATTAGTTGTCGACAAAGTGTCGCCTAAAGGCAATAACATTAAAGAAGCGACAGAGCGGTTTTGGAGTCCCGTACTTGAAATTAACAGTAAAATAACTACCGCAGAAGATAATGCTGGTTTATACGGGCCAGACATTATGTCTGAATTTTTGCTTAACTTTATCGATAAGTATCAAAATGAACCGTTTTTTATTTATTACCCAATGGTACTAGTGCATGCGCCATTTGTGCCTACGCCAGATACTATAGGCAATGGTGACCGCAGCCAAGCTGCAAATAAAATCAGTAAAGACAGAGCTGAAAATAAAAAAAACTTTCAAGCTATGGTGGCTTATACCGACAAAATTGTTGGTAAAATCGTTCAAAAACTTGAAGACATCAACCAACTTAATAATACCTTAATTTTATTTACTTCTGATAACGGCACATCAAGTGGTATCACTTCAACTTGGCAAGGGCAGAAAATTCGCGGCGGTAAAGGGCGCATGCTTGATATGGGCACTCATGTACCGTTAATTGCTTATTGGCAAGGTAAAACCGCGAAAGGCGTTAAAAATAATGATTTAATCGACTTTACTGACTTCTACCCAACCATTGCTGAAGCCGCGGGCATTACTTTAGGTAACAGTGACCCAAAAGACGGCCGTAGCTTTCTACCGCAATTATTTGGGAAAAAAGGTAACCCACGTAAAACACTGTATTCACATTACCAACCTTATAAAGGTACTAACAAAAAAGTAACCAAAGGCGGAATTTTTGCACGTACGCAAGATTATAAGCTTTATTCGTCAGGAAAATTAGTCAATGTCTCAAACGACTTAATTGAGAAAAAAGACCTCGCTAAGTTGAATACACCTGAATTAATACAAGTGACAAAACAACTTGAAGCGGTGTTGCAGCAGCTACCGGCTTTACCTAAAAATGGCAAAGCGCAATCAATGGAAGCTCGAATACTCCACCCTAAATGGCAACAGATACAAGTTGATTAAGCCTGCCGAAATTGTTGAAAAATGTGGACGTAAATAACAATGAATCAGAAAGTTACACAACCAGTTAAACTACTATTAACTGGCCTACTAGTTACTCTAGTTATGCTATCAAACCTAGTGCAAGCTAAAGATAAACGGCCTAATATTATTATTATTTTAGCCGATGATATGGGCTATTCAGACCTTGGTGCCTTCGGCAGTGAAATAGATACGCCCAATTTAGATGAACTTGCCCAAGGCGGCTTGCGCTTTAGCGAGTTTTATAACTCTGGCCGTTGTTGGCCAACACGTGCGGCGTTAATTACGGGTCGTTACAGTGAAGCTATTACGCCACAGCAAACGTCAATCGCTAAGGTACTTAAGTCGGCTGGTTATCAAACCGGTATGGTGGGAAAGTGGCATTTATCGAAAAAACCGGCAAGCGCCTTATCACCTACTGGCCAAGGTTTTGAACATTATTATGGCACTATGGGCGGCGCGGGGTCATTTTATGAACCGCCATTTTTAACACGTGATAAACAGTTTATTGCTCAACCGAACGGAGATTATTATTACACGTCCAAAATGGACGAAGAAGCCAATAGGCAAATTGAAAAATTTGCACAGTCAGAGAAACCTTTCTTTCAATACTTAGCGTATACCGCACCACACTGGCCACTGCATGCACCTGAAGGCGTTATTCAAAAGTATTTGCAAACATATCAAGTGGGGTGGGATCAACTTCGTCAGGAGCGCTACGAACGCATGATAAAAATGGGGGTTATTGACAAAAATAAGGTGCCACTGCCAAAGAAGGAGCCAGGTGTCGTTGACTGGAAAAACATTGACCATAAAAATTGGCGCGCTCGTAATATGGCGGTTTATGCTGCGATGGTTGACGAAATGGACCAATCAATTGGGCGTGTGGTTGAAACATTAAAACGTACCAGTGAATTTGAAAATACGCTCATTGTATTTCTTAGTGACAACGGTGCAGCAAATAAAGTTATTAACCAATTTAATGGCAAAGAAGGTTTAGATTTCACTCAACAAATTGGTGGTAAAAACAGTTGGGGCAGTGTTGGACCTAATTGGGCCAATTTACAAAATACGCCGTTAAGGCGTTATAAAAATAATACCTATAATGGCGGTTCAATGACACCAGCCATAATGCATTGGCCAGAAGGCATTAAAGTAAAGCCTGGTACGATAATCAAGCAACGCGGTCATGTGGTTGATATGTTGGCGACTGCAGCTGAATTAGCTGAAGCGACATATCCAAGACAAGAAAACGGTAGAAAAATCTTACCAAACGAAGGGATCAGCCTGACTCCTATTTTATACGGACAAAAAGTTAACCGTGAACATGACTACTTTTTACAACGGCCTAATAAATCGTTTGCTTTAGTTTCGGGTGATCACAAAATAGTAAAAGAAGGTAAAAGGCCATGGGCACTATATAACTTAAAAAATGACTTATCTGAAACTAATGATTTAGCTGCTAAATACCCAAAATTAACTGCTGACATGGTCAAGCGCTTCAACGACAAAAAATGGTTACATCCACGTCCTAAAAACTTTAAAGATCTGTAAGTTAACGGTGATAAAAATGAACAATATGACAACTATTCAACAACTCGTGTGTTTTGCACTCGTTTCAATGATATCGATACAAGCCTTTGCCAGTGATAACAAGCAACCGAATATTCTTTTTGCCATAGCTGATGATATGTCGCACGCCAGTGCTTATGGCTATAAGTTTGTAAATACTCCCAACTTAGACCAACTAGCTAAGCAAGGGTTACTTTTTAAAAATATGTTTACGCCTAGCAGCAAATGCTCTTCATCAAGAGCGGTTGTTATTACGGGGCGCAATCCTTGGCAATTAGAAGTCGCCGCGAATCATTCACCTAATTGGCCTAAAAAATTTAAAAGTTTCGTGCAAGTATTAGCTAAAAATGGCTATCACACTGGGTTTACCGGCAAAGGCTGGGGGCCTGGTAATACACACGGTATTTTATTAACAGGCAAAGAATATAACCACATTAAGCGAACTAAAAAGCCTGCTGCGGCAGGAATTAATAAACTCGATTACACTGAAAATTTTAAGGCCTTTTATCAAGACAAACCAAAAAACGAACCTTTCTTTTTTTGGTTTGGTTCAAAAGAGCCACACCGAAGTTACGAATTTAAATCGGGTGTAAAAAACGGTAAAAGCTTTGCCGATTTAGATTTTCTGCCGACGTTTTGGGGAAATTCTGAACAGGTAAAGCACGACATTCTCGATTATTCTATCGAAGTTGAAGATTACGATACTAAGCTAGGTGAAATTCTTCAATACCTTGAAAGTAAAGGTGAACTTGGAAATACCTTAGTGGTTGTGACTTCGGATAACGGCATGCCTTTTCCTCGTTATAAAGGTCACCCATTTGACTTTTCCACGCGTGTGCCTTTTGTGGTTAGCTGGCCAAACAATATTGTTGCCCCTGGTCGTGCCGTAACAAGCTTTACCAGTTTTACTGATATTGCGCCGACCATGCTTGAAGTTGCGCAGATCAAACAAAATGATATGCAGCCTATTGAAGGAAAAAGCTTAGTAAGTATTTTCAATAATAAAAACGCCAATACCCGCAACAGCGTCGTAACTGGCAGAGAAAGAAACGACCCTTCGCGTCCAAATGGTTGGGGGTATCCAGTACGTAGCATTCATACAGAAAACTACGTATACACCTATAATTTCGAAGAAAATCGTTGGCCAAGTGGTACACCTGATGCGGATTATCGCGATACTGACCATAGCCCGACAAAATACATCACTAAAAACAGCGAACAAGACGGTTTAATTTTTCAAGCCAATTACGGCAAAAGACCGCAACAAGAGCTATACGATTTAAAAAAAGACCCAGAGTGTTTAACGAACTTAGCCAATAAACCCGCTTTTAAACAAATTCAAGCAAAGTTACATGATGAGTTATTTGCTGAACTTACCAAACAAGCGGATCCTAGAATGTTTGGTCAGGGGGACGTTTTCGACCAATACGAAGGAGAAGCTCGAGCGAAAAAATATCACCTTTTAGTCGAAATTGCAGAAAAAGGTAGTTATGAATGGAAAGCGGTTAAACACATGAAAAAGAAAAAATAAAGTCGACGCTTTCAATGTTGGCTATCGCATTGCGCATTGCTGATGGTTTGCCATTAGGGTGCGCTTTTTAGGTTAGGTGTATGGTTATTAATAGAGAAAATTAATTTATGAGAGCTATTTATGAAAAGAACTAAGTGTTTGATTGGCTATGTTTTATGGGGAGTGTCGCTGCTTGGTGGATACGCTTTTGCGGCTGAAATTGATGATGAAGTCAAAAACATGATAACCGAACCGACCGAGACGACAGCAGGTCAAACACTATTTGAGTCGGTATGTGCGTCTTGTCACAATAAAGACTTAAGCGGTGCAACCGGATTTAATTTGAAAGATGGCGAATGGATACATGGTAGCGAGCCAAGCGATATAGTTAATAATATTAAACAGGGATTTGTGCAAGCCGGTATGCCCGGTTTTGGGGCTGTTTATAACGATCAGCAAATAAAACAGATCACTGCTTATATTTTGTCAAAACGAGAGGGGTGGCAAAACTTAACCTACGAACTTTATCAATTAGACCCAAACGGTACCTTTGACTTCGAGCAGCTAAAAGGCAAAAAGCCAATTAAAACCGGTGTGCTCTCTAAAAATGTTGCTGACTATCAAATTCCTGAAATTAAAGACTATGCGATTATTTTTAAAGGCGATTTTTACGCCCCAAAAAATAGTAAAAGTTACTTGTCAACGCAAAACCCACCATACGTTTATCTCGATGTGTCGATTAACTCCAAGCCATATGAGCGCTTAAAACAACGTGTTGCTTTGTTAAAAGGTAAACAAACCTTAGAAATACGCATGATGACACTTAGCCGTTTAATTTTAAAAAAGCATAAGAATGCACCAAGAACTAACGTGTCTTTAATGGTTACAGGCGATAAAGATCGTAAGTATTTTGGCGTATCTACTCGCGGTGTTAATAATATGAATGCGAACCAGCTTAATATTAGCGCTGACAAAATACCGGTTGTACAACGCAAACGCGTATTAGACCTTCCGCCATTTTCGATTGTGGTGGGGTTACCAGAAAAAATTAATTACGCTTTCAACCCTAAAGACTGTTCTATTTCGGGGGCATGGACTGGCGAGTTACTCAATATTGGACCTAATGTAAAAAACCGAGGTAGTGACAATAGCTTAATTTTAGGCCAATGGGTTTTCCATGCTCCTGACTCTATTGCGCCTGAAGCTAGCACGTGTCGTTTTGATGAATACTCTCGTTTAGGTAACCCGCGGTTTTTCTTTACTCTTGATACGGTTAAGTACAGTGTTGAAGCAAGTGTGATAAACAGTAATTCGTTTAATTTAGTATATCAAGTTATTGAAAATCCGAATAATGTAGCATCAATTAGCTTTGCACTGCCTAAAAAAGCGAGTCAACAAATCAGCTCGGCGCAAGCACGCCGTGTTAACGACAAGCTTTATTTTAACCTTGAAGAAAACCAGCGTTTTAGCATAAAAATTAACGGTAAAGGGTGATCACTATGCGTAGTATTCTTAAATATAGTTTTTTATATAGCGCACTTTTAACAAGTGTTCATTCCTTGGCGGCTCTAAAAGAGGTAACGTCATCTGGTTATATTATTGAAACCATTAAAACACCTAAAAAAGTTGAAATGCAAATAGCCGGATTAGACACAGATAAACAAGGTAACGTTTACGTTGCAACACGTTTTGGTGATGTTTGGCGATATCATGACAAAACTAAGCGTTGGTCAAAGTTTGCTGACGGTTTACATGAACCGGCAGGGTTAATGTGCGATGACGATGGCTCTATTATTGTCACCCAAAAACCTGAACTAACGCGTTTAATTGACAGTAATAATGACGGCATTGCCGACCGTTATATTAACTTGGCCAACAATTGGAAATTTCACAATAATTACCATGAATTTCATTTTGGTCCTGTAAAAGATAAAGCGGGAAATTATTATGGCACCTTAAATTTAAGCCATGGCGACCCAGATGCTTTTAAGCTTAATACCAATATGGGCAGTAGCGGTGGCTATCGTGGCTGGGCTTATAAAGTAACCCCTACTGGCGAGTTTATACCGTTCGCTAGTGGTTTGCGCTCTCCAGCTGGAATTGGCATTAACGCACAAGATGAAGTGTTTTTTACTGATAACCAAGGAGATTGGGTCGGCACCTCAAAATTACACTTATTAGAAAAAGATAAATTTTATGGTCACCCGGTGTCGTTAATTGAACACCCTGATTATGGACCCGAAAAAGTACGCGCGTTAACAGTTAACGACTTTGATAACATTCGTACTAAACCTAATTTATGGTTTCCACATAACGAAATAGCCAACTCACCGGGTAACCCTGAATGGGACGTTAGCGAAGGTAAATTTGGCCCTTTTTCTGGACAAATATTTATCGGTGACCAAACGCAGTCGAATGTTTCACGTGCGATGCTCGAAAAAGTACAAGGTCAATATCAAGGTGCTGTTATTGAATTTGCTAGTGGTTTGCAAAGTGGCAATATTCGCGTGAATTTTGATGAACAAGGACAACTGTGGGTAGGACAAACTTCACGCGGTTGGAATGCGCGCGGCAGTAAACCTTTTGGGTTGCAGAAAATTGTTTGGCAGGGCGACGCAAAGCCATTTGAACTTGTGGATATGAAATTAACCCAAACTGGTTTTAAGCTTCGCTTTACTGACGTTATAGACGAGGCAACAGTAAAAGCGATGAATATTAAAGTCAGCGAATGGCATTATCATTACCATCAAACTTATGGCTCGCCTAAAGTTAATGAAAAAACACTTAAACCAGAAAATATTCAATTATCAAAAGACCAAAAAACCATCGAATTTTCAATGCCGTTAACAACTGACAAAGTTGTGATGGTTGATTTTTCTGGCATTGAAGGAAAGCATAACAATGGGCCAGCTTTCACTAAAGTTTATTACACATTAAATAAACGGTTAGCAAAGTAGATTCGTATTAAGTTAGATAAAATAAAGGCAATATAATGAATAAGAACAAATTAACTTGTATTGGCATATTTTTATTGCCGTTATTTGCATCTGAGGCTTTTTCAAAAGAAAAACATCAAGAGACTGAAATTTGGCACCCGGTACCTAAAAAAGTCATTCCGACGGCTATTCCGTCGGATGCAAAAGTACTCTTTGATGGCACGACTATCGCACAATGGGTTAATGCCAAGGGGGAGCCTGCACGCTGGAAAATAAAAGCGGGGGAGTTATTGGCAACTAAAACCGACAAAATAATTTATTCGAAAGATAAGTTTTGTGACATGCAAATGCATGTTGAATGGCGCACACCTAAAATAGATCCTTCTAGGGAGGGGCAAAAACGGGGCAATAGTGGCATAAAAATTCAAAAATTTTATGAGGTACAAATTCTAGACTCTAACACTAGTCGCACCTATGTTAATGGCCAGGCGGCATCTGTTTATAAACAGTATGCTCCATTAGTTAATGTAACTTTGCCCCCGCAAGAATGGCAAAGCTACGATATATTTTACAAGGCGCCAACATTTGATAGTAACGGAAATTATATAACTAAAGGTCGTTTAACTTTGCTACACAATGGCGTACTTGTGCAAAATAATGTTGAAATTCAAGGTTCAACGGCTTTTGTTGGCCCACCTTTACACAAGGTTCACGGCTGTGAACCTGTTGGTTTGCAGTTTCACGGTAGTCCGGTAGGGTTTAGAAATATTTGGGTTCGCGCTTTGTAGCAAGTTAGATTGTCTGAGGAATACTTCCCGGATAACAGGGGGTAAGGTTAGGGTAATAGCCGTTGATGTTACTTTGGTTGTATGTTTAAGAGTGCTTTAAAATAACCGGTAACTAATTATCTGCTATCCCTAACTTTTTAAGGTTAATCGTTGTAACGTCCATGTCGTTATTGAATCCATACTTAATTAACGTGGAACGTTTTTTCCTCGTTGACGCCATTGGTATTTTCCCAAGTTTCATACCGTGGCGTGTTTACATCATCTAAATACCAAATCGCCATTACTAGCTTATCTTTATCATTAGCAACCGTTAAGGTTTTACTAAAATCGCCGCTAATGGGGGCGCGTAATAAACAACTGTTGTAATTGACATAAATACCATCACTGCCTTGTGAAAACTCAGTGCAAACCGATAAATACGCTTGGCGGTTAGCATCGTTTTGATAGCTAATTTCCAGCTGATACTCTTGCGCAATTAAAAAAGATTTTGCCGCGACAAGTTCTGCAGTGCTTTCATAAACAGCATTAGGATCTGGTAATTCTTCATCACTCGTATTCGGCGTATTATCTGGCGCTGGATCTGGTGTTGGCATAGGATCAGGCGTAGTAACCGGCGCGGGTGTTGGCGCTTGCGTAGTTGCTGATGCTGAACTGCTGCTTTCACCACCTCCGCCGCCACCACAAGCGCTAATTGATAAACAACATAGGGTGATAATGACAGGTTTCGTAAATACTGCTCTGATAGAGAGTCGTTGAGTAAATTTCATGATTTTTCCCCTTAGTGCTTAAATACGTTGTTGGTATTGCTGTTTTCTACCGTAAACCAGTTAATGTTTAACTCGCCTGATGAGGTAACAAAACTATGGAAATTTGGATAAGCATATTTAATGTCCATGTACTCAAGCGGATGTTGCCACTCGTATGGAATGTTAATTGCCCAAGGCATGCCGTTTTCATTAAGGTAATAATTACCCTGTGCTGGAATAGAAGCATCGTCGCCACGTTCAAAAAAGTTTGCTTGAAACGCTTCGGTTGGCGCTTGGTTTTTTAAGTGAATTTCAAATCGACGCCCCGGTGCTTCACCAAATAAGTAATTTCGCTGATGACCGCTTGAAGCGAAAATAAACGGATCGTAAGGAAAGTCGGCAACTGCGGCTTTGCTGACATTAGCCTCAAGTGGTATTTCTAATGAAAAAGTCATTTGAATATTTGACCCACAACCGGCTTCCGTGCGGTAGTATTTACAGTCTTCACCTGGGGTGACAAAGTCCCATAAATCGTCAGCGATGATCAAAATGGCTTCGTTTTTATCTGCCTCTAATGGCAATTCATTTTGTTTAACGCCATTAATGTGAAAACTCGCTCGGCCAGTATCGACTTCATCGCGCAATAACCCCGGTATACGAAACGCAAAACCGTTGTGATATGAAGCGCCAATAGCCACTATTTCACCTTCAATTTTAACGCGCATTAAATTACCATCAGCTTCATACGATGAAAGGCGATAGCGCACCACCACATCATTCATGTCGTAATCGCCAACCAATGGCCAATTATCTTCAAACGCTAGCGTTGCCCAGCCATCAGCCGACGGGTAATGAGTGGCGGTAACATCTTGCTCGGCGATATCAATTTTGTAATCTTCTACTTCACCGTCTGCAACACCACCTACTGCGGTTAACGACTCTTGCGAGCTTAATCTAAAACGGGTCCATGTTGAGCCCGGTTCGCTCCAAGTAGGTACATCGTAAGCGATAATATTACTGCCAGCATTTACGGCCTCTGCGGTAATAATTTGCTCGTCGGTGTCAAACTCACCGTCTTTGTCTGAATCAAGCCACGCATTCACAAAACCATTGGCTGAGGCAGTAATATCAACAATGGCGGTTTTACCGGCTTCAATTCCGGTAACAAATTGAATACCGTCGTTATCATTTACTTCGGTGCCATTATCGGCATAAGCATTGGGTTCGCTGACAACGCTTTCACCTAAGAATAATGTGCCATCGCCAACATCGTGACGTGCACCATTATTATTAATACTTGAACCGTATGAATCGGGCGCATCGCCAAAATCTGTGGTGGGCGCATCTTGTGAAACAATGGGGGCGAGGGCACAGCGCGCACCATCGTTATTACTTGATGACGGGCCATAGGCAAAAAATTCAGCTACCGGATAATCCCAGTTGGTATTGACCCTGAAAATATGGCCGTCGCCATTTCGGCTGATATATAAATTACCCGTTACGTCAAAATAGACCGCGCCAAAAGTGCCTGCTTCACCAACATTACTGAGTTTTTCTGAGGTGCCGGCTTGCACGTCGATTTTCCAAAGGTTGCCCCAACGATCAACAGCGTAAGCAAAACCGTTATCAGGATGAAAAGCTAAATCGTAAATAGCATGATTTAAGCTTGAACCATTTACGATCTTTTTCATGGCTAAATAGTCGTCGCTGTTTTCATCGAGTGATATGCGATACAAACCAAGAGCGCTGCCCGGACGATACAGGTAATAAGCATTTTCAGTGACTGAAATATCGCCCACATAAAAGCCCTTGTCAGGCATGTTGGCTATGGTGATAGGCGTAACTTCATGATTGGCGTTAATACGCACTATGGTGCCGTAGTAATAGTTGAATGCATACAAGTAGTTGTCGTGCACACTAAAGGCTAAAGCATTCATTTTTTCTTGGCCCCAATCAACCGGCGAGGTTTTTTCATAAAAGCCTGTGGCAAGCTGAACCCCGTAAAGGTTGGCTAATTTATCTTGTATTAAAAAAGCTTCGGTTGGGCATTGCGTAAATGGTTCGGCTTTTATCCCATTACTTGCTAAAACAAGGCTACTTAAACCTAAAGTTAGTGCCACGGTTTTAACGGCTTTATTCTTGGTTGTATATTTCATCATGAACTTTTATCCCTACTTCGCGTTAAGTCTTACCTTGAGATAGCGATAACCGTGCCAAAATATAAAACCATTAATTAACAAATGGTTATTTTTGTTTTAGGTTTTTAGAGGGATTTTAAATACAGGCATTTTTGCGAACTGAAAATGCAAAATGCAAAACGAGAAAGTGAAAACTTATCTCTTTATTTCATTAGCTTCAGGTTTGAGCGCATAAAAGCAGGAAACTTTCCGCATTTCTACAAAATATAGAATGAAGCGATTTTAACTTGTTGAAGGTATTAGTTAAATATCGTAAGGTGCTAATTATTAATAAAGTTAAAGAAGGAAATATTCCCTGTTTAAACAAGGATTATTTCCTGTTAAAAGAGCTGTTAGCAGTACAAGGTAGTATCGATGATCGAGAGAAAGCGTGGAATTTACGATGGGCGCAATAAGTCATCCACATATAAAGATTTAGTTTGGACAGTTGCAACTTCTTCTGACACGTCAGTAGGAATTGAGCAACAAACCCAATTAACCCTCGAAACCATACAAAATAATTTGCTCGAACTAGGCTCTGACAAAACTCAAATTGTTTCAGCTCAAGTTTATATTGCCAATATGGCTGATAAGCCTATTATGGATTCTGTTTGGAAAAATTGGTTAGGTACTAATCCGGAACATTGGCCGCAAAGAGCATGTTTAGGTGTTGCCCTCGAGGGACAAGTTTTAATCGAAGTAACGGTAACAGCAGTTCGTAGTTAAAGTACTGCTAACAAGCAATTAAACAGGGACAAAAAACAGTTGGCTTTTGCTCCTTCGTCGCTATTTTAGCCAACAATTTTTTTCCCATTAATGTGGGCGTTAGGTATTTAGGAGAGTTCGTGAAGTACGGAATACTATTTTTTATCCTCATAAATGTTTTTGTTTTTTATCC